>NZ_CP099466.1:2400000-3000000 GCF_023921125.1 Arthrobacter caoxuetaonis
ACGTGCGGCAACGGAGTCGGCGTGCTCTACCCGGAGTACCTCCGGGCCAAGGAACCGGCGGGCCAGGAGCTCGAAAGATTCAGCATCGCCGGTGGCGACGAAACGGTGGCTGGGCGGCTCCGGCGATTCGCGCTGCAGGCCGTGGGTCAGCAGCGCCCGGTACACGTCCTTGGCCGTTTCCTCCGCACTGGAAACCAGTGTGACGCCGTCGCCCATCACATAGGAGATGACGCCGGTGAGCAGCGGATAGTGCGTGCAGCCCAGCACCAGGGTGTCCACGTCCCGGTCCCTGAGCGGATCCAGATATCCCTCGGCCGCCCGGAGGAGTTCCTCGCCGCTGGTGACGCCGGCCTCGACGAACTCCACGAAGGCCGGGCAGGCCACCGACGAAACCTCCAGATGCGGTGCCGCGGCGAAGGTGTCGTCGTAGGCACGCGAGCCCACTGTCGCTGCCGTGCCAATGACTCCGACCCTGCCGGAGCGGGTGGCCGCCACCGCGCGGCGCACTGCCGGCTGGATGACTTCGATCACCGGAATGCCGTAGCGGCCGGTGTAGCGTTCGCGGGCGTCGCGCAGGACGGCTGCCGAGGCGGAGTTGCAGGCGATCACCAGCAGCTTCACGCCGGCATCCACCAGTTCGTCCATCACGCCCAGCGCGTAGGCGCGGACATCGGCGATCGGCAGGGGGCCGTAGGGCCCGTGGGCGGTGTCCCCCACGTAAAGAATGGACTCATTGGGCAGCTGGTCGATCACAGCCCGGGCAACGGTGAGACCCCCAACACCCGAATCGAAAATGCCTATCGGCGCGTCGGTGGTCTTCGGCAGGGCGTCCTTCAGCGGCGAAGTAACCGGATGGTCAGAGCTCATGATGTTTCGACAATAGTCCCCGGTTTCTCACCGGGGCACCCGAAATGCAGTGGCCTTGGTCACACTCATCTGGCGGGCAGGGTGTCCAGGAGTGCCTTCATCAGCGTTTCCTGCAGCCAGGTCACAAAGTTGTAGACAAGGGCCAGGTACTGCTCCACGTCCTCGGCGTCCCCGGGTTCCGTGATGGAGTGCAGCGCCTCCGCGTCCTCGTCGGTGCGCAGGTCCAGCCGGCTTCCCAGCACCAGCCGCACGTCATTCAGTGCCTGCGCAAAGTGCCGTGCCTGTTCCGGATCCAGGTGCATCTGGTTAGATTCCAGGGCCAGGGACGCCGCCTGCAGGGAACCGATTTTCCCTTCCCGCAGCGACCGTTCGGTCAGCCGCCGGAACTCCAGGGCGTCGTCGTCATTGCCGTGGACCGCGTCAGGCAGCAGCCGCAGCAGGGCCGGGTCCCGGGGCACCTCGGCACTGGTGTCCATGCCAACCATGGCCGCCAGCGGATCGGTGTGGGCCGGTGTGTCCGGGGTCAGCATGGTGATGACGTCGGAAAACAGGCCGCGCAGCAGGGTCCGCTCCCCCGGTTCCAGGTGGGCAGTAATCCCCTTGCGGGTGAGCTTGAATCCGGTAGCCAAGAAATGACCTTTCCGCTAGTTCGACGGCCCTAGGGCTGGTCGGCCTTCTGGAACGTGGCCCAGAGTCCGTAGGAGTGCATGGCAAAGGTGTGTCGCTCAGCTTCTTCGCGCGAACCGGTGGCCACCACCGATTTCCCGTCGTTGTGCACCTGGAGCATCAGCTGGTTCGCTTTTTCCTCGGAGTACCCGAAGTAGCTCTGGAAGACGTAGCTCACGTAGCTCATGAGGTTCACCGGGTCATTCCAGACAATAACCACCCACGGAACGTCCTCGATGGTTTGTTCTGCCGTCCAGGCATCCGTTTGGGTCCCGGTTCCCGGGAGGGTGGCAACGCTCATGGAGCCAATTGTAGTTTGGCTGCCGTGCCCGGCTGCTCCGCGCGCAGGGTGCGGCGCTTGGCCGACCCCACGGGTTAGAGTTTTGGTGTGAACAGTCCCACTGCGTGGCAGCGTCCCAACGCTGCCCTGTACACCGACCACTACGAACTCACGATGCTGCAGGCCGCGCTGCACGCAGGCACCGCCGAACGGCGGTCGGTCTTCGAGGCCTTTGCCCGCAAGCTCCCGGATGGCCGGCGCTACGGGATCGTCGCGGGGACCGGACGGCTGCTCGAAGCCCTGCAGGACTTCCGCTTCGAGGAACCCCAGCTGAATTTCCTGGCCTCCACGGGCGTGGTCGATGAGCGCACCATCGCCTGGCTGGCTGATTTCCGCTTCTCCGGCACCATCACCGGCTATGCCGAGGGCGACGTCTACTTTCCCGGTTCCCCGATCCTCCAGGTCGAGGCGAGCTTCGGTGAAGCCTGCATCCTGGAAACCCTCATCCTCTCCACCCTGAACCATGACAGCGCCATCGCCTCCGCTGCCTCCCGGATGACCAGCGCCGCCGGCGGACGGCCCTGCATTGAAATGGGCTCACGGCGCACGCACGAGGAAGCTGCCGTCGCGGCGGCCCGGGCCGCCGTCATTTCCGGATTCGACAGCACCTCCAACCTCGAGGCCGGGCTGCGCTACGGCATCAAGACCGTTGGCACGGCCGCCCATTCCTTCACCCTGCTGCATGATTCCGAGGTCCAGGCCTTCGAGGCGCAGACCGCTTCGCTGGGGTTGAACACTTCCCTGCTCGTGGATACGTACGACGTCGAGCAGGGCGTGCGCAACGCCGTCGCCGTCGCCGGACACAAACTTGGCGGGGTCCGGCTGGACTCCGGTGACCTGGTGGCCCAGGCCCAGTGGGTGCGCGAGCTGCTGGACGAACTGGGCAACACGTCCACCCGCATCATGGTGACCTCGGACCTGGACGAGTACGCGATTGCGGCACTGGGTTCGGCTCCCGTTGATGCCTACGGCGTGGGCACCTCGCTGGTTACCGGTTCCGGCGCTCCGACCGCCGGCCTGGTCTACAAGCTCGTCAGCCGCGAAGGAACGGACGGGAACTTCGTTTCCGTGGCCAAGGCAGCCAAGAACAAGGCTTCGCTCGGAGGGCATAAATACGCCCTCCGCCGGCTGAATGAACGCGGGCGTGCCATTGCCGAGGTGGTGGGCGTGGGCAGCCGCCCGGAAAACGACGGCAACGACCGCGAGCTGCTGGAAACCTTTGTGTCCGACGGCGTCCTAAAGGACGGCTGGACCGGAGCGGACGCTGTGGCGCGGGCCCGTGCCCGCCATGACGCTTCACTGCTTGAACTGCCCGCGGCGGCTTACCGCCTGCAGCGCGGCGAACCCGTGATCCCGACCGAATTCGAGGAGGAAATCCGATGACCCGTGCACTGATTGTGGTTGATGTCCAGAACGACTTCTGCGAAGGCGGTACCCTGGCCGTTCCCGGAGGGAACGACGCCGCGGTGGAGATCAGCGACTACATCGAGAGCTCACGGGACCGGTACTCAGCCGTCGTGGCGACCCAGGACTGGCACATCGAGCCGGGCAGCCACTTCTCGGACAACCCGAACTTCCGTGATTCCTGGCCGGTGCACTGCGTGGCCGGAACGCACGGCGCAGCACTGAACCCGGACCTTGATACGGAGTTCATCGACGCCTATTTCCGGAAGGGGCAGTACGAAGCTGCCTACTCCGGCTTTGAGGGTGTGCTGGCCCCCGACGTCGAAGTTCCCCTCGGGGAGCCTGACGCCGAGCCCGCACCCGATGCCGACACCGTGTCCCTGGACGACTGGCTGCGGGACAGGGGCGTGGACGAAGTGGTGATTGTGGGACTGGCCACCGACTACTGCGTTAAGTCCACCGCGCTGGACGCTGTTGCCGCAGGCTACGACACGTATGTGATCCCCGAGCTCTGCCGCGGCCTGGACCGGGTTGATGTGATTGCTGCGCTCGATGACCTCGAGGATGCCGGCGTCGAACTCCTGGATCTCTAGCCCCTCTCCCCCTTTCTCCCCTCGAGAGGCCAGTTACGGCTCTTTTCAGCGTTCTGAAGAGCCGTAACTGGCCTCTCGTTTGGAAGAGAGGGAGGAATCAGGGGGGCTACTTGCGGCCGATAAACCAGTCCTGCAGCTTTTCCAGCCGCTTTTGCAGCTGTTCCTCGTTCGCCTGGGCCACGGCGGGGCCGCCGCAGATCCGGCGGAGTTCGCTGTGCACCATGCCGTGGGGCATGCCGGAGCGGGCGGACCAAGCCGAGACGTTCTTGGCCAGCTGGGCCCGCAGTTCCGTGAGCTGGCGGTGGTCAGCGACCGATGGCAGCGCCTCCGGTACCTTTTCCTCCGGCTTGCGCCTGCCCCGGCGGGAAAGCTGCTCCTGCTGCCGCTGGCGCAGCAGCATGGTGACCTGCTCCGCGTCCAGCAGTCCCGGGATGCCCAGGAAGTCCTGCTCATCCTCGCTGCCCAGTTCGCCGCCGGTACCGAACTCGCCGCCGTCGAACAGCACACGGTCAAAGGATGCCTGTGATTCCAGCGCCTCGAACTTCTGCTTCTGCAGCTCGCCGGAGGCCTTCTCTTCCCGGTTCGCCGCTTCCATCAGCGAGTCGTCCAGGCCGAAGCCTTCCTCCTCGGAATGGTTCTCGGGACGGTCCAGCGCGTGGTCGCGCTCCACTTCCATCTCGTTCGCCAGGATCATCAGCGTGGGTACCGACGGCAGGAACACCGACGCCGTTTCTCCCCGCTTGCGGGCACGCACAAAGCGGCCCACGGCCTGGGCAAAGAACAGCGGCGTCGACGTCGAGGTCGCATACACACCGACGGCGAGGCGCGGAACGTCCACGCCTTCGGACACCATGCGCACTGCCACCATCCAGCGCTGCGTACCCGCAGAGAACTCCTCGATCTTCTCGGAGGCCTTCGCATTGTCGGAGAGGATCACCGTGGGTGATTCACCGGTGATCTTCTTCAGCTGCCCGGCGTACGCGCGGGCGTCTTCATGGTCCGTGGCAATGACCAGGCCGCCGGCGTCGGGCACGGCACGCCGCACCTCGCTGAGCCGGCGGTCAGCAGCAGCGAGGACGGCTGGAATCCATTCACCGGCCGGGTTCAGTGCCGTGCGCCAGGCGTGCGCGGTGATGTCCTTGGTCACCGCCGCTTCGCCAAGCGACGCAGCCATTTCCTCACCGGCGCTGGTGCGCCACCGCATCTGGCCGGAGTACGCCATGAACATCACCGGACGGACCACATGGTCCTTCAGCGCCTGGCCGTAGCCGTACGTGTAGTCGGCCTTGGAGCGGCGGATTCCGGCGCCGTCCTCGATGTAGTCGACGAACGGAATGGGTGCGGTGTCGGAGCGGAACGGCGTACCGGTCAGCGACAGCCGCCGGGCAGCTGGTTCAAACGCTTCACGGATGCCGTCGCCCCAGGACAGCGCGTCGCCGCCGTGGTGGATCTCATCCAGGATGACCAGCGTCCGGGCGGCTTCGGTCTTGGCGCGGTGCAGCATGGGCTTGCTGGCCACCTGCGCGTAGGTCACTGCCACGCCTATGAAGCCGTGGCCGTGCCGCCCGTCCGCGTTCTTGAAGTTGGGGTCCAGTGCCAGTCCAACGCGCGCGGCTGCATCTGCCCACTGGCGCTTGAGGTGGTCGGTGGGCGCGACGACGGTAATCCGGTTCACGATGCCGCGTTCCACCAGTTCGGTGGCTACACGCAGGGCGAAGGTGGTCTTGCCTGCGCCGGGGGTCGCCACGGCCAGGAAGTCGTTGTCATTCTTGGCGAAGTATTTTTCCAGGGCTTCGGCCTGCCACTGGCGCAGCTTCGGGGCTGTCCCCCATGCTGCCCGTTCGGGATAGGCAGGGGGCAGCGCCGGTCCACTGCCGCCGAAAAGGGTATCGGGACTCACGCTTGGGAAGGCACCTTTCCGGTACTTGGTCTAACAATTGCACTGCGTATGCCCGCAGCTGTTCCAATCACCGCAAAGACTGCGAGGACCAGCCACATCAGGGCATAACCTGTTTCCGGGCCCACAGGTCCGCGCTGCACCAGGACGGCGAGCAGCACCCCTCCAACCGTGGTGCCTGCGACGGCACCCACCTGGTCGGCGAGCTGAAGCGACGCCGAGTTCTGCCCCCGGTCAGCTGCCGAGGAGGCATCAAGGACCAGCACCGAAGTGCTGGACAGCGCCGCACCCATGGCCACGCCCGCCAGCGACCAGACGGCCACCAGGAGCCAGAAGGGCGACTGTGCCCCGGCCATCAGCCCGGTGCCGCCAATGGACAGCGTCAGCAGGCCTGATCCGCCCGCCAGGAGCAGGTGGCGCCGGTCTCCGGGTACCCGGGCCTGCAGGAAGGATCCAATGGCCCAGCCTACCGCGCCTGCGGTCAGTGCGATTCCGGCAGTGGCCGGGCTCACGCCGTAAACGGCCAGGAGCATCACCGGCATAAAGGCTTCCGCCGCGACGAATGCGGCGTTGATCAATCCGCGTGTCGCCACCACCGATGGCAGGCCCCTGCGCAGCCACAGAGTCCCCTGCGGAAGCAGCACGGAAAGCGCTGCAACTGCCGCCAGCACACCCGAGGCCGTCAGGATTCCGAGCAGCACGGACCCCGCAGCAGCGGCCTCGTTCCCGGCCCACTGCGCCGCGAAGACACCTCCGGCCAGGAACACTCCCCAGACCGCGCGCCTGCGGCCCAGGGCACGGTCAAGTTCCGGGCTGTCCGGCGGGCCAAGAGGGCGCACCCGCGGCCAGACGAGCGCGGCCGCGATCAGGACAATGGGAATCACGACCGCGAAAACCCAGCGCCAGCTGGCGTACTGTGCCAGCAGTCCCGCTGCCAGCGGCCCCACCATGGACGGCAGGATCCAGGCGGTCGCCACCCATCCGAAGATCACCGGCTGCAGCCTGGACGGGTAAACCTGCCCGATGATCACATACAACGCCACCACCATTGCGCCGCTGCCCAGGCCGGAAACTGCCCGTCCGGCCGTTACCAGCCAGAACTCTCCTGCCGCCGCGGAGAGCACCAGACCCGCCACCAGCAGCGCCATGCCCGTGATCAGCGACCGGCGCGGGCCTTCGACGTCGCAGCGGGAACCGGCCAGCACCGAGCCGAGCAGGGACGCGGTCAGGAACATGGAGAAGGCAAGGCCGTAGCCCGCCCCGGCGCCGAGATCGTCCCCGATCACGGGCATCGCCGTCGTGACCGCCATGGCTTCGAACGCCACGCAGGTAACAATGGCGATGACGCCGAGGGTCAGCGGCCGGAAAGCAGCGGACATGGCGCCCTCGCGGCGCTCCGCGGGCAGTGGGTCACTCATAAGGGCATCAGGACTTACTGCCGTGCCAGGATGCTACGGCTGGGAAGGGCAATGGGGAGGGCGCGGGCGCTACTTCTTCCCGCCGTCGTCCTTGCCCGGGCGCAGGCCTTCGTAAATTTCCTTGCACGTGGGGCAGACCGGGAACTTCTTCGGATCCCTGCCCGGGGTCCAGACCTTGCCGCAGAGGGCAATGACCGGTTCGCCGGACAGGGCCGATTCCATGATCTTTTCCTTGCGCACATAGTGCGAGAAGCGTTCGGCGTCACCCGGCTCAACGAGTTCGCGCTGTTCTTCGCGCTCGATGACTGCGGTGGAGGAACCGCTGTCGGCCCGGCGCATGGGGTCGGATTCGAAGGGATCAGGAGGCAGAGTCATGGTTCCCATCTTAGTACCGCGGCCCCGCCGCTACTTGTTGACGGACACGGCCAGCAGGACTTCCGGAGCACGGCGGTCCAGCCATCGGCCGCCGATCCGGATGCCCATGATCATCGCAGCTGCACCGTACAGCACTCCCACCACCAGGGCCACCCAGCCCCAGAGCGGACCCGCTCCAAAGAGGTAGGCGACGGCGGGCGCGAGCAACGGCAGAGCGATGACGAACTGCACTGCCATCCAGATGAACTGCACCAGCATGGTGCGCCCGGTAGACCCCGGAGGAGTCTTGAACGCGTTCTCCCCCGGCAGCGGCACGTTGTAGGTGTAGCGGGCCGAAAAGACGCTGGAGAGCCCCAGTCCGCTGAGCAGGAGCCCGACAGACAGTCCCAAAAGCGCCGGAATATCCTCCGGCCGGCCCACGAGCACGGGCGGAAGCACGGCTGCGGCCAGGGTTGCAGGCAGGGCGAATACCGCACAGGCGACGGCGCGGCCGGCGCGGTCAGCCGTGCCGGAAACGCCGGTGGAGATATGCAGGGCGAAGGCAGTGTTGTCGTAGGAGATGTCGGCGGAGATCCCGAAAGCGAGAAGGAACGCCACCAGCGGGCCGAGCCCCAGGACGACCGGCGGTATGCCCTCGCCGCCCTGGAAGCCGACGAAGACCATAATCGCGACGAGCGCCGGAATAAGGATCAGCGATGCCGAGTACCGCGGGTCGCGCACCCAGTAGGTGAGGGCCCGTGCGGCGACGGCTCCGGCAGGAGTGGCCGGCATACGGGCAAAGAACCCGAGCTTGCCGGCGCCCCGGCGCGCGGCCGCATTGTGCGCCGGGGTGACCAGTGCGCGGGCCAGCAGGGCTTTCCAGGCCCAGGTAATAAAAACCAGGAAGGCGACGGCGATGACAAACCGGACTGCCGCCGTGCCCGTATTCCCCAGGACGATATCGCCCGGGATGGCCCACGCGGCCCCAAGCGGGGTCCAGGCCAGTCCCTCTGCGAGGTCAAACAGGAAGTCCCCGGAGGCAGCAAACCCCGTGGCCGAAATCCCGAAGATCGGGCCAAGAAGCACCAGGGGAACGATGGCAACCAGGCCTGCCACGTCCTTGAACCGGCGTGAGCTGGCAAGTGATGTCGTTGCGGCAACCGTGGTCCGGGCCAGCACGACACAGGACAGGACGGCGACCAGCGCGGCGGGAACAGCGGCCAGCACGGCCGCCGGATGCTGCCACCAGGAGAACGCCTGCGCCAGCGAAGCCAGCAGCGTGACGAGCCCGGGAACTCCGATCAGCGATCCCAGTGCCAGGCCGGCAAGCATCTGGCGCATCGGAATCGCGAACGTCACGAAGCGCGCAGGGTCCAGGGTCATGTCCACGCCGGTGGCCAGCACGGGAATGATGCCCCAGCCCAGCAGCACTGCGGATCCGCCGAGGATGACGGCGGTGCGGGCAAGGGCAGGATCCGTCAGGCCGAGGAAGAACAGTGCCCCGATCAGCATGGTCAGGATTCCGATGCCGTAGAGCGCTCCGAAGACGATCCCGACGATCTGCCAGGGGCTGCGGCGCAGTGAGTTGCGCAGCAGGATGAGTTTGAGCCTTAGGAGGTGCGCAACCATGACAGGCCCTCCGAGGTGCTGCGTCCGCCGACCAGGTCCACGAAGGTTTCTTCCAGGCTCCGGCTGCCGCGGACCTCATCCACCGTTCCGGCTGCCAGGACGTTGCCGGCCGCAACGACGGCAACGTGGTCGCACATGCGCTGCACCAGGTCCATCACGTGGCTGGAAACAATCACCGTTCCGCCGGAGGACACGTAGTCCGCGAGGATGTCACGGATGTTCGCGGCAGAGACCGGATCAACGGCTTCGAAAGGTTCATCCAGGACCAGCAGGCGCGGCGCGTGGATCAGCGCCGAGGCCAGGGCGATCTTCTTGGTCATGCCGGCGGAGTAGTCCACCACCAGGGTGCCTGCATCTGCCGAAAGGTCCAGTGCGCGCAGGAGGTCAGCCGTGCGCTCCGCCACGGTGTCCCGGTCCATGCCGCGCAGCAGGCCCGCATAGGTCACCAGCTGTTCACCCGTCAGCCGGTCAAAAAGCCGGACGCCGTCGGGAAGCACGCCCATGAGCCTCTTGGCCTCCAGCGGCTTGTCCCAGACATCCACGCCGTGAACCCATACCTGTCCGTAGTCCGGACGCATCAGCCCGGTTGCCATGGACAGGGCAGTGGTCTTTCCGGCGCCGTTCGGCCCAACCAGTCCATAAAACGACCCGGCAGGGACATCAAGGTTGATGCCGTTGACAGCAATCTTCTGCCCAAACCGCTTGGCCAGTCCGCGGATGGCAAGCGCGGGCACGGGCTGCGCTTCGGCTGGTGCTGGCACGGCAGCTGCGGACTGCTGGTTCCCGCCGGGAAGTACAGAGGGATCTGGTGTTTGGCTCATACACAAAACCTAGCAACCAGAACCCCGGCTGCACTCCATCCTGCGGACCAAATCCAGTAACAAAGACGCCGCCCGGCCCCGCCGCACGGACTAGGAGGCGGTGCGCGGCCGCACCGCCTCCGCTGAAGCTAGAGCACCAGGAGTTCCGTTCCGTCTGCCGCATGGTCTGCCATGGATACGGATTGGATGGCCGGGTCTTCGTAGGTATTCCAGTAGTAGCTCTTTGTCCTGGCGGAGAAGAGCCCCGTGTAGACCGTCTTCTCGAACTGCCCCGAATCCATCGCTGCGCTGCCCTCCACCATCGCGACCTGCTGCAGGGTATGGAACGCACGGCTGACGTTCTCTTCCTCGGTCGACTTCTGTGGATAGTGGGCGTTCACGTAGGCGGCCCTCACGAACCGGGACGGCGAGTAGTAGTCGCCGGGGATGCCGCGCATCAGGGATCCTGAACCGAATGGGACCAGGTCAGCCCCTGCAAGCACAACCTTCCCGGGATAGTCGGGGGACGCGTTGAGGTAGTTGCGCAGGTTCTCGTGGTGCCAGGAAAAGCCGGGCTGGTTCGCCAGGACGTCGACGTCGTCATCGAAGACGTGCATGCCGTCGCTCGTGTACTCCACCACTATGGCGCGTTTGGCGTCACCGATGATCCAGTGCAGCAGGGAGCTCGGGTACTTTTCGTTGATCGGCCGGTCCACAATGACGACAGAGCCGAGCGCGGCCTCGACCTCGTCAACGCTGGCGAACTGGGATGCCACCCAGAGGGGGAATTCGAACGCGGCAACGTTCACCGCCCCCTCAACCGCTTCCGTGGCGTAGTCCGCGTATCCCGGAAAGTTGAGCCCGGCTACGGCCAGGCCTGCGTCGTTTCCGCAGTCGAAATACAGCGGCGTGTCTTCCTCCACGATGCCCATTCCAATGACCGCGTGCCGGATCTCCGGCACCGCTCCAAAGGGGGAACGTGTGGCGTACCCCGTCGGCGTCAGCACAACCCGCTCGCCGTAACCGAACGTCCAGTCCAGATTGCGCGCGAGGTAGAGGTTGCCGCTGTTGTCAGAGAATCTGATGCCTGTGCACATATTCCTGCTCCCTGTCACGGCGAACTGCCATGGCGCTTCGCCTGTCCGGTGCCTTATGCCGGCAAGTATCCGGGAGCCGCGGAGCGCTCCGCCTGTCCCTGTCCCTCCGGCTCTTTTCAGCTTAGGCCCGGACCCCGGGCCTGCGGCAGGGCCCCATGGCAATGACGGGCGCCCTGCCCGCGGATATTCCTAGAACAAGGCGCGGGCCAGTGCGGAGCGTGCCTTGTTAACACGCGGATCGGTTGGGCCCGTAATCTCGAAAAGATCCAGCAGGCGCAGCCGGACGCGTTCCCGGTCCTCCCCGAAGGTGCGGCTGATCAGCCGAATCAGGCGGTTGAATGCGTCCTCCACATGTCCGCCCGAAAGGTCGAGGTCCGCCACGGCAAGCTGGGCATCCACGTTGTCCGGTTCCTTGGCGGCAGCGGAGCGGAGCGCTTCGGCATCGGCGTCCTTGAGCCGCTGCATCAGCTCCACCTGCGCCAGGCCCGCTTTTGCGTCAGCGTCGGCGGGCTGCTCTGCCAGGGCCTTGCGGTAGGCGGCAGCGGCGCCGTCGTAATCCCCTGCCACAATGGCGTCGTAGGCCTCCTGGTGCAGCGGGGGCAGCGGAGCCTCGTCCTCTTCACCGGGTGCACCGCCGGGCTCACCCAGTGAACCGGTGACGCCGTTGGCTTCCGCCACCTGCATCAGCTCGGTGATCAGGGCCTGGATCTGCTCGGCTGGAACTGCGCGGTCAAAGAGCGGAACGGGCTGGCCCTTGACTACCGCGGCGACCGTTGGCACGGAGACAGCCTGGAAAGCCTGGGCGATCTGCGGGTGCGCATCCGCATCGACATTCGCCAGCAGAATGCGTCCGCCTCGGACTGCCGCTTCCTGTTCCAGCGCAGCGGTAACCTCAGCCGACTCCGGGCTGCGGGAAGAGTACAGGTTGATGATTACCGGAACCGTAGCCGAAAGCTGCACCACCTGGGGGAAGGTCTGTTCGGTGACTTCCACGACGTAGGAGGTGTTCTGGCCGGCCGGGGCACCCTGCTGCGCAGCGGGCGGCGGCGCACTCGCCTTGGCCTTGAGTGCGGAGAGGTCCACCGCTCCCCTGAGGTTCATGGACGGTGCCGGTGCCGGTGCCGGACGATGGTTCGGTGTGCTCATGGTCTCAACCCTAGTACGGGGACCGGGCCCCGGAGCAAGTACGTCCGCAGACAGCGCAGGACCGCAGCTGCTGCAGCCGCGGCCCTGTCCTGCCACCCGGTCCGGGCGGCGCATGCCGCCGCACCGGATCGACGGCGGGGGTTACTTCAGGGTTGCCGAGAGCAGCTCCTGGGCGGCGCCGATGACCTCGACCTTGTCCGAGGTCCCGGCCGGGGGCACGTAGAGCATGACAGCCTCGCCGTACTTGACGTCGATTCCCGCCTCGGTGTTCTTCTCGCCGGTCAGGGTCTCGTAGATGGTGCCCTCCAGGTTGATCGAATCACCCTCCTCGCGGGGAACGCTCGAATAGCTGTGGGACATGTAGCCAAAGACGATGGCGCCGCCGTCCCCGGTGCGCAGGGAGCGCGTGTCTTCAGGGACGGGAGTGTGGCTAAAGGTGATGGAGGCGAACTCGTTGTCCGGGTTGGCTGTCACCTCAGCCTGGAACGTCGTCACGGCCTCAGCGAAGCTGTTCGGCGCAAACGTGGCGCTGTTCCCGCCCTCAGGGTTGGTGAGGGCGTCGGCCAGGGCATCGACCGCTGCCTGCGGCGACATCGCCAGTCCGTCCGCGGAGCCCGGCTCAGCCGCGCTGACGCCGGTTCCGTCCGACGGCGCCTGGGGGAACGTAGTACCCGGCAGCATCTGGATCGCGGAAACGAGCTTGTAGTTCTCACGCGCGGAGGGCTGGACCAGCACCAGTGCCTGGGGAACGGTGTTGTCTCCGCCCTGGGTGACGGCCACGACGGTGCGCGGGAAGCCTGTCCCGGTGGAAACCAGGTCGGTGAGAAGGGGCGAGGCTGCGACCGACGTCGGCGCGGCTGTCTCGGGTACCTTCGCCGCCACTGCGTAGTTCGCCTCGCGGAGGGAGAGTGCGGTGGAGGAGACGCGTTCTTTCAGCAGGGCCGGGTCCCGGGCAGCGTCCGCTTTCTGGACTGTCCCCGCGACAGAACCCAGGATGCGTGCCAGCTGTTCGTCCAGCACGACAGGGTATGCGGCATCCTCCGGGGCATCCGTTGCCGCCGTGGCAGCGCCCGGCACCAAGGCCAGGGCGATGCCCGAAGCCAGGGCGGCGGAAAGCACCCCTGCGGTGCCTTTCCGAATCGCTGAAGCGGCAGGCTGGGCTGAGACGGAACGCGCGGTCCCGGCGTCCTGCCCGCGCCGGGCGACGATCTTGTGGGCCGCGGTATCGGATTCCCGGGTGGCGCGGCGGCTGCCGGGAGCAGGCGGGGTTCGCTTGCTGCCGGAACGGGCCATGAACGCCAGGGCCAGCCCGAGGATGGCCACCAGGGCACCGCCGACGATCAGCGGAACGGCGAACGGCGTTCCTTCCTCGTTGGCCCAGCTGACGGAGATATCCGTCGGAGCAGGCGCTTCACCGTCGGAGGCGATCAGCACCGACCAGTCCCCTTCTGCCGGTGCCGTCCAGAGGTAGGAGAGTTCGCCTTCTGCGGCTTCCTCGCTGACCCACAGATCAGAGCCGGCGGGGTTGGGGACCGTGGCCTCGCCGTCACCGGTTTCGGCCGCCAGGGCCTCCGTTGAGGCACCCGTAATCCGCGTTGCAGCCGCGCCGTCGGCCCAGGCATCGACGTCGGCACTGCGTCCAACCGCAAGGAAGATGCCGTCCTCGCCCCGTACCGTGATCTCCGCACCGGAACGGTCGGCGAAAAGACCGGCGTCCAGCACAGCCAGAGGCGCCTCCGCCTCGGTTGCGGGGGCCTGGACGGTGACGGTGTCCGGCGGTGCCCACAGCGTGCGCTGACCGATGCCCACCAGCATCATCAGCACACCAAGCACAATCAGCGGAACTGCAATTTTGTTTCGCACAACTTACCTATCGTCGGTCACGGTCACTCGCCCGCCTGTAGGCAGCGGCGATGGGCGTGAGGGCCCATGGATATCCGTCATGGCGGCTGGTTTATAACCCTATGGTAACGAAATCCCCTCCAAGAGCACATTTAGGGGGCACGGCCCGGAAGTGCCCGGCCCCGTGCGGCAGGCCCGGCATCCGGGACTGATAATCTGACGCCGCAGCACAGGACCGGAAAACCAAGGACTTCCAAGGAGAACAGCGCGGATGAGCGATGACAGGGACGTTCCCGTCGACGAGCCCCTCCCCGCGCCCGGGCAGGACGCACCGCTGCGCCCCAGCCGTTTCGCAGCAGCAGGCTCGCGCGCCCGGCAACTGCTCACCCGCATCCCCGGAGCCCGCCCCCGGCACCGGTTCGACGTTCCTCCGGAAGATGAACTGCCTGAGCAACGGCTCCCCGAGCCGGAAGTTGATGAGGACGCGAAACTCTCGGACGAGCGGCGGCGCTTCGGAGGAGCTCCTCCCCCGGCGACGGGCGAAGGGGGGCCTGAACGGCATCCCATCCGCTTCGGCTTTATGTTCACGACCGGCGTGGGGTTTGCCCTGCTGCTGTTTTTCATTGTCACCAACGTGGGTGAGCTGCTGGTCTGGATCGGCGCCGCACTCTTCATCGCACTGGGCCTGGATCCGGTGGTGCGCTGGCTGAGTGCCCGGGGGGTCCCCCGTCCCGCCGGCATCGCCATCACCGTCGTCGTCCTGGCCGGTGCCGTTGCAGGCTTTTTTGCAACGCTGATTCCCACGATCGTCAGCCAGACCACGGAAGTCATCAATAACGCCCCGAGCTACGTCGACCGCTTTATGTCCTCGCAGTTCTTCGTGACGGTGGAGCGGCAGTTCCAGATCCGGGACCGCATCGACGATGAAGTGGAGAAGTTCTTCTCCAACGCCGATGCCGTCGGCGGTATTTTCGGCGGGGTGCTGAGCGTGGGCTCGGTCATCGCCAACGGCCTGTTCGGCGCGCTGATTATCCTGGTGCTGACCCTGTACTTCCTGGCGTCGCTGCCGTCAATGAAGAAGTGGGCCTACCGGCTGGCTCCCCGCAGCCGGCGGCGGAGGGTGGAAGCCCTCTCCGAGGAAATCACCGGCAGCGTGGGCAACTACGTCATAGGCCAGGGCTTCGTGGCACTGCTGGATGCGCTCTACGCCTTCGTGATCATGACCATTACCGGGGTCCCTTTTTCGGTTCTCCTGGCTTTCCTGGTGGCGATCCTGGCCTTCATTCCCCTCGTGGGGCCGCCCATCGCCCTTATCCTGGTGTCCCTCATTGCACTGACCGCCAGCTGGCAGACCGCCGTCGTGTTCGCCATTCTCTACATGGCCTACCTGCAGTTCGAGGCGTACTTCGTTTCCCCGCGCGTGATGCAGCGGGCAGTTGCCGTCCCTGGCGCGGTCGCCGTTATTGCGGTGATCGCCGGCGGCACCCTGCTGGGCGTCCTCGGCGCACTGATCGCCATTCCCACCGCAGCGGCGATACTGCTCCTGATGAAGGAAGTCGTGATCGCGCGCCAGGACCGGCGCTAGCCGCGGCTCCCTAGCGGCGCTGGCCGGATCCGGGGCGGATGCGCCAGCAGCGTGCATGCCAGTGCCTGCGGTCTGCGACGGCGGTCTCCCGGCCGAACAGCGAGTCCTCCTGCCAGACCACCAGGTGCTCGATCCCCGGCGGAATGACCTGTCCGCAGCCCGGGCAGCGGTACTCCTTGGCCGCGTTCCTGGCGGTAATCCGCCGCACCGACCATTCGCCGTCGGCCGCGCTCTCGCGCTCAGGCAGGCCCGCCCGGGCACGGTCCAGATCCACCTCCGGTGCCGGTGCCGCCCATTTACGCCGCGCGTTGCGTCCGGCAGCAGTGCTGGAAGCGGGCAGCTGCCGTCGGGGGCGGTTGGAGCGGGGCATGAGTCCATCTTGCCGCAGCCGAGCCGGTAAAGTGCAACTGTGCGTTTAGTGATAGCCCGCTGCTCCGTTGACTACGTCGGCCGCCTCCGTGCCCATCTGCCCCTGGCCACCCGCCTGCTCATGGTGAAGGCGGACGGCTCTGTCCTGATCCATTCCGACGGCGGGTCCTATAAACCCCTGAACTGGATGAGCCCGCCCGCAACCCTGCGGATCACCAAGCCGGACCAGGACGATGCCGAAAACGGTGTCGTTGAGGTCTGGAACGTCCAGAGCGCCAAGACCGACGACAAGCTGGTGATCAGCGTCTATGAGCATCTCTCCGACGTGGCCCATGACCTTGGAACGGATCCCGGGTTGATCAAGGACGGCGTGGAGGCGGACCTGCAGCGCCTGCTGGCCGAGCAGATCACCAAGCTGGGCGACGGCTATTCCCTGATCCGGCGCGAATACATGACCGCCATCGGTCCGGTGGATATCCTGGCCCGCGATGCTGACGGCGCAACTGTGGCCGTCGAGCTGAAGCGCCGCGGGGATATCGACGGGGTGGAACAGCTGACCCGGTATTTGGAACTGCTCAACCGGGATCCGTTGCTGGCGCCCGTCCGCGGCGTTTTTGCGGCACAGCAGATCAAGCCCCAGGCGAGGGTTCTGGCAGCAGACCGCGGGATCGAATGCCTAACGCTCGACTATGACGAAATGCGCGGTGTCGATGACAGCGAATCCCGCTTGTTCTAGTGCACCTGGCCGCACGGTGCCGCGGCATTGATAATCCCGGTGCCGGCCGTTCAAAAAGGCTGCGGTAAAGCCCGCAAAAGCGGCCTGAAATTTCCGGAAACTTTTTCTTCGAATCCGTTGACGGCTCTATAGCGGTATGTAACGCTATAACCAGTCTTTGTGTAGGTGTTATTCATGCTCGCAAGACGGTCGCGAGCGTGAAGCTCCTGTAGGAACTGCCGATCGGCAGGGAACCTGGACTTCCCGCTTCGGTTCAACCAGGCACGAGGTGTGCCGGTTAAGTTCCAGTAATAAAGGAGACAGGCAAATGGCACAGGGAACCGTCAAATGGTTTAACGCGGAAAAGGGCTTCGGCTTCATTACCCCGGATGATTCCGACGGCGATGTATTCGTCCACTACTCGGAAATCCAGTCCAACGGCTTCAAGACCCTCGACGAGAACCAGCGGGTTCAGTTCGAGATCGGCCAGGGCGCCAAGGGCCCCCAGGCAACCGGCGTAACCGCCCTCTAGTCGTACCGGTTGAAGGCGGGGACTTCGGTCCCCGCCTTTGCTGTGTCCGCACGCTTTCGGGGCGGTACAGGCTTCCCGGCTAGCTCCGACGGCGCAGGACGTTCGCGCCGAGGGCCCGCAGGCTGTCCATAAAACGCTCATACCCGCGGTCGATGTGGTCCACCCCCCGCACCTCCGTGGTGCCCTCCGCCGCAAGCCCGGTAATCACCAGCGCCGCTCCGGCACGGATGTCATTTGCTTCCACGGGAGCTCCTGAAAGCCTGGCCACTCCCTGGATCAGGGCGTGGTGTCCATCCAGCCGCACCACGGCACCCAGCCTTGCCAGCTCGGAGGTGAAGCCCCAGCGTGCTTCGAAGACGTTCTCCGTCACCATCCCTGATCCGGAAGAAACCGCATTCAGCGCGACGACGAACGGCTGCAGGTCGGTGGGGAAACCGGGGTAGGGCAACGTCGAGACGTTGATGGGCTCCGGACGCGACGGCCCTTTGACGAAGAAGCCGTCCTGCGTCGTTTCCACCACACAGCCGGCCTGTACCAGCTTGTCCAGCACTACCGTCAGCGCACGTGGATCCGCCTGCCTGATCTCGATGCTTCCGCCCGTAATCGCAGCGGCGAAAGCCCAGGTACCGGCGACAATGCGGTCCGGGACAACCCGGTGCTCTACCGGGGAGAGCTTCTCGACGCCTTCAATCACCAGGGTATTCGTACCAACCCCGCTGATTCTCGCGCCCATCGCACCCAGCATCTCGGCGATGTCCGTGATTTCCGGCTCCCGGGCGGCGTTGTCGATGACAGTGGTGCCGGCGGCCAGCGTTGCAGCCATCATGATGTTTTCAGTGGCACCCACGGACGGGAAGTCCAGGATGTGGCGGGCGCCGGTGAGCCCTGAGGGCACCGAAGCGATCAGGTAGCCGTGGTCGATCGAAATTGACGTTCCCATGGCCTCCAGTCCGGCCCGGTGCATATCCAGCCCGCGGGAACCGATGGCATCGCCTCCGGGCAGTGCAACTTCGGCACGGCGGCATCTGGCTACGAGCGGCCCCAGGACGGAGATCGAGGCACGCATGGCGCGAACCAGGTCATAGTCCGCCTGGTGTCCCGGTACAGCCGGAACATCAATGTGCACGCGGGCGGCATCGGCGTCGTAGTCCACCGTGCAGCCGAGCCTGCGGAGCAGTTCGGACATGATCCAGACATCCTGGATATTGGGCACGTTGGTGATGGTGGAGCGTCCCTGCGCCAGCAGCGTGGCTGCCATCAGTTTCAGGACACTGTTCTTGGCTCCGGGAACCGTCACCGAACCGTTCAGGGTGGATGGACCTGTGACAACAATGACGTCTTCCATCCCTCCATAGTAGGGGCCGGGATGCGCCCCCACCCGCAGCAGTGCGGATACGGGAAAGGCGCAGGGGAAGAAATCCCCTGCGCCTTCCGCGCTTAGCTCCCGGCGCCTCAGCGCCAGGTGCCGATACCTATCACCGGTCCGGCCTCCAGCCAGGAGGACAGGCCCGTGTAGACGTCATACTTCATGGCGATAAGGAGCTCCTGGCCTTCGTATTCGAAGGTGACAACCAGCGCCCCGGGCTGGATCCGGGCACGCTCTGCTTCGGTGGGCTGGCGCCATCCCTTCAGCTCCAGCGAACTGCGCAGGAACCGATAGGGCGGACGCGGGCTCAGTGAGAGCAGCCGCAGCCACTCCACATGGGTGTCCGTATAACGACAAACCCCCATCCGCCACCCGCCGGGCGGGAGACAGATGGAGGCGTCGAAGGTACCCAGGGTGCGCCGCAGCTGTGTGCGGCGCACCCAAAAGAGTCCCGTTGCCAAAACCAGCAGAGCGAAGAACGCTGCCAGCGCAATGAACACGTAGGTACTGTCCATTGGGAAGGGTCAGCGGGTCCCAGCGTTGGCTGCGTCGTTCAGCTGCGCGTTATCCGCGACGATGACCACGCGGTTGCTGTCCACGGAGAAGAACCCGCCGTCGACCCCAACCGTGATGCGGCTGCCGGACACCGGTTCGATGGCCAGCTCGCCCTCGGCCAGGATCGCAAGGACCGGCGCGTGGCCGGGAAGGATCCCGATTTCGCCGTCGGCAGTGCGTGCCTTGACCATCTTGGCTGCGCCGGACCACACGAAGTGGTCCGCCGCAACAATCTCGACTTCGAGTTCAGCAGTGTCAGCCATGGGGATTACTTCCCGGTCTGCTCTTGGATCTTCGCCCACTGACGTTCGACATCATCCATGCCGCCGACGTTGAAGAAGGCCTGCTCGGCGATGTGGTCCACGTCGCCGTCGCAGATGGCCTTGAAGCCTTCGATGGTGTCCTTGATGGAAACCGTCGAACCCTCGACGCCGGTGAACTGCTTGGCGGTGTAGGTGTTCTGCGACAGGAACTGCTGGATGCGGCGTGCACGTGCAACGACGATCTTGTCTTCTTCGCCGAGCTCGTCGATGCCGAGGATGGCGATGATGTCCTGCAGTTCCTTGTTCTTCTGGAGGATCTGCTTGACGCGGACAGCCGTGTCGTAGTGCTCCTGGCCAACGTACTGCGGGTCGAGGATGCGCGACGTCGAGGTCAGCGGATCCACGGCCGGGTACAGGCCGCGGGATGCGATTTCACGGGAAAGTTCCGTGGTGGCATCCAGGTGCGCGAACGTGGTGGCCGGGGCCGGGTCGGTGTAGTCATCAGCCGGGACGTAGATGGCCTGCATCGAGGTGATCGAGTGGCCCTTCGTCGAGGTGATGCGCTCCTGCAGCAGACCCATCTCGTCAGCCAGGTTGGGCTGGTAGCCCACGGCGGAAGGCATGCGGCCCAGCAGGGTCGACACCTCCGAACCGGCCTGGGTGAAGCGGAAGATGTTGTCGATGAAGAGCAGCACGTCCTGGTTCTGCACATCGCGGAAGTACTCCGCCATGGTCAGTGCGGACAGGGCCACGCGCAGACGCGTTCCCGGCGGCTCATCCATCTGGCCGAATACAAGGGCCGTGTCCTTGAGGACGTTGGCTTCTTCCATTTCAACCCAGAGGTCGTTGCCCTCACGGGTACGCTCGCCGACGCCGGCGAACACCGAGGTGCCGCCGAAGTTACGGGCAACACGGGTGATCATTTCCTGGATCAGAACGGTCTTGCCGACACCGGCACCGCCGAACAGGCCGATCTTTCCACCCTTGATGTACGGGGTGAGAAGGTCGATAACCTTGATGCCGGTCTCCAGCATTTCGGTCGAGCCCTCAAGGTCCGCGAAGTTCGGGGCCTTGCGGTGGATCGGCCAGCGCTCGGTGATTTCGAGCTGGTCTTCCGTAACATCCAGCGGCTCACCGAGCACGTTGAAGATGTGGCCCTTGACGCCGTCGCCGACAGGCACGGAGATGGGAGCACCGGTATCGAACACGGCTGCGCCGCGAACCAGGCCGTCGGTGGCCTGCAGGGAGATGGCGCGGACGAGGTTGTCACCCAGGTGCTGGGAGGTCTCGAACGTGATGGTTTTGGTCTCACCGTTGAGCGTCAGCTCGGTGGTGAGGGCGTTGTAGATGGTGGGGATTGCGTCAGCCGGGAATTCGACGTCGACAACCGGGCCAATGACACGGGCGATACGGCCTGTGGCGCCCGGTGCTACGGAGGTTGCTCCGTGCTCGGCAGTTTGGGCAGTCATCTCTCTCACTTCACTCAGTTAGATGGCGTGTGGACTAAGTTTTTTCTGGTGGAACTTTTCGAACCGGGAGGCTAGGAAGCGCTGAGCGCGTCCGCACCTGCCACGATCTCGGAAAGTTCCTGGGTGATTTCAGCCTGACGGGCGTTATTCCGAAGTCGCGTGTACTTCTTAATAAGGTCGGAGGCGTTGTCCCCTGCGGACTTCATGGCGCGCTGGCGTGCTGCGAGCTCGGAAGCGGCGGCCTGGAGCATTGCTGCGAAGATGCGCGACTCGATGTAGCGCGGCAGCAGTGCGTCAAGAACCTGTTCCGGTTCGGGCTCGTATTCGTAGAGGGGCAGGATGTCCGTCTCGGACGCTGCTTCCTCTTCGACTACTTCCAGCGGCAGCAGACGGATAACCGCAGGTTCCTGGACAACCATGGACTTGAAGCGCGTGAACACGATGTGGATTTCGTCCACGCCGCCGTCTTCATAGGCCGTATTGAAGTCATCGAGGAGTGCTTTGCCGATTTCACGGGCGGTCTCGAACTCGGGCGCATCCGTGCCGCCGGTCCAAACACGCTCGTAAGCGCGGTCGCGGAAGTCGTAGTACGCCTGGGCCTTGCGGCCCACCAGGTAGGTCTTGATCTCCTTGCCCTCTTCGCGGAGCAATTCGTTCAGCGATTCGCTCTGCTTCAGGACTCCGGCGGAGTACGACCCGGCAAGACCGCGGTCGGAGGTCATGATAACTACTGCTGCCCGGCGGATCTGCTCCGGCTCGGTCGTCAGCGGGTGATCAATTTCCGACTGGGACGCCACAGCAGAAACGGCACGGGTGATCGCATTGGAATACGGCAGGGCCGCGGCGACGCGGGTGCGTGCCTTTCCAATCCGAGAGGCAGCAATCAGCTCCATCGCCTTGAAGATCTTCTGCATCGACGTAGTCGAGGCGATCTTCTGGCGGTAGACCCGAATTTGGGCTCCCATACTTTTCCTTTCGGTTCCTAGCGTTGAACTAGGGCTAAGGCAATGGCCAAGAGTTCCGCGGCGGCCGGAGCCGGCCGCGGAACCCGTTAGCCGTTAGCGCTTCTGCTTGACGATCTTTTCCTGGTCGACTGCGTCTTCGTCCAGAGCCGATGCCTCTTCGTGGCCGGCAGCAACCATGCGGTTGTCACCTTCGCCGAAGAAGCCCTGCTTGAAGTCGGAGATGAGGCTCTTGAGTTCATCAACCGTGGAGTCTTCGAGCTTGTTGGTCTCAGACAGAACGGTCATGACCTTCGAGGTCCGGCGCACGTGATCAAGGAACTCGGTTTCGAAGCGGCGGACATCTTCCACCGGAACGTCATCGAGGAAGCCGTTGGTGCCGGCCCAGATCGAAACGACCTGGTCTTCGACCGGGTACGGGGAGTACTGACCCTGCTTCAGCAGTTCCATCAGGCGTGCACCGCGGGTCAGCTGCTGGCGGGAAGCCGCATCCAGGTCCGAGGCGAACATGGCGAATGCCTGCATGTCCCGGTACTGGGCGAGTTCCAGCTTCAACGTGCCGGAGACCTTCTTCATGGCCTTCTGCTGTGCAGCACCGCCAACGCGGGACACGGAGATGCCGACGTCCACTGCGGGGCGCTGGTTGGCGTTGAAGAGGTCCGACTGCAGGAAGATCTGGCCGTCGGTGATGGAGATGACGTTGGTCGGGATGTAGGCCGAGACGTCGTTTGCCTTGGTTTCGATGATCGGCAGGCCGGTCATCGAGCCTGCACCGAGCTCATCGGAGAGCTTGGCACAACGCTCCAGCAGACGGGAGTGCAAGTAGAAGACGTCGCCCGGGTAGGCTTCGCGTCCCGGCGGGCGGCGCAGCAGCAGCGACACGGCGCGGTAGGCTTCAGCCTGCTTCGAGAGATCATCAAAGATGATCAGGACGTGCTTGCCGCCGTACATCCAGTGCTGGCCGATAGCCGAGCCGGCGTACGGTGCCAGGTACTTGAAGCCTGCGGGGTCGGATGCCGGGGAGGCCACGATGGTGGTGTACTCCATGGCGCCTGCATCTTCGAGGGTCCGCTTGATCTCAGCGATCGTGGACGCCTTCTGGCCGATGGCCACGTAGATGCAGCGCACCTGCTTGTCGACGTCGCCGGAAGCCCAGTTGGCCCTCTGGTTCAGGATGGTGTCGACGGCGATTGCCGTCTTGCCGGTCTTGCGGTCACCGATGATCAGCTGGCGCTGGCCGCGGCCGATCGGGATCATGGCGTCGATAGCCTTGAGGCCGGTCTGAAGCGGCTCGTGAACCGACTTACGCTGGGTAACGCCCGGTGCCTGGAGTTCCAGTGCACGGCGTGATTCAGCCTGGATCGGACCCATGTCATCCATGGGCTCACCCAGCGGATCGACGACGCGGCCCAGGAAGGCATCCCCAACGGGGACGGACAGGACTTCACCGGTGCGGTGAACTTCCTGGCCTTCTTCGATGCCGCCAAAATCGCCAAGGACAACGACACCGATTTCACGGGTGTCGAGGTTCTGGGCCAGGCCCAGCGTTCCGTCCTCGAACCGAAGCAGCTCATTCGCCATCACGGAGGGCAGGCCCTCCACACGGGCAATGCCGTCGCTGGCGGTGGTTACGCGGCCAACTTCAACGCGCTCTGCGTTTCCGGGTTCGTAGGACGCCGCAAATTCATTCAACGCATTACGGACGTCGTCGGCGTTGATGGTCAATTCGGCCATCTGCAGTCCCTGCTCTCCTATGTTGTGATCATCGCTTCGTGCCGATGACCTTCGATTGGTTCTAATGTTTCTCTTGGCCCGCTTCAGCCAGGAAGGTGGCTAAACGGCGAGCTTCCGGCGCAGTTCCGACATACGGGTCACCACGGTGGAATCGACGACTTCATCGCCCACCGTAACCCGGATACCACCGACGATCGAGGGATCAACAGCTGCGTTGATCTTCAGCTCGCGGCCGTACAGGCTGTTCAAGGACGCCTGCAGCCGTGCAAACTGCTCTTCCGTCAGCGGGCGGCTGGTCACTACTTCGGCGATCCACCGCTGCTGCCGTCCGGCGACCAGTTCCAGGAACCGGGTCACAAGGGCAGTGGGGCGGAGTCCGCGCGGAGCCGTTACAGCCTGCCGGATCAGTACCATGGCCGCGTCGGACGCGCCGGGTACCAGCTTCTGTGCAAGTTCTGCCCGTGCATCCGCGGTTGCCCGCGGGTTGGACAGCGCACGCTGCACATCATGGTTGGATGCCACGGTCTGGTTGAAACGGAAGAGGTCGCCCTCAAGTTCCTCAAGGCCGGCAGTACCGGGACCCTTGTTTTCCGCGACCGCGGAGACAACCGTTGCAGCCAGGGTTTCCAGAGCATCCCCGAGGTCACGCGGTGCGCGCCAGCGGGATTCAACCAAAGAAGCAACAATCTGTTCGGCGTCGGCCGAAACCTTGCCGCCAACCAGTTTGGAGACCAGGGCTGCCTTCTCATGGCCATCACGAGCCGGATCCGTCAGGGCCCGCAGCAGGCCGGTCTGGCCGTCCAGCAGGCCCAGAATTCCAAAGAGTTCCTCTGCCAGGCCAAGGGCAGCTGTGGGAAGACGTGCTTCCAGCTGACCCTGGGCTGCTGCCAGAGACTCGCTCGATATACCTGCCATTACTGAACCGCACCTGCGTTCTGCGATGATTCCAGCTCATCCAGGAAACGGTCCACTACGCGTGCCGAGCGTGCATCGTCGGAGAGTGACTCGCCGACGATCTTGGATGCCAGCTCGGTGGCCAGCGTGCCGACTTCGCTGCGGAGCGAGACAACTGCTGCCTGGCGCTCTGCCTCGATGGCGACCTGGGACTGTTCCATGATGCGTGCTGACTCGGCAGCAGCCTTGGCCTTCAGGTCGGCGAGAATCTGAGCGCCTTCAGAGCGCGCTTCCTCACGGATCCGGTTGGCTTCGGTGCGTGCGTCAATCAGCTGCTGCTTGTACTCGTCCAGGGCAGCACTGGCTTCCGCCTGTGCAGCCTCGGCCTTGGCAAGTCCGCCTTCGATGGCCTCGGTACGCTCTGCATACGTCTTCTCGAACATCGGGACGACGAACTTGACGACGATGAACATCAGCACGGCGAAGCCAAGCAGTGTTACCAGGATCTCCCAGATGTTTGGGATCAGAGGATTAGCGCCTTCTGCGGCGGCGAGGATAAGTGCCTCGTTCATTTCTCATCCGTCCTATCTACTTGGTGTGGGAAATACGCGCTGAAGTTAGAGAACGAACGCGAAAACCAGACCAAGGATGGCGAGGGCTTCGGTCAGGGCCAGGCCCAGGAAGGCGATCGGCTGGAGCACGCGCTGTGCTTCCGGCTGGCGTGCAACGCCGTTGATGTAAGCAGCGAAGACCAGGCCCACGCCGATGGCGCCGCCGATGGCGGAGAGGCCGTAACCGACGAGGTTGATGTTGCCGTTGATTTCACCAATCATGATGGCTTATTTCCTTTCAAGATGCCCGCAGGCAGGTTGTTTGGTTCAGGGGGTTCCCCGTAAGGGGAGGTTTAGTGATCCGCGGCTGCGACTGAGCCTTGGATGTAGATCGCAGTCAGCAGCGTGAAGACGTAGGCCTGCAGGCACTGGATCAAAACTTCGAACAAGAACATTGCGACGCCGCCAACCAGTGTCAGTGCGCCCAGCGGCTTCAGCAGGCCTTCGGCCTCCAGCAGCAGGAATTCGGTTCCCGAGGCGGCCAGCATGATGATCAGGTGGCCGGAGAGCATCGTCGCGAAAAGACGGAGGCTGTGCGTGATCGGGCGGACCAGGAAGGTCGAGATGATTTCGATCAGGACGACCAGCGGCAGGATGGCGATCGGGACGCCGGAAGGAACGGTGGCGTACTTGAAGTACTTGATGCCGTGCCTTTTGATGCCCAGGATGATCCAGGTGAAGTACACGATCGCTGCCAGCGCATAGGCGGTGCCAACGTGTGAGGTGGTCGGCAGCTGCGCCAGTGGAATGCTGCCCCACAGGTTGTTGATCAGGATGAAGAAGAACAGCGAGAACAGCAGCGGGATAAAGGGACGGAAGTCCTTTTCACCGATGATGTCGCGGCCGATCGAATTGCGGACCAGGTTGTAGCTGAACTCGCCCAGGAACTGCAGGCGTCCCGGAACAAGCTGACGCTTCCGCGCGGCAGCAATAAAGAACCAGCTGATCAGGGCAACGGACAGGAGGATAAGCAGCATCTGCTTTCCAAAGCCCTCGCCGTACTCGGCACCCCAGGGAAGGATCTCAGGGAGGTGCATTTCATCGAGGGTTGGTGCAACAAACCCCTCTTCATTGGCGGCGGGAAGCGCAAGCGCGATCAACGCGTTTCCTCTCTGCTTTGTCCATCGTTGGGCATTTCATTGGCGGGGGCATGTGGCATGCATCCGTTTACTAAGTTGTGTGACATGGCTTCGTCTAACCCTCATCCGGCCGTTCTCCACCCGTGGGCGGTTTCGGCTTAGTGGAAGTGAGCCCGTGGGCGGCAGCTACGTAATAACCACTCAACCCGCCCAGGGCAATACCTGCAAATAGAATCCAGCGGGTCTCCAGAAGACTGTCCAGCCCCCACCCTATCAAACCAAGGGCAATGATTCCGGACAGGACATATTGGAGGATCGCCCGGCGCTTGCTGAGCGGTGCTTCAAATGCTGCTGGAACCTGGCCGGGCGCTTTCTTCTTCGATTTAGCTGCCACCTCAGGCTCCTTTCAAGGAATTGTCTGCGCCGGCAGGCGCGTCGGAATAAATAAGCTGGCGGGTCCGGGAGAATGTGCGGATCTCCGCAATCTGCCAGATCACCACCGTGCCCAGGGCAGCGAAGGCAAACCAGGGCCGCTCGAGCCACTCAGGCACACCGAACGCCCACAGGGCCGCCGCGAAGCCGACGACTTTGACGGCATAGGTGACGGCGAACATTCCAATGGCGCCGGAGGGGTTCTTCCGGCCAACGGCATGGCCGACCAGCAGGCTGATTCCAAAGAAGACCACAATCAGCGCCCAGCCGGCACCAACACTGGCGGCACCGCTGACTCCGGGGCCCAGCAGGGCTGCACCGGCTGCGGCAGCGGCGGGCACGGCGGTCCACAGAACCGATGTGGCGAGGATGCTCAGCCAGGGAGCATTCGACGGCCCGGAAGCACTGATCCGCATACCGCGTGCGCCTTTGGCTTGGCTCATGGCTGCAGGATCATCCTTGTGCTGGGGGAAATGTGGAACAGGTGCGCTTGACGCGTCACCGTTCTTAGCGACGTTTGAATTCTACAGTACATAGAACTGCGTCGTGACACGGGGGCTGCGGGCTGCCCGGCAGTTCTCACGCCCGGGTCCGGCCGCGCATGGCGGCCAGCAGCTTCGGGGACGCGAGGTACAGGACAGCGACAGCCACGACGAAGACGGTTCCGGCCGCAGTGGTCCCCCAGCCGGACCCGCCGGTAACCAGGCCTGTTGCGCCAATCAGGACAGTGCAGGCGGTGACGACCGACGCAGACTGGACGTGGCTCAGGCCGGCATCGGTCAGCCGCTGGTACACATGCTGGCGGTGGGCGGCATACCATCGTTCGCCCCGCCGGATCCGGCGCATCAGGGTGGTGAAGGTGTCCACGAGGTAGATCAGGATCGGGAAGAGCAGGTACTCGACGTAGACTCCGGCCAGCAGCGCGGCAACAGCGGTACCGGCGATGGAAGCACCGAGCAGGTAGCTTCCGACGTCGCCCATGAACACCGACCCGCGCCCGAGGTTCCAAGGCAGGAACGCCGCAAAGGCCGCAGCGATCACGGCACCGGCCGCGATCAGCCAGACCTGCCCGGACAGGGCTCCGCTTGCCGCGTACAGGATCCCGACCACCATTCCATGCAGGCCGGAGATACCGTTCACCCCGTCCATGAAGTTGGCGACGTTGATGTACCCGGCTATGACCAGCATTCCCGCCGGCACCCACCAGTAGCTTTGCCCCAGGGCCGCAGCCAGCGCAGCGGTCGCCGCAGCACCGATCAGCAGCTGTCCCGTGAAACGCGTCTTGATGGACAGGCCCCGGAAGTCCTCGACCCAGCCCAGCAGTGCGGCGGAGGCGACGACGGCGATGAGGATCAGCACCAGGGACCGGTCAACGGCAACATAGCCCGTCAGCAGCGCGGTCCCGAGGCCAAGCAGGACGCCGGCCGCAATCGTGGCGCCGACTCCCCGGATCACCACCTTGGTGTGTGAGGAGCGTTCATTGGGAACGTCCACCACCCCGAGGCGGCGGAGCAGCGGGATGAAGGCAAACGGCAGCAGCAGGCTGGCCAGGAAGGAAACAGCGACGGGTACGGCCAAAGCCATCAGCCGGTCCGCCGATCCTCGCGGCCGGCGGCCCCGGGGCCTTCCGACAGGTCCTGCAGCCGCAGCGCGGCAGTATCCGGAAGGGGGAACAGGACGGCCGCGGGAGCCCCGGCACCGTCCGCCGCGGCCACCGGAGCCTCCCCCGGACCGAAACCGCAGCGGCGCAGCCAGTCTTCGGCGTCGAGATCTTCCGGAGCGAGGACGGCCACCGAGGTGTGCGAGATCTTCGGATGCAGCGGACGGGAATCGTCCTCACCGGTGCCGACCAGGATCTCGTGCAGCTTCTCGCCCTTGCGCAGACCAGTGAAGACAATCTCGATGTCCTTGCCGGACATCGCAATCATGCGCCGCGCTACGTCGATGATCTTCACCGGATCGCCCATGTCCAGGATCAGGACCTCTCCCCCGCGGCCGATCGCCCCGGCCTGGATGACCAGCTGGCAGGCCTCCGGAATAGTCATAAAGAACCGGGTGACCTCAGGGTCAGTCACCGTGACCGGCCCGCCCTGGCGGATCTGCTCAGTGAAGAGCGGCAGCATGGAACCGCGGCTGCCGATCACGTTGCCGAAGCGGACGGAAACGAACCGGCGCCCGCTGTGGCCGGCCATCCAGGCGGTCAGCTTCTCCGCTACCCGCTTGGAGTGGCCCAGGACCGTGGTGGGGTTGGCAGCTTTATCGGTAGAGATATTCACAAAGTGGCTCACGCCCGCCTTGTGCGCTGAACGCAGGACGTTGGCCGTGCCCAGCACGTTCGTCTTCCAGGCCTCGAGCGGATACTGCTCCAGCAGGGACACATGCTTGAGCGCCGCTGCGTGGAAAACGACGTCGGGACGGCGCTGGTCGAAAATTTCATCCAGCGCCCTGGCATCGCGGATATCCGCAAGCACGGTGTCCCGGCCGTCAAGCAGGCCCTGCCCGGTGATCGAAAGCTGGGTAAGCTGCAGGCCGGTCTCGTCCCGGTCCACCATGATCAGCTCTGCGGGTTCGAAAGCAGTGATCTGCCGGCAGAGTTCCGAACCGATCGAGCCGCCGGCCCCGGTGACCAGTACTTTCTTGCCGGTGAGGTATCCGGCCACTTCATCAACGTGGATGTCCACCGGACGGCGGCCGATCAGGTCTTCGACAGCGACCTCGCGGAAGTCCGTCAGGCCTGCTCCCGAACCCTTGGCCAATATGTCGCGCAGCGGCGGCAGGACCATGACCCTCAGGTCCAGGCCCTCGGCGCTGTCGGTAACCTGGCGCACCTGGGCAGCATCGACGTCGGCAATTGCAATGATCAGCACCTTGGCCCTGGTCCGCTGCACCAGGTCCTTCAGGTCGGCGAGCTTGCCCATGACCGGCACAGTGCCCAGGCGCAGGTGCTTCTTGGCGGGATCGTCATCGACCAGGCCCACCGGAAAGTACGGGGAATCCGGATCGTTCATCATCCGGGTGACCAGTGAGTTTCCAAGGAAGCCGGCACCGTAGATCAGGGTGCGCTGCGCTTCGTCCCCCGGGCGCGCCTTGCTTTCGACGTACATGCGCTTGAGGTAACGGATGGCCGCCATGAAGAGGCAGGCGAACGGGAACGCCAGGACGCCCGTGCTTCGCGGAATGTCGATCGCCAGGCCAAAGAGGACGCTGACAAGCACCAGGATGGCGGAGACCACGATGGTGACGACGGCAAGCAGCCGCATCTCATGGAAACTGCCAAAGCTGTACCGGCCCCGGTACAGGGCAAAGGAATACCCGACGATCAGCTGCGTCACCACGGCAACGCCGCAGAACACGGCCAGTCCGCCAAAACTGATCTGGTCCACAGTGAGCTCGTAGCGCAGCACCAGCGCCAGGACGATGGCCACCACCCAGGCAAGCGAATCCAGCACGTATTGCGACCAGAGCCAGAGAGCGGGCTTCTCGTCACGGGCCGCGGTGGTTGTGTCCCTGCTTGAATCGTTCATAGTCCTCAACGGGTTTGCGCCCGGTTCGTGTCTCGGTTGCTGGGTCCCCACGTGCTGCAGACACGAAAGGACGTTGATTCGGCGTGTAATAGACTTGGAATCTATTCAGCATACTAACTGCATGCCCCATCTCCGTCCGGCAACGCCCGTGGCTGCGGACGGAGCCTTGGAAAGGAACACCTTGCCGGAATCAGTGGCCGTTGCTGCGGTGACGTTCGACCGCCCCGATGACGTCAAGACCCTTTTGGGGGCACTGGCGGCGCAGACGGCACCGGTGGCTTCGGTAGCGCTGGTGGACTCAGGGAAAAGCCCGGTGCAGGATATCGCCGAGTCTTCTGCCGCCAATGTCACCTATGTGCGCTCCGAAACCAACCTCGGCGGGGCAGGCGGATTCTCCCTTGCCATCCTCACCGCCATGGCCTCCGGTGCGGACTGGATCTGGATCATGGACGACGACGCCCATCCGGAGGATCCCGAATGCCTTCAGGCCCTCCTCGACGCCGCCAATGAGCGTGGACTCGATGTCATCCTGCCGCTGGTGGTAGCACCCGGACAGCCTGACACGCTTTCCTTCCACTTCCGGATCGACGGCCGCCTGACCCATGACCGCGCGGAGGTTGCCAAAGCGGGTTTCCTGCCGGGCGTCGGGCATTTCTTCAACGGCGCCCTGATCCGCCGCGACGTGTTCTTCCGCGTCGGCCTGCCGGACCTGCGGCTGTTCATCCGCGGAGATGAGACGGACTTCATGATCCGCCTGCGCAAGGCCGGCATCCCCTTCGGCACGCTGACCTCGGTGGCGCTCAGCCACCCGGCGGCCTGGTCCGAGGTGCAGGAGATCCTGGGCGGACGCCTGCACGTGCTGGTGCCGGACACCGAATTCAAGCGTTTCTATTTCTTCCGCAACCGCGGGCACCTGACCTTCAAGCACAAGCGGCTTCGGTCGCTGGCGGCAGACGCGGTTGGCTACCCGGTCCACTTTGCGCGCACCCGCGACCTGCGCGGATTCCGGGCCTGGCTGCGTGCTTATGCCGGCGGGGTACGCGGCAACATGTTTGGCCCTCCCTCAGACCAGGGCTTCTAGCATGCCTGGTTCCACTGCCGGCATCGAGGACCTGACGCTGGTCATTGCGACCTTTAACCGCTCCGATTACCTGCGGGGCCTGCTCACGTCCGTGGCGTCCCTGGACCCGGCACCGAATTCCGTGGTGGTCGTTGACAACGCCAGCACGGATGGAACTGCTGAGGTCCTGGCTGAGCTGCAGCCCGGGTTCCCGGTCCCGCTGAGCGTAGTGACCCTCACGGAGAACACCGGAGGTTCCGGTGGTTTTGCCGCGGGGATCAGCCGGGCCATGGAGCTGGGGGCGCAGTGGCTCTGGCTCATGGACGACGACGTCGTGGTACTTCCGGGAGCAGTTTCAGCGTTGTCCAAGTGGACAGGGGAATACGACTGCATCCACGGCAGGCGGCTGGACGAGGCCGGCAGGCCGTTCTTTTGGCAGCACCGGTTCCTGCCCTTCCTGGGCGTGCACGTTCCGGTGCGTGGAAACGTCTTCCGGAACAGCCCTGTCTTTGCGACGAACGTGGGCTGCTTCGAGGGAATGCTGGTCCGGGCCGGCGTTGTCCGGACCATCGGCCTGCCGGATCCGCGCTTTTTCATCAACGGCGACGACGAAATCTACGGCTGGCTCGCCTCGCTCAGCCACAAGGTCGTCTATGTCAACGATTTCGTCCTGCAGAAGGTCCGTCCGCAAAAGCAGATCGACCTGGGCATCCGGCACCTCAACGATTCCAGCGACCTCAGCCGCTTCTGCGCCATGCGCAACCGCGGCCATACGGCCGGCTACCTCCGTGCCCACGGCCGGTTCAACAGGGCAGGGTTTGCTGCCGGGACCGCGCTGACGGCAGCCAAGGAAATCCTTCGCCTGCTCGCCGTCGAGCACCGGCTGCGCGGAGCGGGCACGCTATGGCGCGGCTGGCGCGAATCCCGGACCATTCTGCGCGATCGGTCCTGGCAGCCCATGGCACCGTTCCCGGCCGAGTCCACGTCCGGCGGCACTGCGGCTCCCACCAAACCCGCGATCTAGGAAACCAACACGTTGAACCCGAACTCCCCCATCGATCCTGCCTCCGAACCTGTCTGGGCTGTCCTCGGGGCCAGCGGATTCATTGGCTCCGCCCTGCAGTCAACCCTGGCCTCCCGGGGAATCACCGTGCGTTACCTCAAGGCGCCGCGGCTCACGGCAGTGTCCACGGACGCCGCAGGCATCCTGGCCGAAGCCGCCGTTCTTGAGAACGAGCGCCTGGACCTGGCAGGTGCCCTGGCCGGCGCGGACGTCGTCATCAATGCTGCCGGGCTGGCGACCCCCTCCGGTACTGATTCGCCGGTGCTGCGCGGTGCGAACGCACTCCTGCCGGTGCTGGTTGCCGATGCAGCCGATGCCGCAGGAGTCCGCCGCTTTGTCCACCTCAGCAGTGCGGCCGTCCAGGGACACCGGCCCTTCCTCGACGAAAGCAGCTACGTCCAGCCGTTCTCGGCCTACTCCCGGTCAAAGGCCCTCGGTGAAGCGGCCCTCGCCGCCCGGACGCAGAAAAACTGCGGCGTGGTGACCATCCGGGCGACGTCGGTCCAGGGGCCGGAGCGACAGACAACGTTGACGCTGGTGCGTGTGGCTGCCTCTCCCCTGGCATCGGTGGCCGGCCGCGGGGAGGCGCCCACGCCGGTCAGTTCCGTCCACGCTCTCACCGAGTTCACAGCCGCCGTCGCCTCCTATGACGGCGAAGTGCCTTCGGTCGTCCTGCAGCCCTGGGAGGGCGCGACCGTCGCCGATGTGCTTCGCGCCGCCGGAGGCCGGGAGCCGAAGCGGCTGCCTCGGTGGTTCTGCAGGGCATCGCTCAAGGCCGGTTACGCTGTCTCGTCTCTCCTGGGAGAGCGGTTCCACGGCCCGCTGAGGCGGCTGGAGATGATGTGGTTTGGCCAGCGGCAGGAGCCGGGCTGGGCTGAGGCCGCCGGGAAAGTTCCCGCGCCGCGGGTGGCGCAGGTTCTGGACGACGCCCGGACGGCACGGCAGCGGGTAGACCCGGCCGGTTAGGCCGGGCTGGTTACTTCAGCTTCGGGGCCGGCGTCCGAAGCTGAGGGGGCGGGTTCCTCGCCCAGGTCCAGCACCGAGGGAACGACGGCGCGGAGTTCCTCCACGCTGATGGCACCGGCACGCACTATCCGCAGCGGCGAGGCCGTGGCATCAACAATGGTGGACGGAATGGCTTCACTGCCTTCGTGCGGACGCGGACCGGCTTCCAGGTACACCTCGACGGATTCGGCGAGCTGCTCCTGCGCCTCGGCCGCGGTTTGGGCAGCGGGCGATCCGGTGCGGTTCGCGGAAGACACCGCCATGGGGCCGGTCAGTGCCAGCAGATCCAGGGCCACTTCGTCGTTGGGCATCCGCAGGGCCACTGTTCCCTTGGTGTCGCCAAGGTCCCAGGTCAGCGAGGGCTGCGCGTGGAAGATCAGGGTCAGGCCGCCGGGCCAGAAGGCTTCAGCCAGGGCCCGGGCCTCGGTGCTGACGTCAACGGCCAGGCCGTCCATGGTCTGCAGGCGGGGAACCAGCACGGGCGGCGGCATGGAACGCCCGCGGCCCTTGGCTGCCAAAAGAGTTGCCACAGCCTGCGGCGAGAACGCATCTGCGCCGATGCCGTACACGGTGTCCGTGGGCAAGACGATGCACCGCTTGGCAGCTATGGCCTGCTGGGCGCGTGCCAGTCCGGCGCTCCGGCCTTCGGGGTCTGAACAATCAAAGCTGGTGGTCACGGAAGTATTCTTTCATGATGCGGCCGTAAGGTCAGCGGGCTGACCTTACGGCGGAGGTGGCACGCGGCCGGTCATTAAGGTCCTGATGGGAGGTAACGTCCTCCCATGCCGGGTCCGAGGCAAGGCGGGCTGCGATGACTTCGGCCTGGATTTCGGCGTGTTCCATGACGAAGTATCCGCCTCGCCGCAAAAGCCGTGCGGCTGTCTTGGCGGCAGCAGCCGGCAGTTCCAGCCCGTCCTCTCCCCCGCCGTAGAGGGCCATTGCCGGGTCATGCTCGGCGGCCTCCGGCTCGTTCGGGACGGCACCGGCGGGAATGTAGGGCGGGTTGGAGGCGACGACGTCGAACGTCCCTTCGTGTCCGGCCAGCGCCGTCCGAAGGTCTCCTTCAAGCACTGTGACGCCCAGCGGCTCGAGGTTCTTGCGCGCCCACGCCAGCGCCAGCGGGCTCAGCTCAACAGCGAACACCGTGGACCCGGGAACCTCGGCCGCCACGGAACCGGCTATGGCACCGGAACCGGTTCCCAGATCCGCCACTTTGGCCCCGCCGGATACCAGCCGCGCATGGTCGATGGCCAGCTGGGCAACCGTCTCCGTCTCCGGCCGCGGGACGAAAACGCCCGGGCCAACCGCCAGTTCCAGCCGCCGGAAGTATGCCTTGCCGGTGAGGTGCTGGAGCGGAATGCGCTGCGCACGCTCGGCTACCAGTTCCGCGTAGCCGGCAGGTGCCGGAGCATCCGTGTAGGCCAGGGCCCGGACACGTCCCAGGCTCTCTCCCAGCAGATGAGCAGCCAGGAGTTCAGCGTCCACGCGCGGGGTGGGCACGCCGGCGGCGGATAGCTCCGCCGCCGCCGCGCGCAGCGCCTGGTCCAGTAAAGGAACGGGCACGGGTGGTCCTAGGCTTCGTCGCCGATGGCGTCCAGGCGTGCCTGCTCATCCATTTCGATGGCAGCCTGGACAACGGCTTCCAGGTCACCGTTCATGACGGTGTCGAGGTTGTACGCCTTGTAGCCGGTGCGGTGGTCAACGATCCGGTTTTCCGGGTAGTTGTACGTGCGGATGCGCTCGGAGCGGTCCATGGTGCGGATCTGGGACTTGCGGATGTCCGAGTTCGCGGCGTCGATTTTTTCCTGCTCGTGTGCCAGGATGCGGGAGCGCAGCACCCGCATTGCCGCTTCACGGTTCTGCAGCTGGGACTTCTCGTTCTGCATGGCCACCACAATGCCGGTGGGCAGGTGGGTGATGCGCACGGCGGAGTCGGTGGTGTTGACCGACTGGCCGCCCGGACCGGAGGACCGGTAGACGTCGATCTTCAGGTCGTTCTGGCTAATCTCGACCTCTTCAGGCTCGTCCACTTCGGGGAGCACCAGCACGCCGGCAGCCGAGGTGTGGATACGGCCCTGGGATTCGGTGACGGGAACACGCTGGACGCGGTGCACGCCGCCTTCGTACTTCAGGCGGGCGTACACGCCCTCGGCCGGGTCATTGGATGATCCCTTGATGGCCATGGAAACATCCTTGTAGCCGCCCAAGTCGGACTCGGTGGCGGAGATGATCTCGGTGCGCCAGCCGCGGGTTTCCGCGTAGCGCGTGTACATACGCAGCAGGTCGCCGGCGAAGAGCGCGGCTTCGTCGCCGCCTTCGCCGCCCTTGACCTCAATGATGACATCGCGGCCGTCGTTGGGGTCACGCGGAATCAGCAGGCGGCGCAGCTTCTCCTGCGCCTCAGCCAGCTGGTTCTTCAGGACGGGAACCTCGGCCGCGAATTCAGGGTCCTCGCCGGCCATTTCCTGTGCGGCAGCGAGGTCGTCTTCCAGCCCGTGCCAGGTGTTGTACGCGTCCACGATCCGGCTCAGTTCCGCATAGCGCCTGCCCAGGCGGCGTGCCAGGCCCTGATCGGCGTGCACGGCGGGATCCGAGAGCCGCATCTGGAGTTCAGCGTGCTCATCCAGCAGTCCCTGTATGGACTCAAACATTGTTTTCCATTCCTTCTTCGCACCTTGGGTTCTGCCTGAAAACGCGGATCCCGTTGCTGTCTTAGAACCATTCTCGCCCGGGCGGGCAGCTGCCGGTTAACCGGCGAGCCTTTAACTGCCAAGCCGCCCAGGCCCCCGGTCCTCCTGAAAGGACCGGGGGCATGAGCGGCCGGGTAAGGCAGCTAATCGTTCTTGCTGCCCAGGGTGGTCTTCTGCACCTGCATCAGGAACTCGACGTTGGACTGCGTTTCCTTGATCTTGCCGGTGAGCAGTTCCAGCGCCTGCTGGGTGTCGAGGCCGGAGAGAACGCGGCGCAGGCGCCACATGATCTTGACCTCTTCAGCGGAAAGCAGGTTCTCTTCGCGCCGGGTACCGGAGGCGTTGACGTCAACGGCCGGGAAGATGCGCTTGTCCGCAAGGTTGCGGGAAAGGCGCAGTTCCATGTTGCCGGTGCCCTTGAACTCCTCGAAGATGACCTCGTCCATCTTGGACCCGGTCTCGACGAGCGCGGTGGCCAGGATGGTCAGCGAACCGCCGTTTTCGATGTTGCGGGCTGCACCGAAGAAGCGCTTCGGCGGGTACAGCGCCGAGGAGTCGACACCGCCGGAGAGGATGCGGCCGGACGCCGGAGCGGCCAGGTTGTAGGCACGGCCCAGGCGGGTCATGGAGTCCAGGAGGACGACGACGTCGTTGCCCATTTCCACGAGGCGCTTGGCCCGCTCGATGGCGAGTTCGGCAACCGTGGTGTGGTCATCGGCGGGACGGTCGAAGGTCGAGGCAATGACTTCACCCTTGACCGTGCGCTGCATGTCGGTGACTTCTTCGGGACGTTCGTCCACGAGGACCATCATCAGGTGCACTTCGGGGTTGTTGATGGAGATTGCGTTGGCAATCGCCTGCAGGATCAGCGTCTTGCCGGCCTTGGGCGGGGACACGATCAGGCCGCGCTGGCCCTTGCCGATCGGAGCCACCAGGTCAATGACGCGGGGGCCAATCACCTTGGGCGAAGTCTCCAGGCGCAGGCGCTCGGAGGGGTAGAGCGGAACCAGCTTGTTGAATTCGACGCGGTCCTTGTTGTCCTCGGCCGGCTTGCCGTTGACGGAAGTCAGGCGGACCAGCGCGTTGAACTTCTGGCGGGCGGTGTTGCCCTGGTTCTCGCCGTCACGCGGTGCGCGGATGGCGCCAACAACGGCGTCGCCCTTGCGCAGGTTGTACTTCTTGACCTGGGCGAGGGAAACATAGACGTCGTTCGGGCCCGGGAGGTAGCCGGACGTACGGACGAACGCGTAGTTCTCCAGCACATCCAGGATGCCTGCCACGGGCAGCAGGACGTCGTCTTCGGTAACTTCGACGTCGTCCACATCAGGGTTCCGGTCGCGGCTGCGGCGGCGCTCGTTGCGGTCACGGAACCGGTCGTTCCGGTCGTTGCGCTCGTTGCGGTCGTTCCGGTTGCGGTTGCGGCGGTTACGTCCGCTGCGGCTGTTGTCGTCGCCGTCGGAGTCGCGGTTGTCGTTGCGGTCGCCGCGGTTGTTCTCGCGCTCTGCGCGGTTTTCGTTCCGGTCGCCTCGGGTATTCTCGCGCTCGCCACGGCTTTCGTTCCGGTCACCGCGGGTATTCTCGCGCTCGCCACGGCTTTCGTTCCGGTCGCCGCGGGTATTCTCGCGCTCGCCACGGTTTTCGTTCCGTTCGCCGCGCTCTGCGCGGTTCTCGTTCCGGTCACCGCGGTTGCGGTTGCGGCCCTGGCGCTCGGAGCGGTCCTCGCCGGAGTCTGCCTTGTCCTGGCCGTTGTCCTGGCCGGCATTTTCCTGACCGGCATTTTCCTGGCCGGAGCTCTGGGCTGCGGCCTCTTCGGTGCTGCCCTCGCCGTCGTTGCGGCGGTTGCGGCGGTTGCGGCCACGCTCGCGCTGGCCTTCTTCACGGGTTTCCTGAACCGGTGCGGAGGCTTCGGGCTGGGCTGCTTCTGCTGCCTCGCCGGCTGCGGGCGTCACGACGCCGTCGCTCGCTGCCCGGCGGTTGCGGTTGCGGGTGCGTGCCGGACGCTCGGCCGGCTGCTCGCTGTCCGTGGCCTCGGCCTTTGCAGCCGGAGCGGACTCGCCGTTTCCGGCTTCCTTGGCGGGGCGGTCTGCGCCCGCCTTATCCGTCTGCGGTGCTTCGGACTTGGATCCGCGGACCGGACGGTCCGCTACGGCGCCGCCGCGCTGGTGGTTCGAAATGGCGGTCACCAGATCGCCCTTGCGCATGCGGGACCCTCCGGTGATGCCCAGTTGTCCGGCCAGTGCCTGCAGCTGTGCAAGCTTCAGGCCGGCGAGCCCGGAGCTCTTGGAAGTAGTTTCACCGTTGGAACCGGCGGATGCTGATGAGTCCACACCTGCAGTCAGGTCGGTGGTATCTGTCACGAAGGATCCTTCCCCCTCGTCGGGCGGTCCGGCGCAATGCCGGCCGCGTTGAATGGCCCTGGGACCGAAAATGAGATTTGCGGTTCAGGGTTCACCTGTTGCGGGACCAGTCCCGGCAACGGTGAATCTGCTGGTGCCTTGCTGGAGAGTCCACGGGAGTTACGGCAGTGTCACTGACGAAAAACGCGAGGATCAGATGATCGAGCGACTGACCGTTTCTTGGCAGTCTCCGGAAGGCTACACCGATGATTGCGTTTCCGCGGGCCGACGTTACCCTGCCGCCCGAATCGTTATGAATGAAGCGCTTTTGCAGCATCTGGGCTGATACCTGTGCACTACAGTCAACAATCCGGTTGCGGAGCTAGCCTCGGTGGTCCACAGAAACGGACGACCTTGCCGGTGGAAGCACAAATACGGTTATACACGAAAAACACGAATCGGTAATCACCGCTGGTGCAGTTCCACTGTAGCACCATCTCCGTCAACGCGAAGCCGGAGGACGCGCCAATTCTGCCCGGTTTGTGCGGCTGCGTGCCCCGCAATGAAGGCTTCGGCCTCAGCGGCCTGTCCCGCTCCCGCCGCCAGCGTCAGCACCGTCGGGCCCGCACCGGAGACGACGGCCGCAAACCCCGCTTTCCGCAGCGCGCCAACCAGGGCGGCACTGGGCTGCATGGCAGCTGCACGGTAGGACTGGTGCAGGAAATCTTCGGTAGCCTCCCGCAGCAGCGACGGATCTGCCGTCATGGCCAGCATCAGCAGCGCCGCGCGGCCGGAATTCGCGGCAGCATCCCGATGCGGCACACTGGCGGGCAGCAGGCCCCGTGCGCTCTCCGTGGACAGTTCGGTCGCCGGGATTGCCACAACGGGAATGATGTCGGGGTGCACTTCGGTCCGCACCGAACGGAACCGGCCCTCTTCTTCCCAGGAGACGGCCAGGCCGCCGCTGAGGGCGGGCGCCACATTGTCAGGATGGCCTTCGAGGGCCGAGCAGGCGTGCAGGAGTCCGGCAGCATCCAGCTGGGCCTCCGCCGGCAGCAGTGCGTTGCCCGCCAGCACGCCGGAGACTATTGCCGATGCCGAGGAACCCAGGCCCCGGCCATGCGGGATGACGTTCTCGCACTCAAGGTCGAATCCGCCGGCTGCATAGCCCGCATTGTGCACTGTCTCAATGACTGTGCGGGCAATGAGGTGCGTTTCGTCCGTCGGGAGCACTGCGGCTCCTTCGCCCTGCACCGTGACCCGGACGCGGCCGGAGCCGTTCGTCCGGATCCGCACCGTGTCGAACAGCCCGACCGCCATGCCCAGGGAGTCAAAGCCCGGGCCGAGGTTGGCACTGGTTGCGGGCACGCGGACGGTAATGTCCTGGTCCGGCGCGACCTGCACCGCCGGAGCGCTGCCCGGTGTCGTGAGCTCCACCTGCATGCCCTTTGCTAGCGGCCCGCGGCCGGGGCGGCCTCTTCGAGGCCAAGGGCAGCGGCAACGCTGACGACGTCGAAGTCCACCTTGGTCGGTTCGACGTCGGATCCGTCGGCAGTGCGCAGGGCCCACTGCGGGTCCTTCAGGCCGTGGCCCGTGACAGTGATGACGATCTTCTTGCCGCTCGGGGCTTCGCCCGCGGCGTGCTTCTTGAGCAGGCCCGCCACACCGGCGGCAGAGGCCGGTTCCACGAAGACGCCTTCGCGGGAGGAAAGCCAGCGGTGGGCCTCAAGGATTTCGGTATCCGTAACGGCTTCGATCAGGCCGCCGGATTCGTCGCGGGCCGCGATGGCCTGGTCCCAGGACGCGGGGTTGCCGATCCGGATGGCGGTGGCGATCGTGTCCGGGTCCGTCACCGGGTGGCCCTTGACCAGCGGCGACGCGCCTTCAGCCTGGAAGCCCCACATCACCGGAGTCTTGGTGGCAACGGGCGCAAGCTCCACGCCTGCATTGTTCGTCCACGGCTGCGCGTATTCCTGGTAGCCCCGCCAGTACGCTGTGATGTTGCCGGCGTTGCCGACGGGCAGGAGGTGGTAGTCCGGTGCGTCGCCCAGGTAGTCCACTACCTCGAAGGAGGCGGTCTTCTGGCCTTCGATGCGGGCCGGGTTCACGGAGTTGACCAGGAAAACCGGGTAGGCCTCCGCCAGCTTCCGGGCCACCTCGAGGCAGTTGTCGAAGTTGCCGTTGACCTGCAGCAGCTGCGCACCGTGGGCGATGGCCTGGCTGAGCTTACCCATCGAGATCTTGCCGTCCGGAACCAGCACGGCGCAGGTGAGTCCCGCCTGCGTTGCGTAGGCAGCGGCAGAGGCACTGGTGTTGCCGGTGGACGCGCAAACTACGGCCTTGGCCCCGGCTTCGACGGCGGCGGTCATGGCCATGGTCATGCCGCGGTCCTTGAAGGAGCCGGTGGGGTTCATGCCTTCGACCTTGAGGTAGACCTCGTTGCCGGTCAGTTCCGAGAGGGCCTTGGCGCGGACAAGCGGTGTACCGCCTTCACCGAGGGTAATGACTTCGGTGTTCTCGGTTACCGGCAGACGGTCGGCGTATTCGCGGATAACGCCGCGCCATTGATGAGCCACGGTTCTAGACCCCTTCTACCCGCAGGACGGATGTGACGGAATTGATGACGTCCAGGCCCTTGATGGCCTCGACGGTGGCCGCGAGGGCGGCCTCAGGTGCGCGGTGGGTGACAAAGCGCAGTTCAGCCGATGCATTTGCTGCGTCGCTGTGGCTCTTCTGCCGCATGGTTTCGATGGACACACCGTGGTCCGCGAAGACCTGCGCGACGGCGGACAGCACGCCGGGAGCGTCGGCGACGTCCAGGCCGATGCTGTAGCTCGTAGTGACCAGTTCCTTCGGCAGGGCCGGGAAATGGCCGGAGGCAGCTTCGACACCCATGTGGCCGCCCAGGGCCAGGCGGCGGGCAACAGTGACGACGTCGCCCATGACAGCCGAAGCGGTGGGAGTGCCCCCGGCGCCCTGGCCGTAGAACATCAGTTCGCCGGCGTTCTCGGCCTCAACGAAAACAGCGTTGAAGGCGCCGTGAACGGCGGCCAGCGGATGAGTGCGCGGCAGCAGCGTGGGATGGACCCGCACGCTGACGCCCTCGGTTCCGTCCGCCTCGAGCTTCTCGGCGATGGCCAGCAGCTTGATGACAAAACCGGCGTCCTTGGCCGCCGCGATGTCTTCGGCGGTGACACCGGTGATTCCTTCGCAGGAGACGTTGGCCATTTCGAACGTGGTGTGGAAGGCGAGGGAGGCCAGGATTGCACCCTTGGCCGCGGCATCATGGCCCTCGACGTCTGCCGTGGGGTCGGCTTCGGCATAGCCCAGGCGCTGTGCCTCGGCCAGGGCGTCGGCAAACTGCGCACCGGTGGTGTCCATGGCGTCGAGGATGTAGTTGGTGGTGCCGTTGACGATACCGAGTACGCGGGTGATCCGGTCACCGGAGAGGCTGTCGCGGATCGGGCCCAGGATAGGGATGGCGCCGGCAACCGCGGCTTCGTAGGCCAGCCGGACGCCTGCGGCATCTGCCTTCTCGTACAGCGCGGCACCGTCGGCAGCGAGCAGTGCCTTGTTGCCGGTGACAACAGAGGCACCGTGGCCGATAGCGTGCAGGATCAGGGTGCGCGCAGGTTCCAGCCCGCCCATCAGCTCAATGACGATGTCCGCTGATTCCACCAGTGCCTCGGCGTCGGTGGTGAACAGCTCGCGGGGAAGCTCGACGTCACGCGGGGCCTCCGGGTTGCGGACAGCGATTCCGGCCAGTTCCAGCCGGGCGCCCGTGCGTGCGGTGAGGTCGGCGGCGTCGTCAATGAGGATCCGGGCCACCTGGGATCCAACGTTGCCGCATCCCAACAGGGCCACTTTCAGGGTCTTCATTGCTGTGCCTTCTCCTATACCGGTCATGACATATCCCGCGCCAGCAGGTCTTCTTCGGTTTCACCGCGGATGATCAGCCGTGCGGCTCCGTCCCGAACAGCGACGACGGGCGGGCGGGCAATGTAGTTGTAGTTGCTCGACAGCGCCCAGCAGTAGGCGCCCGTGCCCGGAACGGCCAGCAGGTCGCCGTGGTCCACGTCCGAGGGCAGATAAACATCCCTCACTACTATGTCCCCGCTCTCGCAGTGTTTACCAACTACGCGCGACATAACCGCGTCATGTTCCGAGGAGCGGGACGCGAGCACCGCGGAGTAGTCGGCGTCGTAGAGCACCGGGCGGGCGTTGTCGCTCATCCCGCCGTCCACTGAGACGTACCGCCGGGCAGCAGTGCCGCCGTCTTCAGTATCCACCCGGACCGTCTTGATGGTGCCGGCGCGGTACAGCGTGAATGTTGTCGGTCCGACGATCGCGCGCCCGGGCTCAATCGAAATCCGGGGAACAGACAAACCCAGCTCCGCGCAGGTGGCCCCCACGACACCAGCCATCGCCTGGGCGATTTCGGCAGCGGGCCGCGGGGTGTCAGCTTCGGTGTAGGCGATCCCGTAGCCGCCGCCCAGGTCAAGTTCGGGAAGCTCGACGCCGTGGGCCGCCTTGACCTCCGCCATGAAGTCAAGCAGGCGGCGGGCCGCCAGTTCGAAGCCGGCGGGGTCGAAGATCTGCGAGCCGATATGGCTGTGCAGGCCCAGCAGGCGGATGCCGGGGTTTTCCAGTGCCTGCGCGACGGCGTCGGCAGCGGGCGAGGTCCCGGTTTCCGGATCGGCAGCCATGGACAGGCCGAACTTCTGGTCTTCGTGGGCCGTAGCGATGAACTCGTGCGTGTGGGCGTGGACCCCGGGGGTCAGACGCAGCATGATGTTGGCGCGGACGCCGCGGTCCTGCGCCAGGGCACCCAGCCGCCGCAGTTCCGGCAGGGAATCCACCACGATCCGGCCCAGCTCCATGTCCAGGGCGCGGTTCAGTTCGGCGTCGGATTTGTTGTTGCCGTGGAGTCCCAGGTCTGCGCCCGGGATGCCGGCGCGTGCGGCCACCGCCAGTTCGCCGCCGGAGCAGGTGTCCAGCCGCAGGCCTTCATCCGCGACCCAGCGGGCGATCTCGGTGCAGAGGAAGGACTTGCCCGCGTAATAGACGTCCACTCCCCCGCACAGTTCAGCGAATGCTGCGTCGAAGGAATCCTTGAAGTCCCGCGCCCGTGCCCGGAAATCCGCCTCAGACACGACGAACAGCGGGGTGCCGAAGTCGGCGGCCAGCTCGGAAACCGGGATGCCGGAGATTTCCAGTTCGCCGTCTTCGCCGCGGCGGACATCCCGGGCCCACATGGGCTCGTGCAGCTTGTTGGAATCTTCCGGGCAGCTCAGCCAGGCAGGGGCCAGCGGTGAAATGGTCATGGCGCGTCCTACATCCGTTCCGGCGCGGAAACGCCCAGCAGGTCCAGCCCGTTGGCCAGCACCTGGCGGGCAGCGAAGTTCAGCCACAGGCGGGTGCGGTTGACGTCCGTGACCTCCTCGCCGTTCTGCGGAGCGATCCGGCACGCGTCGTACCAGCGGTGGTAGGTTCCGGCGATGACCTCCAGGTGGCGGGCCACGCGGTGCGGTTCGCGGAAGACACTGGCCTGCGCGACGACGCCGGGGTACTGGCCCAGCGCTGCGAGCAGTGCGCCTTCGGTCGGGTGCGTGAGCAGGGATGCGTCGAAAGCGGAATCATCCACGCCTGCGGCTTCGGCGTTGCGGGCCAGCGCGTACGTCCGGGCGTGGGCGTACTGCACGTAGAACACGGGGTTCTCGTTGCTGCGTTTGGTGAGCAGGTCCAGGTCGACGTCGATGTTGGAGTCGGCGGAGAACCGGGCCAGGGTGTAGCGGGCAGCGTCCACTCCGACGGCATCCACGAGGTCCTCGAGGGTGACCACGGTTCCGGCGCGCTTGGACATCCGGACCGGCTTGCCGTCCTTCACCAGGTTCACCATCTGGCCGATCAGCACCTCGACGCACTCCGGGTCGTGGCCCAGGGCGGCAGCAGCGGCCTTCAGGCGTGCCACGTAGCCGTGGTGGTCCGCGCCGAGCATGTAGATGTTCAGGTCGAAGCCGCGCTCGCGCTTGTTCTGAATGTAGGCGATATCGCCGGCGATGTAGGCAGCGTTGCCGTCAGACTTGATGACCACCCGGTCCTTGTCGTCGCCAAACTCGGTGGAGTTCAGCCACCAGGCGCCGTCCTTCTCGTACAGGTTCTTCGAGCCCTTGAGCTGCTCCAGCAGCTTTTCCACGTGCCCGTCCTCGTGGAGGGAGTCTTCGTGGAAGTAGACATCAAAGTCGACGCCGAAGTTGTGCAGCGACTCCTTGATGTCACCGAACATCAGGTCCACGCCGATGGCGCGGAAACGCTCCTGCGCCTCTGCATCGGGCAGGTCGAGGATGTTCGGTTCGACGGCAAGCACGCGTGCGGTGATGTCCTCGATGTACGCGCCGGCGTAGCCGTCCTCCGGAGCCGGCTCACCCTTGGCGGAGGCCATCAGGGAGCGGGCGAAGCGGTCGATCTGCGCTCCGTGGTCATTGAAGTAGTACTCGCGGGTGACCTCTGCGCCCTGGGACTGGAAGACCCGCGCCAGCGCATCGCCGACTGCGGCCCAGCGGGTACCGCCGAGGTGGATCGGTCCGGTGGGGTTTGCCGAGACGAACTCGAGGTTGATCCTGGTGCCGGAGAGCGCATCGGAACGGCCGTAGGCCGGGCCCGCTTCAACGATGGCCTTGGCCAGCTCGCCGGCGGCACCGGCGTCGAGCGTAATGTTCAGGAACCCGGGACCGGCAATGTCCACCTTGGCGACGCCGTCGATCTTCTCCAGCCTGGAGGAGAGGATCTGCGCGAACTGGCGGGGGTTCATGCCGGCCTGCTTGGAGAGCTGGAGGGCGATGTTCGTGGCCCAGTCGCCGTGGTCGCGGTTCTTGGGGCGCTCCACGCGTACCTCGGAGGGAAGCTCGATGCTGAAGTCACCCGCATCGATGGCGTCTTTGAGGCAGGCGGTTACGGCAGAGGAAAGTTCTTCAGGAGTCACCGGTTAAGCATAGCGGGGACGCGCTCTGCGCCCTTATCCTGCGGACTTGGGCCGGTCCCGGCACCGGTTCGGGATCAGCGGAGCGGGCTCCCACAGGAAACCCCCAGCATTCATGCGCTGTAATAAAGGTTGAACATTCTTCCGCTTCCCGAAGGAGACCAACCGTGAAATCGCAGGCCAAAAAACCCCTCCTCACCGCCGTTGCCGGCGTGGCGCTGCTGGGTACTGCCGGCTGCGGCTCCGCCGGAACCGCACAGGACGGGCCTGCCACGCCGGCTCCTGCTTCTGCTCCTGCTCCTGCTTCTGCTTCGGCTTCTGAAGCGGTCCCTTCCGCTGCCGGCAGCACAGCCTCGGGCGCCGGCACTTACGCAGACGGCGAGTACACCGGGACGGGTTCCTACATCCCGCCGTCGAACAAGCAGGAAGAAGTGACGGTCACTATGACGCTCTCCGGCGGCACCGTGACCGCCGTGGAGGTCTCACCGTCGGGCAATAATCCGACGTCCAAGCGCTACCAGGCCGAATTCACCGACGGCATCCAGAAGGAGGTTGTCGGAAAACCCATCGACAGCCTCGACGTCGGCAAGGTCGCCGGATCCTCGCTGACCAGCCAGGGCTTCAACAAGGCACTGGAGCAGATCAAGGCTGAGGCAGGCAGCTAGAAATCCCGTGAACGAGGAGTACGGTTTCGAGGCGATCGGCACCCAGTGGCTCATCACCACCCAGAAGCCGGTGGACTCCGCAGCCCGGGCTGCCGTGGCCGGGCTCATCGCGGAGTATGACGCGGCACTGTCCCGTTTCCGCCCGGATTCAGTGCTGGGCTCGCTGGGCGGCGGCGCGGGAACCGTAATCCTCCCCGGCTACACCGCCGGGCTGTTCCAGCTCTTCGGCCGGCTCGAGGCGCTGACCGGGGGCAGGCTCAATCCACTCGTCGGCGGGTCGCTGGAGCAGCTCGGCTACGGCCCCGGCTACCGGTTGCAGCCGCAGGGCCCCGCCGTCGCTGCCCCTCCCTGGCGTTCCGCGGCAACCTGGCGCCCGGTTCACGGGCCGGCCGGCGGCGTCGAACTGGTCCTGGAGCGTCCCGCCACCGTCGATGTGGGGGCGGCAGGCAAGGGACAGCTGGTGGACCTGGTCTGGGAGCTGCTGGTCTTCCGCGGATATGCTTCGGTAGTGGTTGATGCCGGATCGGACATGCGCCATTCCGGTGCTGCGGGCGTTCGTGTGGCACTGGAACACCCTTACGATTCCACGCAGGCCATTGGCGTCGTCGAAGTTTCGGGGCGTGCCCTCTGTGCGTCGGCAGCCAGCCGCCGGACCTGGGGAGAAGGCCTGCACCATGTACTCGACGCGTCCACCGGCCGCCCCGTGGACGCAGTGGCCGCAACCTGGGTCCTGGCCCCGGACGCCATGACTGCGGACGGGCTTGCGACCGCCCTGTTCCTGACCGACCCTTCACTGCTCGCCGCGGAGTTCGACTTCGACTACGTCCGGATGTTCTCCGACGGCCGGGCACAGTATTCACCCGCTATGGCTGGAGTCCTTTTTTCATGACCGTATCCCTGAGCCCGCCCACTGCACGGCTGCAGCGCCTGCTGGGCAAGATGAGCATGTACCGCATGCTGGTGGTACTGCTGCTGGCCTTGGCAGCCTGGTCGTTTGTGCTCTCGCTGACCGGGGCACTTCATTACACGCCGGCTGAGCTGGCGGCCACGCTGGCCACATCGGTCGTCTCCACGCTGGTGGCCAGCCGGGTCATGGGGCTATTGTTCCGCACCTTCCCGATGACGGACTCGGCCCTCATCACCGGCCTGCTGCTGTTTTTCCTCTTCTGGCCGACCACTGACGGTCCCGAACTGGGCACCATCGCACTGGCTGCCTTTGCCGCGACGGCGTCGAAATACGTCCTCGTCTGGCGCCGCCGGCACATCTTCAACCCCGCCGCCCTCGGCGCCGTTGTTATTGGCTTCACCGGGCTGAACGTGCCGGTCTGGTGGGTGGCTGCTCCGCTGATGCTCGTCGTGGTCCTGCCCGCCGCCCTCCTGGTGCTCTACCGCAGCCGGCTGCTGCCCATGGCCGGGGTCTTCGTCCTCGTCGCCGCGGGGATTGTGGGTATGCGCTTCGCGGTTGCCGGTGAGCCGGTCCTGGACGGGCTGGCCACTGCATTCATGTCTTATCCCATCCTGTTCTTCGCCGGGTTCATGCTCTCCGAGCCGCTGACCCTGCCGCCGCTGCGCTGGCAGCGGCTCGCTGAAGCCGCCGTCGTCGGTGTCCTGTTTGCGACTCCGCTCTCCGTGGGTCCGGTGTTCATGTCACCGGAGCTGGCACTGCTGATCGGCAACCTGCTGGCTTTCGCCGTGGGCCAGCGCGGAGGCATCAGCCTGCGGCTGCGCGAGGCGCGGGAGCTGACCCCCACCTCCCGCGAGCTCATCTTCGAGCCGGCGCGTCCGCTGCGTTTCCGGGCGGGCCAGTACCTTGAGCTGAGCCTGCCGCACCCCAACCCGGACGGACGCGGCCTGCGGCGTGTTTTCAGCATCACCTCCGATCCGGCAGACGGTTCCACCGTGTCCCTTGGGCTGCGCGTCTCCGAACCGGGCAGTTCCTTCAAGACCAAGCTGCTGGCGCTGAAGCCCGGAGCCAGGCTCTCCGCGACGTCCGTGGGCGGAGACTTCCAGCTCCCCCGCGATCCCTCCCGCAAGCTGCTGCTGGTTGCCTCCGGGATCGGGATTACCCCGTTCATCAGCCAGCTGCGCTCGGCGGAGGCCGAGGGACGCGACGCCGTGCTGGTTTACGCAGCATCGTCTGCGGCGGAGCTGGCCTACGCCGGCGAACTGGCGGAGATGGACGTTCGGGTGCTGGCCTGCACGCCGGAGGATCCCGGGGTTCCGGGCTGGAGGTGGCTCGGACCGGGGCTGCCGGACGGCGCCCGCCTGCGCGAGGCCGTGCCGGACGCTGCCGAGCGGACAGCGTTCCTGGCCGGGTCGCCGTCGGCCGTTGCCTACGCCCGCCGGGAGATCCGGTCAGCCGGCGTCCGCCGGGTGCACACCGATCCCTTCCTCGGCTACTAACCGCCCTCCCCCTCCTCCTCGAGAGGCCACTTACGGCTCTTTTGACGGCTGAAACGAGCCGTAAGTGGCCTCTCGGCGGGTGGGAACCAAAAGTGGTTTCCGGGCACCGCCGAGAACCTGCTAAGCTTCTTTAGTCCCTGCAGGACGTACCGGTTCGCCGGTGTCCCGCCCTCGTAGCTCAGGGGATAGAGCGGTTGCCTCCGGAGCAACAGGCCGTAGGTTCGAATCCTATCGAGGGCACGTGAATTGCAGGGAAAACCCCCGCTGCCTTACCGGCAGCGGGGGTTTTTGCTTTCCGTGGGTGACTCCCCGGCAGTGGATCTCCTAGTACCTGATGGCGTCGATAACTTTCACACGCACCGCCACCAGCGCGGGAATCAGGCCGGCCAGGGTTCCGACGGCGGTAGCCGCTGCCAACCCCAGAATCGCTGCGGTGACCGGGAACGGCGGCAGCTCCGTTATTCCGAACGCAATCTGCTCCTGCACGATCGGAAGCTGGACGACGGCGACGGCTGCCATTACGCCGACGACGCCTGCCGCGAACGTTGCGACCACGGACTCAAGCAGGACTCCAAAGAAGATCCTGCCCGAGGTGGCGCCGAAGCTGCGGCGGATGCCGATCTCCCGAACCCTGTGCCTGACGGTCACCATGGAGATATTCAAGAGGCCCACGGCCCCCAGAAGCATCACCATGCCGGCTATGCCGCCTACCACCAGCGTCATGACAGCGTACGGGTCGCCCCAGGCTGCATAGTCGCTGCGGTACACATTGGGCTGCATCCCGGGGAACTGCGCCGCCAGGTCTGCCGTGATGGCGTGCTGCAGCGGCTCGGCGATCTCCTCGGGAACCCAGAGTTCCAGCATCGGCACAGCGCCCGTGAGGCTCTCTGCCGTCCCGAGCCGGTCATACGCGTCGGTGAGCATGTACGCAGCCGCAGGCTCGTCAGCCCACGAATTCACCCGGACGCCGGTGATCACCGCATTGACCGGCTTTCCGTTCCAGATCTCCACTACGGGATCGGCGGCAAGGTCCGGGTAGCCCAGCCGGGCGTGGAACGCTTCGTTGATGATCACCGCAGGTGCCAGCCGGGAGGAATCTGCCTCGGTGAACCAGGAACCGGAGGAAAGGTTGACCCGGCGCATGGTGCCGAAGTCCGCATCCACCACCACGGTCTCGGTCTGGGCAACGCCGTCGGGGAACTGGAAGGGCAGGGCAGTTGGCAGGTACATCGAAGCGTGGCTGACGGCGTACCGCTCCACGGTGGCATCGTAGGCGTCCCGGAGGGCCATGACATCGGCCGGGGACCCGTCATTGGGATACGCGGAGACACTCAACGTCGCCGGCCTGCCGCTTTGCGCTTCGGAGCCCTGCGCCATTGCCGCCCGGGCCATGTCCGCCAGGGCGACGACGGCAGTCAGCGCTGCCACTGACAGGGCTACGCCAACCAGGGCGAGCAAGACCCGGGCCTTGTGGATCCGCAGCTCTGTCCAGGCCTCCACCAGTGCCGCGGTCATTCCGGACAGGCTCATGCTTCGCCCCCTTCCCCGGCGCGCAGGCGGCCGGCATCAAGGAGGTAGTGCCGGTCCGCCAGCGCAGCCACGTTCGGATCGTGGGTGATCGTCACCAGGGAAGCACCTGATTCGGCCACCACATCAGAAAGCAGTGCCATCACGGACGCTCCGGTGGCAACGTCCAGCGCACCGGTCGGTTCGTCTGCCAGGATCAGCTGCGGACTGCGGACCAGCGCCCTGGCGATCGCCACGCGCTGCTGTTCTCCGCCGGAGAGCTTCTGCGGTTTGTCCCGCAGCCGGGACCCCAGGCCCACCCGCTCCAGCATGCCGGCCGCTATCCGTTCCCGCTGCCAGAACGTCCGGCCGCGGGCGTACAGCAGCGGCGTCATGACGTTCTCCAGTGCCGTGCGTTCGGGCAGGAGATTGAACTGCTGAAAGATGAAACCGACGGCGTTTCCACGCCGCACGGCCCTGGCATTCCCGCTCATGGATTCGGCCGGCACACCGTCAAACTCCATCCGTCCGGAGGTGGGAAGGTCCAGCATCCCCAGGATGTTCAGGAGGGTTGATTTCCCCGATCCCGAGCGCCCCACCACCGAAATATGCTCGCCGGCGTGGATCTGCAGGTCGACGCCGTCCAGGATGGTGAGCTTCTCTCCGTCCGGGAGGGCAACGCTGCGTGTGACCGCTTCCAAGCTGGCCAGGGGCCCGGCTTCCGTGCCCGCGGGTGCTTCCAGGAACGTGGCTGCAGCCCCGGTCATCCGCCCATCACTCCGGGGCCGTACATGATTCCGGCCTCGTTCATGGGTGCTTCGGCACCGGGGACGAAGAGCAGCACTTCTTCGCCTTCGCTCAGGCCCTCGGTGATTTCCACAAGCTGGCCGTCAGTCAGGCCGAGGACAACGGGGCGTTCTTCGCTGCTTCCTTCTTCGCCCACAACCCAGACGATGCCGTTTTGCACCAGTCCCTGGACCGCCGTCGTGGGCACGGTGACGGCGTCGAGCGCCTGGCCGGCGGTGATGGCAACAGAGGCGCCAAGTCCCGCGAACACTGCCACCCCTTCCGGCACGGCACAGCTCACGGATCCCGCATCCGGTGATGCCGGCGGGCCGAAGCTGGCCCCGGGGGCCTGTGCCTGGGTGGAGATGCCCTCGGCGGCGGGAGGCGTCCGTCCCATGGTGACGTCGCTGCAGGCGAAGGGCGCCGGGCCGCCGTTGATGGTTACCTCGGCGGTGTTCGGACGGTCCATGATCCGGAACTGCTGGTCAGTGCTCAGGGTGCCCTGTACGGAGAAGGTTCCCGGATCAATCGCACCGATGTCGCTCCCGACGGCGACCTGCTGGTTCAGGAGCACGGTAAAGCTGCTGAGGGTCCCGTCCGCGGGTGCCGTGACGTCCACGAAGGTGTAGAGCGGTGCCGGCGGAGCCGTGGGTTCCTCGCTGTCGGACACGGGCGGCGCCGCGGGCTGGTCCTCCACGGGCTTTCGGACCTGGAACAGCCGTTCGCCCTTCACCACCTGCTGGCCGGCTTCGGCATCGAGGAAGACGACCACGCCCTCCGCCGTGCTGCGGACCGGGATTGCCGGATCGGCGGCAACGGCGCCCTGGAGCTCGACGGTATTCGTGATCGCGGCACGTTCGGCCAGGACGGTTGCTGTCTGCAGCTGGGCCGAGGGCACCTGCGGCTGGGCTTCGGCACGCATCCCGTCGACGAAGGCAAGCTTGAACAGGGCTGCGGCAATAACGGCGAAGACCACCAGCCACAGGACAGGGAAAACTATGCGTCGGACGACACCCATGCAGACACTCCATTGCGGTTGCGTTCGCTGCCGGGTGGGGCCAGCTGCGTGTTCGGTCCGGGCACAGAGGTGCAGTGCGCCTGCCCCTCTGCGCACCGGCAGATGCCTTGGAAGCTACCAGCAAATGCTGTCTCAGACGGCCGGGAAACTCCGCAGCCCCAGGGATTTCGTCTTTTGGGAGTGGACGTTTCAACCCGCAGGCTGAAAGCTGCGGACTCACCGGCCGGACCCGGGACGCCTGCTAGCGCGGACCGGGATTGCTAGCGCGGTGCGGGCTGCGAGCGCGGTGCGGGCTGCGCCGGGTGGAGGGCGTAGCGGCTCCCGCCGCCCTTTCCCAGCCGGTCAGCCCGTCCTCGAAAGACGCGCCGGTAGGCTGCCGGGCTGATGCCTACTTCGCGGTTGAAGTGGTGCCTCAGCAGGACTGCCTGCCCAAACCCTGCCGCCCGGGCGACCTCCTCGACGGTCAGTTCGGAGTCTTCCAGGAGTTCCTGTGCGCGCAGGACGCGCTGGGCATTGATCCAGGCGCCGGGGGTCGTGCCGGTTTCGGATTTGAAGCGCCGCGCGAAGGTGCGCGGGGACATGTTCTCCCTGGCAGCGAGCGCCGTTACCGAGTGCGCCTGCTCCAGGTGCGAGGCGATCCAGACCAGGAGGTCTTCCAGGGTGCCGACGCCCGCAGCGGAGACCGGCCGGTCAATGTACTGGGCCTGCCCGCCGTCGCGGTGAGGAGGCACCACCATGTCCCTGGCGATAGCCGCTGCTGCCTTCGCTCCGAGCTCCAGCCGGACCAGGTGCAGGGCCGCGTCGATGCCAGCTGCTGTCCCCGCGCTGGTGACGACGTTGCCCGCCTGGACGTACAGCACGTCCTCGTCCACTTCTACCAGCGGATAAAGGGAGGCCAGCTGGTGGGAGTTCAGCCAGTGCGTGGTTGCTTTCTTCCCGTCCAGGAGGCCTGCTTCTGCGAGCGCGAAGGCACCGGTACAGACCGAAAGGACCCATGCACCGCGGTCGTGGGCATCCCGCAGCGCCTGGAGCACCGGTTCCGGCGCCGGCGTCGGTTCCGGTTTCCAGCGGCCAAAAGGCGCCATCACCACCAAGTCCGCATCCCGGACGGCATCGAGCCCGGCGTCCACCCTGATGGAGTATCCGGACGACGTCCGGACCTCTCCGGGAACGTCCGTGGCCAGCCGGAAATCGAAATGCGGAACCCCGGTGCCGCGGCCCGAGCGGTCAAGGCCGAACACTTCGGAAAGGATTCCCAGTTCAAAGGAGCCGACGTTGTCCAGGGCAATCGCTGCCACAGATCTCAGCATGGGACGAGTATGGCAGTAACTTGTTGCTGATGGTCGTTTCTGCCACTTATTTTTGTTCCCCCGCGGGATGAGCCTTGAAGTATGGAAATCTTTCTGGCCGGCATTGTCATCGCGCTCCTCATTGCCAGCATCACTGCCGTGGTGATGGGCATCCACAATGACGGGCGCGGCCACCTGCCCCCGGTCCGGTCCAACGCCCCGTGGCACGGCAACGCCCTTTGGGATGTCAGCGACCCCCGTGATCTGTCCCTGGACCACCAGCGCTACCAGCCACGCCGCTAGGCCCCGGCGTCCTCCCTGGCCGCAGCGCTGTTAACGCTCCCTGCCGCCGGAGCCCCGTCACGGTGCGCATACAGGTCCCGCAGCAGGGCCACTTCTGCCAGTTGATGGATGAGTTCCCGGTGGATATGGAGCACCAGCGTGGCCATGGGCGCCTCCGCCCACCCCCCTTCCGCAGGTCCCACGGGTCTGGCCAGGTCTTCCTCTGAGAGGGCAGAGACGTGGCTGATCCACCGCCCGTAATACTCGTCCAGCAGCGCGAGTGCTTCGGCCGCGTTCCCCGGGTACTCGAAGCTCTCATAGTCCGCCGCCGGACCGCCAAAATGGGCGGCATTCCGTTGTCCAAGGACTCCGCACAGGATGTGGGACAGCCGCCAGGCAATGGTGGTCACCGGTGCGGGATCTGGCTCAGGGTAGGCCCAGTCGCAGGTGTAATCCCCGGACCCGGCCTGGATTGGAGCATCCCCGGTTCCCCGGGGCCGGACATTCCAGCAGCCCTGCACCGGTTCCCAGAAGTACTCTTCGTCGCTGAGGCCCTCCAGCCGCGGCCTGGCCTGGTTCTCCCAGTGCCACCGAAGCTGGTCCGCCAGCTCCGTCCCCCAGTTCAGCCCGGGCTGCGCGGGTCCGTGGTGGACAAGGGGCTCGGTGTGTTCCGTCATGGCTGCTCCTCCTGGGTGAGTGCGTGCGGGTTCGTTAGGTCAGAGCACCCAGACTAGTTTTCATCCAGGACAGCTTCTGTCCGCATACCGGAGTACGTTGGGCACATGCTCGAGACATCCGCCAGGCTGCTGCATCTGCTCTCCCTGCTGCAGCTGCGCCGCGAATGGACCGGAGCCGCGCTGGCGGACCGCATGGCGGTCACTGAACGTACAGTTCGCAGGGACATCGGCAAGCTGCGCAGCCTCGGCTATCCGATATCAGCGTCTCCCGGAATCGCCGGAGGCTACCAGCTCGGCGCCGGAGCACAGCTTCCTCCCCTGCTGCTCGACGACGAGGAAGCGCTGGCCGTCGCCCTGGGCCTCACTGCGGTGGCGTCCGGTCCGGTCTCCGGAATCGGCGAAGCGTCCATCCGCGCCCTGGTGAAGCTTGAACAGGTGCTTCCCGGCCGCCTGCGCCCCAAGTTCTCTGCCCTCCGCCAGTCCGTCAGCGTCCTCTCCGGCCCACCGGCCAGCGCGTCCACCGTCAATCCGGAGATCCTCACCGCTTTCTCGACCGCCATTTCCGAACGGCGCATGGCTTCCTTCCGCTACCAGGCGTTCGAATCCCCCGAAGGCCGCAGGATCGTGGAGCCGTACAAGCTGGTCAGTACGGGGCGGCGCTGGTACCTGGTGGCGTGGTGCACGGAACGCCAGGACTGGCGCACCTTCCGGGTGGACCGCTGCCAATCCGTCCCGGTCTTCCGGGAAAAGTTTGCTCCCCGGCCGCTTCCCGCCAGGGATCTTGCGGCCTACGTCCAGGCCGCCATCACCCGCAGCCCGTACAAGTACGACGTCGTGATCCGGATTGCGGCACCGCTGGAGCTGGTGGCCGCGCAGGTGCCGGCGGAGGTCGCCGTCCTGCAGGCGGACGGCCCCGGCCATACGGTGCTCCGCAGCGGGTGGGACTCGCTGGACCTTCCGCTGATCCGGATGGCGGGGCTCGGCGTCGAATTCGAGATCCTGGAACCGGAGGAGATGCGCCAGCGCGCCCGCGACGCCGCCGGGCGCCTGGACAGGGCCGCCGGAGCCGCCCCGCCCGCCGGGGAGCTTCCGCCCACGCACTAGACTGGTGCCAACTATGGCACTGACAATTTCCTATCCCCCGCAGCTTCCAGTCTCGGAGCGCCGGGATGACATCATGGCCGCCATCGCGGCCAACCAGGTTACCGTGATCGCCGGTGCCACCGGTTCGGGAAAAACCACCCAGATTCCGAAGATGTGCCTGGAACTGGGCCTGGCGGAGAAGGGCCTGATCGGCCATACGCAGCCCCGGCGGCTCGCTGCCCGTACCGTCGCGGAACGGATCGCGGAGGAGCTCGACGTCGAAATCGGCGCCGAAGTGGGCTTCCAGGTGAGGTTCACTGGAGAGACCAGCCGGGATACCAAGGTCAAGCTGATGACCGACGGAATCCTGCTCGCGGAGATCCAGCACGACCGCAAGCTCAAGAAGTACAGCACCATCATCATCGACGAGGCGCACGAGCGCAGCCTCAACATCGACTTCATCCTCGGCTACCTCAAGCGCCTGCTGCCCGAACGCCCGGATCTGAAGATCATCATCACCTCCGCCACGATCGATCCCGAACGGTTCGCGCAGCACTTCGCGTCCCCGGACGGCACGCCGGCACCCATCATCGAAGTCTCCGGCCGGACCTTCCCGGTGGAGATCCGCTACCGCCCGCTGAACCAGCCTGCCCTCGGAGCAGCGGACGACGAGGACGAGCTCGAAGAAGACCGCGACCCGCTGGATGCTGTCTGCGACGCGGTTGACGAACTCTCCCGCGAGGCTCCCGGGGACATCCTGGTGTTCTTTTCCGGCGAACGTGAGATTCGGGACGCCGCCGACGCGCTGCGCGGCACCATCACCCGCAATCCCCGCCTGGCCAACACGGAAATCCTGCCGCTGTATGCCCGGCTCTCCCTGGCGGAACAGCACCGGGTGTTCTCCCCCGGCAAGCAGCGCCGCATCGTCCTGGCCACGAACGTTGCAGAGACCTCGCTGACGGTTCCCGGCATCAAGTACGTGATCGACACCGGCACCGCCCGCATTTCCCGCTACTCGCACCGCACCAAGGTTCAGCGCCTGCCGATCGAGCGCATCTCCCAGGCCTCGGCCAACCAGCGCTCGGGCCGCTGCGGGCGTGTCTCGGACGGCATCGCCATCCGTCTCTATTCCGAGGACGACTTCGAAGCCCGGCCGGAATTCACCGACCCGGAGATCCTTCGCACCAACCTCGCTGCGGTCATCCTCCAGATGGCCGCCATGGGTGTGGCCCAGGGGCCCAAGGACGTTGCAGACTTCCCGTTCGTCCAGCCGCCGGATGCCAAAGCAGTGAACGACGGCGCGCTGCTGCTGCGCGAGCTCGGTGCCCTGGCGCCCAAGGGCGGGATCACCGCCGTCGGACGCAAGCTGGCCCAGCTCCCCGTCGACCCGCGCCTGGGCCGCATGATCGTGGAGGCCGGGCAGCGCGGCTGTGTCCGCGAGGTCATGGTGCTCGCTGCGGCGCTGACCATCCAGGACCCGCGTGAACGGCCGTCCAAGGACGATCCCGCCCGGGCCCAGAAGGCCGCGGAACTGCACAAACGGTTTGTCGACGAGAATTCGGACTTCACCGGTTTCCTGAATCTCTGGCGCTACGTCCAGGAAAAGCAGAAGGAACTCTCCTCCTCCCAGTTCCGCAAGCTGTGCAGGAACGAGTTCCTGAACTTCCTGCGCATCCGGGAATGGCAGGACCTCTTCGCCCAGCTGCGGCAGCTGGCCAAGCCGCTGGGGATCACCCTTGCTCCCGGCGAGGTGGATCCCGTAGGCCGCGAGAAGGACGTTCACATCTCCCTGCTCGCCGGGCTGCTGAGCCACATTGGCCTCTATGACCAGCGCAAGCGCGAGTATGCCGGCGCCCGCGGCACCCGTTTTGCAGTGTTCCCCGGGTCTGCCCTGTTCAAGAAGTCCCCCGACTGGGTGATGGCGGCCGAGCTGGTGGAAACTTCACGCCTTTGGGCCCGGATCGCCGCAAAGTTTGATCCGCTGTGGGTGGAGGAAGTCGCTCCGCACCTGATCAAGCGCACCTACAGCGAGCCGCACTGGTCCAAGCGCAGCGGTTCGGTGATGGCCTATGAAAAGGTCACGCTCTACGGTGTGCCGGTGATTCCGCGCCGCAGCGTGAACTACGGCCGGATTGATCCGGTGCTGTCCCGCGAAATGTTCATCCGGCACGCCCTGGTGGAGGGCGACTGGCGAACCCACCACAAGTTCTTCCACCGCAACCAGGCCCTCCTGGCCGAAGTCGAAGAGCTGGAGACCCGGGTACGCCGCCGCGGCCTGCGGGTGGACGACGAGACCCTGTTCGAGTTCTACGACGAACGCATCGGCAGCGAGGTGGTCTCCGAAAGGCACTTCGACAAATGGTGGAAGCACGCCCGGCATGAGGACCCCAAGCTGCTGGACTTCGATCCGGACGCGCTGCGCACCGACGACGCCGCCGGTCTGGACGAGGCGGAGTTCCCTAAGACCTTCCGCTACGCGGACTTCGACCTGCCGCTTTCCTACGAGTTCACTCCCGGTGTTCCGGGTGCCAACGACGGCGTGAGCGTCGAGGTGCCGGTGCTGTTCCTGAACCAGCTGGACCCCGAGCCCTTCCGCTGGCAGATCCCGGGCCTGCGGGCCGAACTGATCACCGCGCTGATCAAGTCCCTGCCGAAGGCCGTGCGGAAGAACTTCATCCCCGCGCCGGATGTGGCCCGGGCCGCCGCGGCGGCGTTGGCAGCAGACTTCGATCCGGCGTCGGACGCCTTGGAACCGTCGCTGGAACTGGCCCTGCGCCGGCTCAAGGGACACATCATCCCGCCGGGTTCCTGGAACTGGGACGCCATCCCGGAACACCTGCGGATGAGTTTCTCCGTGGTGGATTCCTCCGGCCGCATCCTGGACGAAGGAAAGGATCTTGCCGCCCTGCAGGAATCCCTGGCGCCGGCGACCCGGCGGGCGATTGCCGAATCCCTCGGTGCCACGCCCGGAACGGTGAAACCGGCTCCGAAGGCCAAGGGCAAGCCAGATCGCACCGCGGGAGAGGACGCTGCATCGAACGGACAAGGCACGCCGTCGTTCCGGGAAGAAACCGGCCTCACCGAGTGGAGCGTCGGCACGATCCAGCGGCAGATCGCCACCCTGGTCGCGGGCCACACAGTTACCGGCTACCCCGCCCTGGTCGACGAGGGCACCACCGCCGGCCTGCGTGTTTACCAAAGCGCCGGGGAACAGGCCGCAGCGATGCGCGGCGGAGTCATCCGCCTGCTGGCCCTGCGTGTCCCCAGTCCCGCCAAGTACGTGCTTGAACACCTCAGCAACGCGGAGAAGCTGACCTTCAGCCAAAACCCGCACGGCTCGGTGGCGGCACTGATCCAGGACTGCACCTTGGCCGCGGTTGACAAGCTCACGCCGGAGGACCTGCCCTGGTCCCGGGAAGAGTTCGACGCCCTGTATGAGAAGGTCCGGGCGGAGCTGATCGACACCGTCTTCACGGTGACCGCAATCGTGGAGAAGGTCCTCTCAGCGACCCGCCGGATCCAGAAACAGCTCAAGGGCACCACGTCGCTGGCGCTGATTTCAGCGCTGAACGATGTCCGCGCCCAGCTGGAGCAGCTGGTCTATCCCGGCTTTGTGGCCCGGACCGGTTATGCCCAGCTCTCCCAGCTGCCGCGGTACCTGGCGGGCATTGAGCGGCGCCTGGAAAAACTGCCCACGAACGTCCAGCGGGATTCGCTGAGCATGGCAGTGGTGCAGGGGCTCGAAGATGATTACGACGACGCCGTCGCGGCCCTGGTGCCCGGGCGCGGCACTCCCCCGGCGCTGGCGGAGGTCCGCTGGATGATCGAGGAACTGCGGATTTCGTTCTTTGCCCAGGAACTGGGAACGGCCCGGTCCGTTTCAGAGAAACGGATCCGGACCGCCCTGAACCAGGCTTTGGCTCCGGCCTAGGCCTTAGGTACGCAGATTAGGCCTCGGGGACGAACTCGCCGTGGCCGGCGGCCCGCAGGCCCTCGCGGATCTTCTCCGCGTTGGCAGCCATGCGGTCCTGGTCCGGATTGGTTTCTGCCCGGCTGAAGTCGAAGTCTGCCAGCGAGTTGGCCGGCCAGACGTGGATGTGCAGGTGGTCGATTTCGAAGCCGGCGATGGTCAGGCCTGCACGTTCCGCGCCGAAGGCTTCCACCTGGACCTTTCCGATCTCCTGGGCCACGGCCGTCAGCCTGGCGAGCAGGTCCGCGGGAGCATCCGTCCACTTGTCCACTTCCCGGCGCGGGACCACCAGGGTGTGGCCGTCTGCGAGGGGGCCGATGCTGAGGAACGCGACGACGTCGTCGTCCTTCCAAACGAAGCGGCCGGGGATCTCACCCTCGATGATCCGGGTGAATAGTGTGCTCATTCGTTCTCCTTGAGGTGACTGCCGGACCAGCCCGCCGGAACGCTGCACGCGCAGCGGCGGGGGAACGGGACGGCCGGTAAACATGGCTCTGACGCTACCCGTCCTCAGCCCCGGTCGCCACCGGCCGGCCGGGGGTGGACGACCATTCAGACCACGAGCCGGGATACAGGGCTGCCTCGAATCCTGCCACGGCAAGCGCGGCTACCTCTGCGGCAGCGAAGACCCCGGAGCCGCAGTAGGCTGCCACGGGTTTGGTGCCGTCCACCCCGGCAGCTTCAAAACGCCCGCGCAGGACGGAAGGATCCGCGAACCGGCCCCGCGGGTCCAGGTTGCCGGCCGCCGGGACGTTGACGGCACCGGGGATGTGCCCTGCCCGGGGATCGATCGGCTCGGTTTCGCCGCGGTAGCGTTCCGGGGCGCGGGCATCGATCAGCACCCCAACGGAGGCAAGTTCACCGGCCCGTTCCATGTCCGCTGTGGGCATGTGGTCCCAGGAAAGGGTAACGTTCCCCGGCTCCGGCGTCACGGGACCCTTCGCCAGCTCTCCCCCGGCATCCACCCAGGCCTGCAGGCCTCCGTCCAGCAGCCTTACCTGCGGATAGCCGGCATGGCGCAGCAGCCACCAGGCGCGGGCGGCCGCGCTGCCTCCGGAGGCGTCGTACGCCACCACGAGGTCGCCGTCGTTGATTCCCCACCACTTGGCCATCGCGGCAAAGACCGACGGCGAAGGCAGCGGGTGCCGGCCGCCGGGTCCGGGCGGCGAGGAGAGTTCAGTGTCCAGGTCAACGTAGACGGCCCCGGGGAGATGTCCGGCCGCATAGCGCAGGTAGCCGTCCGTGCGGCCAAGCTCCCACCGCACGTCCAGGAGCCGAACCGGTGCGCCGCTTTCGACCTCATCCGACAGTTCTTCCGCACTGATCAGCACCCCCGTCATACCTCCACCGACTCTCCGGCGGCGAGGCTGACGTACTGCGTGCCGTACATCGGGCCGAAACGTTCCAGGTGCTTCTCCACAACGCCGCGTCCGTTCCCGTTCAGCAGCGCGTCATGGATGGGGTACGCGGTTTCCGCACCGCAGGCAATGACGAAGTCGATCACCTCGCCGACCTTGGACCAGGGGGCGTGGATCGGCACCAGCAGGGTGCGGGCCTTCAGCCCGTGCGGGACGGTAAAGGAATCCCCCGGATGGTAAATGCCGTCCTCAATCAGGTACGCCAGGTTCTCCACCACCGGAACCAGCGGATGGATCAGGGCATGCTGGAATCCGAACGAACGGACGGCTATCCCGCGGATGTCGAAGGCTGTGCCGGGCTCGACGTCGTGGATGCGGGTCCGGACGTCCTCAGCGACGTCGCCCCGCAGGGACCCGGCAAGCACCGGCGGCGCATAGAGGTGGAGGTTCGGGGCCGCAGCGAGGATAGGCAGCACCCGCTCCCGGTCGATGTGGTCCGCATGTTCATGCGTCACCAGGATGGCGTCAGCACTCTCCAGGGCTTGATCCACCTCGGAAAAGTTGCCGGGATCCAGCACCAGCACGGCCCCTTCTTTTTCGAAACGGACACAGGAATGGGAGTACTTGGTCATTTTCATAGGGTCACGATACTCCGCCGGGTTCCGGGAGCAGCCGGAGCGAACCGGCAGCGGCGCTGATAATCTGGGGAAGGTCCGAATTACCCACCAGAGCAGGAGATCCCATGCCAGCGCAGCCCTCCCCGCCGCGGCGGACGGCCGAGCCCCGGGTTACCCGGCAGCGCCTTGCCGTGGGACGGACGCTGGACTCCCTGGACGACTTCGTCAGCACACAGGAACTGCACCGCCTCCTGCAGGACCGCGGCGAGCAGGTGTCACTGGCCACCACCTACCGGATCCTGCAGTCCCTGGCGGACGAAGAACAGGTTGACGTGCTCCGCGGTGCCGACGGAGAGGCCCTGTACCGGCGGTGCGAGGCGGCCCATCACCACCATCACCTGGTGTGCCGCAGGTGCGGGAAGGCAGTGGAAGTGGAGGCTCCGGCTGTGGAGAACTGGGCAGCACGCCTCGGCAAGGAACACGGCTTCACCGACGTTGCCCATACCGTGGAAGTTTTTGGGCTCTGTCCCGACTGCTCCCGCTAGGGGGAACAGGTTCCTCCGCTACGCGGCAGTGCCGGTTTGCAGGCGCCTGCTGCGGCCGCGGACCTGCATGATCACCCGGCAGACCAGGTAGATCGCGAAGGAAATCGTGGTGACGTAGGGGCTGATCGGAATCCGGCCACCGAGGGCCAGCAGGATCCCGCCCACCGCGGAGACCAGTGCAAAGATCACGCTGAGCGCCACCACCAGGCGCGGCGACGACGTCACCAGCAGGGCTGCGGCGGCCGGGGTGATCAGCAGCGAGAGCACAAGCAGGGCGCCGACCACCTGGATGGACAGGGCCACGGACAGGCCCAGCAGGAACATAAACACGATCGAGAGCGCGCCCACCGGGACACCGCGGGCTTCTGCAAGTTCCGGATCGGCACTGGCGAACGTCAGCGGACGCCACACCACCAGGAGCCCAACAATGACGACGGCGGCGCAAATCGCCAGCAGGTTCAGCTGGACGCTGTCCACGGCGACGATCTGTCCGGTCAGCAGGCCGAACTTGTTGGCTGAACGGCCTTCGTACAGGGCCAGGAACAGGATGCCCAGGCCCAGCCCAAAGGGCATGATGACGCCCGTGATGGAGTTCCGGTCCCGGGCCCGCAGGCCCAGCAGCGCCAGCAGCAGGGCTGCGGCAATAGAGCCGACCAGTGATCCAAGGACAACGTTGACACCCAGCAGCAGTGCCAGCGCTGCACCGGCGAAGGACAGCTCGGCGATGCCGTGGACGGCGAACGCCAGGTCCCGCATCATCACGAAGACGCCGATCATCCCGCCGACCAGGCCCAGGATGGCGGCAGCCCACAGCGAGTTGGATACCAGCGGCAGCAGCTGCCCGTAGTCACGGAAGTCGAAAACGGTGGAGAAAAAGTCAGAAAGGTCCATGGTCGCCTTCGGGGTCGCCGTGGTGGTGCGTGGTGGCGTCAGGGACGCCCAGCACCACGATCCGGCCGTGGCTGCGCAGCACCTCCACATGGGAACCGTACATGTCCGAGAGCACGTCCGAGCGCAGGACTTCATCCGGCGTTCCGGTGCGGAAGGAACCGCCCGCCAGGTACAGGACCCGGTCCACGTAGTCGATGATCGGGTTGATTTCGTGCGTCACGAAGACGACGGCGGAGTCGTGGACGTGGCAGCGTGCATCGATGAGGGCGCTGATTGCCTGCTGGTGGTGGAGGTCAAGGGAGAGCAGCGGCTCGTCGCAGAGCAGCAGGTCGGGGTCCGTAGCCAGCGCCTGTGCCGCGCGCAGCCGCTGCAGTTCCCCGCCCGACAGCATGCCCACGGGCTGGTCGGCATAACCGGCGGCACCCACCTGGGCCAGGAGTTCATCCACCCGCCGGCGCACCGGGGCGCGGCGCAGGCGCACGCCCCACTTGTCGCCGTCGACCCCCATTCCCACCAGGTCCCGGCCGCGCAGCGGCGTGCCCGCGGCAAAGGATTTCTGCTGCGGGATGTAGCCGATGTCCTTGCTTCCCCGTTCGACCTTCCGGCCGTTGATCCTGACGGTGCCCGCACTGAGCGGCTGCAGCCCGAGGAGCACCTTCAGCAACGTGGTCTTGCCGGTGCCGTTGGGGCCAAGAACGGCCAGGAACTCTCCGGCGTTGATGTCCAGGTCCAGGCCCTCCCAGAGCGTGCGGCTGCCGAAGGCCATGGAGGCACCCCGCAGCTGCACGACGGCGCGGGTCACTTCAGGACGCCCTCAAGCGCATCGACGTTCGAGTTCATCCAGCCAAGGTAGTCCTGCCCCTCAGGCAGGGTCTCGGAGAAGTTGAGAACGGGCACGCCGGCGTCTTCTGCTGCCGAGCGGACGGCTTCGGTCTGGGACGTGGACGTCTGGTCGTTGTAGGCCAGGAACGCGATGTCTCCGGAGGCCACGAGGTCCTGCATTTGTTTCAGGACTGCCGGGGGCAGATCCGAGCCTTCTTCCACGGCTTCGGTGAAATCCGCGGGTGTGACATTGTGCAGTCCGGCGTCTTCGAGCAGGTAGTCAGGAACCGGTTCGGTCATGGCAACGTCCCGGTCCCCGCCCGAGGCACGGAGCGCGTCCAGGCGTGTTTCCAGTTCCGCGATGCCGTCGCTGAACGCCGCTGCGTTGTCGCGGAAAGCCGCTTCGTTCGCCGGGTCGAGTTCGGCGAGCCGCTGGGCGGCCGCCTCTGCCAGCAGGGCCATTGCCGACGGGTCGTACCAGACATGCTCGTTGAATCCGCCGTGGGAGTGGCCGTCATGCGCGTCCGCTGACCCGGAGCCGGATTCGGCGTCCTCCGAGCCGTGTGTGTGATCTGATCCGTCTTCCAGGCCGGAAATCTCGACGGCGTTCAGGACGTCCTCGGACGGCACGCCCTCGTCCTCGACGAGGACTTCCATGAAGCTGTCATATCCGCCGCCGTTCAGGACAACCAGACCTGCCCCCGAAACAGCGAGCTTGTCCCGCGCCGTCGCCTCATAGGAGTGGGGGTCCTGGGACGGGCGGTTGATGATCGATTCAACGCTGACGTAGTCCCCGCCCACAGACTCCAGGATGTTCCCGTAGACATTGGTGGACGCGACGACCCGGATAGTTCCTTCGTCGGCGTTCTGGTCCCCTCCATCACCGGATGAGCAGGCTGACAGCGCAAGGGCTGCGGCGATGAAGGTTCCGGCCACACGGAAGGGCAGGCGGCGCATAGTGTCAGTATCCCCGTTTCAGGTAATGGTGCAGCCTCCGGGAATACCGGAGGCTGCCAGCATAACGCAAACGCGAATCATTCGCATCTGAGCCTTCGGGTCAGCCGCTGAAGCTCTCACCTGTTCGGCGGGAGCCCTGCGCCTGCGTGGCGTCACGGATCTCCCCGACCAGCTGCTCGATGATGTCCTCCAGGAAGAGGACGCCCTTCGTCTGTCCGTCCGGCCCCAGGACCCGGGCCACGTGCGACCCGGTGCGCTGCATGACGGCAAGCGCATCCTCGATCCCGTCGTCCAGGCGGAGGTTCGCCAGGGTCCGCACTTTGTTCTCGGTGATCGGGTGGTCGTAGTCCTCCTCGGGGATGGCCATGACGTCCTTCAGGTGCATGTACCCCGTGAAGTTCCCGGCGTCGTCCATCAGCACGAACCGGGAGAAGCCGGTCCGCCCCACGGCCTTTTCAAACTCGGCCGGAGTGCAGTCCGTGCGCAGGGTGACCAGTCCGTCCAGCGGAACCATCACTTCACCGGCGGTCTGGCCGGAGAATTCCAGGGCACCCGAGATCACGCCGGAATCATCGGCCACGAGCCCGTGGCGGGTGGATTCCTGCACGATCGACTGCACTTCCTGCAGCGTGAAGGATGACGTCACCTCGTCCTTGGGGGTGACGCCCACCAGGCGCAGCGCGTGGTTGGCAACCCAGTTCAGGCTGGCAGTCACCGGACGCACCACCCGCGAGACCATCACCAGCGGCGGAGCCAGCGCCAGTGCGGCGCGGTCTGCCACCGAGACTGAGATGTTCTTCGGAACCATCTCGCCAATAGTCACGTGCAGGAATGTCACGAACAGCAGCGCCACCAGGAAGCCGGCCAGGTCGGCCACTTCCACCGGAACTCCCACAGCCTCCAGCGGCGCCGCCATCAGGTGGTGGATTGCAGGTTCGGCGACATAGAGGATCAACAGGGAGCAGACCGTGATGCCCAGCTGGGCGCATGCGAGCATCAGGGACACGTGCTCCATGGCCCACAGCGTGGTCTTGGCGCGCTTTGATCCGGCTTCGGCCAGCGGTTCAATCTGGCTGCGGCGGGCCGACATGACTGCAAACTCGGCACCGACGAAGAACGCGTTGCCCAGCAGCAGGATGACCAGCCAGAAAATGCCTGCGAGGTCGTTCATCGGGAACCTTCCCTGCGTGCCGAAACTGCCGTCGCGCCGTGGCCCGGGCGGCCCTCATGTTCCTCGTCTTCGTCCGGCGAAGGAATGAAGCAGACACGGTCGATGCGCCGCCCGTCCATCCTCTCCACTTCCAGGACCCCGCCCGGAACGGGAACGGTGTCGCCTGCTTCGGCAATCCGTCCCAGGCCGGCCATGATGTAGCCGCCGACCGTCTCGTACCCGGCCTCGTCAGGAACATCCAGCGAAGGAATGAGCTCGGAAACCTCATCAGGGCGCATCATTCCGGGGAAGTACCAGTAACCGGAGGCGCTCTGCAGCACGCCGGGCTTCAGCTTGTCATGTTCGTCGGAGACCTCTCCGACGATTTCCTCGACCAGGTCCTCCAGCGTCGCCACGCCCGCGGTTCCGCCGTATTCGTCAAGCACGACGGCGAGCTGCAGGTTGGCACTGCGCAGTTCGGAGAGCAGCGAATCCAGGTGCACCGTCTCGGGTACCCGCAGGACCTCGCTCATCAGGGCTGCGGCGGGGAGTTCCGAGCGCTTGTGCCTGGGAACTGCCACCGCTTTCTTCACGTGGACCACGCCCCGGATGTCATCAGGTGAATCCCCCAGAATGGGAAAGCGGGAGTATCCGGTGCGGCGCGCCGCTTCGATGACATCGGCAACAGGCTGCTCTGAATCGATGGTTTCCAGGCGGATGCGCGGAGTCATCACGTCGGCAGCTGTACGTTCGGAGAAGGACAGCGTGCGGGCCAGGAAGTTGGCCGTCCCCTGGTCCAGGGTTCCCATTTCAGCCGAACGCCGGACCATCGAGGAGAGCTCCGCTGGCGTCCGCGCCCCCGAGACCTCTTCCTTGGCTTCGAGTCCGAACAGGTTCAGGACCTTGTTGGAGAAGCCGTTGAGCACCAGGATTGCCGGCTTAAAGATAAAGGTAAAAGCAAGCTGCGGCCGTGCCAGCACCCGGCCCACCTTGAACGGAAGTGCAATGGACATATTCTTGGGGATCAGTTCACCCAGCAGCATCGACAGCAGCGTGGCCAGCACCATTGCGGCAATCACCGAAACAGACAGTGCAGCCGCCGGCGGAAGGCCCAGTGCAGCCAGCGGCCCCTGGAGAAGCCGCCCCACGGACGGTTCCATTACGTAACCGGTGAGCAGCGTCGTCAGGGTGATGCCAAGCTGGCAGCTGGAGAGCTGGGTGGAAAGTGTCGTCAGGCAGCGCAGCAGCGGCTCCGCGCGGGTGTCGCCGTCGGCCACGGCCCGCCTGACGGTGGGCTGGTCCAGGGCCACGAGGGAAAACTCGACGGCAACGAAAAAGCCGGTGCCGCAGATCAGCAGCAGGCCGGCAAGGAGGAACAACCACTCCATTTAGGAAGCCACCCCCGCTTTGCAGCTTGGGCCCGGGGCTTCCGCGGAGCACTGTGGCGGATAACCGCCGGACGGAGGATGGTCGGCTGATGCCGTACTGGAAGGCTCCGATGAGGCGGCCGGAGCTTGGGGTGATCGGGTGCGGGCGTTGCCGGCTCTGTGCGTCCGCGCTGCGGTAACCGCAGCTGTGGAAGCAGGCCGGCGCCTAGAGTTGCTGTCCATAGAATTTCCAGTTTACAGCTTTCGATCCCGGGCACCAGATGTCTTTTCCGCGGCACCGGGGGCCTCCGGGGCGTGCGGCACTTCGGCTGCACCACACCTGGATGTGTCGCATCACACATCCACACACTGCGGAGATTGGCCACTTCCGTCGATCTGTAACTAGACTTGCTACCAAGTCTCGGTCACTGCGCACCGGGCCGCACCAGCAAGTCTTGAGGCGGAAACGCTCAGATCATGGTGCCATCAGGGCAAACGGCAACTCATGGAAGAGGCGTATAACTAGTGCCAGACCAACCCAACCACCGCCTGCCGGAGGAATTCGGCGGGAACGAATGGCTTGTCGACGAATTGTACGAGCAGTTCCTCAAGGACAAGAACTCGGTCGACAAGAAGTGGTGGAGCATTTTCGACTCCTTCAAGGCGGAGGACGCGAAGCAGGCTGAGCGCGGATCCGCCTCAGGCAACGGCTCGACCCCGCCCAGCGAACTCGGTGCGAACCCGGCAACACGCCAGCTTCCCGTCGTCCAGACTGAGGCGCAGGCTCCCAAGGCCTCCGGCGAATCCCCGGCAGCCACGCAGCAGTCCGGCAAGCCGCCCGTAGCCAAGGAAGCCTCGGCTCCCCAGGACGAGCCCAAATCTGCCGAAGCAGCCGCCAAGCCCGCTCCCATCCCGGCACAGCTCCCCAAGACGAAGCCCAGCACCCAGACCGAAGAGGACACTGTTACTGTCCTGCGCGGCCCGGCCAAGGCCATCGCCACGAACATGGACCTCAGCCTGAGCGTCCCCACAGCCACCACCGTGCGTGCAGTGCCGGCCAAGCTGCTGATAGACAACCGCATTGTCATCAACAGCCATCTGGAACGTGCCCGCGGCGGCAAGGTCTCCTTCACTCACCTGCTCGGTTACGCCATCATCCGTGCTGCGGCCCAGTTCCCGTCCCAGAATGTGTACTACGACGAGGTGGACGGCAAGCCCGTTGCTGTCCAGCCCGCGCACATCAACTTCGGCCTCGCCGTCGACATGCCCAAGCCGGACGGCAGCCGCCTGCTCGTGGTCCCGAACATCAAGAAGGCCGAGACCATGAACTTCTCGGAGTTCTGGCACGCCTACGAAGACCTGGTCAAGCGCACCCGCGCCGGCAAGCTCACTGCCGACGATTACAAGGGCACGACCATCTCCCTGACGAACCCGGGCGGCATCGGAACGGTTCATTCTGTTCCCCGCCTCTCCAAGGGACAGGCCTGCATCATCGGTGCCGGTGCCCTTGAGTACCCGGCGGAGTTCCAGGGCTCCAATGAGAAGATCCTGGCCCGCAACGCCATTTCGAAGGTCATCACACTGACCTCCACCTATGACCACCGCGTCATCCAGGGTGCCGGCAGCGGCGAGTTCCTGCGCATTGTGCACCAGCTGCTGCTGGGTGAGCAGAACTTCTACGACGACGTCTTCGAGTCCCTGCGCATTCCGTACGAGCCGGTCCGCTGGAGCCCCGACATCCAGGTCAACCCGGATGAGCAGGTCAACAAGGTTGCCCGCATCCAGCAGCTGATCCACTCCTACCGGGTGCGCGGCCACCTGATGGCGGACACCAACCCGCTCGAATACGTCCAGCGCCGCCACGCGGACCTGGACATCCTCAACCACGGCCTGACCCTCTGGGACCTGGACCGCGAATGGCCCACCGGCGGATTCGGCGGCAAGCCGATGCTGAAGCTGCGCAAGATCCTCGGCGTCCTCCGGGATGCCTACTGCCGCACGGCGGGCATCGAATACATGCACATCCAGGATCCGGAAGAGCGCAACTGGTTCCAGGACCGCCTCGAGGCTCCCTACAGCAAGCCTTCCCGCGAAGAGCAGCTGCGCATCCTCAGCAAGCTCAATGCTGCCGAAGCCTTTGAGACGTTCCTGCAGACCAAGTTCGTCGGCCAGAAGCGCTTCTCCCTCGAAGGCGGCGAATCGCTGATTCCGCTGCTGGACGCGATCATTTCCGGTGCCGCGGACGAAGGCATGGAAGAAGTCGGAATCGGCATGGCCCACCGAGGCCGCCTGAACGTGCTGACAAACATCGCCGGCAAGACCTATGCCCAGGTCTTCCGCGAATTTGAGGGCACCCAGGATCCGCGCTCGGTCCAGGGCTCGGGCGACGTGAAGTACCACCTCGGCACCGAGGGAACCTTCACGTCGGACAACGGCAACCAGACGAAGGTTTACCTGGCCGCCAACCCGTCGCACCTCGAGGCCGGCGACTCGGTCCTCGAAGGAATCGTCCGCGCCAAGCAGGACCGGCTGGACCGCGGGGATGAATTCCCCGTCCTGCCGATCCTCATCCACGGTGATGCTGCCTTCGCCGGACAGGGCGTGGTGGCGGAAACGCTCAACCTCTCCCAGCTGCGCGGCTACCGCACGGGCGGCACCATCCACGTGATCGTGAACAACCAGGTTGGCTTCACCACCGCCCCGACGTCCTCGCGCTCCTCTGTTTACGCCACGGACGTTGCCAAGATGGTCCAGGCACCGATCTTCCACGTGAACGGTGACGATCCGGAGCAGGTTGTCCGCATGGCCCAGCTGGCCTTCGACTACCGCCAGCGGTTCAACAAGGACGTCGTCATCGACATGGTCTGCTACCGCCGCCGCGGGCACAACGAGGGCGACGATCCCTCGATGACGCAGCCGATGATGTATTCGCTGATCGAAGCGAAGCGTTCCGTGCGCAAGCTTTACACCGAGTCCCTGATCGGACGCGGCGACATCAGCCAGGAAGAAGCGGAGCAGGCGCTGCGCGACTACCAGAGCCGCCTGGAGCGTGTCTTCGCCGAGACGCACGCCGCCCAGACCTCGCCGATCCCGGTCATCACCAAGGATTCCGAGGCTGTCTCCGACCTGGAACGTCCTGCCGCCCAGCAGGAAGGCTCCACCGTCGTCGCGCCGTCCAGCACTGCCATCTCCGCGGATACCCTCGCGCACATTGGCAAGGCCCACGTCGCGGTCCCTGAGGGCTTCACCGTGCATCCGAAGCTGAAGTCGCTCCTGGAGAAGCGTGAGCAGATGTCCCGTGAGGGCAACATCGACTGGGGCTTCGCAGAAATTGCGGCCTTCGGTTCGCTGCTGATGGAAGGTGTTCCCGTCCGCCTGGCCGGCCAGGACTCCCGGCGCGGCACGTTCACCCAGCGCCACGCCGTCTTCCATGACCGGGCAACCGGTGCCGAGTGGATGCCGCTTGGAGAACTGGATCCGAACCAGGCCAAGCTGTGGATCTATGACTCCCTGCTCTCCGAATTCGCAGCCCTCGGCTTCGAATACGGCTACTCGGTGGAACGCCCCGATGCCCTCGTCCTGTGGGAAGCGCAGTTCGGTGACTTCGTCAACGGCGCGCAGACCATCATTGACGAGTTCATTTCCTCGGCCGAGCAGAAGTGGGGCCAGCGCTCCTCGCTCGTCATGATGCTTCCGCACGGCTACGAGGGCCAGGGCCCGGACCACTCTTCGGCCCGGATCGAACGGTTCCTCCAGCTGTGTGCTGAGGACAACATGATCGTGGCGAACCCGACCACCGGCGCTTCGCACTTCCACCTGCTGCGCCGGCAGGCGTACAGCCGGCCGCGCAAGCCGCTGGTGATCTTCACTCCGAAGCAGCTGCTGCGCCTGAAGGCCGCCGCTACCTCGGTGGAGGAATTCACCCAGGGTTCGTTCCAGCCGGTCATCGGCGAGCATGCCGAACTGGATGCGAACGCCGTAGACAAGGTCCTCCTGGTCTCCGGCCGTCTCTACTACGATCTGCTGGCCAACCGCCAGAAGACCAATGATGAGAAGACGGCGATCATCCGCGTCGAGCAGCTGTACCCGCTGCCGGTCAACGAGATCAAGGAAGCCGTGGCGAAGTACCCGAACGCCGAGATTGTGTGGGCGCAGGATGAGCCCGCCAACCAGGGTCCGTGGCCGTTCATCGGCCTGAACCTGCCGCAGGAACTGGACCGGCCGCTGCGGCTGGCTTCCCGTCCGGCGTCGGCGTCGACAGCAACCGGCTCGGCCAAGCGTCACGCTGTTGAGCAGGACATCCTGGTCAAGAAGGCCTTCGAACGCCGATAGTAGGCTAGGTTTGGGTGGGGCACCGGTGGTGCCCCACCCGGCTTTTAACGCAATCCATTCTCTGGATATCCCGTCAAATGGAAAAGGCAACTCGTGGAACAACGCAGAATCAGGCTCGCTGCGGTCGGTGACGAACTGCTCGCCGGACACGGTGACCCCCGCGCGCTGGGCTGGCTGGGCCGTGTGCTCGCCCGTACGACGCCGGAGACCGCACAACTCGAGGCATACAGCCTTGCTGCTCCCGGCGAAGGCACCGAAGCCCTGGCGAACCGCTGGCTGATGGAAGCCGGCCGCAGGTTCGATGAGAGCTGCGAGAACCGCCTCGTCATCGGCCTTTCGGACCGCGACCTTGATCTGGAACTGTCGACGGCGCGCAGCCGGCTGAACCTGGCCAATATCCTGGACGGCGCTGCCCAGATGAGCATCAAGGTCCTGGTCGTAGGTCCTCCCCCGGGCCTGGATGCGGAGCGCAACCGGAAGCTGGCGGATCTTTCCGCTGCTTTTGGGGACGTCACGACGCGCCGCAAGCACGTCTACGTCGACACCCTGACGCCGCTGCTGAACCACGAGCAGTGGCGCACCGACCTCGCTGCCAACGGCGGCACCCCCGGCCAGGCAGGCTACGGGCTGATTGCGTGGCTCGTCCTGCACCGCGGCTGGTTCCGCTGGCTGGACCTGCCGGACATGAACTGACACTTCCGGCTCAGTAATACAAGAAGGCGCCCGCAGTTTCCGCGGGCGCCTTCTTGCATTACTTGTTGCGTCAACTGCTCACTGCCAAAGGGCTCAGTGACGGAAGACGATCTTCCCGGTAGCTTCGCCGTCGTGAAGCCGGCGGAATCCTTTGGCCGCTTCTTCCAGCGGGAGGACCGAATCGATCTCCGGCCGGACCCCGGTGGCGAGAAGGAAACCGATGAGCCTCTGCAGTTCCGCCTTGGTGCCCATGGTGCTGCCCAGAACCTTCAGCTGCAGGAAAAAGATGCGGTTCAGGTCCGCAGGCGGATTCGGCCCGCTCGTCGCCCCGCAGGTCACCAGGGCTCCGCCCGGCTTCAGCGCCTTCAGGGAATGGCTCCACGTCGCCTCGCCGACGGAATCGAACACGGCGTCTACGCGATCCGGGAGCCTGGCACCGGCCTCGAACACGGCTTCGGCGCCGAGCCGGCGTGCGTGCTCCAGCTTGTCCGGGTTCCGTCCGGCCACCCACACCCGGAACCCCGCAGTCGAGGCCAGGGAAATCAGCGCCGTCGCGACCCCGCCCGCGGCCCCCTGCACCAGGACCGTGGACCCGGGAGCGGCCGGTGAGACCGTGAACAGCATGCGGTAGGCCGTCAGCCACGCCGTGGGCAGGCAAGCCGCCTCTTCGAAACTCAGCTGCGAGGGTTTCGGAACCAGGTTGCGTTCGGGCACCCAGACTTCGCTGGCCATGGTGCCGGGGTACCGTTCCGAGAGCAGCGTCCGGCGCGGATCCAGGGTCTCATCGCCTTCCCAGCCGGGAGAGGAAACCACCGAGTGGATAATGACGTCGTTGCCCTCGTCGTCCACACCGGCGCCGTCACAGCCCAAGATCATCGGGAGCCGGTCGGCGGGCAGTCCCACGCCGCGCAGCGACCACAGATCGTGCCGGTTCAGCGCGGAGGCGACGACGCGGACGCGGCGGAATCCCGGTTCCGGCTGGCTGGCGGGGAGCTCACCGACGACGAGTCCGCTGAGCGGATCCCCGTCGGACTGGGACTGGGCGTACACGGCTCGCATGGATAAGCTCCTTTGGTCGCTGGTTGCTCCATCCTAGGGGACAGCCGGGCCGTCCTGGACAGCTGCATGTCCGGGGCCCGCATTTACGCCATCGGTACAGTGTGTGGGAGACTGAAGGGCAGAACTTGAACGCGAATCGAAGGAGGCAGCCATGAGCAAGCGAGCACGCAAGCGTCGTGACCGTAAGCGCGGCGGCGCAAACCACGGCAAGCGTCCCAACACCTAAGTCACGGGACGTTTGCGCGGTCTGACGCGCACAACAGAAAACCCCCGCAGCCTCACGGCGCGGGGGTTTTCTGTTTGCCGGGTTAGTGGTCCACGGACTGGATCTGGCTGATGCGCGCCAGGATGCTTGCTTTGAGTGTCTCGGGGGCAGCTTCGGTGCACGAGCGCTTCACCACCGACCGGATGACACACTCCAAGTCATGCTCCTCGGCGCATTCCGGGCAGCCTTCCAGGTGTTCCTTGATCTCCACGAGGTCATCATGCGAGAGCGCGCCGTCGAGGTACTCGTACAGCCTTTCGATGCGTGCATCATCGCAATCGCCCAGGCTCTGGCAATCACTCATAGTGTGTTCCCCTGTTTCTTGTTACCGGCGGCTGCCGGACGTGCCTTCGCTTTGATGCCGCGCTCGTGGGCGTACTCCGCGAGGATCTCGCGGAGCAACTTCCGTCCGCGGTGAAGGCGGGACATCACGGTGCCGATCGGCGTGTTCATGATTTCGGAAATCTCCTTGTACGCGAAGCCCTCCACGTCGGAGAAATAGACGGCCAGGCGGAACTCCTCCGGAATGGCCTGCAGAGCGCTCTTGACGTCCGAATCCGGCAGGTGGTCCAGGGCTTCAGCTTCCGCTGAGCGGAGACCCGAGGAGCTGTGTTCAGCGGCGCGGGCCAGCTGCCAGTCCTCCACTCCCTCGGAGTTGGACTGCAGCGGTTCACGCTGGCGCTTGCGGTACAGGTTGATATAGGTGTTCGTCAGGATGCGGTAGAGCCAGGCTTTGAGGTTGGTTCCCGGCTTGTACTGGTGAAACGCGGAGAAGGCTTTGGTGTAGGCCTCCTGCACCAGGTCTTCGGCGTCAGCAGGATTGCGGGCCATGCGCATGGCAGCCGAGTAGAGCTGATCCACATACTGCATGGCGTCACGCTCAAACCTCAGCTTGCGGGCCTGCTCAGACTCAGCAGCGACATCCAAGCCCGGATCTTCCACTTGTGGGCTGCCTTCCGGCACATCAGTTCTCATTACGTCCAAGTGTAAGGGGCGTGTGCCGGCCAGCAAGGCGGAGGGCCCGGCCGCCAAGACGGCAGAGTCATCCAGCACTGCGTTCACCATCCGTGCCTGCTCCTTCTTTATTGCCGTCTTTATTGCCGTCTGTTGCGGTCCGGGTTTCTTCCCTGACTCCAGCCATAACCGGCGCCGCCCGGGGGTTATTCCTTCCCCGCCGCTCTTGAAGCTCGGGCTGCCGAGATGTAGAAGGGTTTTAAAGGTGCCAGACTAGGGGTTATCCGTTTGCGTACGGCACGCCTGGCTGCGCCGCCGTATCATCCCGTTCAGCACGCCGGACCCCGGCGCAACAAGGAGGCACGCATGACGATTGTCCGTTCCCTAGCCCGCCCGCTCCTCGCAGCAGGATTCGTCGCGGCCGGCGTAGAGCGCCTGCGCAACGCCGAGACGACCGGTGAGCAGCTCGCCCCGACCCTGCGGCGCCTTGGCAAGAGCATGCCGTCAGCGGCCGGACTGGCGGACAATCCCGCCGCCGTCGCCCGTGTCCTCGGCGCGACCCAGCTTGGGGCCGCCGGCCTGCTCGGCCTCGGCAAGCTCTCCAGGCTGGCAGGCGTGGTGCTGGCAGCCACTACAGGCATCAACACCTTCGTGGAATACCGCAACGCTGACGCCACCACGGCTGAAGGCCGCAGGGACAGGCGCACCCAGCTGCTCAAGAACCTCTCCCTGATCGGCGGCGTCCTGCTGGCAGCAGTGGATACCAACGGGCGCCCCGGGCTGGCCTGGCGCGCCGAGCACCTGGTGTCCGACACCGGGCGCAGTGTCCGCGCCATCGGCAAAGACGCCGGCCGGCGTTCCCGGCAGGTCACCAAGCAAACCAAGAAGCAGCTCGCCAAGGCGGACCGCGCCGTCCGCAGCGCAGCCTCAGATATAGCAGGTTCCTAAGCACCATGGTTTCCCCCTCCGCGCTCCAGCCCGTTACAGAGGGCTGGCCGGCCCCCACCCCCACGGACCCCGTCGATGCAGTGGTCCGCGTTCCCGGTTCCAAGTCGCTCACCAACAGATATCTGGTCCTGGCGGCCCTGGCAGACGGACCGTCCCGTTTGCGTGCCCCGCTGCATTCACGTGACTCGGCCCTGATGGTCCAGGCGCTGCAGGCCCTGGGGGCGGGAATTGCACAGGTGCCGGGGTCGGGACCGTTTGGTCCGGACCTGCTGGTGGAGCCGCTCAGCTCCGGTGCCGCGGGGGACGCGGACGTTGACTGCGGACTGGCGGGAACCGTGATGCGGTTCGTGCCGCCGCTGGCCGCGCTGCGGAACGGCACAGTGTCCTTTGACGGGGATCCGCACGCCCGGCAACGTCCGATGGGCGTAACCATCGAGGCGCTGCGCGCCCTGGGAATCGAAGTCGACGACGGCGGGCGGGGTGCCCTGCCCTTCTCCGTCGCCGGCCGCGGTGAGGTGGCCGGAGGCCGGTTGGAGATCGACGCCGGTGCCTCGTCCCAGTTTGTCTCGGCCCTTCTCCTGGCAGGGGCACGGTTCACCAACGGCCTGCATCTGGTCCACAGCGGCGCGAACCTGCCGAGCCTGGACCACATCGCCATGACGGTCCAGGTCCTCCGCGAATGCGGCGTCGAGGTCGACGATTCAGTTCCGAACCAGTGGCGGGTCTCCCCCGGTACCATCCGGGCCTTCGACGTCGCCATTGAGCCGGATCTCTCCAACGCCGGCCCCTTCCTCGCGGCAGCATTGGTCACCGGCGGCACCGTCCGCATCCCGGGCTGGCCGGAAACCACCACCCAGGTAGGCGACCAGTGGTGCCGGATCCTGCCGCAGATGGGAGCCGAGGCTGAACTGTCCGACGGCGTCCTGACGGTCCGCTCTGACGGAAAGATCCGCGGAGGGGTTTTCGCCGACACCAGCGAACTGGCTCCCACGGTGGCCGCGCTCTGTGCACTTGCCGACTCGCCGTCGGTCCTCACGGGCATCGCGCACCTGCGCGGCCATGAAACGGACCGCCTCGCTGCGCTGAAGACCGAGATCAACCGGCTGGGCGGCTCGGTCACGGAAACTGACGACGGCCTGCGGATCCAGCCGGCACCGCTGCACGGCGGCACCTTCGGCACGTATGCGGACCACAGGATGGCCACCGCCGGAGCGATCATCGGGCTGGCCGTTCCGGGGGTGGTCGTGGAAGACATCTCCGCCACCTCCAAGACCATGCCGGAGTTCGCGGATCTGTGGACCGAATTGGCAGCCGGCCCTTCGGGCACCGCCGGAACTGCGCAGGAAGGCTAGCGGTGGCACGAGGTACCGGCGGGTGGGACGAATCCGACGTCCGGGTCCGCCCGAACAAAAAGGGCTCGCGGCCGCGCACCAAGGACCGCCCTGCGCACGAGGACGCGGTGACCGGACGGATCATTACCGTGGACCGCGGCCGCTACACCGCGATCGTGGACGAAGACACTCCCCAGGAGCGGATCGTCACCGCTGCCCGGGCGCGTGAACTCCGCCGCACGCCCGTCGTCGCGGGCGACCTGGTAGCGCTGGTGGGTGACGTCTCCGGCGCCCCGGACAGCCTGGCCCGCCTGGTCCGGGTCAATGAGCGGGCCACCCTCCTGCGGCGTTCCGCTGATGACACTGATCCGGTGGAGCGCGTGGTAGTTGCCAATGCTGACCAGCTGGTCATCGTGGTGGCGGCCGCGAATCCCGAGCCGCGCACCGGCTTCATTGACCGGGCATTGGTTGCCGCCTATGACGCCGGAATTTCACCGCTGCTGTGCATCACCAAGGCTGATCTCAAGGACCCTGCTGACCTGCTGGCCAACTATGAGCACCTCGACCTGGAGGTCATCATCAGCCGGACGGCGCAGGCCGAAGACACCGGCGTGGACTCCGAATCGGATGACGGCCTCTCCGCCCGGCTGGCAGGCAACGCTGTCGAGGCACTCCACGAACACCTGCTGGGCCGCGTCAGCGTGCTGGTGGGACATTCCGGCGTCGGCAAATCCACCCTGGTGAACGCCCTGACCGGTTCCCGCCGCGCCACGGGCGGGGTCAACGCCGTCACGGGCCGCGGCCGGCACACCTCCTCCTCGGCCCTGGCACTGAAAGTCAACGACTCCCCCTCCGGAAGCTGGATTATCGATACCCCCGGCATCCGCTCCTTCGGCCTGGCCCACGTGGACCCGGACCGTATCCTCAACGCCTTCCCGGACCTCGAGCCCGGTACCGAGGCCTGTGAACGCGGTTGCCGCCATGACAATGAAGCCGTGAACTGCGGGCTCGACGCCTGGGTGGAATCCGGCCAGGCAGGTGCTGCCGGACCGGCCCGGCTCGCGTCGCTGCGGCGGTTGCTGGGCTCCGGGATGCGGACCGAAAACAGGGCCCATGCCAAGGAGCTGGGAAGCCAGTAGGCGCAGTTGCGCAGCGGGCACACGCCGGGCACCTGCGTAAACGTGGGCACAGCGGTGTTAATAGCGATAAGTTGAAGTATGCCGTTCGCTCAGAACTACAACGATGATCTGCGTCTCGCCCATGTCATGGCCGACTCCGTGGACGACCAGACCATGTCCCGTTTCAAGGCCCAGGACCTGAGGGTGGAGACCAAGCCGGACCTCACGCCCGTCACCGATGCAGACAAGGCCGCCGAAGACGCCATCCGCGGACAGCTCTCGCGTGCGAGGCCCCGCGATGCCGTCCTCGGCGAGGAATTCGGTTCCACCGGTTCCGGTCCGCGGCGGTGGATCATTGATCCGATCGACGGCACCAAGAACTTCGTCCGCGGCGTCCCTGTCTGGGCCACCCTGATTGCGCTGGTCGACGACGGCGTTCCCGTCGTGGGACTCGTCAGCGCACCGGCACTGGGCAAGCGCTGGTGGGCAGCCACCGGAACCGGCGCATACATGGGCCGCTCCCTCGCCTCCGCCACCCGGCTGCGTGTATCCGACGTCTCCAAGCTTGACGACGCTTCGCTCTCCTACTCCAGCCTCACGGGATGGAAGCAGCGCGGAAACCTGGAGGAGTTCATGGGCCTCACGGAGTCCGTCTGGCGGACCCGCGCCTACGGCGACTTCTGGTCCTACTGCATGGTGGCCGAGGGCGCCGTCGACATAGCCTGCGAACCCGAACTCAATCTTTACGACATGGCAGCCCTGGTGCCCATCATCACCGAGGCCGGAGGGCGTTTCACATCGCTTGAGGGCGAGGACGGTCCCTTCGGCGGAAATGCCCTGGCCACCAACGGGGTGCTGCACAACGAGGTCCTCCAGCGCCTGAACCCGGACCTCGACGACCTTTTCTAGGGGCGTTCCGATGGCGGCGAGAGGACCACGCCTGGACAGTCTGCGGCGGCGTGAGCTCGCCCGCAGCTACCGCAGCGGCGGGGAGCACTACGACCGGATCCGTCCGGGCTACCCGGACGAGGCTGTCCGCTGGCTTTTTGACGTTCCCGGAGTGCGTTCACGGACACCGTCCAACGTGACCGTGGCTGATGTCGGTGCAGGGACCGGAAAGTACACGCGGGCCCTGGCCGCAGCCGGCTTCGACGTCCATGCCGTGGACCCGTCGGAGGACATGCTGGGCCAGCTGCACAAATCCCTGCCGCAGGTTCCCGTGAGCGTCGGAACGGCAGAAGCCACCAGCCTCCCGGCCGGGTCCTTCGATGCCGTAACCGTTGCCCAGGCCTGGCACTGGTGCGATCCGGAGGCGTCGGCGGAGGAATTCGCCCGGATACTTGTTCCAGGCGGATTCGCGGGCCTGGTCTGGAACCAGCTCGACGTGGGCGTCCCCTGGGTCCACCGGTTCGCTCGCATCATCCATGCCGGTGATGTGCTCCGCCCCGGCTTCCGCCCGCCGATGGGCCCTGCGCTCCGCCTGCAGGAAGCACACACCACGGCCTGGACCCAGCTGATGACACCCGCGGACCTCAAGGAGCTGGCCAAGTCCCGGTCCTACTATCTTTCAGCGAACGAGGACGTCCGCGCCAAGGTGCTGGCCAACCTGGACTGGTACCTGCATGAGCACCTCGGACATGCTGACGGGGAGAGCCTGGAGCTGCCGTACCTAACCCTGTCCTGGCGGGCAACGAGGGCTTGAGCGGCTCCCCTGGCCCTGTTCCGCTGGGATGGCTTGCTCTGGGCTGATCCAGTTCCAATACCATCCAGCGCCCGCCCTGCCCTGGGCTGGCCCCCTGCCCTACACTGGACCGACCGGTGATGCGCACGCCGTCGGCTGCGGAAGGGGTTGTGCATGGTCACGTTCGGCGTTGAGGAGGAGTTCCTGCTCGTCGATCCGGAGAGCGGCATGCCCTCGGCCCGCGCGGCGGAACTCGCGGAGAGCCTGGCGCTGGTCCCGGGGTTTTCCGGTGCGACAGAACTGCTCGCGTGCCAGCTCGAGACCTCCACAGAGATCTGCGAGAGCCTGGAGCAGGCTTCGGACGCCCTCGCCCGGGCTCGGAAGGCGCTGTCAGACGCTGCCTCTGCGGCTGGCCTGGGCGTCATGATGACCGGCGCTGCACCGCGCATCCCTGACACACCGGCCCAAATCAGCGACACCGCGAGATACCTCCTCATGGGCGAAACCACGGGTGCCGTAGCGGGCGAGCATTACCTCAACGGGATGCATATCCACGTTGCCGTCCCGGACCGCGAAAAGGGGGTGGCAGCCCTGAACTATCTGCGCCCCTGGCTGGCCGTCGTCGCGGCCCTGGCGTCCAACTCCCCTTTCTGGCGCGGCCAGGACACCGGCTTCGCCAGCTGGCGGCTGATCCATTACCGGCGCTGGTCCGTGCAGGGCTGCCCCCCGTATTTCGCCGGTGCTGCGGACTATGACAGGAGGCTGGAGCAGCTGCTGGCCACCGACGTCGTACTGGACGCCGGGCATGTGGGCTGGGCAGCGCGGCTTTCGCACCACTTTCCCACCGTGGAGGTACGGATTAGTGACGCCCAGCTGGAGGTTCGGGATACGGTTCTGCTGGCGGCACTGATCCGCGGCCTGGTGACAACCGCATTGGCCCGGGAGGCTCTTCCCGTCCAGTCCCCTGAACTGCTCGACGCCGGGATTTGGCAGGCTGCACGGTACGGCTTGGGCGGTCAGCTGCTTGACGTCCAGGGCGGATCTGCCTCTGCACAGGACCAGGTGGATGCGCTCCTGGCCCTGATCCGGCCAGCGCTCGAAGAAGCCGGGGACCTGGCGTTTGTCACCGCCGGGGTGCGGCGGCTAGCCCTTGAGGGGACGGGCGCCGCCCGGCAGCGGGCCGCAGCGGCCGACGGCGGGTGGAACGGCCTGGCCGACATCTTCAGGCGCTCCCTCACCGCCGTCTAACCCTGCGAGAAGAACCTCAGTCTGCTTCTCATTTGGATTCCGTGCACCACTTGGCCCTAGTCTTCTCAACAGGCACTGCCGGCAGGCGGCGGCGTGCCCCGAACAGATTCTGGAGGGTTGAATGGCGACACTGGGCATCGAGGAAGAGTACCTGCTGCTGGATCCGGAGACCGGACTCCCGTCGCACCAGGCGGAGGAGGTAGCGGGCTACCTGCACCGTTCACCACGAGTCAGCGACACCGAGATCCAGCGTGAGCTGCTCAGCTGCCAGATCGAGACGGCCACGCCCGTTTCCTCGACGCTGACGGAAGCGGAAGAGTACCTGCTCAATTTCCGGTCACAGCTGGAAACCGCAGCCCGAAAAGCCTCCGTGGTTGCCGCCGGTACCGCGTCTGCTCCCCTGATCGCGGACCATTACCCCGAGCTCACGGACAAGGAACGCTACCGACAGCTGAAGGACAGCGCACCAGGAATCGTCGGTGACCAGTTTGTGAACGGCCTGCATGTCCACGTTTCCATCCCGGACCGGGAGTCCGGTGTCCAGGCCCTTAACCGGATCCGGGAGTGGCTCCCTGCCATCGTGGCCCTGAGCTGCAACTCCCCTTACTGGCTGGGCCGGGACAGCGGTTTCGGCAGCTGGCGGGTGGTGCACTACCGCCGTTGGCCGGTCCAGGGCTGCCCTCCGACCTTCAAGGACGCAGACGACTACGAGCGCCGGATCCAGCAGCTGGTGGCCACCGGCGCCATCATCGACCGCGGTGTCCTGACCTGGATGGCCCGCCTTTCCGATTCCTACCCCACGCTGGAGGTCCGTGCCGGCGATGCCCAGCTCAGGGCGCGGGACTCAGTCCTTGTGGCTGCACTGGTCCGCGGCCTCGTTTCCACTGCGGTCGGAGAAGCCGAGCGGGACGTGCTGCGGCCGAATCCGGAGCCGGAGCTCCTGGACGCGGCAATGTGGCAGGCAGCCCGGGAAGGGATGGCCGGCATGCTGGTGGATCCCGTCAGTGCAGACCTGGTACCTGCCCGGACACGCGTCCGGGACATGCTGGAGTTCATCGGGCAGGCGTTGGATGCCGAAGGCGACACCGAATGGGTGCAGGCCGGCCTCGCGGAAGTCCGGGACTCCGGGACGGGGTCCGATCGGCAGCGCCGAGCCATGGAGAGCAAGGGCATGCAGGGGCTGCTGGAGCTCTACCGGGGAACCTTGTCGGAGAACGCTAACCTGTCGCGCTGATGTCCGTCACCCGTGCCTCCCAGGGGGCAAGGACTGCCGGATCCGCTTCCCCGCCGTAGTTGCCCAGCAGGACCTTTCCCGTCCGAAGGTCCGGCGGGACAGGGAGCTCCTGGTATGAGGGATTGGCCAGGATGCTCAGGCTGACCTCCCCGAGCGTCCGGCGAAACGCGAACAGCGCCGGGTGGTTGGCGTACAACAGGTTGAACGTGCCCAGCGCGACGACCGGAAGCTCGTGCCGCATGCGGATCAGCTCCTGGTAGTACCGGAAAATCGACTTCACCGAGGCCTTGTCGGTTTCGACATTGATTTCCCGGTGGCGGGGACCGAGGCCGATCCACGGTATGCCGCCGCTGAACCCGGCGCGGGGACCGGCATCCCACTGCATGGGCGTGCGTGCGTTATCCCTGGAGACGTGCCGCAGCAGTTCCAGCACGGCCTGCGGTGACCGCCCCCGGGCTGTGGCCTCCGCATAGAAGTTCAGGGACTCCACGTCCCGGTACTGGTCGATCGAGGAGAAATCGGCATTGACCATGCCGATCTCCTCGCCCTGGTAGATGAAGGGTGTGCCCCGCTGCATATGCAGAAGCGTGGCCCAGAGCGTCGCAGACTCGTAGCGAAAGTCCCCGTCATTCCCAAAGCGTGAAACGTGCCTGGGCTGGTCGTGATTGCTCAGATAGAGGCTGTTCCAGCCGCGGCCCTCGAGCCCCCGCTGCCAGCGGTTCCAGCTGGTCTTGAGGTCCCGGAGCTGAACCGGACGCCGGTCCCATTTCCCGCCGGGACCGTGGTCCAGATTGACGTGCTCGAACTGAAAGAGCATGTCCAGTTCCCCGCGCTCCGGGATGGTGAACAGGAGCGCCTCTTCAACCGTTGCCCCGGTGGTTTCCCCCACGACCAGGTAATCAGTGTCCCGGTCGGCAAATACCTTGCGCATCATTTCGTGGACGAACTCGTGGACGCGCGGGCCGGAGGTATAGAACGGCGCCCCGTCCCCCCACACCCCGCCGAACTGGATCATGCTGTCCGGAAACCGCTGGTCCTTGGAAATGTAGTTGATGGCATCCATGCGGAACCCGTCGATGCCGCGGTCCATCCACCAGTTCATCATTTCGAAGACCCGGGTCCGCACCCGGGTGCTGGCCCAGTTCAGGTCGGGCTGGTGGGCGGAAAAGATGTGCAGGTAGTACTGCTGGGTTAGTTCATGCCAGCTCCAGGCCGATCCGCCGAAAAGGGAGCCCCAGTTGTTCGGCTCGGCCCCTGGCTCCCCGCCTTTGAACGAACCGCGCGGATCTCGCCAGTGATATGAGTCCCGCGAGATATTCTCCCGCGACGACGCCGAGACCTTGAACGCCTCATGTTCCGTGGACGTGTGGTTGACGACCAGGTCCATGATCATCTTCATGCCCCGTGCGTGCACTTCGGCGAGCAGGTAATCGAATTCATCCTCCGTACCGAAGACGGCATCGATCCTGCGGTAATTGCTGATGTCATAGCCGTTATCGTGCTGAGGGGACTCATGGATCGGGGACAGCCAGATGACGTCTACCCCCAGCTCGGAAAGATGGTCCAGGCGCTGGACGATTCCCGTGAGGTCCCCGATGCCGTCATCGGTGGTGTCCTGGAAGCTGCGGGGGTAGATCTGGTAGACAACGGCGTTGGTCCACCAAGCTGGCCGGGAACTGTCCCTCATTGACGCTCCTGACAGTGAGCGGTGTCCCGGAGGCGGTGTTCCGGGCAGTGCGTGGGGCCAAGCTTACGGCTGCCTGCACACGTTAGACAGGTGCTAATGCCAGTCCGGGGCCGTCTTGTCCCGGGTCCGGCAAATTCCTTGATTACCGGGCGGTCAACTGGCTAACGTGACGCCTACTCTGGTCGCGCGTGTGCCCCGTACACGGCGGTCAGTGCATGGACCCCAACTGTTTGGAGTATCTGCCATGGCAACACTTACCGTATGGAAATTCCCCGACGCGGACGCCGCAGAACGGGCAACACAAACACTCGCCAGCCTGCAGTCCCAGAACCTGATCACGGTGCAGGACGAGGCCATCGTTACCTGGCCGCGCGACAAGAAAAAGCCGCGGACCATCCAGGAACACAACACGGTCGGAGCGGGCGCCCTCGGCGGCGGCTTCTGGGGGCTGCTCTTTGGGCTCATCTTCTTCATTCCGCTGATCGGAGCTGCGGTGGGAGCGGCGATTGGCGCCCTCTCCGGTTCCATGGTGGACGTGGGGATTGATGACAACTTCATCAAGCAGATCCGGCAGGAAGTCACCCCGGGAACCTCGGCCCTGTTTATCCTGTCCTCAGACGCCGTCGAGGACCGCGTCCTTGATGCCTTCAAGGACAGCTTCCCCGGCGCAACGCTGATCGCCACCAACCTCTCCAAGGACCAGGAGGCCAACCTCCGGAAGGCCTTCGCCGAGGCTGACTAGGGAGCACCAGGGTAAACGGCAGGGCACGACGGCGGCGCACCGCCGTCGTGCCCTGCCGTATCGTTAAAGCGATGATTACTCGACGCCAGGCCGCACAGTTCCTTGATATCCCGCTCGAAATGGCCGCCAAGCACGGCATACCGCCGCGGCTGGAGCAGGCCGACCTCGACGCGCTGGATGCGAATCCCCCGGCCTGGCTGGCGCAGTCGCGGGCTAACCGGACCGGCAAGCGTCCCGTCTGGGTGCACCTTGAATGTGAAGTCTGCGGATTCCGCGAAACTGCACGGCCCAAGAAGTGGTGGCCGGACTTCACCTTTGTGGCCTGTGAAGACCACAGCGCCCGCGAGCTCCCCGCAGTTCCTGAAGGCAGAGTCCGCAGCGAATATGAAGGTGTGGGCTCCCGCTTCACCGGAATCGTCGATGTTCCGGTGAGCGGGGCGAACTAGTTCTCCGGCTTTTCTAGCGGCCTGTAGCAGCCAGCCCGGTGCGGGCCATCGCGTCCTTGTAGACGATCCGCATTTCGGCCAGTGATTCCTGCTGGCGTTCCTCGGTCGCACCAAACGAACGGCCCTCGGCCGAACGCGCCTTGTAGACCTTGAAGCTGCGCCGGTAGATCATCCGGTTCTCCGTCTTCAGGAAGGCCGCAGCCAGGCGCTGGGCTTCCGTGCCGTGTGCCACGATCACCGAGGCGCGCGGCACGAGGGCCAGGAAACGCAGCAGCGGCCTCAGGCCCTCCTGGACTTCTTCCTTGGTGAGCTTGGTGTGCGGCTCGCCGGGGGTGTACCAGGGGTGCACGTTCCACGGCATGACGTACTTGGGCTGCAGGCCCACCTGCCAGTGAACGCCGAGGAGGCGGGTGACGGCCTCGTCACTGCCTGCGGTGATGAACCCCGACGGGTGGGCAGGGCCGTTGTTGGAGAACAGGCTCACGATCCGGGCTTCGTCCACGTCATGCTGCGGATCGATGTAGGGAACTTCACTGCCGGGCTTGAGCTCGGCGAGGGTATCGCACAGCTGGTTGACTTCGGCGACGTTGGGTTCGTAACGGCGGTCGAAGAGGGAAACTTCGGCGGTTTCTGCGGGCGATTCTTCGTGGGTTTCTGCGGGCGATTCTACGGACGATTCAGCGGGGGCGGACTGCATGGGGGTGGCGCTTCTCCTACGGTATTGCGTGTCTTCCCGCCGCGGGCGTGGGGCACCGTGCAGCTGCTCCGGCTTGGCGGCACGTGCGAAGGGCACAGTGCGCAGAAGAGCAGCAGGTCAGTGGTGGGTGCGGTGGAAAGGGGCGCCTCCGCACCGGAAGCCGGACACTGCTGTGGGCAGCGCGGCGGGCGAAGGGCTTCTTCCAAGCTTACCAAGGGCTGGCCCTGGCCGGTGCCAAGCGCCTGTCCCGGAGGCCTGGCGGCGGGGCCGGCGGTAAGTCCCGGCGGCCTGCCCAGGGCCCTGACATGGGTAGTTCTGCCCATGGATTTCTGCGGGGAAAGGAAGCAGACTCTCCCGTAACGAAGATGGCCATCATCTCCAGGGGGAACATGCAGTAGGAGATCCAGGCGGGTGTTATCCACGCTGCCATCGTGGATATCGCTGCAGACGGCCAGGCTCTGCTGGACGCAGGCAGGGATGCCGAGAAGAGTGCTGACCAGCTCGCCGGAAGTTTTGGCTCCGCCGAGGCGGTAGCCGTGGCTTTTTCCCAGTTCTGGGATCCGCGCCGGGATGTCGCCCGAAACGTAGCCAGTCTCCTCTTTCGCAAGACCTCTGCTTTGGCAGACGCCACAGCGGCTTTTGTGGAGGCTGACGGCCAGATGACTGCCGCTGCCGAGTCAGCGCTGGCAAAGCTGCCTACCGCGTACTCCCCGGCTTCCCCGCCGCGGACGGGCCGGCTCCGGTTTATGGAGGAATGATGGCCGGCGCCGAGCTTCCTGACATCAGCGGGAACTGGTCCACCCTCAATGCCGCCGCCGAGGACCTGTTGGTGCGGGCCGGGGTGGCCGAGAGCTACCTGACCGACGCGGGCACCGCGTGGAACCGGGTCGTTCCTGCCTACCGGGAGCCCGGGACACAGGACCTGGTGCACACGGCCATGAATTCCCTGGCGGCTCCCATGGCCGGCTGGCGTTCCGCCCTCGTAGCCGCTGCCGGCATCATCGAGGACTTCGCAGCGGCCGCAGGCACCCTCGGCGACGAGTGCCGCACACTCGAAGCCGAGCGGCCATCCTCAGACCCTGCCGAAGATGATCCCGCGGGGCAGCGTGCCCTCTACGAATTCAACACCCGCGCGGGTGAGCTCACACAGAAGTGGATTACCCTCCAGCAGGAGACTGCCGCTCGGTTGGCCGCCATTTCCGGAGGGAGCGGAGAGGGACTGCCCATGGTGGCCCGGGCTGGCGGGTCTGTGCTCCCGGAGGTCGAATGGGCTGCCCTGACGGTCACCCTCGACGACAGGTTGGGTGCCGTCGCTCCAGGCCAGCTGCTGGAGTCGCTGCGGGGGCTGGACACCGCGGAGCTGAGGGCCTGGGCCGAAGCCAATCCGGAAGCCGCTGCCTTGCTCGCAGCTAATAAACCCATGGGCCCATTCCCCGTGGGAAGCCCCGAGGCAGCCATGTCCGGCGTCCTTCAGGACAGCCTTTCGCAGGAAGGAATTGCAGCCATCCGCACCGCATGGCTGCAGCTGCCTGCGGCAGACCAGGAATAGCTTCTGCTGTTGTATCCCGCGGTGTTTGGAGCGCTCAACGGGGTGCCGTTTGCCTCCCGCGCCCATGCCAACACCATCACGGTCGCCGGCTACCGGCAGACGCTGAAGCAGGACCTGGACGCGCTGAACCAAAGCTTGCCGATTATGGATACGACAACGTCGCGGCGATGCAGTTCAACCATGACCATGCTGAGTGGAAGACGGAGCAGGAACGCCTGCAAAGGCTGCTCAAAGGGCTGGATTACGCCTTCACACAAGGAACGCAGGTCGTGATGGTCAGCGCCGAAGGGGACGGCCGCATCGTCACGATGCAGGGCACGCCGTCAGCCACCGCTACCAGGAGCGCCGTCCTGGTTCCAGGCACCGGCGCGGACCTCGGCTCCCTCGCAAGCTATCTGGAGCGCCTCGATGCCGTAGAAGGAAAACCGGAACAGCAGAAGGTCTCCTTTTACTGGCAGGGCACCGATCTTCCCAACGAGCTGCACCACAACCTCACCAGCAGTTACAACGAAAACGGCGGGCCTTTGCTGGCCGCATTCGACCACGCCCTGGACCTGGAAGTTCCGCAAGATACGCGCAGCACCTACATTGGCTACAGTGCCGGAGGTTCCCTGCTCGGGACCGCCGAGCGGGAAGGGCTGACGGCGTCGAACATCCTTTATGTCGCCCCGGCCGGCACCGGCCACCAAGTCTCCAGTCCCAGCGACACTGCCGGCCCGGACTCCAACCGGTATTGGATCCAGACCAGGGACGATCCGATTTCAGTAGCGCAGATAGGAGGCGGCGGCTTCCACAGCGGTTCATTCTGGAGCGGTGGCGACCCTAAAACGCAGATGGGTGCCGTGCGGCTGGAATCCGGTTTTGTGGATCCGCAGAAGCCAGATTCGCTCATGCGTGGGCACACAGACTATTTCGCCAAGGGGTCAACCTCGGCAGCCAACATCCAGGCGGTCATCAAGGGAGGCCGTGTGAGCCTGTACGTTGAAGAAGTATTCCACTACGGATTTGGCTACGCCTATTCGGAGAGCCCCATTGAAGAACGACCGGAGGACTACGCCAATATGAAGCTGCAGACCGTGACCACCGGGAGTCTCGAAAAGTGACGCCACGACGTTCGGCTGCCGCAATGGCCGGAGCCATGATCCTTGCCGTATCCCTGGGAGGCTGTGCTTTGAACACCGAAACACCCCCTGATCCTGCCGCTGCGCAGGAGTCACCGGACTATCTGACCCAGTTTGAGGAGCTGCTTCCTGCGTTGATGGAGCAGGCCGGGGCCGGCCTCCAGGTTGAGGACCTGCGGGAGGAATCCTGCCTGCGCCCCGAGATTGAGGAACAGCAGCTCGAGACCAGATGGCTTGGCGCGGCCTCCAGCCCGGTAGCCGATACCGAAACAGCCAACGCAGCGCTGGACCGGATTGGCAGCTGGCTTGACGCGGAGGGCTGGGAACGCCAGACAGAGGTCTCCCATCCGCCGGAAGAGGGCGGCGACGTGCGGGTCCTCATGTATCTCAAGGACGACATCAGTGCCACAGCTACCTATAGCCAGAGCGAGCGTGCGTGGGTGGAAATCCTGCTGACATCCAGCTGCCGTCAGAATCCGACGGAGCACCGTATGGTCCGCTCTGAGCTGGACCCGGACTACGGCGCGCCCAGCCTGTACTACGAGGACGGCGCCTCGTAGCTGAATGCCCGACATTGCGGGGGTGTCGCCAGTCTGTCAGGAGCGGTAAGTTGCGTGTACTTTGTTGACCTGCTCGATCATGACCTGCAGTTTTTGGTCAGATGTGGGTTTCGGCGGCATTACACCCAGTTCCGCCGCAAGCTTGTAAAACCCTGCACCTTCGTTCGTTGAGTTCTTATGAGTAACCAGGGCTGAAAGCATGACGCCGTGTTCCAAGTGGCTACGCCGGGACACCTCGCCAAGGAGCCTGCCCACTGCGGTTCGGTCAGCCTCGCGGCTGAAATCGAAAGGAGCTTGGCCTGTGGCGCGTGTGAGCTCCCTGTTCAGCTGGCTATAGTCGGTCATTCCCCGCGACCTCGCCACGCTCGTAAGATACGTTTCAGCAGCCTGCTGCAGCTGTTGCCATTCAACTTCTGTACGTCCGAACATCTCGCCCCCCTCTTTCTGGTGCGCAAGGTCTTTCCCCGCGCACTTGCTAACGCTGCACATCTGTAAACCTGATAACCCAGACTCTAACGGCCCGCGATGACACTTCGGGGTAAATGGTTCTCCTGCCCCCAGCGGCAGGAGAACCCACAACTGCCGGCTTTACTCAGCCGCCGACCTGGATCCGCGCAGTCTCCTGCAGCAGAGGATCGGTGATCACAACGGTGGCCGGGCCGGGAGCGATATCGAAGACCACGGTGCCGCGGGACTTGTCTCCCACCTGCACCTCTCCGCTTCCCAGCTGGTTGTCGGCAAACATGTAGTAGTCGCCGGCCCGGCCTTCGGCGTCTTTCGTGTTGAAGTACAGCGGGTTGGACGAGGTGACTCCGGCTTCGGTCTCCCACAGCACGTCAAGGACGAGGAAGCCGCCGTTCTGCGCAGCCGGAGCGAAGGACTGGGTACTGGCCGTATCCGCGTATTCAGCAGACACCACAGTGATACGCGCGGTGTTTCCGTTCCCCATGTCGGCAGTGAAGGGAACGCCCACTGAAGGTGCAGCGGGTGCTTCCGGGCCCGGGGTCTCCACGGTCTCGGGAGAGGTTGCTGCCGGCTGTCCGGCGTCCGTTTCGCTGCCGCTGCTGGTGGTCTCAGTGGAGCAGGCGGACATGGTCAGTCCCAGGATCAGCGCTGCGGAGGCGGCGAGCGCCGGCTTGCGGATGTGTTTGATGTTCATGGTTGTTCCTTACTTACTGTTGGTGATTCTTGGTTTGATTGCTTATTGCGCTGAGGCCGCTACTGCTTCTCCCAGGTTCCGCAGCGGGCAGTATTGAAGTCCTGCCCCTCGGCGAGGGTCACCATTGGTCGCCCACCGCCCGGGATATCGTTTTCGAGGATGTCCGAGCCGTTGGAACCACTGCGGAGCACGGCCCAGTAACACCGCGATCCGACGTCGGCGGAGGAACGGTACGTACCTGGAGCGATGTCACGTCCAACCGTCCAGGTACCGTCGGAGATGGTGTTTGCTGCCTTCTCTTCCTCCGCTCCCGTGACCGCTTCCTCACGGGCTTTGACCGTTTCCTCCCGCTTCACCAGCTCCAGTCCACGGACTATCTGGGCCTCTTCCTTCTCAGCTACGGCATCCTCGCGACTGCTGATGCCGGATGAAAGGCGGGCGAACCTGGATTCCAGGTCTTCAAGGTCACCCGTGACGTCGGAGAGCTCGGCGGACAGCGCGGCATACTCTTCGCTGGCAGTGGGATCCGTCATCAGGACGGCTGAGACAGCACCTGTTCCCACCAGGATCATTGCGAGAGCGGTGCGTCCCATCCACCGACGCTTGCGCTTCGGCTTTGGAAGTTCCACTTCGGGCTTCGGCGTGTCATGCGAGCGCCGGGTGGAATCCTCCAGATGCTCCGCTGGCGCTTCCCTGGGCGGCCAGTGTGAACTCATCACTTCGCCTCCACAATCTCGACGACGACGTTCATACCGCTGTCCGGGTGATAGCCCCATGTGGCGGAGAATTCGCCCCACTGCGCGTCCTGGCGTCCGTCAAGGGCACGGGTGTTACCCATCCGGCTGCTTACGCTGTCCGGCATACCCAGCTCATCCAGCACACACGTCACGTTGGTGTACGCGGTGCCTGAGGACTCCTTGCCTTCGGTGTCAATCGAGACACTGGCGCCTTCGTCACCGACGACGATCCACTCGTCATCCTCCACACCGCAGGCGGCGACCGCCTCCTGAATAGCGCTGGACTGTGCGGGAAAGTCGACTTGTCCGGCCAGAAGTCCCAGAGCGAGGCCAGCTACCAGCCCGACGGCGCCGAAAATGACCGGCGTACGGCTCACCGGTGTCTTCTGGAAAGGGTTAGCGGCTACTACAGGGCTCATGTCTTCCGGAGCCACGGCGTCGGTTGTGGTGGAGGAGCCGGCACCCGGTTCCCTGGGCGGTTCATGCGTCATGGGGTTTCCTTCATCGAATGGTGCGGAAGTGAGGTGACGGAGCCACGGTCATTCCCCCCAACTGGCAATGGCCGTGGCTCCTGCGGGGCATCTCTGTCCCGCTTCTTCAACCTAGGCGCGTCGGATGTATTTGCGCCTTCACAGTCTTGATAAGGGGGGTTATCAGGACCTCAGCTGAAATAAGACCGCTACGTCGTACAGTGATAACCACTAGTCCACTTACCAAGGAGGGAGCAGGACGTTATGGCCAAAGACCCGCAACTCCTGCTTTCGTTGCCTGATGTAGCGACGCTGGCGAAGGTAAAGCGTCCCGCCGTCTCCATGTGGCGCAGCCGGCTCCAGGGCACTGCCCATCCGTTTCCGGCGCCCGTGAAGACCGAGGCCGGCCAGGATTTCTTCGACGCCCACCAGGTTGCCGGCTGGCTGACCACCACCGGGCATGGAAAGAACGCCGACGCGCTGGCCGATCTGGGCGCCTTCGCGGTCATGGCAGACCTGCCGCAGAACAAGGAATCGGTCTTCGACGCCCTGACCTCGCTCCTGACCCTCCGGGAACTCGCCGGGCAGCCACTGGCCGGCTGCGATGCAGCTGATTTGCTGGACATGGCGGACACCGAGGACCCGGACGATGAACTCCTTTACCGCGAGCTGGAAGCGTTCAAACCGGACGTTGAAAGCCTTGCCCGGTGTGCCGATCTCCTGGCTGACGCCGCCTTCAACCCGGCTGCAGCCTTTGAAAAGCTGATGGCTGACCGCTTCCGGAGCAATCTGCGCAGGCATTCAGCCACAGCGCTGACCGAAACGGCAACCCAACTCGTTGCCTCCGTCGCCGTCGAACTCGCGTCCTCACTGCCGGAGCCCCCGGTCTTCGCCGACCCGTCCTCCGGCAGCAGCGACCTTCTCCTGGCGCTTGCTCACGCCCTCGGTGATGGCTCAGATGCGACGCTGATGGCCAGCTCCGGCGGAGATGAAACAGCCCGTCTTGCCCGGCGGCGGCTGAGGATCCACCGCTTCTCCCAAGACCAGTTGGACGTCGCCGATTCCGGTGAGTTTGTTCTCCACGGTCCCGCGGTGCATCTGGCGCACTATCCGTCTCCCGGTGCGGCGGGCATGGGGACGCTGGAGATTCTGACCGCGATTGACCACAGCGTCCTGCAGATGGACGATCAGCAGCGCGGCGTCATCATCGCTCCGGACGCGGCCCTGTCCGGAGTCCTTCCCCAGGGGGCGGCACGCAGCATACGGTCGGGCCTGATCCGTGACGGCCGTGTCCGGGCCATCGTCCGCCTGCCCAAGGGGCTTCTGAAGAGCAAGCCCCGACAGATCCTGGCTCTCTGGGTCCTGGGACCCGCGCACCCGGACGTGCCCATCCCGGAGCGGTGGGTCATGCTTGCCGACCTGACCGGCGAACGGATGGATTCCGGTGTCATCCAGGACCTGGTGACCGACCTCTCTGCCAGCATGGGGGCGCTGGAGGAAATCCGTGCCCACTCGTTCCGTTTCGCCACACGGGTTCCGGCCCGTGTCATTCTGCCCGGCGATGTCCCTTTGACCGCGGCTGCACGTCCTGTCCGCGGACCGGCAGTACCGGGCGGCGCAGAGTCCGCACTGAAAGCCGACCAGCTCCTGGAGGACCTGAGTTCCGCCGGCCCGGTGGATACTACGAACCGCTATTCAGTCGAGCCGCTACTCGAGCGTGCCGAGCAGCGTCAGCGCCTGCAGCCATTGGACACCCTCCTCAGGCAAGGGGCGCTCCGGTACATCAAAGGCAATCGCATTTCGGAGGACGAGCTGGCGGATGTCGGGAGCCTGCCCGTTTACGGCCTTCCTGAGTTATTCGAAGAGCAGGCCCGCGGCACCCGGCGAATGGGCCTGGCCCCGTTTAGCGCCGCGCATCCAGACGGACGCTTGACCGAACCCGGCGACGTCGTGTTCTGCACCGGCCCGCAAGCGGCCGCCTTTGTGGATACCGAAGGCACCGCCGTCGTCGCTTATCCCGCCCGTATCCTGCGCATCAAAGCCGGCGCTAACCCGGGGCTGCTGCCTACGATGCTGGCTGCGGACATCAACCTGCAAGCGGCAAACCGTGGGCCCTGGCGCCGCTGGCCTGCACGTTTAATCCCCACTAACCAAGGCTCAAGCCTGGCCGCCTTCCTGTCTGACCTAGAACAGCAGCGTGCCCAGGCCCATACCCGGCTCAAACAGCTTGAGGAACTCACTACGCTTGTCTTGGACGGCGTAGCCGGAGGAACCCTCACCGTGACAAACACCTACGCCGCAACGGAAGGAAACAGCTAGTGCCCCCGAAAACGAAGGTTGCCGCTCTGCCGTCAACCATGAAGGAACTCAAGGACACGCTCTGGAAGGCAGCTGACAAGCTCCGCGGCTCCATGGATGCGTCCCAGTACAAGGACGTGATCCTGGGACTGGTGTTCCTCAAGTACGTCTCGGACGCCTTCGACGAGCGCCGCGCCCAGATCCATGCGGAGTTGGAAGCCGACGGGATGGATGAAGACCAGATTGCCCAGTTCATCGACGACGTTGATGAATACACCGGCCGCGGTGTGTTCTGGGTTCCGGTCCGTGCCCGCTGGCGCTACCTGGCGGAAAACGCCAAGGGCACGCAGGCCTCGATGGATTCCCCCGCCAAGTCCATCGGCGAGCTCATCGATGACGCGATGGACCTGATCATGAGCTCCAACCCCACCCTGGCTGCCACCCTGCCGAAGATCTACAACCGCGACAACGTGGACCAGCGCCGCGTCGGCGAGCTGCTGGACCTGCTGAACTCCACCCGGTTCACTGGCGACGGCGCCAAGAAGGCCCGCGACCTGCTCGGCGAGGTGTACGAGTACTTCCTGGAGAAGTTCGCCCGCGCCGAAGGCAAGCGCGGTGGGGAGTTCTACACACCCGCCGGCGTCGTCCGCGTCCTTGTCGAGGTGCTGGAACCGGACCACGGCCGGGTCTACGACCCGTGCTGCGGTTCCGGCGGCATGTTCGTGCAGACCGAAAAATTCCTCGAAGCCCACCAGAAGGAGGGCTCGGACATCTCGGTGTACGGGCAGGAACTCAACGAGCGCACCTGGCGCATGGCGAAAATGAACCTAGCCATCCACGGGCTCAACGGCAACCTGGCGTCCCGCTGGGGCGATACCTTCGCGCGCGACCAGCACCCCGAGCTGCAGGCCGACTATGTGCTGGCCAACCCGCCGTTCAACATCAAGGACTGGACCCGCTCCGAGTCCGATCCGCGCTGGAAGTTCGGTGTCCCGCCAGCCAACAACGCGAACTATGCCTGGATCCAGCACATCCTCTCCAAGCTCGCGCCGGGCGGCAAAGCCGGTGTGGTTATGGCCAACGGCTCCATGTCCTCCAACTCCGGCGGCGAGGGCCAGATCCGCGCCCAGCTGGTGGAGGCGGACCTGGTCTCCTGCATGATCGCCCTGCCCACCCAGCTCTTCCGCAGCACCGGCATTCCGGTCTGCACCTGGTTCTTCGCCAAGGACAAGACCGCTGGGCCCGGCGCCTCCATTGACCGTTCCGGCCAGGTGCTGTTCATTGACGCACGCAACCTGGGCTACATGGTGGACCGCGCCGAGCGCGCCCTGTCCGAGGATGACATTGCCAAGATCGCCAACACCTTCCGCGCCTGGCGCGGCAAGGCCTCCGCGGTAGACGCCGGTCTGGAGTACGACGACGAACCCGGCTTCTGCTATTCGGCCACTCTGGAGGAGATCAAGGCTGCTGACTACGCCCTGACTCCGGGCCGCTACGTCGGTGCTGCCGCGGTCGAGGATGACGGCGAGCCCATTGAAGAGAAGATCGAGCGGCTGAAGAAAGAGCTGTTCGAGCAGTTCGAGGAATCCGACCGGCTCGCGAAGGTTGTTCGCGAGCAGTTGGGGCGGCTCTGATGAGCAGCTTTGTCGAATACCGGCTTCCGGAGCTGCTCAAGTTCATCGTAGACAACCGAGGTCGGACTTGTCCCACATCGGATGACGGAATACCGCTAATTGCAACCAACTGCGTCAAGGACGGGCATTTTTATCCCGTCTTTGAGAACGTACGTCACGTTGACTCAGTTACCTACAAAAACTGGTTCCGGTCCCATCCCGAACCAGGGGACATCCTGTTTGTTTGCAAGGGCAGCCCGGGACGCATTGCCATGGTCCCTGATCCTGTCACTTTCTGCATTGCCCAAGATATGCTTGCGCTTCGGGCCGATGAAACCATCATCGATAACCGCTACCTGTATTATCTTCTGAAATCCAGAGACACGCAGGACAAGATCGCGAATTTGCATGTAGGCACTATGATTCCGCATTTCAAGAAGGGCGACTTCGGGAAACTTGCACTTTCCGTGCATTCAACTTTGTCTGAGCAGCGGGCGATCGCGGAGGTGCTGGGGGCCCTCGACGACAAGATCGCCGCCAACACCAAGCTCGCCGAGACCCTGAGCCAAACTCTTTCTGCCTCCTACCAGAAAGTAGTCGGAAGCCCAGAGGCGTTCGTCCCTTTCTCCGATCTCGTCACCGTCACTAAGGGCATCTCGTACAGGAGCGTAGATCTCACCGAATCTACGACTGCGCTAGTGACCCTGAAATCCTTCGACCGTACCGGGGGCTACTCCCCCCGAGGTCTGAAGGAGTACTCAGGCCCCTACAAGCCACAACAAGTCATCCGCCCAGGAGAACTGGTGGTGGCGCAAACGGACCTCACCCAAGCTGCCGAAGTCGTTGGCCGCGCAGTACGCGTTCCTGCCAGCAACCGACACTCAACTCTTGCCGCCAGCTTGGATTTAGCAATCGTGCGCCCGATCGGGGACGAGCCGGAAGAGTTTCTGCTCGGTACGATGCTCCAAGGCCGTTTCCGCACGCACTGTCAGAGTCTGACCAGCGGGACGACGGTACTTCACCTGAAATCGGATGCAATTCAGTCGTTTATGGCGCCGTTAGTTTCACGAGAGATACAGCTGCAGTATGCCGCGCTGGCAAGACCTATGTTGCACTTGGGGGATTCCATAAGGGGCGAAAATGAAACCCTCGCCGCCAACCGCGACACACTGCTACCGCAGCTGATGTCAGGGAAACTGCGAGTCAAGGATATAGAAAACACCATGGGGGAAATGGTCTAAATGACACAGGCACAGCAGCTGGGGTATTCCGAAGCCGATTGGGAAGGCAGCGCATTGGAAATGCTCGCCGAACCACTCGGTTGGCTCCCGAAAACCGGACATGAAATCGCACCCGGAACCGGCGAGCGCGACACCTGGGATGAACTGCTCATCCGGCCCCGGCTACTGAAGGCCCTGCACAAGTTCAACCCGGCCGTACCCACGCAGTATCTGAAGCAGGCACTGGCGGAAATCGCTTCGCCTAAGTCCGCCGATTCCATCACCGAGAACAAGCGCATCCACGACTACCTCACCGATGGCTTCCGGCTGACCTACATCGACACCGACGGCACCGAGGTCAGCCCCACGCTGCGGCTGCTCAGCCATGACCCGGATGAGAACGACTGGCTCGCCGTCAACCAGGTCACCATCGTGCAAGGCGACTACAAACGCCGCTTCGACCTGGTTCTCTACTGCAACGGCATGCCCGTGAGCATCATCGAGCTGAAAAAGGCCGGCAGTAAAAACGCAGACGTCCCCGCCGCCCACAACCAGCTGGCCACCTACGTCCGTGAATTCCCCATGGCGTTCCGGTTCTGCGTCTTCACGCTCGCCTCGGACGGCCTGTCAGCCAAGTACGGCACCCCCTTTACTCCGCTGAACCATTTCTCCCCGTGGAACGTGGACGACGACGGGAAGCCGGTCACCCCCGGCACCCTGCTCGACGGCGAGCCAGTGGTTGGGGAACTCGACACCGCCCTGCTCGGCCTCTACAACCAGGAACGGTTCCTGCAGCTGCTGCACAGCTACACCGCCTTTGACGAAGGCGCCGCCGGCCTGACCAAACGAATCGCCAAACCGCACCAGTACTTCGCCGTCACCAAGGCCGTGGGCAGCACCGTGCCGGCCGTTGGCAGCAACGGCAAGGCCGGCGTCGTCTGGCACACCCAGGGCTCCGGTAAATCCATGGAGATGGAGCTTTACACCAATCTGGTGATCCGCCACCCCAAGCTGCGCAACCCCACCGTCGTCGTCATCACTGACCGCAACGAACTCGACGGGCAGCTCTTCGAATCCTTCCTCGCCAGCCAGCTGCTGCCCGAAAAGGCCCAGCAGATCCGCAAACGCTCGGAACTGCGCACAGAACTTTCCAGCCGCACCACCGGTGGCATCTACTTCACCACGCTGCAGAAGTTCGGCCGCAGCCAGTCAGAGCGCGACGCCGGCGCCGAGCACCCGCTGCTCTCGGACCGGCGCAACATCATTGTGGTGGTGGACGAGGCGCACCGCAGCCACTACGACAACCTCGACGGCTACGCCCGGCACCTGCGCGACGCACTGCCGCACGCCACCCTCATCGCCTTCACCGGCACCCCGATTTCCTTCGACGACCGCAACACCCAGGACGTTTTCGGTGAGTACATCGACGTCTACGACCTAAGCCGGGCCGTTGCCGACGGCGCCACCGTCCCGGTTTACTTCGAGCCGCGGCTGATCAAGGTCGGCCTGGCGGAGGGGGTCAGCGAGGAGACCCTCGACGCGGCCGCTGACGAAGCCACCCGGACACTGGATGACACGGAACGGGCGCGCATCGAGGCGAGTGTCGCCGTCGTCAATGCCGTTTATGGTGCGCCAGAGCGCATCGCCAAACTCGCCCAGGACCTGGTGGAGCACTGGGAGAACCGCAGCGAGAAGATGGAGAAGTTCATCTCCGCGCCCGGCAAGGCCATGATCGTGGGCGGCACCCGCGAGATCTGCGCGAACCTGTATTCGGCGATCGTGGCGCTGCGCCCGGAATGGCACTCGGACGAGCTCGATAAGGGCAAGATCAAGGTGGTCTACTCCGGCACCGCTTCCGACGCTCCCCCGGTCTCCGACCATGTGCGCCGTGACGCTTTTAACGCCAGCATCAAGGAACGCCTCAAGAACGTGGACGATGAACTGGAACTGGTGATCGTCAAGGACATGATGCTCACCGGCTTCGACTCCCCGCCGCTGCACACCCTCTACCTGGACCGGCCGCTCAAAGGTGCCCTGCTGATGCAGACCCTGGCCCGGGTGAACCGCACCTTTCGCGGCAAGGAGGGCGGGCTGCTGGTGGCCTACGCACCGCTGGCGGAGAATCTGACCAAGGCGCTGGCGGAATACAACCTGCACGACGGGGGCACGCAGCAGCCGCTGGGAAAGAACATCGACGAGGCCATCGCGGAAACTGAGAAGCTAGTTGCGAAACTCGATCAACTTCTAGACGGGCACGACTGGCGGGCCATTCTTGATAAGGGCGGCCCGAAGGCTTGGCTGCATGCCGCATGGGGCGCTGTGAACTACCTGCGCGATCCGCTCACCCCCGGCAACAAGCCGGAAGCCGACGGCGAGAGCCTCGCTTCTCAGTATCGGAGCCTCTCCAGCCAGCTCGCCCGAGCCTGGGCGCTTTGTTCGGGCACAGATTACCTACCCTTGTTGCTTCGCGACGTCAGAATGTTCGAAGAGATTCGCGTCTGGATGGCAAAGATGGATGCCGCTGATCGTCAGTCACGGGGTGAGCCCATTCCCGAGGACATCTCCCGCCTGCTCGGCCAGCTCATCGCCACGTCCACCGTCTCGGGCGAGGTGCTTGATATCTATGAAGCCGCCGGTATGCCCAAGCCGTCGCTGGATGACCTGACGCCGGAATTTATGGCCAAGACCCAGAAGGCGCGGAACCCCCAACTGGCGATCGAAGCGCTGCGGAAGCTCATCTCCGAGGAAGCTGCCCGCACCACACGGAACAACGTGATCCGGGAGCGGGCGTTCTCGGAGCGGATCACCGAGTTGATGAACAAGTACACCAATCAGCAGCTGACCTCAGCAGAAGTCATTGCCGCGCTGGTGGAACTGGCCAAGGAAGTAGCCAAGGAGAAGGACCGCGGCCAGCGGTTCTCGCCACCGCTGAACGAGGACGAGCTGGCGTTTTACGACGCCGTCACGCAGAACGATTCCGCCGTCGATGTCCAGGGCGAAGGAGTGCTTGCCAACATCGCCCGGGACCTCGTCGCCGTGATGCGCCGCGACGTGCGGACCGACTGGACGGTGCGTGACGACGTCCGGGCCAAGCTGCGCTCCTCCATAAAACGGCTGCTCGTCAAGAACGGCTATCCGCCGGACAAGCAGCCTGCCGCGATCAAGCTCGTCATGGAGCAGATGGAGTCCATGGCGCCGCGCTTCGCGGAGGCCCGGGCGGGGTAGTCCCGCTCCCCTCTCCATCGCTGTGACCCGGCCGTCGTGCCGGGTCACAGCCTCCACCTTTCCTGCGCTCGATGATGAGCCCTGCCCGAAAGACCGGATCCACTTGCTAGACGAAGATCAGCGCCTGAAGCTCCGGGCGTTATCAATGTCATCGAAGGACAGGTCGAAACCGAATTGGACCGAGATTTCTTCAACGGCAGCCCGCCAGCCCCTCATCAGGTCCGCAGCTTCTACCGCCGGCCCAAGGGGTCAGGCCCAAACGCGCTCAAGACGGAGTTCGTCAGCGCACACACAAGAGGAGCAAAGAGCCTCTTCCATGATCCTGCCCTGTTGCCCTCCGTCACTATCGTAAGGAAGTAGTTCTGCGTGCGTCGGGTGCCTACGGACCAGCAGGCACCCGACGCACGCAGAAAGACCTACTCCGCCGAGGCCTGGGGCACCGCAGAAGCGCCAATTTCAGCCGGCTCCCAGCGGGTCATCGGTTCAGTCAGCAGACGAACCTGTTGATGGTATTGGGAGTGCCCCTTGACTCGCGCAGAAACGTCCACGTTCTGGAGTTTCGCATCGGCTGGCCGGAAGCCAACCTCACCTGCGGCCCTCTCGCCAGGCTGAGTTCCACGGTAGGCAAACTTCAAAACCGGATCATTCGACGAATGGTAGTTGTAAACGGCCTCATCGACTACGGTTGTCAGGCTGCGCCAATCGCTCTTGCCGCCAATGGCCGCTCCCAGCAGGTGCATCGCCTGGACACGAGGTCCGCCCTTCTTGCTGGACATTGCCTGGGCCGCAACCACCATTGCCCGGGCCCCCAGGCTGTGCCCAATCAGGACGTAGGAGTTGGCCTCGGTTCGAGCCAGCAGGTCAGCGAGGATGACGCCCGTTTTCTCGGCGCGGTTCTTCGCTATGTGCCAGGGATTTCTCGCGACGTCGGCCGCGATCAGCGCGGGGGCAACCGGAGCCAGCCGTTTGGCGGCTACCTTGGCGGCCTTTGCTGCGGCTCCTCTCACCGCGGCCCCAGCGGCGGCTTTGCCCACGTTCGCACCTGCGAACAATGTGAGGTGCCGGAGTTCACGCGCACCCCAATGGACGCGGTAGACGGGTGAATCCGGATAGCGATCCGTCACGATATTCCGCCACTCGCCCCAACCGGTTTTGGTTTCGCTGAGGAAGCCGTTGCACACGATGACCGGGACTCCGGATCCGTCCTGGAGCATTTCGATATGGAAGGACTTGTCCTGCCGCACGTAGGCGTTCGCAATCGTGCCCCCGAGAGCCGCACCCAGAGCTGCTCCGACCGCGGTGACCACGGCCGTTCCCCCGGCCATACCCAAGCCGCCGGCCGCCACAGCACCACCGCCGAGCAATGCCAGCCCAAAGTTCGTCGCCACAATGCCGCTGTATCCTCCAATGGCTACACCAACGGCACCGCCGATGGCGGGAGCGGCGAGGACCGCGAAAGGCGTGGCTGCTGCAACGCCGGCGCCTGCAAGTCCCACCACCTTGACCGTTTTCGCCAAGTTGGGCTTTTCGTAACTCAGGAACTCTCTGTAGTCATTGAGCGCGCCCATCTTTCGATCGGCCTTCTCGAAGCCAGGGATCTCATGCCGGTGCTCCGCACAGTAGCGCTGGACCCGAATCGCACCCTCTTCCCGGACCGCCATGTTCGCGCACATCACGGCTGCACAGGGAAGCGTCGGCGCCCCGCACCCGTTGCAGATGTAGGCGGGCAGCTGCCCCATGGGCCGGTTGGCCTTGCGGTGCGTATGCTTGCCGAAGCAGGAGGAGCACCAACCGGTTCTCTCCTCCAATGTCAGGTCCTCTGCCAGCTCGGCTATCCATTCAGCGGCCTTTTTGAATCCTTTGGCCCGTTTATCTGCGGCCTTCTGCTGATCTTCGTCAGGCAGGTTCACAGCGGCATGCCGACTGAGGGCGTATGCCCAGGCGTTACTGATCAACGAGTGGTTGTCGCCAAGAATGCCCTGGCCGACTTCAGGCTCAGCGTCTGTGTGGCTGCCGGACAAGGTGAGCTTGTAGCCCTTGGGAGAAACGACGTCGCACTGGATGCGACCCGTGTCGAGGACACGGAAGAGAACCTGAGATTTAGACATGGTGACGATCCTCTCAGATAGCACCGACAAACCGGTTTACCTTGCGCCCGTGTCACCGGCTGTATGGCGCCATCGACGCTTGGCTGCTCGTCATCTCCCAGGCGCTCCTCAAGGCCGGAGGGCCCGGGGGAAGGCGGCTTTAATAATCGTTGCGAGCCCTGCGAGCAGTGATTTTCGTTGCCGCCGTCCCGGGTTCTCCGGCCGGACGCACCCGCGAACTGAACCGAACCGCAAAAGCAACACAAAAAGCACCCCGGCCCGAAGGCCGAGGTGCTCTTTGTACAAAAAGTGGAGATGGGGGGAATTGAACCCCCGTCCGATGTCGTGTTGTCAGGGCTTCTCCGGGCGCAGTTCACGTCGGAGTTTCTCGGCCCCAGCCATCATGTGAACAAGTGGCTGATCCGGGCCCAGCCGTCTAAAAGTCCCGAGCACTCCAACGGCGAAAGTGCTCAGCAGTGGCCCTCTAAATGACGCCAGGATCCGGGACGAGAGCATTCCCGGTCTGACGGACTATGCCCGCTGCTTAGGCAGCGAGAGCGAAGTCAGTGCGCTTAGAATCGGCACTTATTGGTTTGCAAGGAGCGTTTACGAGATAACCCTGCATCCTCGGCCCGCTTCACCTGTCGCGACTAACATCGTCGAAACCTGTCATCCCCGTATTCAGTTACCAAACTGATTTGTCCGCCCGCAACCGGCCGGACCGTTAACTATAACGCATAGACGCTAGAACGTCATTCCGAACACCGTGAACGGGGCACCCCACAGGATGACCAGCAGGACAGACAGCAGAACGAACAGGACGGACAGGATAGCCAGGCCGGTCATGCCGGCGTACTTGCGCCGGAACGCCCAAACGAAAAGGACGGCATTCGCCCCGAGCAGGACCGGACTGGCCCAGACCAGGATCTGGGCAAGATAGACGTAGAACACGGCAAAGAACGGCACTGCCACCAGAATGACGACCGGGGCCGCGGCTGCGACAACCAGCAGGTCCAGGGCGGTCACGGCCCAGGCCCAGAGCGGTTTCCGGGGCTGGCCTTCGCGGGATTCTTCGTCTTCCTGGAGCTGCGTTTCCCAGAACGTGCCGCTCATCAGGCTCCGCGGTTCTTGGAACGCATTTCGCGCAGTGCCTCGCGGTTGTCCTGCTTTTCACGCAGCGTCTGGCGCTTGTCATAGTCCCGCTTGCCGCGGGCAACGGCGATTTCCACCTTGGCGCGGCCGTCCAGGAAGTACAGCTGGAGCGGAACGATCGTGAACCCCGATTCCCGGGTCTTCTGCGCAATCTTGTCGAGCTGCTCGCGGTGCAGCAGCAGCTTGCGGCGGCGCCGTGCCGAGTGGTTGGTCCAGCTTCCGTTCAGGTACTCCGGAATGTAGACCCCTTCCAGCCACAACTCGTCGTTGTAGAACGTGGCGAATCCGTCGACCAGGGAGGCCCGCCCCTCCCGGAGGGACTTCACCTCGGTTCCCATCAGCACCATGCCTGCTTCATAGGTGTCGAGGACTTCGTAGTTGTGCCGGGCCTTGCGGTTGGTGGCCACCACTTTACGGCCACTTTCTTTGGGCACGGTTCAACTCCTTCGTTAGATGCGAAAACACCTATTCTATGCCTACAGCAAACCCATCGGGTTAACCAGCTGGCCGTTGAGCATGGTCTCGAAGTGCAGGTGGCATCCCGAGGAATTACCGGTCTGTCCGACGTAACCGATCAGCTGTCCGGCGTTCACCCACTGTCCGGCGTTCACCAGCCGGCTGCTCAGGTGGTAGTAGTTCGTGGCCAGGGCACTGGTGCCGATGACCCCGTGGTTGAGTACGATCCGGTTTCCTGTGCCGATCATTTCCCCGCCGCCGGTGTCCGAACGCCAGACCTCTCCGGCAGCCGCAGCGTAGATCGGGGTGCCACAGCGGGCCCCGAAGTCGAGCCCGGAGTGCAGATACCCGCCGCTGCCGTTGAAATCGATGGTGCCGACCGGCGTCGCGCGCCAGCCAAAGCCCGAACTCAGCGGAGCGCTGACAGGGTAACGCAGTCCGAATGCGGACGGGTTGGTGGGCTGCACTGTCTGCGGAGGTGGCGGGGGCTGGTTGTTTTGAGCCGCTTCTTCAGCAGCGCGGCGGTTGGCCTCGGCGATCCGGGCTTCCTCGGCGCGCCGTGCTTCTTCGAGCAGGATCCGCTGCCGTTCGGCGATCTCCGCCTGGACGGCTGCCTGCTCGGACTGGATCGAAGCCAGCTTGGCCTGGATGACCGGTTTCTTCGCCTCCAGTTCATTGTTCAGCGACTCGGCGCTGGCAATGAGGCTGTCCACCTTGGACTTCTCTTCAGCGGCCTCGTCGCGGGCCGCCTGCTCGGACTCCAGTGCTTCCTGTGCCTGCGCCTTGAGCGAGGAAATCTCCTCCTCCACGGCTGCGAGGCGGGCCTCCGAGTTCACATTGGTGGCAGCTTGCTGGGTGAGGCGCTCGACGGCGGCGTTCTGGCCGCGCAGGGCCTGGCCGGCCATGCCCATCGAATCAGTCAGGCTCTCCGCTCCCTCGGCACCCAAAAGAAGCGTGAGACTGGAGGGCACTCCCCCGCTCTTGTAGGCCTGGCTGGCGATCTGCCCGATGACCTTCTGCGTTTCATCGAGGGCCTGCCGGTCCTCTTCGATCTGGGCGGCAATCGTGTTGCGGCTCTCCTGCGCCAGGGCCACGCGGTCCGTGAGCGCGCCAACCTTCGCTGAGGCCGTGCTGACCCGGCCCTCCGCCTCCGTCAGGACGGCCTGCGCTGCGGGCAGTTCCTGGTTCTGGTAGATGTTCAGCTGCGCCACCGTCTTGGCAATGTCCTGGTCAAGGTACTCGTACTGTTCCTGGACCTTTTGCTGCTCAGCTTCAAGTGCGGCTTTGCGGTCACTGAGTTCATCTGCGGCAGCCGGCGCGTTGACCGCACCGAGGGCGAGGGCAAGGGAAAGCAGCACCGCTGCTCCTGCAGCGGCGGCACGTTTGGCAGCGCCCGCCGAGGCGGCGGCTGCGGCGGCAACGGTGCCCTGCCGCTCCCGGCGCCTAGTCATTGGCAAAGCAATTCATATGGTTTTTCATCTTTCCTGTCCCAGTGCCCACACTCTAAACCTTGATGTACCGTCTGAGCGTCAGCAGCGAGGAAACACCCGCGAGCAAAGCACCAAGAATCAACAGGGCCGGACTAAGCATGAGCACTTCCCGTGCGGAAATGAAGGCGGTTGCGGGATACTGGCGGGCCAGCATGCCGATGAAGAAGTGCGCCACGGCCCACAGGGTTCCCGACGCAAGGACGGCCCCGATGAGCGCCGCAATCACGCCCTCCAGCACAAACGGCAGCTGGATCACCGCCTTCGAGGCCCCCACCAGCCGCATGATCCCCGTTTCACGGCGCCTGCTGAACGCAGAAAGCCGGATGGTCGTGGCGATGAGGAGGATGGCGCAGACCAGCATCAGCACAGCGATGAGCAGCGCCACCAGGGAAGCAATGTTCATGAAGGAGAACACCTTTTCCAGCAGTTCCCGCTGGTCGCTGACGGACTCGACGCCGGGCATGGAGGAGAACGCCTCGTTGATGACCTCGTACTTCTCCGGGTCGACGAGGGAAACGCGGAAAGTCTCCGGCAGCTGGTCGGCCGTCACGCTGTCAACGATCGGAGAGTTTGCGAACTGCTCACGGAAGTGGCCCAAGGCAGTTTCCTGGTCTTCGAACTGGACCGTGTCGATATATTGCTTGAACTCGGGCGAATTCAGCTTGGCTTCGATCGCACTGCGCTGCTGGTCTGTCACCGCGCCTGAGGCACATGACGGCGAGACGTCGTTGCCCACGCACAGGAACACCGCAACCTGCACCCGGTCGTACCAGTAACCCTTCATCTGGTTGATCTGCAGCTGGAGCAGGCCGGCAGCGCCGACGAAGGTCAGTGACACGAACGTCACCAGGATGACCGAGACAACCATCGACAGGTTGCGCCGGATTCCGGATCCAATTTCACCCAGGACAAAAGCCATCCTCATTCGGGGGCCTCCGAACCGGAGAGACCGCCGGCTTGGGCGGGGGTGCGATCTTCTTTCCCGGCCGGGCCGGCGGCGGCGTCGGGCTCGCCCGACGCAGGAACGATGGGCTGCATCGCCGTCGCCAGGTAGATTCCCCCCCGCTCATCGCGGATGACCTTGCCGTGGCGCAGTTCGATCACGCGCTTGCGCATGGCATTGACGATGTCGTGGTCGTGGGTGGCCATGACCACCGTGGTTCCGTTCTGGTTAATCCGGTCCAGGACCTTCATGATGCCCAGCGAGGTGGTGGGGTCGAGGTTGCCGGTCGGTTCGTCGGCAAGAAGGATGCCCGGTTTGTTCACGATCGCCCGGGCAATGGCCACGCGCTGCTGCTCGCCGCCGGAGAGCTCATGCGGCATCCGGTTGTCCTTGCCTTCCAGGCCCACCGTCTTGAGGACCTCGGGAACGGTCTCGCGGATCACGGCGCGGCTGCGGCCGATGACCTGCATGGCGAACGCGACGTTGGCGAAGACAGTTTTGTTGGGCAGCAGGCGGAAGTCCTGGAACACGACGCCGATGCCGCGGCGCAGGCGCGGAACGCGCCAGCTGGGAATCTTCGCGACGTTGGAACCTGCGACGTACACCGTGCCGCGGGTGGCGTGCTCTTCCTTCATCACAAGGCGGATCAGCGTGGATTTGCCTGAACCGGATGCTCCCACCAGGAAGACGAACTCACCGCGGTCCACGTCAAAGCTGACCGAGTTCAACGCCGGCCTGGAGTTGCGGTCATAGACCTTGGTGACGTTGTCGAATGTGATCATTAGCGTTTCATGCCCTTGTCTAACTACCGGATCGAAAAGGGCCTTGGGTTGGGGAGCAGGGAACCGGCCTTTCGACTATAGCCAGCGGATCGACCTGCCGGGGAGAGCGCCGGCGGTGTGTCGCGATCGTCCTGCCTCCGGCGCCCGGCCGGGCGGGAAGGGCGGGCCGGATACCGGCCCCTGCTGCAGGTTAGGCCACCCCGTCCGGGACTCCTGGCTCAGCGCCGGCCGGGAAGCGGGAGTGCTCCCGCAGGACTCCGGCAACCGAACCTGCGCCCGGCTCATCCATGACGATCGTGTAGTGGTTGGTGTCCGGGACGTCCGTGACCACCAGGGACGGCAGGCGCTGCTGCCATTGCTGAACGTAGCCGGGTGCGTACAGGCCTGGCTCTTCGTTGAAGAGACCCCGCGGCGCGCGGAGCAGCTGCACAGGATGAGCCAGCTCTTCGAGGGCACGAAGCAGTGCGGCGCCCCGGTGAAGTTCAGCAGTATCCTCGGCCAGGGCTGCGTAACTGGTTGCAGCGCGGAAACCGCCGTCGGGATGCGGCTGGAGGTCGTACGCCAGATAGTCCAGCAGCAGCGGGTTCCAATGTCCGGCGAACGCGGGATGGGGGCGCCAGAAATCGAGATACTCCTCGTGGGAGGCAAACGGCTGCCCGAGCCGCTCTGCGGCGGAGCCCAGGACGGCCTGCACTACCTGTTCGTCGCTGAGTCCCGCTGGAACATCCAGCGGCAGTCCGCCGTCGATCAGCACCAGCGACTGCACCAGTCCGGGATGCAGGTTCGCCAGCACCAAGGCGGCAAAGGCACCCATGGAGTGGCCGGCGACGACGGCGCGCGGCACCTTCAGCGCGTCCAGGACGGCTGCCAGGTCCTCGGCATGGACCGGCATTCCGTAGGGCCCGGGCAACGTGTTGCTCCTTCCGCGGCCGCGCAAATCCGGTGCGATGAATCGGAACTCGGGCAGGGCCCCGGCCACCATCCCCCAGGTGCGGTGGGAGGCAGTGACACCGTGGATGGCCAGGACCGTGGGAGCACCGGGGTCATCCGGCCCCCAGACACCGGTGCGCAGCAGTCCGCCGCGTACCGGGACGTCGATGCTCATGTAGGCAGTCATCGCGCACTCCACCCCCCGTCCATCGTGTAGGAGGCACCGGTGACCATTCCGGCGCCCGGTCCGGCAAGCCAAGCCGCGAGGGATGCGACTTCCTCCGGCTCCACCAGGCGTTTGACCGCTGATTCCGTGAGCATGATGGAGGCCACCACCTCCTCTTCCGGAATCGAATGGATCCGGGCCTGGTCCGCGATCTGGGTTTCGACCAGCGGGGTACGCACATAGGCCGGGTTGATGCAGTTGGACGTCACGCCGTGTGGCCCGCCTTCCAGCGCGGTGACTTTGGACAGCCCCTCCAACGCGTGCTTGGCGCTGACGTACGCACTCTTGAAGGCGGAAGCGCGCAGTCCGTGGACGGACGAAATATTGATGACGCGCCCGAAGCCGCGTTCATACATACCCGGCAGGACGGCACGGATCAGCAGGAACGGAGATTCGACCATTAGCCGGTGCACCAGGCGGAACGTGTCCGGATCGTATTCGTGGATGGGGTTGATCCGCTGGATGCCGGCGTTGTTGACCAGGATGTCAGCTTCCAGGGACAGGTCTTCGAGGGCGTGCGTATCGCTGAGGTCGACTTCCCAGGCCGTTCCTCCCGTTTCGGCCGCCACCCGGGCGGCCGCCTCCTTGTTGATGTCGGCCACGGTCACTTTGGCACCGAGAGCGGCGAAGGTGCGTGCGCACGCTTCGCCGATGCCGGACCCTGCTCCCGTGATGAGTGCCGTCCGCCCGTCCAGCGACGGCCCGCTGAGTGCATCCGTTGTCATTCTCCAGCTCCTTTACCGGGCGCAACCGGCGCCATTCCGCGTTCGATGAAGCGCATCATTTCTTCAAACTCCGCTTCCGGAATCTCGGCGACGGCACCTGCCTCGGTGTCGGCTTCCTTATTCCAGAGCACCCACCGCATCCCGAGCATCTCCCCGATGCCCATCAGCGCCCACGCCACGGTGTCCACGTCCATCTCCCGGATGTCACCGGCCTCGCGGGCGGCTTTCAGGCCTTCCACGTAGCCGTTGACGATCCGCGTGTAATGCATGCGCAGCGCACCGGGTGAGACAAACTCTGCCTGCCGGATGATCCTGTACAGCGCCGGGTGTTCGGCGGTGAACCGGAAGAAGGCACGGAAACCGGCACGCTCGGCGTCGATCCGGTTTCCTGCTGCCCTGGCGGCCTCGGTCATGGCATGCCGGACGCGGCGGTTCAGGTCCTCGACCACCTCGTCGAAGATCGCCTGCTTACCCTCGAAGTAGAGGTAGAAGGTCCCCAGCCCTACACCTGCCTCTTCGGTGATCTTCACGATCGACGCATCGTGGTAGCCCAGCGACCCGAAGACCTCTTCAGCTGCGGCGACCAGCCGTGCCCTGGTGCGGGTGCCCCGGGCGGTTCGCGGTGTTGTGCTCATGCGTTGTCCTGACGGTGGGAGACGGGTCCTGCGGGTTGGTCGTGGAGGGAGGTGGCCGGGACCCCGGGTTCCGGTTTCCCCAGCCGTGACCTGGCGATCTTGTGCAGCGAGGTGCGGGGCAGCCCGTCCACGAAGGAGATTCGGGAGGGGACCTTGAAGCGCGCCAGCCGGGCAGAGCAGTGTTCGAGCAGCTCGAGGGCATCGGCTGCGGTACCCGGGCGGCGGACCACATAGGCGATCCCCGTTTCACCCCACTGGGGATCGGGCACCGAGGTCACTGCCGCCTCCGCCACCGCGGGGTGCTCGCGCAGGACAGCTTCGACTTCGGCGGGAGCAACGTTCTCGCCGCCCGAAATGTAGATGTCCTTTAACCGGTCGATGACGCGCAGATAACCGTCCGCATCGCGCTCCACCAGGTCTCCGGTGTGCAGCCACCCGCCCGCGAGCGCCGCGGCGGTCGCTTCAGGGTTCCGGAAGTAGCCCTGGAAAACCCCGGGGCCGGCGACGAGGAGTTCCCCCGTGCAGGGGCCCGCCTGCAGTTCTCCGGTCACCGGGTCCGCAACTGCGACATCGACGTGCGGATACGGTTTGCCTGCCATGCCGATCCGGGCTTCGGCTTCTTCCTCCGGCAGGCACAGCACGTTGGGGCCCGCTTCGCTCAGTCCGTACCCCTGTGCCAGTGCGACGCCCCGGGAGTGCCAGGTGCGCAGCAGCGGAGCGGGCATGGGCGCCCCGCCCACGACGGCGCGGCCCAGGCTGGAAAGGTCCGCGGACGCGAAGCGCGGGTGGGAGGCCAGCATCAGGTAGTTCGCGGGGACACCCATCATGGTGGTGACGCGCCGGTCTTCGATCAGCTGCAGGATCCGTCCGGCGTCGAACGTCCTTTCCAGAACCACTGTGGCTCCTGTCCACCAGGCCAGCAGCGGCTGGATGTTCCAGCCTCCTGCATGGAACTGCGGCAGCACGGCCAGCACGACGTCGTGGCTGCCGATCTCTGCTGTCCGGGAGAGGGAGAGATTGGTCCAGAAACAATTGGCGTGGCTGAGCACCACGGCTTTGGGGTCCGCCTGCGTGCCCGAGGTGAACACCATCAGCAGCGGATCGTCGTCGTCTGTCGTTCCGCCCGCAGGCCGTTCGCCGGGCGGAAGCAGGTGCAGCGGCGGAGGCGGGCCCGCTTCGATGCCGGTGCGTCCCAGCGGAGCAGCCGGCGGCGGCACCGGCAGACGGGAAGCGGCCGCCGCCGCGACGGAGGAGAACTCGTCCTCCACCAGCAGCAGGGCGGGGTCCGCCAGCTGCAGCTGCGCGGCAAGCTCTCGGGCGGACAGGCGCCAGGACAGAGGGACCAGGACCAGCCCCGCTTTGGCGCAGGCGAAGAACAGGACCACGTGGTCGGCGCTGTTCCCGGTTACTGTCGCGATCCGGTCCCCGTGCCGGTAGCCGGCGTCCTGGAACGCACCGGCCAGTGCCGCGGCACGGGTGTCCAGTTCCCGGTAGCTGAGCCGGACACCGCGGTCATCGATCGCGGTGCGGTCAGGTGTGGCCAGCGCACGGTCCGCCGTCCAGCGGCCAAGGGTATGCAGCCCGCTCATCCGGCTTCCTCCAGGATCTCCCGGGGCCGGGCAGCGTCTTTTTTGCGTCCCTTCAGCCGTGCGGCCGCTCCGGCCAGGCCGCCGGGCAGGAACAGGACCACCAGGATGAACAGCGTGCCGAGCAGGAACAGCGGCTCGCTGAGCGGGATGTGCAGGATCGGCGGGAGACCGGCAATTGCCTCCGAGTTTGCGAGCGCCGTCAGCCGCTGGTCCAGCATCGTATAGACGACGCCGCCCAGCACGGCACCCCACCGCGAACCCACACCGCCCAGGACCACCATGACCAGGAGCGTAATGGTGAAGTCCGAGGAGACGGCCCGCGGCACGGCACCGGATTGCAGGAGCAGGTAGGTCATGCCGACCACACCGGCCAGGGTCCCCGCCACGACGAAGATCAGCAGCTTGGCGAGGTACGGCTGCAGGCCCAGCACCCGTACCCGCATCTCGTTCTCCCGCACGGCGGCGGCGACGTGTCCTGCCCGGCTGCGCTGGATCCAGGCCGTCACGAGGAAAACGGTGACCAGTGCGGCCAGGGCCAGCCAATACAGGTTGCGTGTGTTGGCGACGCCCACCAGGAAATCCGGGACGTGCTCGGTGGCCAGGCTCAGCCCTTCCTCTCCCCCGGTGGCGCCGTCGGGATTCCTGCGGACCATTACCGAACCGGCCTGCGCGAAGGCGAGGGTGACCATGGCGAACGGGATGCCGGTGACCCGCAGGGCGACGGCGCCGGTGAGGTTCGCCAGCACAATGACAGCCACGAGCGTCAGCGCCATGGCCGGCAGCAGCGGCAGGCCGGTCCGGTCCAGGATGATGGCAAGACCGTAGACTCCTGCCCCGAAGTACAGCGCGTGGCCGAAGGAGAGCATGCCCGCCACTCCGAGGAGCAGGTGGTAGGTCAATGCTGCGGCGGCCATCAGCATGCACAGCGCCATCAGCTGGAGCGACCCCGGCGTATAGGTCGGACCGGGCAGCAGGCCCGGGACGGAAAGGTTGAACAGCGGCAGGACAGCCAGGACCACGACGCCGGCCGCACCGGCAGCCCAGGCCAGCGGACGCCGTCGGCCCTTCTGCGGTTCCGGCTTCGGCCGGTGTGCCCTGGTGTCCTCCCGGACCTGGGTTGCGCTCATGCGGTTACCGCCTTTCCCATCAGTCCGGAGGGTCTTGCCAGTAGTACGGCGGCGAGGAGGAGGACCACCACGAAGTCCCCCACTCCCCAGTAGAAGTTTGCGAACTGCTGCAGGATGCCCACCGCCACGGAGGCCAGCGCTGCTCCGGTGAGGGACCCGAGCCCGCCGATCACCGTCACGATGAAGGCGAAGATCAGCAGTGAACCGCCCAGCAACGGCGACACGTAGCCGAAGTAGTGGCTGGCGAGCACGCCTCCCATGCCTGCCGCGGCTCCGCCGATGGTGAAGACAAGCGTGAACGCGCGTCGGACATCGATGCCCAGTGCGGTCACCATGGACCGGTTTTCCACTCCCGCCCGGATGATCATGCCGTACCGGGTCTTCTTCAGGAACAGCAGGAGCCCGGCCAGGACCAGTCCGGCAGCGACAATGGCGACGAACCTGTCATTCGGAATCCGCGCACCGAGGAGCTCCGTGGTCTCTTTGAGCCAGGGCGGCCCGGTAATGAAGGACGGATCCGTTCCCCAGATTCCTTCGAACAGGGCTACGGAGGCGAGCGAGAGACCCACGGTGACCAGGACCTGTTCAATGTGCCGCTGGTACAGGGGACGGATCAGGATCCGTTCGGTGAGCGCGGCGAAGACGGCTCCGGTCACGGCTCCGACAGCCAGGCTGATGAGGAACACTCCCCAGCCGCCTGCGCCCAGCGCCTGCGCAGCCTGCCAGCCGAGGAAGGCACCGAGGGTGAGGAAGGACCCGTGGGCGAAGTTGAGCACGCCCATCAGCCCGTAGATCAGGGAAAGTCCCGAGGCGACGAGGAAGTACAGCGCGCCCAGGCCGAGGCCGGTGACGATGAGCAGGACAATGGTGCTCACGCTTCACGCACCTTTCCGGCCTCCGGGGCCTGTGCCGTGAGTTGGCCGGCCGTGTCGGAGGATCCTGCCGCGTCCCTGGCAGGTTCCGGAGCGCCGCCGGTGTGGACCCCCAGCAGCCGGTGGAAGAGCTCCGTGTCATCGAGGAACTCGCCTGCGTCCATGCCGGTCAGGGCGACTTTGCCGCCGCTGAGCACCGTGACGGTCGAGGCCAGCTGGCGTACGACGGTCAGGTTCTGTTCCACGAGCAGGATCGGAACGCTCCGGGCAGCCTCAGCCAAAGCCTCGCTCACTTCCTGCACGATCTTCGGCGCGAGTCCCTTGGTCGGTTCGTCCACGAGGAGCACCTTGTTGGTGTTCAGCAGCGCGCGGGCCAGGGACACCATCTGCTGCTGCCCGCCCGACAGGGTTCCGGCCATCTGGGCCGACCGTTTGACGAGGTCCGGGAAGAGGTCCTCCACGAGCTGCCGCTGCGGATGCCCGTCCCGTTCTGCCAGCTTCAAGTTTTCCGCGACCGTCAGGCGGGAAAACACCTCGCGGTCTTCCGGAACGTAACCCACTCCCCGCTGGATGATGCGGTGGGTGTGTTCGCCGTCGATCCGGGCGCCGTCGAGCTCCACCGTCCCGGTACGGGAAAGCAGGCCGATGATGGCCTTGATGGTGCTGGTCTTGCCGACTCCGTTGCGCCCCAGCAGGGCCGTGACGCCGGCCGCCGGCACTTCGAAGCTGACGTCCTCCACGACCTGCTGGCCGCCGATCGAAGCGGACAGGTTCGCCACCCGCAGGATGGGCACGGGAATGTGGTTCATCAGACGGGTTCTCCCAGGTAGGCGCTTTGGACCAGCGGATTCGCCATGACGGCTTCGGGGGTGTCGATGGCCAGGAGGCTGCCGTGATGCATGACCGCCACCCGGTCCACCAGGCCCAGGACCACCTCCATGTGGTGCTCGACCATCAGCACCGTCCGGCCGGAGTCGCGGTGCATCCTGCGGATCACCTCGGACAAGGCCGGAACGTCTCCGGACCCGACGCCGGCCATCGGCTCGTCGAGCAGGATCACTTCGGGATCAGCGGCCAGCAGCATGGCGATTTCAACCTTGCGTTTGTCCCCATGGGACAGCCCTCCCGCGGCGGTGCCCGCTTTGCCGGCGATTCCCGCCTCTTCGAGGTGCCTTTCAGCGATCCGGGTCGCCCCGTCACCCCGATGCGGGAAACGCAGCAGCGACAGGCTCCCGCCGAGACGTGCCTGCGCAGCCAGCCGGACGTTCTCCAGCACGCTCAGCTGCGGGAACAGGCTGGACGTCTGGAAAGTGCGGCCCAGCCCGGCTGCGGCACGGCGGTGCACGGCCAGCCGCCCGACGTCGTTGCCTGAGACTGCCACGGTGCCCTCGGTGGGTCGCAGCAGCCCGGAGATGACGTTGAAGAGGGTGGTTTTCCCAGCCCCGTTGGGGCCGATCACGCCTACCATCTCCCCTTGCGGAACGGTAAAGCTGATGTCTTCCAGGATCCGTGCGCCGCCGATCATCAGGCCGACGCCGGAAAGCTCGAGCGCGTTGGGGCTGTCCATACGGGCGGGCCTACTTCGCGGCTTCCGGCGGTGCCACCGCATCGGCCGCAACCGTGTCGACCAAGGTGGGAACCCAGGTTCCGCCCTCGTCCGCCAGCGTGACCTGGTACATGTCCTGCAGCAGTGCGTGGTCGGAGGCGCGGACTGTCGTTGTGCCCTTGGGCCCTTCGAAGGAGTAGCCCTCCAGCGCCGCGACCATGGCGTCGACGTCGTTGCCGCCCTCGCGGACTGCCTGGACGATCATCTGCCCGGCCACGAAACCGTCCGGGGTGAAGAGGTCGGCTTTCTTGCCGGCCGCCTCGACTGATTCGATCATGGCCTTCTCGACGTCGTTGCCGCCGGCACCCGGGAAGTAGTGGTTCAGGAAGGAGATCTTGGTTCCGGCTGCTCCATAGGCGCCGAAGGTCGCGGCGTCGCCGAGTCCGGTCACGATGGGCGCCGCTTCGAAGGCACCCTGCTGGTCCAGGGCCTGCCACATGGAACCGGAGGTCGCGCCGGCCCAGGCGACGAACGCCATGTCGGGGGCAGCATCGATGAGCTGGCGGGCAAAGGGCGTGAATTCGGTGGCGTCCTCGGGGACCAGCACGCTGCTCACTTCCGCTCCCTGTGCGCCCAGGACGGCCTCCACTGCTGCCAGGTTGCCCTGTCCGAAGGCGTTGTCCTGCGCGAAGACCACGACCTTCTTGCCTTCGAGGTCCGGCACGAAGGAACCCGCCGTCGCGACGTCCTGCAGGGACTGCCGGCCGGAGCGGAAGGTGTATTTGTTGATGCCCTGAATGGCGTCGGTGGCGGCCGGACCCGAGATGTACAGGACCTGGTTCTGTTCGGCCTGTTCGGCGAGTTTCAGGGCAATGCCGGAAACCACGGTGCCGGCAAGGATCTTGTAGTCCTGGCCGATCAGGTCTTTGGCGACCGTGACCGCCTTGTCCGGGTCGCCGCCGTCGTCGTGGTACGTAATGTTCAGTTCGGTGTCCCCGACCTTACCGGTGCCGTCTGTGGCGTAGTCGATGCCGGCCTGCAGGCCTTCGTAGTAGGCCTCGCCGTAGGCGGCGAGCGGCCCTGTCTTCGAATAGACGATCCCGACGTCAACGCTCGACGGCGCTTCGCCGCCCTCGGCGGGTGCGGTGCCGGAATCTGCGGCAGGGGCGCAGGCCGAGAGCGTCAGCCCTGCGGTGACGGCCGCTGCGAGGAGGAACTTCTTTGTTGCCTTCACGGTGGTGCCTTTCGGTGCGGTGACTGGCGTTGCCCGGCCCGTTGCGGGCCCTGCAAACCTGAAAGGCGATTCAGGTTACGGAAAATGTAGAACATGAATCACACTGCGTCAATGGCCGGCGGTGCTGCGTCAGCGCTGCGCGCCTGCGGATGAGGAGTTCCGGAACTCGTATACTTACAACTCGTGTCATCAATGGACCTCCGCTTACCGGACGCTCGCCCAGCGCCGGCCTCCGCGAGTACGCGTTCGGCTCCGTCGGGCCGGCCTGCACCTAACCGGGCCCATCGAAACGACATCCAGGGTTTACGAGCCCTGGCCGTCGGCCTGGTGGTTTGCTATCACATCTGGCCGAACGCGCTGCCCGGAGGTTTCATCGGCGTAGATGTCTTCTTCGTGATTTCGGGTTATTTGATCATCGGGTCACTGGCACGCGAGGCTGCCGGCGGGAAAATCCAACTGCTTCGGTTCTACAGCCGCCGTATCAAACGTTTGCTTCCAGCCGCAGGAGCCGTCCTCGTCGCGACCATGGCGGCGACAGTCCTGATACTTCCGCAGAGCCGCTGGCAGTCCGTTTCACGGGACGTCGCCGCTTCTGGCTTGAACATCCAGAACTGGAACCAGGCTTTCTTCAGCACCAGCTATGAAGGCGCAACCGCATCCGTTTCGCCGCTCCAGCACTTCTGGTCTCTGGCTGTTGAAGAGCAGTTCTACCTCGTGGCGCCTGTCATCCTGCTCTCCTGCGCCTGGCTTGCACGAAAAAGGCTGCGCGGTGGTGCCCGCACATTCAAACTGCTGGCACTGGGCGTGTTAGGCAGCTTGACTCTGGCCTCCTTCACCCATTCAGTCCTCTTCTCCGCGGCCAGTCCGGACTTGGCCTACTTCTTCACCACCACCCGAGTGTGGGAGCTGACCCTCGGGGGCATGGTGGCGCTGGCCGCCCGACCCGCCGGAGTCCGCCCGGCACTGTCCGCGCTGCTGGGCTGGTTTGGCCTCCTCCTGGTTCTGGGATCGGCAGCGGCATTTTCGACGGCAATGCCCTTTCCCGGATGGATCGCCCTTTTTCCGGTGACCGGGGCCATCTTTCTGCTGCTTTCGGGAGCGTCCGCCCAACCGCGCCGCGGCTTATCCCCGGCCTGGTGGCAGTCCTTGGGCCCGATGAGGTATCTGGGCGACATCTCGTATTCGCTCTACCTGTGGCATTGGCCGGTCATCGTTTTTTCCGTTTTTCTGCTGGGTCCTAACCCTGGCTGGCTGCACGGCAGCGCCGTCATCGCTGCCAGCATCGCCTTGGCTGCTGTCTCTACGCGTTATATCGAGCAGCCAGTGCGCAATTTCGAGCCGGGCCGCAGCCGTTCACACGGCAGGCGCCGCGCCGTGACACCCGGTTACGGCCGGATTTTTGCGTTGGGCGCGCTCCTCACACTTCTGCCAATTGGCTTGGCAGCCGTCCCTTATCAGGCCATGGAGTTGAAGGAACGTTCGCTGACTGCGGAGCTCGACCTTGATACCTATCCGGGTGCCATGGCACTGCATGGTTTCGGGCCCAGGGACTTCCCGGATATGCCGGTTCGGCCGGACCCCGCTATTGCCGCAGCCGATCAGCCCGATGCACCCGAGGAGTGCCGCAACAGCTACGACCCCGCCAAGGTGGATTATCAGGATTGTGTTTTTGGAGATGGGGCAGCAGAACGCAGCATCGTCCTCGTCGGGGACTCGCACTCGGCCCAGTACCTGGATTCACTGAGCATTGTTGCGCGCGAAAGCGGCTACCGCCTGTATGTGCTCAGCAGGAATGGCTGTCCTTTCAGCATCCACCCGCTGCAGTCAGACACCTTCACCTACACCAACTGCTCCGCACAGAACGAACAAACGGTCCAGGACATACTGGCGATCCAGCCGGCGCTGGTAGTCACGGCCGCCCTGAGCCCCGCGGGATACGAAGACGCACTGGGCTGGCGCTGGAGCGATGAGTCCGCCGCAATCGATGGATTCAGGGGAACCCTGCTGCCCCTGCAGGAGGCCGGCATCCGCATAGCGGTCATCAGTGACCTTCCCTATCCGCCCTTCAGCGTGCCGGAATGCGTAGCTGCGAAGTCGGAGGATTCCTGCACGTTCCCGGCCGAACATACGCCAAGTCCCCTTGCCGCAGCGGCCGAGTCAGTGGATGGCGCTATCTCCGTGGACCTCCGGGATTATCTCTGCCCGGACGGGGTCTGCCGGAGCGTGATCGGGAACGTACTGGTGTACCGCGACAACCATGTGACGGGAACCTTCGCCAAGACGCTGACCATTCCCCTGCGTCAGGCGCTGGGGATCTAGGACGGAGCGTTAGTTGCGCGCTGAAACGCTCCCATTGGCGCGCCAGCGGATACCGGCGTCGATGAAGTCGTCAATCTCCCCGTCGAACACTGCGGAGGTATTGCCGACTTCGTGTTCGGTGCGCAGATCCTTGACCATTTGGTACGGATTCAGCACGTAGGAACGCATCTGGTCGCCCCAGGATGCCTTCACATCGCCGGCAAAGGCCTTCTTTTCGGCGTCTTCCTGTTCCTTCTTCAGCAGCAGCAGGCGCGATTGGAGCACCCGCATGGCAGCGGCGCGGTTCTGCAGCTGCGATTTCTCATTCTGCATCGACACCACGGTCCCGGTCGGGATGTGGGTCAGGCGCACGGCCGAATCTGTGGTGTTCACAGACTGGCCGCCCGGGCCCGAGGAACGGAACACGTCCACGCGGATCTCATTGTCCGGAATATCGATGTGGTCCGTCGCCTCGATAAGCGGGATGACCTCGACGGCGGCAAAGGACGTTTGGCGCCGTCCCTGATTGTCGAAGGGGCTGATGCGGACCAGCCGGTGGGTACCGGCTTCCACCACGAGCGTGCCGAAGGCGTAGGGAGCCTTGACTTCGAAGGTCGCCGATTTGAGGCCGGCCTCTTCGGCGTAGGAGGTGTCGAGCACCTGGGTCGGGTAGCCATGGCGCTCGGCCCATCGCAGGTACATCCGCAGCAGCATGTCGGCGAAGTCCGCCGCGTCCACCCCGCCGGCGCCGGCCCGGATGGTCACTACCGCTTCGCGTTCGTCGTATTCGCCGGAAAGCAGTGTCACCACTTCGAGCTCTGAGAGGGCCTTGCGCAGCGATTCCAGTTCCAGGACCGCCTCGGCCTTGCTGTCGGCGTCGGCTTCATCCTGGGCAAGCTCCACGAGGACCTCAAGGTCATCGATCCGGGCTTCAAGCCGCTGCAGCCTCTCCAGCGCGCTCTGGCGGTGCGAGAGTTTTGACGTGATCTTTTGAGCGGCGTCGGGGTCGTCCCAGAGGTTCGGCTCGCCGGCCATTTCGCTGAGCTCGGCGATATCTTCCTTCATCGCTGCGACGTCTGACACGTCCTCGATGGAAGCGAACGTGGAGCGGAGCGCGCGGATTTCTGCGGGAAAATCGATTTCTGCCATGGTGTTTACAGACTACGCCATGGGCCGGGCGCAGGCCCGTGCCCGCCCTCCAGCCCAGCGGTGCGGCGTGCCGTATGACGGCGCGACGCACCGGGTTACAACGCGGTCTCTGTCAGGCGCCCGGTAGTACATTGGTGCTGTCACGACCGGAAAGGAGCATCGCCATTTCCATGAACCGACTCCCAGGAGCCCCCGCCCGTCATCCCGAGTCCGGACGCAAGTACGAGCGCGCTGAACTCGAGGAACTTGCGGCCCAGGGCGATCCGTGGGCCCACGCCAAGCTAGATGACTGGGACCTTTACGATGCCGCCGACTACGTTGGTTCCCTCCGTGACCGCTGCCCCGACGCAAGCTGTGAGCTTTACGGCGAGCGCGTCACCCTCTGTTATGCCGACGACGGCACCCTGCTCGAGGTGGATCACGGCGGCTGGAGCCATTACGCCCCTCAGGAGGAGGCTAAAGCTTCCTAGCCCCGTGGAGCCTGACCCGCTGCAGCGTGGCCTAACGGGTCAGTCTGGCCCTCGCGTCGCTTTCCGCCCGGATGGGAATCCCGTCCGGGACCAGGAAGTTGACGATCGGTGGATGCACTGCCCCGAGCAGTACTACGCGCGCGGTCCGCGCATCCGGTGTGCCGGTCTCGGGGGAAATTTGAAGAGCGGTAATCCGCTCCCCTGCCCTGCTGTCCGCCAGATACTGCTGAACCGCGGCCGTGACCGCTCCGGATTCGAGCTGTGCAGCCGGGGCTGTGCCGGGCTCCGTGCCCTGGACCTGCGACAGCGAAAAGGTGTCTGCTGCCGCGAGCGCCGCCCCGTCAGCGGCCGACAGAAGCTTCTTGTGCCCCAGATAGACCGATGAGGCCCCTGCAACGACGGTGATGACAAGCAGCGCGAGCAGCACGTACCCAATAATCAGGACACCTACCTGGCCGGATTCACCGTCTCCTGTGTGCTGTTCACTCATGATCCGAAACGCTCCACTGTCTGCATTGATGTCGAGTCGACCCGAACGGGTGCAAGATCCAGTCCCGGGATCGAGGCGAAGAGTGGAAGCGGGACGTCAAAGGCCACTGTGACGGTCACTGTCGATCCCGGGGCCAGGCACGCAGCGGAGCACGTCACATCCATCTCCATGCCCGAGGCATCGAAGCCGAAATCGGAGAAGGCCAATCCCGCTGCGTCACGGGCGGCCGCTTCCGGCGTACCGGCAGGATCTGCTGCCGCATAAACCTTGGCAGCGTGGTCTGCCGCGCCCGTAACTGCGTAGGAAGCGCCCTGCACCTGCCCCAAGGCCACGATGAAGTAGACCAGCGGAACCAGGAGCAATACTCCCAGGAAGATGAACTCGACGACGGCGTTTCCGTCATCACCGGCACCCTCCTTGAAGGCCGTCCTAATCCGTCGCCGCAGGCCAGTGGGCATGGCCGCTCACCTCGATTCCTCCCTGCGGTCCCAAAAAGCCGATCACTGGAAGCGGAGCGCTCACACGCACCTGCAGCATTCCTGCACCGCCGCCGGTCCGTGAGTAGGTAACGTCCTCTGCAAATACCGGTGACAGGGACTGTGAGATGAGGTCACGGGTCCGTTCCACTCCGTCTTCCGGCGTGCGGTCTGCCAGGGTGCCGTAGCGCGCTCCGGAGGAAGCCGCATCGATGAGGGTGTTGCGAACGTGGAGGATCAGCGCCAGCTGAATGACGGCGACGGCGATGAGGGTCAGCAAGGCCCCCACCAGGACAAAGTCGACGACGGCGGACCCGTCCTCCGCAGCAAGCTCTTTTGCGGCTCGTTCCCCGGTACCGGGCACTCCGGCTGCCGCCCTCTCCAATTGCCGGATGGGTCTACCTCCGGACCTGTGCAATGGCGGATTCGAACAGGTCCAGGAGCGCTTCCTGGGCTACGACAAGGATGGCGGCCACGAGAACAGCCGACATCAACGTGATCATCACCCATCCCGGCACGTCCCCCCGCTCATGGTCGTCGTCCGAAGGTGCGGCGGCTGCCCGCAGCCGTGTGAGCAGGGCGAAGGCCAGCAGCCCTGGCAGGGAACGGAGCCTTGTTCGCGTAGTCATATGTGACCTTTCGTCGTTGATCTTCGATATCTGGTTGGTGGGCGCCGCTCTCTGTGACGCATCCTGGACGGTGGTATTCACAAGCCGATCCTCAGGAGGGACAGTCCCGGATAAATCGCAAAGAGCACGGTGAGCGGCAGGACGCCGAAGACCAGGGGAACCATCATGGCGATTTCCTTTTTTCCGGCCGTTTCCATGAGTTCGCGTTTGGCGAGGTCCCTGACGTCCTGCGCCTGGGCGCGCATGACGTCCGCCAGGGGCGTGCCGCGCTCAATAGCCACCGAGATTCCGTCGATGAACCGGGCCAGCGGGGCCAGCTGCGTCCGTTGGGAAAGGTCGGCCAGCGCCGTCAGCAAGGGCACTCCGGAGCGGGTTTGCGCGAGGACCCGGCCGAATTCCCCGGCCAGCTCCCCGTTCGCGGTCCGGGAAACCCGTTCCAGTGCACCTCCGGCACTCTCGCCGGCGCTGACGGCGAGGGCCATCATCTCTGCCAAGCTGGGAAACTCCGCAAGCATTGATGCTTGGCGGCGGCTGATCGCCTTGGTCAGCAGGTAGTCCCTCAGAAGATAGCCAAGGATTCCTCCGGCGGCTGCCAGCAAGACGACACCCGGAACGGAGATCCTCCCGTTGAAGACCAGCCAGACTCCTGCGGCTGCTCCGGCGGCCAGTCCGGTGGCGGCGTAGAGAACCTGTTCGGACCGGAACTCCACTACCGTGGTTTGCCGCCCTGTGCGTTCCAGCCGCTTATAAAGGGCCGGGGCCGCAGGGTTTAGCCGCTCCAGCCTGGCGACCGCACTGTGGAGGACTGGTCGGAAGACTCTCTCCAACGGGCCGAACGGTGTGATGTCTGCACTGGTCAGCAGGCGTGAGCCCGGGGCTCCTGAACGCAGCTGCGGAGCGATCCGCTCCGTGAAGGTGCGCGGCCGGAGAAACGGCAGCCGGACAACGGTCAGCCACAGTCCGATCCCCAGGCCCGCTCCAGCCAGCCACGCAGCCGGAAGTGCCCCAGTCACTGCAGAACCCGCCGGTCGGCCGGAAGGGCTCCAATACGCAGCATCAGCTGGTAGCAGACAACGGAAACCACCATTCCGGCAATAAGCACCATGGCCCCCGCCGGCGTGTTGTACGCCGCGACCGCCGCCGGGTTGGTCGCCATCAGCAGCAATACGATCCACGGCGCTGCGACCGCGAGACGTGCGGCGTTGACCGTCCACGACTGCCGCGCAAGCAACTCGCTCCTGGTGCGGGCGTTCTCCCGCAGGAATTCAGCGAGCGTACCGAGCAACCGTCCAAGATCTGATCCTCCGACCTGCCGGGTGATCCTCAGGGCCTCGACGATCCTGTCCCCTACGGGATCCGCCAGCCGTTCCTTCAGGCCCTCGAGCGCAGTATCGAATGAACCACCCGAACGGTACGCCATCCCAAACTCACGGAATGGTTCACGGAGTTCCGCCGGTCCGTTCTCTCCCAGCTGGATGAGCGCTTCGGGCAAGGACAGGCCAGCGCGGATGGCCGAGCGCAGATGATCAACGGCATCGGGCCAGAGTTCCATGAGGGAAGCTGACCTTTTGCCTGCCTGCCACCGGACAACGCTCACGGGTAGTGCGCAGGCGAAGGCACCGAAACAGCCTCCGATGGGAAGGGAACCGGTGAGTACCCACGTCATGAGAAACGCGAAGAGCCCGAGGACGACGCTGCTGACGACCAGGCCGCTGGGCGTCACCGACCGGATACCAGACGCCGTGAGCATTTCCGCCAGCCTGCCGGGACGGGACCGTTTCGCTGGTTTCTCCGGCAACACCCAGCACGACCACCAGATGAGGAACAGGCCAAGGCCAAGTGCCAGTCCCGCCAGGCCCGTCATGCCGCCGGCTCCAGCAACTCGGTGAGGTTCATTCCGGCACGCAGGAATTTTTCCGGCGACGGCAGCGACGAGGGGCTGGGTACAAGGCGGCCTTCCTCACGCTGAAAGACCAGGGAGGATTCGATGATTCCGTTTTCCACCCGGCGTCCGAGGGCCAGGATCTCGGAGACCTCCCGCCGTCCGGAAGGAGTCCGAACGCAGTGGATCACCAGGTCGATGCAGGACGCAACCGTCGGTACCACGAAGGCACTGGATATGTTGGCTCCTGCCAGGAGAGGCAGCGTGGAAATCTTGGTGACGGCGTCGTGCGCACTGTTGGCGTGCACGGTGCACATCCCCGGCAGGCCGGAGTTCAAAGCGATGAGCATGTCCAGGCTCTCAGCCTCCCGGACTTCACCGACGATGAGCCGGTCGGGGCGCATCCGGAGGGCTTCCTTAACCAGCCTGCGCAGCGGAATCTCTCCGTTTCCCTCCAGGTTGGCCTGCCGGCACTGCAGTCCCACCACATCGCGCAGCGGCAGCTGCAGTTCAAAGATCTCTTCCACAGTGACCACGCGTTCCCTGGCCCCGATCGATGCCGCCAGACAATTGAGCATGGTGGTCTTTCCCGCCTGCGTGGCGCCCGAGACCAGGATGTTCAGGCCGCCTGCCACGGCTGCAGAGAGGAACCGGGATGCCTGGGGTGTCAGCGTTCCGAGCTCTACAAGGTGTTCAAGCCGGCTGGCCCTGACAATGAATTTGCGAATGTTAACCGCCCAGTGACGCCGGGTCACATCCGGGATCACCACATGCAGCCGGGACCCGTCCGGGAGGGCGGCGTCAACGAACGGGGACGAAAGGTCCAGGCGCCGGCCGGAGGACTTCAGCATCCTCTCGACCAGGTCCCTGACCTGGTCTTGGGTCAGGGAAAGGGCCGTCAGCTCTGAGCGTCCGCCGCGGGCAACGTAGACCTCATGCGGCGAATTGATCCAGATCTCTTCCACTGTCGGATCGTCCAGCAGGGGTTGCAGCGCACCAAAGCCGGCGACGGCGTCGAACACGCGTTTGCGTGCCTGGTCCAGTTGTCCAAGGGCCGGCAGCGAACCCAGCATGGAGCGCTCGTCGTAGTCCTGCACGGCCGCCTCAACCAAGCGGCGCACCTCGGGAACCTGACTCGCGGGGTCGAGCCCGCGCACGCGGATGAGCTCCCTGACCTCATCCTCGACAATACGCACAGCATCCATGGCGCTCCCCCGGGCTACTCCGCATCCCCCTCCGGGCAATGCGGCAACGAGACAAAACCTGCAGGCCATCGCGGCCATGCGGCAGAGGATAAGTTATTTCGCCTGTGCTGGCGAGAGTGGCGGTTCTGGGGTGTGGAAAAGGTCTGGGCTGTTCGGCGCGCAAAACAACCCGGCACGCTTCCGCACTGATGTCCTCGCGCGTAGCTTCCTACGGACCTAAAACCGAGCACGCAGAGGTTGTCCATATATCCGGACCACGAAGATCCCTTTTTCATCATATGCAACAACAATCACACTGGCACCGGTAATGTTCACCATGATCCGCTCTCGCCCCTTCTGGAGACCCAGTGCAACAATCCCACCTCGCGCCCATCCTCGCAGGCATCCTCAGCCTCACTCTGGTTGCCTCGGCGGCGCCGGCTTACGCCACCATCGATGTGCCAAACCCGGTGGCCTCTGAAATTCCATCAAACCCGGAGACTTCAGGCTTGCCGGAGGATGCACAGAACCTGCCCGCCGGCCCCGCTGAAACAGACCTACCCAGCACCGAACCTTCTGCGACGGATCCGTCGTCGTTGCCCGGTGGCGACGGATTGGACAGCACACCTCAGTCGCCCACCGCGCCGGTGCCTGCACCAGAATCACAACCGTCGCACGAAGAAGCGGCCCCCTTGCAGCAGGAACCCGCCGGGGAAGAACTCAAGGAAGTAATCGGTATCCTCGGCGCCAAAATGGGCCAGGGCCTGGAACGGCTTCAGGAAACAAGCAACGCCCAGGTCCCGAGCACAGCAGAGACTGAGGAGCGCATCGAAGCAGAGCAGGTGTTGATCGACCAAGGTCTTGCCGATCCGCAGCTCGCCACTGACCCTGAACAGGCGGCATCCCCCTCCGCGGCTGCTGGTTCCTCTTCAGCGGGACCGGTTTCCGCGAACTCCGCTCTCTTCCGGTCCCAGGCTCCCGCTGTCTCACTGGCGGCGACATGGAAGCCGGCTGGAATCCAGGGCATGGACGTCAGCAGCCACCAGCCGTCTGTCAATTGGAACCGGGCCTGGAGCCAAGGCTCACGGTTCGCCTACGTCAAAGCCACGGAACACACCACGTACAAGAACCCGCGCTTTACCAGCCAATACAACGGAGCAGGATCCGTGGGCATGGTCCGCGGCGCCTACCACTTCGCCATTCCCAAAAAGGATTCCAGCGGCGCTGCACAGGCCAACTTCTTCGTGAACAACGGCGGGGGCTGGTCCGCCGACGGGCGGACCCTTCCGCCGCTGCTGGACATCGAATACAACCCTTACCCGGAGCTGGGCAACACCTGCTATAACTTCTCGGCCTCCCAGATGGTGTCTTGGATCCGGGACTTCTCGAACACAATCAAGGCCCGCACCGGCCGGCTGCCCATGATCTACACGACCGCCGACTGGTGGAACCGCTGCACCGGAAACAGCACGGCGTTTTCCGACCATCCGCTGCATATCGCGCGCTACAGCACTGCCGGCCCCGGCTCGATGCCTTCCGGATGGAAAACATACAACGTCTGGCAGTACAGCAGCACCGGGCCTTTCGAAGGTGACTCCAACGTCTGGAACGGTTCGAGTGCTGCCTTATCTGACTTCGTCAATGGAACGTCTCCGGGACGCACCGCCGTCGCTGCCAAGGCTGCCGCGAATCCCTCACTCGGCGGCGCAACGTCTCCCATCGTCTGCGGCATCGGTTCAAATGGATGCGTCCAGAATTTCGTGTCCGGGCAGATCCATTGGACGAAAGCCACCGGAGCCAGGATTACCCGGGGAGCCATCAACAGCATGTGGGCAGCTCAGCGCTGGGAAGCCGGTCCGCTCGGCTTTCCCGTGACGGACGAGATCTGCGGGTTGAAGAATGGCGGATGCCTTCAGGTTTTCCAGGGCGGCAACGCGTACTGGACAGCGCAGACAGGGCCGCAGTACACCAAGGGAGGAATCGACAGCCTGTGGAGCTCCTTGGGAAGGGAGCAGAGCGCGCTTGGCTATCCCACGGGCGGTGAGCGGTGCGGACTGCGTCTGGGCGGCTGCTACCAGGATTTCCAAGGCGGGCAAATCCATTGGACTCCAGTGACCGGTCCCCAGGTGACGTCCGGAAGGATCGCCCAGGGCTGGGCGGCCACCGGGTGGGAAAACGGGACACTCGGCTACCCGACCAGCTCCCAGGTATGCGGATTGAAAGCCGGCGGCTGCTACCAAAACTTCCAGAAAGGCCAGATGCACTGGTCACCAGCAACCGGGGCTTACCCCACGTCCGGAGCTTTCGCTACAGTCTGGGCGTCCTTGGGCTGGGAGAAGGGCAGGTTAGGTTATCCCACGTCGCGGGAGAAGTGTGATGCAGCGGGAACCTGCCGACAGCTCTTCGAGCGGGGATCATTGCGCTGGATCCCGTCTCGGGGAGTTGTGGTCAGCTAACCGGGAATGCAGCAACGGCGTGTCTTCTAAATCATGAAGACACGCCGTTTTTCTGCTCTGGCAGATACTTTCCTACTGCCGCACTTCCCCGGAGGGCGAGTCGAGATAGCGGTGCAGGGCATCACCGCTGTTCCGCGGACGAAAACCGGCCGCCTTGATTTTGTCCAGCGGAAGAACGCTGTTCAGGGGACGCGGTGCCGCGTCTTTCCCGGCAAAATACTCAGCCGTGCCTACCCCGGTGACATCCGTGCGGTGGCTGCCGGCAGCTGCATAGACATCCGCCGCGATGTCCGCCCAGGACTGGGCGGGACCTTCGTTGCTGAGGTTGTACGTTCCAAACGGTGCCCCGCTGGTCAGCAGGTGTTTGATCGCCGCAGCGATGTCTTCCGTGAAGGACAAGCGACCTATCTGGTCGTTCACAACGGAGGGCTTGATTCCCCGCCCGGCCAGGGAGTTCATGGTGCGGACAAAATTGCTGCCCTCTCCGATCACCCAGCTGGTCCGCACAATGTAGTGCTGCGGGACCACGGAGACGACGGCGTCGCCTGCGGCCTTTGTCTGCCCGTACACCCCCAGCGGGGAGAAGGGTTCATCTTCCGGGTGCGTTTCGTTGATGCCGTCGAACACGTAGTCACTGGAGACGTGGACAAGAGTCAGCCGGTTTTCCACGGCCACCTTAGCCAGCCGCGCAACGGCACTCACGTTGATCTCCCAGGCCAGGCGCCGGCCCTCCGGAGTCTCCGCTGCGTCCACCGCCGTATAGGCAGCCGCGTTGACGATTGTGGAGTAGTTCTTCCAATTGCGCTCATAGGAAGCAGGATCCACCAGATCGAACTCGGCCCGCCCGGCAAACTCCACGGAGGGATCGCCGGCGTAAGCCTCCCTCAGGGCCCGCCCCAACTGGCCGTCAGCGCCCAGGACGAGGGTCTTTCGCGGAGCCATCGGAACGACGTCGGCCATACGGGGATGCGCCTTGTCCTTGTCCGAGAGCTCAGCCTGCTCCAGCGGGATGGGCCATTCAATGGCAGCGGTCTCGTCGGCGAGGTTCAGGAAGGTGTACTGGCCTTGCGCATCCGCGCTCCAGTGGTCGTTGACCAGGTAGGTATAGGCGGTGTTGTCTTCGAGCGTCTGGAAGGCATTGCCCACTCCGCGCGGAATGAAAATCGCCTGGCTTGGATCCAGTTCAGCCGTAAACACAGCACCGAAGCTCGGCCCTTCGCGCAGGTCCACCCACGCACCGAAGATTCGGCCTGTGGCAACGGAGATGAACTTGTCCCACGGTTCGGCGTGGATTCCCCGGGTGGTACCGGCCTTCTCGTTGAAGGAGATGTTGTTCTGGACGGGGCCGAAGTCCGGCAGTCCCAGAGCCAGCATTTTCTCCCGCTGCCAGTTCTCCTTGAACCAGCCGCGGTTGTCGCCGTGGACAGGCAGGTCAAAGAGGACGACGCCGGGAATCGCGGTTTCATGGGCGGTGAGCGCCTTGGAGAATTCCACCATTGCCGCTACTGCCCCTGGACCTTGTACTTGGCTTCGGTTTCGGCCTTTTGCGGCCGCCACCACGCTTCGTTTTCCCGGTACCAGGCGATCGTGGCTTCGATGCCCGCCTCGAAGTTGGAGAACTTCGGTTCCCAGCCCAGCTCGGTACGCAGCCTCGTGGAGTCGATGGCATAGCGCAGGTCGTGGCCGGGCCGGTCGATGACCTGGTCATAGGCATCGGCAGGCTGGCCCATGTGCTTCAGGATCAGCTCAACGACTTCCTTGTTGTTCTTCTCCCCGTCAGCACCGATCAGGTAGGTCTGCCCGATCTCGCCCTTCTCGATGATGGTGAGGACAGCGGAGGAATGGTCGTTGGCATGGATCCAGTCCCGCACATTCTCGCCCGCCCCGTAAAGCTTCGGACGGATGCCGTCGATCACGTTGGTGATCTGCCGCGGGATGAACTTCTCCACGTGCTGGTAAGGACCGTAGTTATTGGAGCAGTTGCTGATGGTCGCCTGCAGTCCGAAGGAACGCACCCAGGCACGCACCAGCAGGTCCGAACCCGCCTTCGTCGAGGAATAGGGGCTGGACGGGTTGTACGGGGTGGCCTCAGTGAACCGCTCCGGATCGTCCAGTTCCAGGTCGCCGTAGACCTCGTCCGTAGAGATGTGATGGAAGCGCTTGCCGTGCTTCCGGGCCGCCTCGATTAGCGTGTAGGTGCCGATGATGTTGGTGTCCAGGAACGGACGCGGGTCGTGGAGCGAGTTGTCGTTGTGCGACTCTGCTGCGTAGTGGACTACGACGTCGCAGTCCTGCACGAGGGTGTCAACGAGGTCGCTGTCGCAGATGTCACCCTGCACGAAGGTGAAGCGGTCCTCGGGAAGGCCCTGAAGCGAGGCCAGGTTGCCTGCATAGGTGAGCTTGTCCAGCACCGTGATGGAGGCACCGGTGTGGGCCAGCGCATAGTGAACAAAGTTCGAACCAATAAAGCCGGCCCCGCCGGTCACAAGGAGTCTGTGCATAGCACCACTCTAGTCTGTGCGCCCGATGGGTTGAGCGGCCCTGCACCCTCCAGCCTGAGCGCTTGTGCTTGGACTAGACTGGGTGGAATGTGTAAGCCGAGCACCAACATCCCCACACCCGGACCCGGACCCCTGGGATGACTCGACGTTCCGAGAAGAGCACCGGAAACGACAGCGGGCAGTCCGGAGGACTCACCGGTGTCGGGTTGTCTTCACTGATCGCTGCTGCCTCGGGATATCTGGTCTTGTTCATCGCCGCACGGTCCCTGAACGAGGCCGAAAACGCCTCGTTTCTCGCGTATTGGGCGGCCCTGTTTTTCGTCATCGGGATACTGGCCGGAATCATCAACGAGGGAACGCGCGCAGTCAGCAGCAGCGTCCAGCGAGGCACATCCGGGACCGGGCCCAGGATCTTGGGCACCGGGCTCGGAATTGGGGTAGCTGCGGCCGCAGTCATCGCTGCATCGTCTCCGTTGTGGGCCGGCGAACTCTTCACCGACGGCCAGCCGTGGCTGCTGGTCGCAGGCATGAGTGTGGTGGCTGTCGCTTACGCCGGACATGCGTCTCTGGCTGGCGCTGCCGGAGGGCTGCGGGAGTGGAAGCTTTTTGCGGGACTGGCAGCCGCTGAGGCACTCGTCAGGCTGGCGGCTGTCGCCCTGGTGGCCCTGCTTGCGGCCGGTCTTGCAGGTATAGAAATGGCGTGCATCGCAGGCGCCTTCGTTTGGCTTCTGTTCCTTGTCTTCGGATCCAGTGCACGCAAAGCTGCCGGTGCGCGGTCTGATGTTCCAGGGCCTGTACTGATTAGACGCATGGGGCATGCCCTGACTTCCGCTGCAGCGACGGCGACACTCATCACCGGATACCCGGTGCTCCTGAAATTCACGACTCCGGACGCAGAATATGCGCTCGCTGCGCCCTTGATCCTGGCCATCTCTCTGACGCGTGCCCCCATCATGCTGCCGCTGCAGGCATTTCAGGCAGTATTGATCAACCGCTTCGTCAACGCTCCGCGGGACCGCGGCCTGGGGTTGCTGATCCGCCCACTTGCCCTGATTCTCGCTATCGGGGTTGCAGGTGCCGCCTTGGCGGCCCTGGCCGGCCCATGGATAATGCTCATTTTCGGTCCCGGTTATTGGGTTGACCCGTGGACGATGGCCGTTTTGACCTTCGCGGCCGCCCTCATGGCGGCCCTGACGCTCACAGGGACTATTGCCTTGGCCATCGACCGTCACCGGATCTATGCCGTCGGATGGGTCACTGCGACCGTCGTGGCCCTCGGCGCACTGTTGCTGGATGGTCCGCTCGTCGACAGGGTCTTTGCGAGCCTCATTGCCGGCCCGCTTGTGGGAATTGCAGTGCACGTTATCGGAATCCGCCGCCGGGCGTCTGATGTTGTTGTCCCAACCCTGCCGGAACAGAAAGACAGCTGATGTTTTCACACCCGCCGTTGGTGAGTATCGTAACGCCCTGCTACAACGCCCAGAAGGTCCTGTCCCGAGCCGTAGGAAGCGTCCGCCAGCAGACCATGGCTTCGTGGGAACTCATCCTGGTCAATGACCGCTCCACGGACGGGACCGCCGCTGCCGCGCAGGCACTGGCTTCGCAGGATCCCAGGATTAGGGTCCTGGACCTCCCGGAAAACCTCGGCAGTTCCGGGGCCCGCAATGCCGGGATCGATGCGGCCACCGGAAGCTATCTCGTCTTCCTGGACGCGGATGACGAGATGCTGCCGGGATTCCTCGCCCGGCTGACAAGCCTCATGACGGCGGACACTGACGTTGTAGCCTGCGGCCACTTCCTCGTCAGTCCGGACGGAAAAGTCAAGCAGCGCAGCAGCAAGTCCAAGGGCATGCTGCTCACCGGTGAAGCAGTCCGCGCGGGGATGACCGGGGCACTGACTCCCTTCCCATGGGACAAGCTTTATCGCAGGGAGCTTTTCGAGGGCCTGCGATACCCCGAAGGTGCCCACCGGTTTGAGGACATGACCATGAACGTGGCCCTTTATGCACGCAGCCGGGCCGTCAAGGTGTGTGATGAACCGCTTTACCGCTACTACGTCTCTACGGGGTCCCTCACCTGGGGACGGATTCCCAGCACGACCGACACGGAAACGGTCAAAGCTCATCTGGAGGCCAATTTGGACTCCAGATACCGAACCGGTGCCTTCGCCCCGGCCTACGCGGCCATGCGGGTCCTGATGTACCTGCTCGTGGCACAAAGCGCTGCCATTTCCCGGGACCGGAATACCGGAAAGCGGGTCCTGTCAGATTGCCGGAAACAGCTGACCTACGGAACGGTTGCCCAAGCGGCCCGGATCGCTCCTGTACTTGCAGGCGGGGCAGGTCTGCTGAAGCTGTGGCCAACCGCCTTCGCGGCTCTGTACCAACGCTATGCTGCCCGCAGCTACGGCCTCGGCTGACCGCCCGGCAGGCCCCTTCGTCCGCAAAACTTCTCTAGAATTGGTATAAGTTAAGAGATATGGCCAATCCCCCCTACAAACGTGCGCTGGTTATCATGCCCGCATGGAATGAGGCCGAGACCGTAGGCGCCACCGTCCGCGAAGTCTTGTCCCTCGAGGATCACTTCGATGTCCTTGTGGTCAACGACGGTTCCACTGACGGGACCGGCGAAGCAGCGGCGGCCGCAGGAGCAACCGTACTCAATTTGCCGTTCAACCTCGGGGTGGGCGGTGCCATGCGTGCCGGTTTCCGGTTCGCTGTTCGTGAAGGTTATGACTCAGCCATCCAAGTGGATGCGGACGGCCAGCACGATCCCGCGGACATCAGGCGCGTTCTCAACGGACTCCAGGATGCGGACATCTCCATCGGCGCGCGCTTTGCCGACCGGGGTTCGTATAAGGTATCCGGCCCGAGGAAATGGGCCATGCAAGTGCTCGCCGCGGTGATCTCCCGCCTCAGCCGCACGCGGCTGACTGACGTAACGAGCGGCTTCCGTGCAGCTAACAGCCGCGCCTTGGCCCAATACCTCGATCATTACCCGGCCGAATATCTGGGAGACACAATAGATTCTTTGGTCGTCGCCATTAAGTCCGGATGCAAGGTGACACAGATTCCCGTGGAAATGCGGATCCGGCAAGGCGGCAAACCAAGCCACAATCCGCTCAAGGCCGGCATCTACCTCGGGCGGTCTGTTTTCGCACTCCTGTTTGCCCTTACACGCAAGAAATCCAATCCGCCTACCCAAAACGGAGTGTGAGAGTGGCACTCATCACAGCCTTTATCCTGCCGCTTATCATCGTTGTTTACATCCTCGACCTGGTCCGCAGGAAAAAACTCCGTGAAAAATACGCGGCCCTGTGGCTCATCGTTGGTGTAATCACCCTGGTCTTCGCCATTTTTCCAGGTCTCTTGGGCGCTGCAGCGACTGCCCTGGGTGTCCAGGTACCTTCCAACCTTCTCTTCGCAATTACGATCGTTTTCACAATCGGGGTCCTGCTCCACCTTTCGGTGGAGATCTCGGAAGTTGAGGACGAGACGCGTGCGCTGGCTGAGGAAGTGGCCATTCTCCGTGTACAGGTGGAACGGCTCAGAGCAGGCGCGAACAGCGGGCCCTCGAGGTCCACTGACTCACAGTAGCCACCCGCCGTCCAGTATTACTTCGTAGAAAGTGCATTCCCTTTCCATGCCACTAGACATATTCATCCCGTACTGGGGCGATCCGGACTACATGATGGAGACAGTCCAGAGTGTTCTGGCTCAGACCAGCGACGACTGGCTGCTGACGGTCGTGGACGACGCGTATCCCGACACCACCATTAAAGAGTATTTTGCCGGGGTAAATGATCCGCGAATTCGTTACGTGCGGAAGCCGCAGAATGAAGGAATTACGGCCAACTACCGGACGTGTGTGGAGATGGCCACCCAGGAAGTCATGACCATTCTGGGCTGCGACGATGTCCTGCTGCCCAACTACGTTGAGACAGTGATTAAGGGACACCGGAAATTCCCCGGTGCCGCCATCATCCAACCTGGTGTCCAAGTCATCGACGAAGACGGACGCATTACACGAACCATGGTTGACACCGTCAAGCAAAACGTGGTGCAGCCACGGGCACGTGAGTACCGCATTCTTTCCGGCGAAGCTCTTGCCGCCAATCTCCTCCACGGCGATTGGCTGTACTGGCCGTCGCTGGCTTTCCGCGTTGACAAGATCCGCGAAGTTGAATTCCGGGAAGGCTTCCCAATTATCCAGGACCTCGCCCTGGTAATGGACATGATCTTCAAGGGGGACCAGCTTCTCCTTATCGATACGCTCTGCTTCTCCTACCGGCGCCACACGGCCAGCGCTTCATCGTCCAAACTCGTGGACGGTTCGCGTTTTGCCGGCGAACGCGACTACTTCAGCGTGGCCGCACAACAGGCCAAGGAACTTGGCTGGTTCAAAGCCGAGCGTGCTGCCAACGCCCGGATCACGTCCCGTGCCCACGCGCTGACCTTGCTGCCCAAAGCCTTGATCAGTCAGAACACCGCCGCCGCACGGGTCCTCTTTCGGCACGGCTTCGGCCGCTAACAGGTTTTAACGAAAGGCATAATTGTGAATTCGGCACAGAACCACGCAGCACAGACTGTCCTGGTAACCGGCGGTGCGGGTTTTATCGGGTGTGCAATCTCCGATTCCCTTGTAACTGCATTCGAACGGGTCGTCGTCGTCGACAGCCTCCACCCCCAGATCCATCCTTCGGCGCAGCGGCCGGCGGAGCTCGCTGCCGGGGCTGATCTTCTGGTAGGCGATATCACGGATGCGAACTTCATGGACAGCGTGCTGTCTGATGTTTCACCCGACGTCGTTATTCATCTGGCTGCGGAAACCGGCACCGGACAATCCCTCGAAGAGTCCACCCGCCACGCCATGACAAATGTCGTAGGAACCACCGCTTTGCTGGACGCATTGAACCGCAGCGGAAAGCTGCCGCGGCGTATCGTCCTGACAAGCAGCCGCGCGGTCTACGGCGAAGGTGCCTGGCGCCGCAACGAAACCGGTGAGCTTTTCTATCCGGGGCAGCGCACGAGTGAGACGCTCGAACAGGCGCAGTGGGATTTCCCGGGAGCCACGCCCACCGCGATGGACGCCTCCGAGGTGTTCCCGGCCCCTGTCAGTGTTTACGGCGCGACCAAGCTTGCACAAGAAAACATCCTGCAGGCATGGGCTAAGTCATACGGTGTGGAGCCGGTTATCCTGCGTCTGCAGAATGTTTACGGTCCGGGCCAGTCCCTCATCAATCCCTACACAGGGATTATGTCGCTGTTCTGCCGCATGGCTAAGTCAGGGAAGTCCATTCCGCTCTACGAAGACGGTGATGTCCGGCGGGACTTCATCCTGATAGATGACGTTGCCTCCGCCGTTGTTGCCGCGGCAACGGCTGCTGCAGCTCCTCAGCGGATCCTCGACATCGGCTCCGGGGAATTCCAGACCATTGGCACGGCCGCTGCGCTCATCGCAGCCCACTACGGCGCTCCGGAGCCGCACGTCACCGGCCAGTATCGCCAAGGGGATGTCCGGCATGCCTGGGCTTCAGTGGAAGCTGCTGCCAGCGACCTTTCCTGGAAGGCGCGCTTCAACCTGGTGCAGGGCATCGACAGGCTGGCCAACTGGATCGACGAGCAGCCCAACGTCCAGCCCGCCTAGAGGGGTTCCCTCCGCACCTGCCGTGCGGGTACCTGCAGGTATGCGCAGCTCCTCAAGAGGGGCTGCGCATACCTGTATCTGGCCTTGCGTTAGTCAGCGGCCCGCCAAGGCCTCTGCCAGCGCTTCCTCGTTCCAGGGGTCCACGACAATCGAGGTGCCCGGATCCTCAGCCAGGATGTCGTTGACAGCTGTAGCAAGTCCGCTCTCGCCTTCAGAGAGGGCAAACATGCTCCAGGACAACTCCCAGTTGTGTTCGGTGTAGGTCTGTGTGAGGGCGCTGTACCACTGCTGGGCCAGCACAGGGTCCATTTGGGCGGTATTCGTGGTCAAATACATGGCAGGCTCCCCCGTGTTCCGGGAGACCGCATGGAGCAGCGCCAAGACGCTCCCGGAAGGACCGGACTCCCGAATACTGTCCTGGGCAAGCTTTTCCGAAACGCCGGGGGCCGTTCCCGCCAGGCCGGCGTCGGGCACGTGCACCAGGCCTCCAAACGCCTGGGACGCTGCCACCATGGCTGCCACACTGGCCGCGTACAGGGCTGGACGCTTTCTGCGTCTTCCCCGCTGGCCGGCCGCAGCCGGTGGCCTTCCGAATCCCGCAGCGTCGACGAAATGCATGACTGCCACGCCTGCGAGAACCAATGCCATGAGCTCCAGGGAGAGCATGAGCTTCATTGAGTAGTAGGAAAGTGTGCCCAGCTCGACGAGCTGTATAACGGACATCGCCAGAGTCGCCGCTGCCCCGCCGGCGAGAGCCAATACGCTCCAACCTGCCCTCTGCTGGGACGCTGAAAGTCCCTGGCGGCGGCTCCGCGACAGCAGCAAGATATACGCAACGGCACAAAGAGCGAGAAGCTGCCACAGGACGCCTGCGTCAAAATTCGGAAACGATGTCTCAGCGGTGACTATGTCCGGCACTTCCACTGAAGCAAGCTGATATACAGCCACGGCGGCGCCAGTCAGTCCCAGCACGATGACCATCCCTGCGCCAATGGACTGGGTCTTCGCAGCGGCCCAGCGGCTGCGTCTGCCAGGCAGGCAAAGCATCACTATTGCACCGGGCAGGTAAGCCAGCAGCGGCATCCAGTTGTTCGCTATCCCAACGGCTGCGAAAGTCGCGGCCATCAACGGAAGGACCATGGCGGGACGGTCCATCGATACCGCCAGCAGCACGGCGGCTGCAGCGAGGGAGACTGCCAGGAAGAAGTTGGCGTACCCATGCATGTACGCAACGGTGCCGGGGCCGAGGGACCAGCCGCACGCAATCACCACCGCTACCGGTCCGCCGATAAGGGCGGAGCGGCGGAACGCCGGCAACGAACATACTCCGGCGGTGACGAGCAGCGTCGACAGTACGACTACAACCCCCGTCAATATGGAGTAACTGACCAGCTCTGCTTCCATCGGACGCCATGATGGTCCGTGGACCAGCTCAGCAAGCGTGGCCAAAAGTGAATGGAAACCTTGAGGATAGTCGGAGAAGGACCACGCGCTCCCGTCGGGTGCAGACGGAAGAAGCGGGATCACCTGGCCTTCTCGACGGATCAGAAAGTACATATCGAAGTGCGAAGCGTTGTCCCACCGGGAGGACAGGAGAGACAGCGCGTCCTCGGCACGGCGGACAGTCAGCGAATTCCATTGGACAAAGGCTGCGGCGAGGCCAGCAGCAAGAGGGACCAGGTCAATTCCTCGCACCTGCGGCAGCAAGGACCTCTGCACGGACCCGCCTGCCAGTCGGAATGCGGCCGCTGCAGCCGCTGCTCCGGCTGCTGCACCCAGGACCAGGGTTCCGCGGTCAGGGAAGAATGCCGGCCACGGAACCCACCACAACAACGGAACTCCGCCAAGAAGCACGGGAAGGGTGAGCAAAAGCCGTCTGGATAGTGTCTTGGCCACCGGCAGCATCAGGAGGAGGCCCAGAAGCACAAACAGCGTCACAAAGCCGTTGAGCAGCCCCGCTGATCTCAGAATGGTGACGGCAGCAAATCCTCCGGCGCCCGAAACCAGAGCCAGGACGGCTGCATGACGGTTGGTAGTTGGCGGCCTCGAAGAGACTCGCCTTTGACTTCTGCGTGGTGGATCGGCAATCGTCATCGATCTGCTGTCTCGGGGTCACGCGTCTCCGCTTGACCTGTGCCTTCCTTGGGTTGAACTGTTTTCCGTCGACCACGAACCATTCGCATGACGGGCCTTTCGACCAGAATCCAGCTGGCCGCCGCCAATGGGAGGGAGCATACGGTTGCTATCAGCGTGAACGGAAGGATGCCGAGTTGGTGGACGCCGTACACCGCCAGAAGCTGCTGGACTGGAAAAGCATAGATGTAAAGCCCGTAGGAAACGTCGTTCTTCTTGATGATTGCCGGCGAGGGCAGCCACAGTGATATCCAGAGGATCCCGTAGCAGATGAAGACCGCGGAGGCGGCTCCGCCCCACTCTGGAACCAGCGCAGTAATCAGGACGGCTGCGCCGATGGAAAGGAGCGCAGGCAGCCAGTGAATACCGATACGGTGTTTCCAGACCTGGACCACGGCCCCGCCCAGGAAGAAGGGCAGGAGCTGGAAGAGCAGCTGGAAATCGAAGTTGTGCTGCAGGTACGGAAGGACAGACTCGATGTTGGCTTCCACCGCTACGCTCAGTACGAACGCTGCCGTCATGAACCAGGGAGACTTCCGGAAAAACGCGAACACCCCGACGAAGGCAACGAGGATATAGCAGAGGAACTCGTAGTAGAGGCTCCACAGCGATCCATTCCAAGCGCCCGGGTACGGAACGTTGAAGGGTGAACCGGCGACGTCGTAGGCATTCATCTTCAGGCCAAGGTTCGCAAAGACGTAGTTGGCCGGAGTGGTCGCTGTGCCGAAGAAACCGTCCAGGTTGCCCTTGGCGGCCGCGTAGCCTATTGGAGCAAAAACGAAGGCCACTACAACGAGGCAGACCACGAAAGCCGGCATGATCCGCGCGACCCGGTGAACCAGATAGTCTCCAAGGGAATTTGACCAGCGGCTCGCGGTAATAAGGTAGCCGCTGATCACGAAGAACCCCGCGATTGCCCAGCCGCCGAGGGTTTCACCTGCGAATCCGGGTTCATAGTCTGACCCGGTGAGGGGCCAGCTGTGGTGGACCAGGACAGTCAATGCCAGAAGCAACCGAATGAGGTTCAGGCTGTTGTTCCGGTTGTCGAAGGGTTTACCGACCCAGAGCTGGTTGGCGGACAGATCGGTTCTTGGCACAAGCCCTCCAGAACATTGGCAACTATCATTCATTAATGTTCGCTCCGCCACCGGCGTCTGACAGGCGAAAAGACCTGCCTTCACACAGGTCCAGCCGGCCCGCCGGGGACCATAATTTGGCGGGCTAATGAGCTCGGGCGATACTTCTTAGTATGCGTGGCATCATTCTAGCCGGAGGAACCGGTTCCAGACTTCATCCCATAACACGGGGCATCAGCAAGCAACTGGCCCCCGTCTACGACAAGCCGATGATTTACTACCCCCTCTCCACGCTGATTCTCGCTGGGATCCGGGACATCCTCATCATCACCACCCCGCATGACTCCGAACAGTTCAAGCGCCTGCTTGGGGACGGTTCGCAGTTCGGTATCTCACTCACCTACACGGAACAGCCAACTCCGGACGGCCTGGCACAGGCCTTCATCCTCGGTGAAGACCACATCGGGCAGGACACCGTGGCGCTGGTCCTGGGCGACAACGTGTTTTACGGTCACGGGATGGGCACGCAGCTGAAGCGTTTCAGCGATGTCGACGGAGGAGCCGTGTTCGGCTTCTGGGTTGCTGATCCTACGGCATACGGTGTCGTCGAATTCGATCAGGCGGGCAAGGCGCTCTCGCTGGAGGAAAAACCGGCTGTTCCCAAGAGCAACTATGCGGTACCAGGGCTCTATTTCTATGGCAATGACGTCATTGAGAAGGCCCACGAGCTCAAGCCTTCCCCCCGGGGTGAGTTGGAGATCACCGACATCAACCGCGCCTATTTGGAGGAAGGCCGGCTCCAGGTCGAAATCCTGCCACGGGGAACCGCGTGGCTGGACACCGGGACATTCGATTCCCTGAACGACGCATCGAACTTCATCCGCACCGTCGAGAGCCGTCAAGGCCTCAAGATCGGTGCACCGGAAGAGATCGCCTGGCGTGCTGGTTTCCTGAGCGACGATGAACTTCGTCAACGCGCCGAACCGCTGGTTAAGAGCGGCTACGGCGAGTATCTGCTGAGCCTCCTTACGCACGGGAAATAGCTTCCACCCTGGCCGCTCTGCCACCTCCCGGCGCTGGCCACATCCAGCACCGACGCCGTCGATTGTAAGGACCACCCATGGACTGGCTCAATGCCACCCCTGCAGTACTGGCCAGCTTGGCCGTGCTGTTCCTGCCAGGATTTGCCGTGACAGCTGCACTGCGCCTGCGGGCTTTCGACGCTGTCGCCCTGGCGCCGTTGGTTAGCGCCTCCCTGATCAGCGTGGGGGCGGTAATCGCGTCGTTGACCGGGTTGCCGTGGACTCCGGTTGTTCCCGTCGTCGGAGCTTTGCTTGCCGCTGCCGCGGCCTTCGCCGTTCGTCAGGTATTGGACCGAAGGTGGCCTTCAGCTGCACGCTTGCCGCGGGCTTCAACCCCGTCCCAGGAGCTGGCATTCTTCGCAGGGACTGCGATCGCAGCGGTGATCCTGGTTTGGCAGGTGACCCGGGTGCTCGGCAACCCCGATTCCTTTTCCCAGTCTTTCGACAACATCTTCCACCTGAACGCGGTTCATTACATCCTGGAGACGGGTGACGCGTCCTCCCTCTCCGTCGCTGGAATGACCGCAGGCGATGGTCCTGTTCCGTTCTATCCCGCCGGCTGGCACGGCTTCGCGTCTCTGGTGGCGCAGGTCTCCGGGGCGGAGCTCACGGTTGCAGTAAACGCGGCCAACATCGCAGTGGCTGCAGCACTCTGGCCCTTCTCAGTAATGTTCGCTGTCAGGCAGCTGGCGAGGCTCGCTTCAGCTGCAGTGATTGCCGGCGGCGTACTGATCGCCAGTTTCCCCGCTTTTCCGATCCTTCTGCTCGACTTTGGCGTCCTCTACCCCAACTTTTTCTCCCTGGCCATGGTGCCTGCGGGTCTGGCCCTGGCTGCGATCGTTCTGCAGCAGGCGCCGAATACCAGGATTTCCGTTCCTGCTGCGGTGTTCATCGCGTTGCTGGCTTACCCCGGGATCGCACTCGCCCATCCCAACGGCATGCTGACACTTCTGCTCCTGGCTGTGCCCCTGGTGATAGGCGCATACGCCCTTTATGTCCATGCCGCCCGCAACGCGGGGAAGGAGCCACTCCGGTCGGTTGGCCTGCCTTCACTGGCCTTGCTCATCGTCCTGGGGGCGTTCGCTGCTGTTTGGAACTTCGTCCGGCCGCCGGAAGAGGCCGCATTCTGGGGTCCTGTCGAGACCTCGGCACAGGCGTTTGGTGAAGCACTCTTCAACGCGCCCTTTGGACGTCCTGTCGCTTTCCTGGCCAGCGTCCTGGCGATCGTTGGGGTGGCCGCCGCCATCAGGCTCCCCCGGCTTCGATGGCTGCCCGCTTCCTACCTGATTGCAACGGCATTGTTCGTGATCGCTTCCGGCTTCGAGCGCTCGACCCTCCGCAGCTTCATTACCGGCGTGTACTACAACGATCCGAATCGGCTTGCGGCCATTCTTCCGCTCCTGGCAGCGCCCCTCTCCATTCTCGGGCTCAGCACTGTGTTTATGTGGCTGGGAAGCCGCGCTGCTTCAGCCCCTGGAGGCCGCGTGCTTGACTCGTTGACGCCGCGGGGACGCGCCGTGAGCGCAGGCGCAGCCGGTCTGGCAGGTGTACTGGTTCTGCTGCCGCTGACACAGGGACGGAACATGGACGACGCCATCTGGCGCGCGGCACAAATGTACATCCTGTCCGCGGATTCAGCCCTGGTCTCTTCTGACGAGCTGGAACTGATGGACCGGATAGACGAAATCGTGCCTGAGGACGCGACCATTGCGGTCAATCCATACACGGGCGGAGCTTTGGCCTTTGCCTTCTCGGACCGGGACACCACGCACAGGCATACGCTGGACACCGTAACTGAGGACACCATTACGATCGAGACTGATCTGCGGGACGCGGACCTCATTCCCGAAGTGTGTGTCGCCGCGCGAAACGAGAACCTCCAGTACGTGCTGGACTTCGGCGAGAGGGAAGTACACGGCGGGGATCACCGCTATCCCGGCATCGAAAACCTGGATACCGATCCAGACTTCGAACTAGTGGACCAGGTCGGCGAAGCCAAGCTGTATAAGTTCAACGGCTGCCAGGAGTAACACCTGGGCAGGAGCGTTTGGCGTTCCGGCAGGCACTGCAGGACCGGCGGGGCAAACCGCGGGCACGTGAAAAGCCCGGGGTTTGCCGGACTGCCTTTCCGTTATCCGGCCCGCATCTTGTCAACGACTTCCTGCACGGGCGCATCCATGACGATCTGTCCGTGCTCCAGGAGGACGCCGCGCTCACAGATCCGGGAGACCAGGTCCAGGTCGTGGCTGACCACGACCAGCGTCTTACCCTCGCCGGCCAGTTCCTTGATCTTGTCAATGCACTTCTTCTGGAACGGCTCATCGCCCACGGCCAGGATCTCGTCGACCAGGAAGACTTCGGGGTCTGTGTGGACCGCGACGGAAAACGCGAGCCGCAGGTACATGCCCGAGGAGTAAAACTTCACCTCGGTGTCGATGAACTGGCCAATCTCGGAGAACTCGACGATGGAGTCGAACTTCTCGTTGATCTCATCCTCGGTCATACCCAGGATCGCGCCGTTCAGGTACACGTTGTCACGGCCGCTGAGGTCGTGGTGGAATCCCGCACCGACCTCGATCAGGCCGGCGACCCGGCCGCGCGTGCCAACACTGCCGACGTCGGGCCGCATGACACCGGAAATGTGCTTCAGCAACGTCGACTTTCCGGAACCGTTCAGGCCCAGCAGCGCGACAGTCTCTCCCTGCTCAACCGTGAGCGAGACATCCTTCAGCGCGTCGAACTTTTCGCTCAGGTCACCTTTGCGGCCCTTGATCAGCCAGACAAACGCTTCCTTCATCGAACGCGTGTGGCGCAGGACGAACCGCTTGTTGATGTTGCGTACTTCAATGGCAGTTGCCACGGGTCAGAGCTCCTGAGCGAAACGGCCTTCAAGGCGGCGGAAGACGAGCTGGCCGGCCAGCAGGACCAGTCCTGAAATGGCAAGGCCAATAGGAAGCCACATGGAAAGAAGGTGCGGAGGAATAGCCTCTGCTCCGTCCGTAGTGGGAAGCCAGAACGCGTAGTGGAACGTTTCCACGCCAACCGTGATCGGGTTCAGCTGGTAGATGTTGAAGAAGGTCTCGCCGAGCTGCTTCTGCACCATCGTCCAGGAGTACAGCACCGGCGAAGCCCAGGTGGCAATCATCAGAAGCATGTCCACGAGGTTCTCAGCGTCGCGGAAATACACGTTCACCGCACCGAACAACAGTCCAAGGCCCGTGGCCAGCAGCGCCACGATGACAAAACCGCCCACCGCCGCCGCGAGCTGGAGCACACCCGGCCGCCACCCGTTGAACAGGCAGGCGACTACCAGGATCAGGATCTGCGGTACAAAGTGGACGCCTGACACCCAGACCGACGCGACCGGGAAGAGCTGGCGAGGGAGGTAGATCTTCTTGATCAGGCCGCCGTTCCCCACGATCGACCGCGACGCATTGCCCAGGGCCTCAGTAAAGAAGTTGATCAGCACAATGCCGGAAAACAGATAGATCGCGTAGTTCGGCAGGCCCTCAGGGTTGCCGGGGCTCCGCTCCAATCCCAGGAAGACGCCGAGCGCTATGTAGAACACGATGAACTGCACGCCCGGTTTTACGTAGGACCAGAGCAATCCCAGAACCGATCCGCGGTACCGGACCTTGAGTTCCTTGGCGACCAGCAGTTTCAGCAGGAAGCGGGAGCGGAACAGATCAGCGAATCCGCTGCCGCGTCCCGGCGTCTGAAGAGCTTCGGCGGACAAACCTACCGTCCCTCTTCTTCCGAGTGCTTCTCGAATGTCGCTTTCCAGGCCTCGAAGGAGGTGATCTGCGGCAGCGCGCTGCGGTAGCGGTCGCTCAGGGACTGCCAGTTCTTCAGGATCTCCGCGTTCAGGCGCAGGCTTTCAGCGAGCAGTGCACGCATCTGCTGCGGGTCGCGCCGGTACCAGGAGGCACCGGTTCCTTCTGCATTGGAAACCACAGCGCTGTCGTACTGGGACATGCGCCACCACTTGTTGTCCTGGTGGGCAATGTAGGCCTGCGGGTGCTCCATGCTGGTCTCGGGGACCTTCTTGGTCAGCTGCTTCACCACCGTCTTCGCAGCCCAGGGAATCAGGGTCACGTAGGACGGCGCGCTGAAGCCCTGTCCGCGGCGCGGCGGCTTGTGCATCACCGGCGCGGGGAACGCCTCAGGCTCGGACTGGATCTGGGCGTCGGGAAACTCCGAGACCATGGCGCGGATCTCGGGCAGCTTGGACGGAAGCAGGTCGTGCAGCTGCTCCGGGCCTTTCAGGAGGTCGCGCAGGGCCATGGTCCGGCCGACAGCGGTGAAGTACTGCATGGAGATCAGGTGCTTGAGGTCCATGTAGCCGGTTTCCCGGACCACCCGGCCGCCGCGCTCATACGGACTGTGCAGAAGCGCAGCGATCATGCGGTTGCGGGTGTGGAAGTAGGCCTGCCAGCCGACGAGGTCGTCCTTGTCGATCCAGGAAACATGCCACACAGCCGAACCCGGCATTGAAACCGTCGGGTAACCGGCAGCCTTCGCCCGCAGTCCGTATTCGGCATCGTCCCACTTGATGAAGACAGGAAGGGACAGTCCGATGTCACGGATCACCTGGGTAGGAATCAGGCACATCCACCAGCCGTTGTAGTCAACGTCCACTCGGCGGTGCAGCCACGAGGTCTGCCGCAGGTTGGAGCGGACGAAATCGTGCCCCAGGGTCTGCTCGGAATGCGGCTGATCCGGCTGGAACCGGTAAGGATTCACCGTCTCGCCGAAGGTGTGCAGCACTGTTCGGTTGTAAAGGTCGAACATGTGCCCGCCCACGATGGTGGGCGTCTTGCAGCGGTCTGCAAAGGTCACCAGGCGGGAGATGCTCTCAGGCTCCATCACGACGTCGTCGTCCAGGAGGAGGACGTAGTCACTACCGCTCTCCACGGCCTCGTACATACCGCGCGCAAAGCCGCCGGAACCGCCGAGGTTCGCTTGGTTGATGATACGGAGCTTGCCGTCCATCAGGGCCTCGACTTCAGCGAAACCTTCTGCCTCGGCTACCTTCTGGGTGCCTTGGTCTACGATCAGCACCTCTTTGAGGCACTTAAGGGCCTCAGGGTGCTCGCCCAGGATGCGCAGGTTGTTCAGGCAGAAGTCAGTCTTGTTCAGCGTCGTGATCTCAAGGGTCACACTGCCCTGGCTAACCGGAGCACCCGGAGCCTGCCATTCGGCTTCTTCAAGAATGAGCGGCTCAGAGCCGGCCACCAGGTCGAACCAGTACCAGCCGCCATCGCCGAAGGGCTTCAGACTCAGCTCGAAGGTGCTGGTTGCGGGAGCGCTGACCCGCTGCGTTTCCACGTGCTGGAGGGCGCCGCGGGCGTTGGACTTGTAGACGCTGACTGCGCCGGTTCCGGTGGTCCGGACGCTCAGGCGTACGGTATCCAGATTGGTCCAGCGGCGCCAGTAACTCGCTGGGAAGGCGTTGAAGTACGTACCGAAGGACACCCTTTCGCCTGCGCGGACCGAGGTGGAGTGACGCGAGAGGAAGTCCTCGGCGTGGGCTTCCTTGCCCGGGGCAGACATCATCGGCCCGGCCTTGCTGGTCTTCGCGTCCCCGTTCATCGTGGAAAGCTGCACGCCGGTCGCGCTGCCGGTATCAAGGTAAAGCGGAACCGTGTCCAGCTGGTCCTGGGAGGGCAGGACTACGCGCTGGAGCGTAGACCACTGCTCCTGAACGGCTTTTCCGTCGTCTTCAACGATGGCGTTGCTCACGCGTCCACCCCTCCACTTTCAAGCTTGGCTCCCCCGGTGAAGTGGGGCTTGATCTTATTGTCGTACATGGAAAGAGCCGAGCCGATGGCCATGTGCATGTCCAGGTACTTGTACGTACCAAGGCGGCCGCCGAACAGTACGTCCTTTTCGCCCTTCGCGAGGTCGCGGTAGGCCAGGAGCTTGGCGCGGTCCTCTGCGGTGTTGACCGGGTAATACGGCTCGTCGCCCTTTTCAGCGAAACGGGAGAACTCACGCATGATGACTGTGGCGTCCTTGGTGTAGTCCCGCTCGGGGTGGAAGTGGCGGAACTCATGGATGCGGGTGTAGGGAACATCCTCATCCGGGTAGTTCATGACCGAGGTGCCCTGGAAATCCTCAATTGGCAGGACCTCTTCCTCGAGGTCGATCGTGCGCCAGGACAGGTCACCTTCGGCGTAGTCGAAGTACCGGTCAACGGGTCCGGTGTAGACCACCGGAACCTGGCCCAGGGTGGTGGCCCGGGAGAACTCGTGTCCGTCGTCGAAGAAGTCGGTCTTCAGGTGCACCTGGATGTTCGGGTGGTCGGCCATCCGCTCGATCCATGCGGTGTAGCCGTCAACGGGCAGGCCCTCGTACTTGTCATTGAAGTACCGGTTGTCATAGGTGTAGCGGACGGGAAGCCGGGAAATAATCTCCGCGGGCAGATTCTTGGGGTCCGTCTGCCACTGCTTGCCGGTGTAGTACTTGATGAACGCCTCGTAGAGGGGCCGGCCAATCAGCTGGATGCCCTTGTCATTCAGGTTCTGCGGGTCGGTTCCTGCGAGTTCGCCGGCCTGCTCCTGAATGAGCGCCTTCGCCTCGGCCGGGCCCATGGAGGAACGGAAGAACTGGTTGATCGTGCCCAGGTTGATCGGCATTGGGTACACCTCGCCCTTATGGCTGGTGTAAACCTTGTGCACGTAGTTGGTGAACTGGGTGAACTCATTCACATAGCTCCAGACCCGCTCGTTGGAGGTGTGGAAGAGGTGAGCGCCGTAGCGGTGGACCTCAATTCCGGTCTGGGCTTCGTTCTCGCTGTATGCGTTCCCACCAATGTGGTGCCGGCGGTCCAGGACAGCGACTTTCAGTCCCAGTTCCTTGGCAGCACGTTCGGCAACGGTGAGGCCGAAGAAGCCTGACCCTACGACGACGAGGTCAACGTTCACTTGTCACTCCTGTTAGTTTCCGGGCTGCCCTGCGGCACTCACCCAACGGTCAAGGTTATCGGACAAAACACGCGAAGGCATTTCGCGCCTAGTGCGCAAGCTGGACCAGCGATCTGCTGTCCGCCGGATTAAGTGCATCGAGAAGCCTTGGCATCAGTGCCGGCGCCATGCTTCTGGCATAAGTTGCCGAGATATGGTTTTCGTCGAGGTAGACCCGCACGTTTCCGATGACTGCCGGGCATGTGCCTCCCGGGCAGACGAGATCATCGACGTCCAGGAGCCTCATGGCCGGAAGCATCGCACCCATTTCCAGCAACGGTGATTCCGCTGCCCGAACAGATTCGTAATCGGGATTGCATGTCGCCGAGTCCACCCCGTAGTCCTCCGGGCACGTCGCCATATTGACAGTGTGTCTCGGGTTGTCCCGTATCCCGATGAACCGGATTCCCTGGTCCATGACCGCGTTCGCTGTGGCCAGGAATCCACCGGGGAGCAGCTCGTGCGGATACTCCCCGATCGAGTAGGTCGCCGTTGTGATCACCGCATCAGGATGCAGGTCGAGTATGTAATCAAGCGCCTGGCTGTTGCGGTCATTGCACTCTTGCGAAATCCCCTCCGAGTAATCCACGAACTGGCACCCGCCCCGCGCCAGTCCGATAAGCGTCCAGTTCTTCGCCTCGGCGATGGGGCCGATTGCGGCCAACCATTGCTGCACGTGGCTGTTGCCTACAGCTACCAGCACTTTGTCGGGATCAGTCGCCGAAACGTACTCTGTACACGCGTACCCTTGCAGCGCCGGGGCATCTGTCGCGAACCGGCCTGTGCACGGGGCGCTTAGGTCTGCGTAATCCGAGCCCGCCAGGTCCAAAAGCGGCAGCAGCTCAGCCTCTTCGGCCGCCTCGTAGACAAAATCAGACTCCAGTGCCGCAGCGCCGGGATTGTTGACGTCAGCCGCAGACTGAACTCTCTCGTTTTCCAGTCGCAGTCCCGCCTGCCAACCGGCAACAGGCGCTGCTGCAAGGCCAACGCACACGGCGATGACGATCACCGCCCGCCCCTTCTTCCCGGTCCACGCCGGGGAGCGCAGTGGACGTTCAATAAAGCGGGTCGTGAGGTATGCCAGCACCAGGGAAAGGGCAATGATGGCGGCTCCTTCCACAGGACCCGCTTCTTCACGTCCCCGCCAGATCAGATAGATGATCAGGACAGGCCAGTGCCACAGGTACAGCGCGTATGACATGTCACCCAGGCGGATCAGCGGTTTCCACGTCAGGAAGCGGTCAGCGCCCACCGGGCTCCCCGTCTCGCCGGCGACAATGACCAGGGCCGCCGCGATCAGGGGCCACAACGCGACATACCCGGGGAACTGGCCCTGAACGTCCAGGATGAACCCCCCGGAGAGCATGGCAGCAAGGCCGATCCATCCTGCCAGGACCCGCAGCGGCTGGGGAAGTTTCAGGTACGGAAGGGAAAGTGCCAGCAGCGTCCCGAAGGCAAACTCCCAAAGACGCGTTCGCGTGTCGAAGTAGGCGTGTACCTGGTTGGTGTAGGTCTCGTAGATCGAGAAAGTGAGCGATGCGGTGAAAACGGCTCCGAAGACCAGCAGGACAACGATCCGGAACCGCAGCTTGGCTGCCCGGGCGATGAACGCGGCGAGGGCAAAGAGCAAGGGCCAGAGGATGAACACCTGCCCCTGGACCGACAGCGACCAGAAATGCTGCAGCGGGCTGGCAACGCTCTGGTCCGCGGCGTAGTAATCAACGGAATTCGCGGCCAGTGCCCAGTTTTGGAAGTAAAAGAGGGAGGACCAGGTCTGGGACAGAATCTCCGTCCAGCGCGAGCGCGGGACAAACATCGCCGTCGCCGTGAGCACACCGAGCAGTACGACGACGACAGCGGGCAACAGCCGTTTGAAGAGATGGAGCCAGTACCCGCCCAATTTCAGGGGCCTGCCGGTTTCCACCTTGCGGACGAATGACAAGGTGAGCAGCAATGCGGATATGAGCAGGAAGATGTCGACGCCGCCGGATACCCTGCCAAACCAGATGTGGTAGCTCACAACCATGAGGATGGCGAGTGCCCGAAGCCCTTGGACCTCCGGACGGTATGAGCGGTCAGGGAGAGTGTTTCGCCTCCCGTCCCGCTCCGGCGCGGCGACTGCTTCCTGGGTCACGCATACCTCTCGTTACGAACGTTCCATGCCCCCGTCCGGCAGTCTACCGCGAGGCCCGCCGCTGACCAGAAACCACGCTGTGCGTAACTCCGCGGCTCCCACATGACACTCCTAGAAGGCCTGCGCATCTCCGCTGATCCGGGAAGTCCACGCGACCACAGGCTTGGTGAACAGCAGCAGGATCACCGCGGCGGCAGGAACCAGCAGGAGCAGGCCAACCAGCACCACGCCGCCCTGCAGCGTGGGCACGGCGAGGACGATCATGAACAGCTGCCAGACCAGCGCTGCGGCCCGTGTCCACCGCATGCCGCGGAAGAAGAAGTGCCCCACTACCAGGAGCCACACCGCGAGAACTATGACCAGGATGAGGGTGAAGACGGCACCGCCCAGGGACGTGGCCGTAGCGGTCAGCAGGTTGTAGATGTACCAGGCTGCAACGCCCAGCAGGCCCAGGGCCTCGAGGACAAGGATGGCTGAGATCAGGAGCGCCGCAGGCGGACGTCCTGCCTGTTCTGCGGAATCTTGGGGTCTTGACACACTGGCACACTACCGGACATGCTCTAGGAGCAGCGCCGGTTAGGCAGCCTAGAGGGTCGAGGCCACGGGCCTTTGTGACGCATCACTCATCATTTCCGGCAGATTAACAGCTTGTAAACCCTTGTTTGCGTTTCCGTGCCGTGACACCCTAGTAGAGGGGATCGGGGCCGAAAACGGCCCCTTTAGTTTGTGGTTGCTCGTGAATGTTTTCACAAACAAGCGGAGTCAACTTTTTAGAGGAGATAGTGATTAGCATGGATTGGCGGAGCCGCGCAGCATGTCTGGACAAGGATCCGGAGCTGTTCTTCCCTGTGGGAAACACCGGCCCGGCTCTTCTTCAGATTGAAGAAGCCAAGAGCGTATGCCGCCGGTGCCCGGTACTCGATACCTGCCTTCAGTGGGCCATCGAAACCGGACAGGACGCCGGCGTCTGGGGCGGCATGAGCGAAGATGAACGCCGTGCCCTGAAGCGCCGTGCCGCAAGGGCGCGCCGGGCTTCCTAGGAAGAGAGGGACTCACGGGAGTCCTTTTCCACCAAGACTTAGCCAGGCCCCCCGCCTGGAAACGATGGGCCGCTGCCTCGGCAGCGGCCCATCGTTGTGTTCGCGGTCCGGTCTCGCGGCTGGGGCGGATCGGGGCGGGATCCCTAGCGCTTTCGCGCGTTCTCCAGTCCCATCTCGACCCGCACCTCAGTTCCGCCGCCCGGGCGGAGAGACCATTCGATCGTTCCGGCCAGTTCGCTTTGGACCAGGGTGCGGACGATCTGGAGGCCGAGCCCTTCGCGCCGCGGCTCAGGGGGTAGCCCCACGCCGTCGTCGGACACCGTCACGGTCAGCGTTTCTTCGTTTTCTGCGTTCCGGTGCCGCTCCGCATTGAGCCAGACAGTTCCGCCGTCCGGGCCGGAGAGCCCGTGTTCGACGGCGTTGGTCACCAGTTCATTGATCACCAGGGCCAGCGGTGTCGCGAAATCGCTCGGCAGTTCCCCGAAGGTCCCCTGCCGTTCGGTCCTTACAGGCTGCAGCGGCGAGGCCACCTCGGCTGAGAGGCGGAACTGCCGGTCAATGAGTTCGTCGAAGTCCACGTTTTGGGTGAGCCCTTGGGAGAGCGTCTCGTGGACCAGCGCGATGGTCGAAACCCGCCGCATGGCCTGCGCCAGCCCGAGCTTCCCCTCTTCGCTTTCCATCCGGCGTGACTGCATGCGCAGCAGCGCAGCCACAGTCTGCAGGTTGTTCTTGACCCGGTGGTGGATCTCGCGGATCGTCGCATCCTTTGACACGAGTTCCATCTCCCGGCGGCGCAGCTCCGATACGTCGCGGCACAGCACGAGCGCTCCGAACCGTTCCTTTTCGTCCCGCAGCGGGATGGCACGCAGCGACAGGCTCACGCCCCGCGACTCGATTTCCGTACGCCACGGCATCCGGCCAGTCACCACCAGCGGCAGCGTCTCGTCCACCATCCTGCGGTCCTTGAGCAGCGCCGTGGTGATTTCGGCGAGCGGACGCCCTTCAAGCGTCTCCATATCCCCCAACCGGCGGAACGCCGAGACGCCGTTGGGGCTTGCATACTGCACCACTCCCTGGGCGTCCAGCCTGATGAGGCCGTCTCCTACACGGGGAGCTCCGCGGCGGGACCCTGTGGGAGTGGCAAAATCAGGCCACAGTCCAAGGGTCCCCATCCGCAGCAGGTCGTAGGCACACTGGCGGTACGTGAGTTCGAGCCGGGACGGCATTCGGGAGCTGGAGAGGTCCATATGCGACGTGACCACTGCAAGCGTCCGGCCGTTGCGCACAAAGGGTATCGCTTCCACGCGCATCGCCGTGTCGGCTGTCCAATTGGTCTCGCTGGACCGTTCGATGGTCTGGGAATTCCACGCCTTGTCGACCAGCGGCTGGAGGTCCCCGCGCATCCGCTCCCCCACGAAGTCACTGTGGAAGACAGTGTGCGACGTCGAGGGGCGGGCATGGGCGAGCGCCACATAACCGCCGTCGGGCAGCGGGAACCAGAGCGCGAGGTCGGCAAATGCGAGGTCGGCGACCAGTTGCCAGTCCCCTACCAGCAGGTGGAGCCACTCGGCGTCGCCCGGGCCGAAGTCCGCATGGTCCTTGATTGGATCGGTAAAGATAGCCATGTCTAATAGGACCCGTCAGCGCCTGACAATCGAGCGCAGCAGCCGCAGTGCGACCGACAGCGAAGCCATGTCGTCCTGCTCCAGCTGGTTGACCTCTGCGAACATCTTCGTCGCCCGTTCCAGGTTGTCGGCATTCTGCAGCTCCCAGGCTTCGACGCGCGCCACCGGATCGCTGCCGTCCATGTCCTCAGTCGCGGCCAGCGCAGCCACCGTCATGTCGGCCACAGTGGAATACAGGTCATCGCGCAGGGCAGCACGGGCAAGTGCCTGCCAGCGGTCACCGCGGGGCAGCTTGGTGATCCGCTCCAGCAGGTCGTCGATCCCGTAACGGTCGTAGACGGCGTAGTACACGGCGGCGATGTTTTCCGCGGGCTCCTCCACCTGCCGGGTTGCCATTGCGACGTCGAGCAGTCCGTAGCTTTCGAACTGCTCAGCCCAGTACGTTCCAAGTTCCTTGGGCACGTCCCAGGAGGCAGCCTGTTCAAGCGCAGCCTCGACCCTCTCCCTGTCGCCGCCGCGCATGAAGCGCATCAGGCCCTGGCGAAGCGGTTCGACGATCGGCTGGAACGCCGCAATGTCCTCGTCAATGGAGGTTCCCCGTCCCACGTGGTTCACGAACCAGCGGACCGCGCGGTCCAGCAGACGGCGCATGTCCAGGTGGATCCGGGTCCAGGTCTCTGTGGGGAAGCTGGCCGGAAGCTCGCCCAGCGCCGCCACGACGTCGTCGATCGCGTAGATCTCCCTCAGCGCGCTGAAGGCGCGGGCGACCGTGGCTTCAGTCGCCGAGGTTTCCTCCATGACCCGGAAGGCGAACGTGATGCCGCCAATGTTGATCATGTCGTTGGCAACCATGGTGGAGATAATCTCGCGGCGCAGCGGATGCGTGTCCAGCTGGTCGTCAAAACGTTCCACCAGCTGCTTGGGGAAGTACCGGCGCAGCGTTCCGCGGAAGTAGGGATCATCTGCCAGATCAGAAGCCGTCAAGGCCCGGGTGAGTTCGATCTTGGCGTAGGCGGCCAGTACGGACAGTTCCGGGGCAGTCAGGCCCCGGCCTTCGGCCACCCGTGCACGGAGCTCCTCGTTCGTCGGCAGGGCTTCCAGGGCCCGGTCAAGCCCGGCGTGCTCCTCAAGCCAGTCCATCAGCCGTTCGAAACTCGGGCTCCACTCGATAACCCGCTGCCGGTCGTTCAGCAGCAGCATGTTCTGGTCGATGTTGTCCTGCAGCACCAGCCGGCCAACCTCGTCGGTCATCGAGTGCAGGAAGGCCGAGCGTTCCGCTGGATCCAGGCGTCCGGCGGCGACCATCCGGTCAACGAAAATCTTGATGTTGACCTCGTGGTCGGAGCAGTCAACGCCGGCGGAGTTGTCAATCGCATCCGTGTTCAGGATGACGCCGGAAAGAGCGGCCTCAATGCGTCCGCGCTGGGTCATGCCGAGGTTTCCGCCTTCGCCGATGACCTTGGCGCGCACGTCCCTGCCATCAATGCGGATCGCGTCGTTGGCCTTGTCCCCCACCTCGGCGTTGGACTCGGCCGACGCCTTGATGTAGGTGCCGATGCCGCCGTTGTAGAGCAGGTCCACGGGCGCTTTCAGGATGGCGCGCAGCAGCTCCGGCGGGCTCATCCGGGTGACGCCGGCGTCCAGGCCGAGCGCCTGGCGGACCTCTGCGCTGATCGGGATGCTCTTGGACTGGCGCGGGTAGATCCCGCCGCCGGAACTGATGAGCGATTCGTCGTAATCCGCCCAGGAAGAGCGCGGCAGTTCAAAGAGCCGGCGCCGTTCCGCATAGGAGCGGGCTGCATCCGGGTTAGGGTCCAGGAAGACATGGCGGTGGTCGAACGCGGCGACCAGGCGGATGTGCTCGGAGAGCAGCATGCCGTTGCCGAAAACGTCCCCGCTCATGTCACCCACGCCCACGGCCGTGAAGTCTTCGGTCTGGGTGTCCACGCCGAGCTCGGTAAAGTGCCGCTTCACCGATTCCCAGGCTCCGCGGGCCGTGATGCCCATGGCCTTGTGGTCATAGCCGACCGAGCCTCCGGACGCGAACGCGTCCCCCAGCCAGAAGCCGTATTCGGCCGAGAGTTCATTCGCAATGTCAGAGAAGGACGCCGTGCCCTTGTCGGCCGCGACCACGAGGTAGCTGTCCTCCCCGTCATGGCGCACGACGCGCGCGGGCGGGACAACCTCTTCGCCTTCCTGGGTCACCACCAGGTTGTCGGTGATGTCCAAGAGCCCGCGGATGAAGGTGCGGTAGCTCTCCTTGCCTTCTTCCATCCAGGCTGCCCGGTCCTGTGCCGGATCCGGCAGCTGCTTCGCGTAGAAGCCGCCCTTCGCTCCGGTGGGCACAATGACGGCGTTCTTGACCGTCTGTGCCTTGACCAGGCCCAGGATTTCGGTGCGGAAATCCTCACGCCTGTCGGACCAGCGCAAGCCGCCGCGGGCAACCTCTCCGAAGCGCAGGTGCACGCCCTCGACGCGGGGGGAATACACCCAAATCTCGTATTTGGGCCGCGGGAACGGCGCACCTTCGATCGCCGCAGTGTTGAGCTTGAAGCTCACATGCGGTTTGTCCTGGTAGAAGTTCGTCCGCAGGGTAGCTTCGATCAGGTTGGCAAATGTCCGCAGGACGCGGTCCGCGTCCAGTGTCGGTACCTGCTCAAGTCCGGACTCGAGCTCCGCCCTGGCCGCTTCGACGCCGGCTTCCCGGGCGGCGTCGTCTGCCGCGGGGTCAAAGCGGGCTCGGAAAAGCTGTCCCAGCGCTGCGGTGACCCGCGGGTTGGCCATGAGGGTATCGGCAATGAATCCATAGGAATTCGTGTTGCCCATCTGCCGCATGTACTTGGCATAACTGCGGAAGATCACGACCTCACGCCAGCCCAGTCCCTGTCCCAAAACCAGCCGGTCAAACGCATCTGACTCACTGGCGCCTGAAATGCCTGCCCGGAACGCTTCCGCGAGGAGGGACCCGGTCTTCAGCGGGTCCACGCCGGCCCGGTAACGGAGGCCAAAATCGTAGAGGTAAAGTTCGACGCCGTCCTGCCGCCGGATCTCGAACGGCCGTTCGTCCTGGACTTCCAGCCCCAGGTTGTGCAGGAACGGGAGGATCTGGGTCAGCGAGCGCGGCTCAAGCAGGTACAGCTTGAGCCGGGCGTCTGTCCCCTCGCCCATCTCTTCCGGGATGTAGACGAACAGCTCCGGGGCGTTGTCCGGCTGCTGCAGTCGCTGTTCGAAACGGGCAATGTCTTCGAGGGCGTCCTCGACCTCGTACCCCACCCGGTAATCCATGGGGAAGGCGTCAGCCCAAAGATCGGACAGGGTTTCGGCCTGTTCCCGGTCGAACTTGCTCCTCAGCGCTTCGTTGATTCCCTCGGACCAGGAACGCGTGGCGTTGACCAGGCGGCGTTCCAGGGCGGCGGCGTCGATATCTGCGAGTTCAGCACCCTTCGGCAGCCGGATCCGGAAAAACAGCCTGGCCAGGGCCGACTCAGTGAGCCGTGCTTCGTAGTCGATCGATTCAGCGTTGAAGGTGGAACGGAGCTCGTCCTGGATGCGCAGCCGGACCGACGTCGTGTAACGGTCGCGGGGCAGGAACACCATGGCGGACATAAAGCGTCCGTAGACATCCGGCCGCAGGAAAAGCCTGGTCCTTCTGCGTTCCTGAAGCCGGAGGATGCCGTGTGCCGTCTCCAGCAGCCCGTCGACGTCGATCTGGAAAAGCTCGTCGCGCGGAAAGGTTTCCATGATGGCCAGCATGTCCTTGCCGGAATGCGAATCCGCCGGGAAGCCGGAGCGCTGCATGACCTCCTTGACCTTTTCCCGCAGGATCGGGATGTTGCGCACCGATCCTGTGTAGGCGCCGGTGGCGAAAAGACCGATGAACCTGCGTTCGCCGTTGACGTTGCCGTCAGCATCGAAGCGCTTCACCCCGATGTAGTCGAAGTAGGCCGCGCGGTGGACCGTGGACCGGGAGTTCGCTTTGGTGATCACCAGGGCGCGCTTCTCGCGTGCCTTGGCTCTTCCGGCGGCGGTCAGGTGCTGGACCTTCCGGGCTTCGGAATGACGCCGCAGCAGTCCCAGGCCGCTGCCGGATGCCGCCCGAAGGACGTCCTCGCCGTTCTCGTTCAGGAGGTCATACTCGCGGTACCCAAGGAAAGTGAAGTTGCCGTTGTCCAGCCAGGCCAGCAGTTCGCGGGCCTGGTGCAGGTCCGGGACGCCGTGGGCCACGGAACCTAGTTCGCCGGCGACCTCGTGGACCTTGGCCCTCATGGCCGGCCAGTCCTGGACTGCCAGCCGGACGTCGGACAGCACCCGTTCGAGGCCTTGGACCATCTCTGCCCGGCGGCCTGGGTCAGTGAGGCGGGGCACCTCCACGGCGATCCACGATTCGATCCTCGTGGTCTCATCAGGTGCGCCGAGCAGGCCGGAAATGTTCGGCAGGGCAGCAGTATCACCGCTCGATACCCCGGCTGCGCTTGGTACCCGCCGCAGACGCTGCAGTGTGTCGCTCTCACGGTTCCTGGTGGCGAGGAAGGTGGGGTGGACCATGAGCCGGATGCCGCTGTTCTGCCGGACGATCTCTGCGGTGACAGAGTCCACGAGGAACGGCATGTCATCGGTGACGATCAGGATGACGCTTGAGTCCGCCTGATCGAAAATGTCCACTGCAGCCGTCCCGTCGGCCCGGGTCCAGGCCAGCCGGCGGTGCTGCTCAGCGCGCTCCTGCAGGACCTCCCGCGGATAAAGCTCGGCGTCTTCAGCCGCCAGATGCTCGTAGTAATTCCCGATGAAATCCTCAAGGGAAGTATCCGAACTGGACAGATCCGTACTGTTGGATCCAGACGACATGTAATACGCCTCCGAAATTCGCCGCTCGTGGGGACGCTCCGTTGCGCCCCATTTTGTTACGAGCCTATCCCGTAGCGAATGAAAAGGTCACTTTGCTCCGGCCCTGCGGTGTCGGCGCCCCCTGCGGCGGGTACCGGCCGGAACATTTGCCAGTGCCGCGATGGCAGTCCGAAGCGGCGAGGACGGCGCCGCTTCCAGCAGGACCGTTCCGGCCAGGAGGGCTGCGTCCGCAGCTTCCCAGTCGGCAGGAAGGAAAGCGTCGATCGTCCCGGACCCAAACCGTTCCCAGGCCTCACTCAACTGGCGTTCGGGCGCACGGCCCGCCGCGGAACGCCGGACCTTGTTGAGCACGATCAGCGGAGACACCGCCGGCACGGCTGCCAGAAGCTCGGTCAGGGCGCGGACCAGCCTGGGGACACCTACGGGATCGGCCGCTCCGACGGCATAGACAGTGTCAGCGGATTCGAGCGCGATCAGCGTTGCTGCGTTGCGGCGCGGCGCCATCGTGTCGAAGCTGAGTTCCTCATCGGATTCGACGCTGAAACCGCAGTCGACCACCGTGATGTCGGCTATGCTCCGGGATTGCTCCAGGACCCTTTGGAGTGCTGTCCCCCGGATTTCAATCCATCGGTCTGACCTGGTGATTCCGGTCAGCACGCTCATCCGCTGACCCAGCAGGTCCAGGCTGATGGCACTGCCGGCCAGCGAGCCTTCATCCAGCAAGCCCTGGTCGGCCAGCCGGCAGGCCTGGGCGATGCCGGCTGATTCTTCCGTGAGGCCCAGCGCCGCGGCGATGCTGGGGGCATAGGTGTCTGCATCGATGAGGATCACTGTGCTTCCCGCCGCAGCAGCCTCGGCGGCCAGATTCAGCGCCAGCGTAGTCCTGCCTGGCGCTCCAGCCGGACCCCAGACCGCGACCACGCTCCCCCTCCGGTCCCGGGGGCCCTCCCCTCCCCCGGCGCACGGACTTTCCGCCAGGGTCCACTGCCGGAAAGGCTGCCCCGGATCAGCCAGTGAAGAAGTGCTTGCCGGCAGGCCCGCCCGTGATTCCAGGTCCGACACCGCTAAGGCAACCAGGTCCGCGAATGACTCTGAGTCGAGCGTCCTGGACGCATGCCGGATCCCCAGGGCATCCAGCCGTTCCCGGGTTTCGACGTCGTCCGCGAGGACGATCAGTGCGACTCCCGCGGCGGACAGGCGTTCGGCAAGGCTGGCCGTCAGTTCTACTGCGTCGTCGTCCACAATTGCTGCCCTGGCCATGCCGCTTTGGCACGCGGCAATGAGTTCGGCCAGTTCACTGCACCGCCTGATGACCGTGACCGGGCCCTGCAGGCGTTCCAGCCCCTGGACCAGCTCCGCCGTTCCGCTGCCGGAGGTCACCACCGGAATCGAGCTCATCGGAGTGACGGATTCGGGACGACAGCGATTTTGGCCTGGTTCGACAGGGCCCCGAGAAGCGCAGGAAGGTCCGCGTCTTCCACCAGCACGAGCAGCCGCGTGGCATCCGGGCCGGCAATGACGGATTCCGCCACAGCGATCTCGGAGATCTCCGCTGCTTCCAGAAGCTTGCGCGGTTCACTGAAACCGTTCCGGCCATCGGGCAGGGACGCCCAGACATCCACCCTGTCTCCCGACCGGATTCCGCTGGGCAGCGGTGTCTCGACGTCGAGCCCCAGCGGCTTGCGGTCAAGCTGGTCTGACGTGGCCAGATCCGCCCTCACCAGCAGCTCGCCGCTGCGGATGAGCGCGCCGGCAACTGCGCCGTCGGGGATCTTCTCGCCGGCAGGCATATAGGCACCCTCAAGTGTGCCCAGACGCACCGGCACTACGTCGAAGTCGTCCGTTTCCAGTGCAGTGCCAACGGGAAGGTCCCTGGCCGCCACGAGAACGTTGGTGGACTTTTCCGCACCCGCCACCAGCGCAGTTACTCCCGCCACCGAGGCGAGCACCAGCAGTATCCCCACCAGCAGCCGGGGGTCCTTCCATGATGGCTTCTTGAGGCGCTGGGCAGGCGCCTGCGGCACCGCGGTCTTGAGACTCATCTTTCCCCCTGAACGTTTCCCCCGGACTCCCTGCGGAGTGTTGCAGGACATTGTGACGCGGAATGTGCAGGATGGAAACGGGTGGGGGCCCTAATTTGTGGATAACTTCCGCAGGGCGGCCGTTGTGCTGGCAGACTTGTCCAGAGCCGCACAGACCGGGAACGGAAATTGAGGAAAGGCACCATGGTGGAGAAGAGGTTCCTCACGCTCGCCGACGTCGGCGAGGTCCTGAACATTTCCTCGTCCCAGACGTATGCGCTGGTGCGTTCCGGAGAACTTCCGGCCATCCAGGTCGGTGGCCGCGGCCAGTGGCGGGTCGAATCGGCAAAACTCGAGGAGTATATTGCCGGCGCCTACCGGAAGGCGGCCGAGGCACGGGCTGCCCTGCCGCAGGACGAAGCTGCGGACGCCTAGCGGCGCCGTACCTGAACCGGCCTGAGCGTTCTGTGGAACGGTCAGCGGGTGGAACTGATGACAGCAATAGCCCGGAAGGGGACCACCGCTGCCGAGGCCACGTTCTCCCGCCGGCGCGGGGACCCGGGCTCCAACACGGCGAATTCCAGGAAGTCCAGCCCTACCCTGTCGATGCTGCCGTGCAGGCTGGCTGCGGGAGCTCCGCGGAGCTGCAGCCGCACCGGGTAGCGGTCCCGCGCCACTCCCCTCAAAGCTGATGAAAGCTTCAGCTGGACGTGTCCTTCCTCCGGAGCCGCGAAACGGCCCATTCCCTCGACCAGCCGCACTGCCTCCAGCGGAACCAGGTGCGATGTTGAAGAGGACTGCAGCAGGAACCAGCCTGCGCCTGCCTGCCTGAGTTCACCCCGGAGAGGCTCGCCGGCCCCGTCAACGTGAACCTTGAGCGACCCTCCGCGCTGGCCCCGCAGCCGGGCGGAGAAGCCGATTGACGCCGACTCCCCGCGATGGCGCTCCGCGATCTCAGCTTCCAGCCCGGCCTGTCCGGCTGCTGCCAGCTGTGCCTCCAGGTCAGCAAACAGCGACTCCCACCTCATCTGGAAAGGCTAACCGCCAACTTTCTCCTTGGCCACTCTGGACAGCTCTGCCATCTGTGTGTAGTAAAGGACATCAACCGTGACCTAGCTGTATTAAACCGCGTCAAACGGCATCAAACTTCATCATCTGTCCGATTCGCGGCCCGACCATCCGCAACCACCTTGAAAGGCCAGAACATGCGCCGGCTTCTGGAAGACCTGATACAAGCAGCTGCAGCCGCCGCAGCAGGCCTGCTGCTGGTCTGGTCCGGTACCAGGCTTTCGGAGCACACGGCCACCTTCGACATCCTCAGCGCCGGCTCGCTGACAGACCTTCAGTCGTTTGCTGCCCTGGCTGCCAGCGCTGCCGGTCTCCTCGTGTTGGCATGGTGGACCGTCGGGATGACGGCCGGCTTCATCTCAGCGCTGCTGCTGCGGTTTGGCAAACAACGCGCTGCCCGCACGGTTGGACGGTTCAGCCCGGAGTTCCTCCGCCGGTTGGCTGCAGCGGCTCTTGGCCTGCAGGTAGCCAGTGTCCCGATGGCGGCACTGGCGGTCCCTCCGCCCGGTCCTGCAGAGAGTGCTGCCGGGAGCCCTGCCGCCGCCGTCGCATGGGGCGGGAATTTGACGATCGATCCCCTGTGGCAGCCTCTGCAGTCATCCGGCGGCCTCGACCCGTTTGACCCGCATTGGAAACCTGCGTCGGAGCCCGTATCAGGGCCGCTGCAGAGTCCGCCTTCTGCCCGTTGGCAGGCTCCGGCGCACCAGGACGTAACTGTCACGGCGGGAGACACCCTGTGGGCGCTGGCCGCCGCGCAGCTTGGCCCCCTTGCCACAGACGCCGGGATCGCTTCGCACTGGCCGGCGTGGTTCGAGCTGAACCGTGCCGTCATCGGTGCAGACCCCCATGTTCTCCAGCCAGGACAGGTCCTGGCCGTTCCGCCGCTCCCGGCGGACTAAACCCGATCGAAAAGGAGCACGCTGATGGCGATCCTCATTGTTCTTCCAGCTCCAGGCGAGGCAAATGCAGAGGGCCGCGAATTGCTGGCGCGGGCCAGCGGCGAACCCCTGCCCATGCCCCGTCCACCGGTTTTCTCCACCGTCCCCGGAAACGCTCCCCCTGTGGTGCCGCAGCAGCGTCCGGTCCCGGTCCGTGCACTGCCTCCCGATCCGCTGCCGCCCGGTGCGAACTGGTCCAGTCCGCCGCAGGATGACGCTCGCATGGAAGCGATCGCGCGGTCTGTCACTGTAGGTGCCCTGGAAGTGCTGGCAGGGGTGCGTCCGCTGCAGCAGATGTCACGGTGGCTGGACCTGGACGAATTCGAGCGGCTGCAGATGCGGACCAACCTGGAGCGGGGACGCGCCGCAGCCAGCGGGGCCAGGGCACGCCGCAACGTGCGGATCCTGCGTGTCAGGGTCTGTCCCGTCGCGGAAGGTATCTACGAAGTAGCCGTTGTCGCAGCCGAAACGTCCACAGTCCGCGCAGCGGCTCTCCGGTTGGAGCTGCGGCGCGGACTGTGGAAGGTCACGGCTTTGGAGATCGGCTGAAGCTACTTGCGCCGCTTCTTCTTGGAGGAAGCTCGCACGTCCCGGCGTGAGGCAGGCTCGGCAGGTGAACCCGACCCTGACTGCTTGGCAGGAGTGGTGCGCTCAACCCTGGTCTCGACCTGGCCCTGGCTGTTGGGGGCGGAGAACTGCAGGCTGGCGGGCCGTTCGGGGGCTTCGAGGCCGGCCGCCTTGATGATGGGAGTGCCCAGGGCTCCGCGGGCGTCCTTGATGCCGGCGAGGGCTTCCGGAACAGCCGGCTCGGAGACCTGGACCTCCACGTTGAACAGGTACCGGATGCTCTCCTCGCGGATAGCCTCCATCATGGTCTGGAACATGACGAAGCCTTCACGCTGGTACTCAACCAGGGGATCGCGCTGGGCCATTGCCCTCAGGCCGATGCCTTCCTTGAGGTAGTCCATCTCGTAGAGGTGTTCCTGCCACTTCCGGCCGATCACCGAGAGCACAACCCTGCGCTCGAGCTCGCGCATCGCAGCAGAGCCAATGGCATCCTCACGGGCCTGGTAGGCCAGCCGGGCATCGGACAGGATCTCATTCAGCAGGAAGTCCCGGGTGAGCTGGGCCCTTCCCCCGGCTTCGTCGATGACTTCGTCGACCGTCAGGCCCACCGGGTAGACGATCTTGAGGTTCTTCCAGAGGGTTTCCAGATCCCAGTCGTCCCCGTGGCCCTCCGCCGTCGCGTCGTTGACGATCGCGCCGATGACGTCTTCCAGGAAGAAGCCGACCTTCTCATGCAGGTCATCTCCTTCCAGGATGCGGCGGCGGTCGCCGTAGATGGCCTCGCGCTGGCGGTTCAGGACGTCGTCGTACTTCAGGACGTTTTTGCGCTGTTCCGCATTCCGGCCCTCAACCTGGCCCTGCGCGTTCTGGATTGCCTTCGACACGAGCTTCGATTCGAGCGCGACGTCGTCCGGCATCGAAGAGCTGTTCATGATGCGTTCAGCGGCACCTGAGTTGAACAGGCGCATGAGGTCATCAGTCAGGGAGAGGTAGAAACGGGATTCGCCCGGGTCGCCCTGACGGCCGGAACGTCCGCGCAGCTGGTTGTCGATGCGCCGGGATTCGTGGCGTTCGGTGCCCAGGACGTACAGCCCGCCGAGGGCACGCACTTCATCGTGTTCCGCGGCGACGGCAGACTGTGCCTTCTCGAGGGCGGCAGGCCAGGCCGCTTCGTAGGCCTCCGGGTTCTCGGCCGGATCCAGTCCGCGGCTGTTCAGCTCAGCTACGGCGTTGAATTCCGCATTGCCGCCGAGCATGATGTCGGTTCCGCGGCCTGCCATGTTGGTGGCTACGGTGACAGCTCCCTTGCGGCCCGCCTGGGCCACGATGGCAGCTTCACGGGCGTGGTTCTTTGCGTTCAGGACCTCGTGCCGGATGCCTGCCTTGGCCAGCTGCTTCGAGAGGTATTCGCTCTTTTCCACGCTGGTGGTGCCCACCAGCACGGGCTGCCCGGAGGCATGGCGTTCAGCAATGTCCTTGACGACGGCGTCGAACTTGGCGACTTCATTCTTGTAAATGAGGTCGGGCTGGTCCAGCCGTGCCATTGGCTTGTTGGTCGGGATGGGCACGACGCCGAGCTTGTACGTGCTCATGAACTCGGCCGCTTCGGTTTCGGCGGTGCCGGTCATGCCCGAGAGCTTTTCGTACAGGCGGAAGTAGTTCTGCAGGGTGACCGTGGCGAGGGTCTGGTTCTCGGCCTTGATCTGCACACCCTCTTTGGCCTCGATGGCCTGGTGCATGCCTTCGTTGTAGCGGCGTCCGGCGAGGATGCGTCCGGTGTGCTCGTCAACGATGAGGATCTCGCCGTTGAGGATGACGTAGTCCTTGTCCCGCTTGAAGAGCTCCTTGGCCTTGATGGCGTTGTTCAGGAACCCGATCAGCGGGGTGTTCGCAGCCTCATAGAGGTTGCTGATGCCCAGGTAGTCCTCGACCTTCTCGATCCCGGATTCCAGGACGCCGACCGTGCGCTTCTTTTCGTCGACTTCATAGTCCTGGTCCAGGCTCAGCCGCTGGACTACCTTGGCAAACTCGGTATACCAGCGGTTCACGTCGCCGCTCGCGGCACCGGAGATGATCAGCGGGGTGCGGGCCTCGTCAATAAGGATGGAGTCGACTTCGTCAACGATGGCGTAGTGGTGGCCGCGCTGGACAAGTTCCGAAGCGCTCCAGGCCATGTTGTCGCGCAGGTAGTCGAACCCGAACTCGTTGTTGGTGCCGTACGTGATGTCTGCGGCGTACTGCTCACGGCGGGTGGCCGGGTCCTGGTTCGAGACGATGCAGCCTGTGCTCATGCCCAGGAAGCGGAAAACGCGGCCCATAAGCTCGGACTGGTACTGGGCCAGGTAGTCGTTCACGGTGACGATGTGGACGCCGCGGCCGGTCAGTGCGTTCAGGAAAGCGGGTGCGGTGGCGACGAGGGTCTTGCCTTCACCGGTCTTCATTTCTGCGATGTTTCCAAGGTGAAGGGCAGCGCCGCCCATCAGCTGCACGTCAAAGTGACGCATCCCCAGGGTCCGGCCTGCCGCCTCACGGACCAGCGCAAAGGCCTCTGGGAGCAAATCATCCAGCGATTCACCGTCCGCGTGGCGCTCTTTGAGGCTGTCCGTTTCGGCCCGCAGCTCAGCGTCAGACATGGCTTTGTACTCGTCCTCGAGCACGTTGATCGCGTCGGCGTAGTTACGCAGTGTTTTCAGCGTCTTCTTGTCGCCGGTGCGAAGAACTCGTTCGAGAAGTGATGCCACTGATTTGCTCCCAATCTAGTGTTGCCGTTTTCTGGCGTCCCCAGTCTACGTGAGAGACGTCCCGCAGGACGTCTGGGTTCCCGGCGTGGGTTACTCACGGCTAACGGCCAGTTTCAGGGCGGGCGCAAGGTTGCCCACAGGTCTTACCATAACCTCTCCGAGGTCCAGCCACCGTGCCATCAGGACTAATTCCGCAGCCAGCTCAACGGCGGTATCATCCGGTGCGTCCGCTTCCAGGTGGGCGGACTGGACCAGGAGCACTCCCCGGGCCCGGTCAGCTTTGAGGTCAACGCGCGCCGCGATCCTTTCCCTCAGCAGGAAGGGCAGCACGTAGTACCCGAAACGCCGTTTTGCCACAGGGGTATAGATTTCGATCCGGTAGTCGATCCCGAAGAGATCCCGCAGCCTCCGCCGGTCAAATACCAGCGAATCGAAGGGACTCAGCAGCCCGCGGCCGTGACAGCGGCGCGGGATGCGGGCAGCTGCATGCAGGAAGACCGGTGCCTTCCAGCCAGCGACCGAGGTTTCCTCCAGCGTCCCGCGTGCGGACAGGGTCCTGGCCGCCCCCAGGGTGTCCTGAACCGGCAGGCGGAAATAGTCGGCAAGTGCGTTTGCCGTGCCGACGCCAAGCGAACGTGCAGCCCTTTCCGTCAGCCGCAGCAGTGCTTCGCCGCGGTCGACGCCGTCTTCCAGGGACGCCGGCCCCTGCGGATGCACCGCGGCAGTCGGGGCGTAGAGCCGTTCAAACTGGGCAGTACGGCCGGCACTGGTAACGATCCCCTGTTCGAACAGGTCTTCCAGCACGCGCTTGACGACGCTCCAGTTCCATCCCCAGTGTGTTTTCTCCCTGTCGGCGGCGTGCCCCAGGAGCATTTCAGCCTGCCGCGCGGTGAGCGGATGTTTGTCTTCCAGCAATGCCAGCAACGCATCGGAGACGCTCCGGCGGAGTTCTTCCGGTTCCACGGAGCCCGCCCAGCTTCGCTTCTTCCAAAGGCGCAGGTCTGCGAACAGGTCCGGATGGATATAGCTCGCCTCGTGCGCCCAGTACTCCATCATGCGGCGCGGGTGGCGGGATGACATGCCGTCCAGCACCGTTCGGTCGTACGCGCCCAGCCGCGAGAAGTGCGGCAAATAGTGACTGCGGGCAAGGACATTGACGGAGTCGATCTGCAACAGGGCCAGGGAATCAAAAACGCGGCCCACCTGCCCGGGAGTCGGGCTGGCGGGCCGCGCTTTCGCAAACTGCTGTGCGCACAGAACCGCGCGGCGGGCCTGGTCCAGGGTCAGGGCGGCTGGCATGCCCCCATCCTAGACAGGCCCGGACCTCAGGCGGTGGCTTCGATCCCTTCTGTCACAACCGTGTTGTCGCGGTAACCGCGCATCTCTTCGCGCAATTCCTCTGCGCCTTCCGCGCACTTCGAATCCAGGGTGATGACGCCATAGGTCCATCCCTTCCGGCGGTACACCACCGAAGGCGCACCAGTTGCGGAATCCACGAACAGGTAGAAGTCGTGGCCGACCAGTTCCATGTTGTCGACGGCGTCGTCAAGGGTCATAGGGGCGCCCGGAAAGACCTTGCGGCGGATCAGCACCGGGCACTCGCCGGTCTGCATCTCCTGGTCGGCTTCATTGCCTTCCACGGGAGCCGGTTCTTCAGCGGCAACCTGCGCGGCGAGCGGCTCTGCTGTCCGGGCCGGTTCCAGCCCGGCGGTCGCCACGCGTACCGCGAGAGGGGTGTGCCGCCCGCGGTGGACCTTCCGCCGGTCGCTGGCGCGGCGGAGGCGCTCCATGAGCTTGCCGTAGGCGAGGTCAAAGGCGGCGAACTTATCGGCGGACGATGCTTCGGCACGGACTACCGGTCCGCGTCCAAGGACGGTCAATTCAACGGTGAGGGAGCTGTCGGCTTCGCGGATGTTCTCGTGCTTGGTAACCCGTGCATCAACCCGCTGCACCTTGTTTCCGAGGTTCTCCACCTTGCCGATCTTCTCGGCGGCGTACTGACGGAACCGATCGGATACTGCAACGTTGCGTCCGCTGATCATGAATTCCATGGTGCCCTCCAATATTCTTCGGTGACACAACAACGGCCGCTGCCAGTTTCCTTCGCAGCCGTTGCCGCAGGACTGCTCCTTTGCTTGAAACAGTCCATACCAACACGTTAGATCACCCCGAAAGTAAATTCACCTTCTGACCTTGGACGCTGTTCTTTTCCTTTCCCGACGTGGCCTGCTGCAACGCCATGGTCAACGGGCAGCTGAAGGCGCACGCGCTGCAGCAATGACGACGGCGCCCACCACCTCCGCTCCGGCGCCGCGCAGGGCACGCACAGCTTCGGCAACGGTGGCTCCGGTCGTCAGGACGTCATCGGCCACCACCACCTTCAGACCCCGAAGGGATCCAGGCGGACCCGCGGTCATGGTTCCGTGCACGTTGCGCCTCCGGGCCCGCGCTCCGAGCCCCTTCTGTCCCGCCGTCCGGGTGCGCAGCCATCCCGCTGCCTCGGCGCCTGGCCGGTACCGCACCAGCCGGCTGACGTGCGTCTTCCCGGGCAGCAGTCCGCGGCGGCCGACGTAACCAAGGATGAGGGCAAGCGGATCGTATCCGCGGCGGTAGCGTGCCTGCGTCTTCCCCGGAACCGGGACCACGTGGACACAATCCTGCCCGATGCCCGGAACCGAGTGCAGCGCGCGCGCCATCGCCGTGCCGAGGACAGGAACCAGATCTGTGTGGCCGTGGTTCTTGCAGGCGAGCAGCACCCGGGCCAGTGCCGTCCCGTAGCGGCCGGCCGCCGTCACCGAAAGAGGGCGGTATTGCGGTTCCTCGGAGCTGCCGTCCCGGGCCGGGCAGAAAGCGTCTGCGGCGGGATCCTCCTCCTGGAAAGGGAGCAGCCCTGCGCCGGAAGATGCCTCAAAGGGGCGCAGCGTGGCATGCCTGACCGCGGCAGCGCATCCGTTGCACAACGATTCGTCCGGCCGTGCGCACACGGCACACACCACCGGCAGCAGCACCGACCGCAATTCGCGGCAGGCCCGCAGCAGCCCGGCGGCGGCGGGGTGCTGGAGGACCCGATCCGCTTCCCGGAACGGAATCAAACGCGGAAAAGACATGTCCCCAGACTGCGGCCGAGGGGCCGCCGCCATGTAAAACGGACAGCAGCGGCGGACAAACGGAGGCTGTCCGGCCCTTCAGCCGGATATGTGGAGGAAGGGATGTCTGACGGACGGGAGGTATACCCGAGCGGTGCATACCCGAGGGGACCAGGCGGAAGCGCCGCCCGGGAGCGGACCCCCTAGCCCGGGAACGCCGGATCCCGCAGCCCGTCGATCTCCTTGATCCAGCCGTTGCCCAGTTTCTTGTAAATGGCGTCAGCGGTCTGCAGGAAGAGGTCTTCCGGGCCGTCACCACCGCTCAGGCTGAAGCCCCCGTCCCACGGCGCCAGGGTGCGGTTCTCCTCCGTTGGATCCAGGATGACCGGGGTAAGGCGCTCGTCCTGGCCCTTCTGCAGCGCAGCAACCGAGGTCTCGCCGACCCAGACAGCCGTCGTCACGGGATCGTCAGTCCAGACTTCCAACGGTGCCGTCAGCGTCTGCGGGGTGCCGCCAGAGGAGCGCACGACGCCGGCGATCAGGACGCGGGCCGTACCGTTCTGTTCCACCACCAGCAACGCACGGGCTCCGTCGCGTGAGATCCTCAGCTCCTTGACCTTCATCCCTTCGAGCCACGACGGTGTCAGTCCAGGCTGGCCGGAAGGCTTGAGGTCCGGTCCGACGGCGATCACTTTGCTCCCGGACGGCTCGTCCGAGGCGGACCAGATCCAGCCCTCTGGATCGACGCTTGGTGCGCTGAGGCCGCTTCCGGACGCCACGGGGGCGACGTCCTTGCCGGGACCTGTGACCAGCAGGGTGCCGGCGTCGCTGGAAAGGAAGGCGATTGTGGCCAGGTCCGCCGATACGGCGGGCTCCCGGGGGCCGTACTCACTGAGGTCAGGCAGGTTTTCGATGGGCACCGCCTGCCTGTCCTGGAAGAAGGTCAAGCTGTCGCCGGAGACTGCGATCTGGGTATCGCCGACGCGGGGATCATCCTGGACCGCCAGCAGGGAATCGTTCTCGGGTCCCAGGTCCACCGGGCGCTGGTTTACCGTCATCTCAACCGAATTCACGTTGTTGAGCTGGCGGAGGTTCTTTTCCAGCTGCAGCGCCATCTGCTGCCGGCTGAGGTCACTGGAATCCTCGAGGACCTCTGCCGAGAAGTCCACCGATGCCACACCTGAAACCACCGGAACGGCATCGCGGGCCAGAGACGTTTCCGCGGGGAAAGCGCTGGTCACTGCGCCCTGCAGGTAGGGAGCCGGTCCCGCGAGCATGGCGTTGACCACGGAGGCAGCTATGCCTGACCGGCGGATAAACCACCGGGTGTCCGGAACCCAGTAGCTGTAGGTGCTCGAGTAGAAGTACAGGTTATGGGCCTGGAACACCGTCGGGAACGTGACGTCCGAAATCATCACTCCGTTGGGAATGCCGCTGATGCGCCACTCGCCGTCCTGCTGCGCCAGCCGGACCTGGATGGTCTCTGTAGTCCCGGGGGCGGAATTCGTGCGTATGCCTCCGGCATTGACCGAAGCCACGACTTCGAGCTGGATCTGGAACGCATTGGGCTCGGGAAGCGGGACCACATTCGGGTCCGCGCCGTAAATCACGACCCGCTCGCCGGGAACCCAGGAGCTGGCGAGCTCGGCTGTGAGGAACTCGCGGGCCGCGCTGTAGTCCTCTCCGGCACCGACTCCGGCGGTAATGAAACCTTCGATGATTTCCTGCGGGCCGGCACCGTCTGCGGGGCCGGGAGGAGTGTAGCTGAGCTGGTTCGCGATGTTGCTGCCGCCCGCGCTGGGAGTAGCCGTGCCCACCGGCCCGACCGTGGGAATAGAGGAACACCCGGCCAGGAAAAGCATCACGGCGACGAGGAGTGCAGCGCGAAGGCGTCCGCGCAGTCCGCTAGTCATGGTGTTCCTCCGGATCAGGACTCACGAGTGCAGAGAGTGCGCGCGGCGGTGCCGGCAGCGACGTGTCCTGCGGGGAGAGGGGAACAGGCGACGCCGCGAACCCTTCGCCGTGCCGCCGCGGAAGCGTCAGGCGGAAGCAGGCACCGTTGCCCGGGCTGCCCCATGCTTCCAGCCAACCGTCATGCAGCCGGGCATCCTCCGCTGCAATGGCAAGGCCCAGGCCGCTGCCGCCGGTTGTCCGGGCGCGCGCCGGGTCCGCACGCCAGAAACGGTCGAAGACGCGCGCGGCGTCGTCGTCGCTCATTCCTATGCCGTAGTCGCGGACCGCCACGCCGACGGCGTCGGCATTGGTGGCGACAGCGATCTCCACGGGTTTGCCTTCACCGTGCTCCAGCGCATTGACGACCAGGTTGCGGACAATTCGTTCGACGCGGCGGGGATCCGCGTCGACTACTACCCGGTCCTCGCGGCAGACAATGCGCACCTCGGAACCGTTGTTCAGGGCCAGCGGCTCGGTGGCTTCCACAACGTCGCGGACGATTCCGAGGATATCCGCAGCCTCGAGGTCCGGTTCGGCTGCGCCGGCATCGAAGCGGCTGATTTCAAGCAGGTCGGCGAGCAGCGCCTGGAAGCGTTCCACCTGGTGGTAGAGCAGCTCCGTGGAGCGCTTGCTGATGGGATCAAACCCGTCGCGTGCGTCGTAAAGCACTTCGGCAGCCATCCGTACCGTGGTCAGCGGCGTCCGCAGTTCGTGGGAGACATCGGAGACGAAACCCTGCTGCATCCGGGAGAGCTGGGCGAGCTGGGTGATCTGGTCCTGCAGCGTGGCGGCCATGTGGTTGAAGGAGGCTGCGAGCCTGGCGACTTCGTCCTCGCCCTTGACCTCCATACGTTCCTGGAGCTCCCCCGCCGCAAGCTTTTCGGACACGGAGGCGGCGGCGCTGACGGCGCCGACGCCGGCCTTTGTGACAATCCAGGCGATCGTTCCGATAATTGCCAGGAACAGGCCGCCGGCGATCCAGAGGATCCGGTGGATGTCATCCAGGGTCTGCTGCATGGTGGAGAGGTCATAGATCAGGTAGAGCGCATATTCGGAGCGGTCCGGGGGCAGCGTGACCTTGGTGCCGAACGCCAATCCGGGTTCGCCGTAGGCAAGCGCCAGGGCGGACCAGTGAACGACGTCCTCGCCGTCCGGATCCATGGCGTTGATGGAATCGCTCAGCGGTGCCGGGATCCCGCTGGCAGTGATGCCGTCACCCAGCGGAGAAACGTAGAGGTTGTCCTGTCCGGGCAAGGGCGTCAGCAGGTAGCGGCGCGGGGTTTCGGCACCGCGTCCCTCGAGCAGGGAAAGCGTGTTGGACACCAGGCGTTCGGTGCCTTCGCGGTCCACGGCTGCGGTGGTCCGGAAGTTTTCCTTGACGCTGCTCAGGCCGGCAGTTGCTTCGGCACGGAACTGTGTCAGGCGCTCCTCATACAGGGCGCCGGCAATCTGGTGGGACAGGAAAGCCCCGATTCCGCCGGACGCCAGGGTCACCAGGAGCAGGGTCGCCAGGACGGTTTTGAACTGCAGCGACCGCCGCCACCGCACGGCAACCCGCGCCAGGGTTGCCCGGTAGGCGGATTCCGCCATTCGGCGCAGGGCAGCCGCGGCCCGGGCCCGGCGCTCCGCGCCAATCCATTGACCGGCCCATGAACCGGTCTTTTTGCCGTCGGCGGCGCCGGGCTCCGCCGGGGAGGCGGAGCTGGAACTAGTTCTGGCCGGCTTTGTAACCGACACCGCGCACCGTCAGGACAATTTCGGGCGCCTCAGGATCGCGCTCGATTTTGGAGCGCAGCCGCTGCACATGGACGTTGACCAGCCGGGTATCGGCCGCGTGGCGGTAGCCCCACACCTGTTCCAGCAGCATTTCCCGTGTGAAGACCTGCCAGGGTTTGCGCGCCAGCGCCACCAGCAGGTCGAATTCCAGCGGCGTCAGCGCAATCCGGTCGGTGCCGCGTGACACGGAGTGCCCTGCAACGTCGATGCTGATTTCGCCAATTGAAAGCGTCTCCGGCGACTTCGAATCGACCGGGCGCAGCCTGGCCCGGACGCGTGCCACGAGTTCGGCGGGCTTGAAGGGCTTCGGGACGTAGTCATCCGCCCCGGATTCAAGACCGCGGACGACGTCGGCGGTGTCGGATTTAGCGGTCAGCATCACGATGGGAAGGTCGGACTCCGCGCGGATCTGCCGGCAGACTTCGATGCCGTCAATACCGGGCAGCATCAGGTCCAGGAGCACCAGGTCGGGCTTGGTGCTGCGGAAGATTTCAAGGGCCTGCGCACCGTCGGAGCAGAAAACGGGATCGAACCCGTCGTTGCGCAGCACGATGCCGATCATTTCCGCCAGGGCTTCGTCGTCGTCTACGACCAGTATCCGTGCCTTCATGCTTTCCAGTTCCCCACTTACTTCCTGCCCCTGATGGGCAATCGACGCCTGCAGCCCGCGCCGGGCATGTCCGTTCCTTGCCCACTGCGGCAGCGGCCGTTAGGGCTTGCGCCGGCGCGCAGGCGGGGCACGCCGGAATGCCCATGTTATCCCTATCATCCCCGGCGGCATATTTTTGCAGCGGCCCGCCGGGTCCCGGGGAACGCGGACAGAAACTATAGTCGGACAAGGACAAACAACAGCAAGTGCGGACAAGGCGGGGGCCAGGCATGAGTCAGAACAATCACAACCAACCCGATCCGGGGGCGGGCGACGGTAGTTCCGACGCGTCGCAGCCACCCCTTCCGCCTACGGGTTCGCAGCAGCCGCAATGGGGTCAGCAGCCCCAATGGGGCCAGCAGCCTCCTTGGCCGCAGCCGCAGTGGGGACAGTATGCTCCCCCGCCCCAGCCCCAATGGGGCCAGCAGGCTCCCCCGCAGCAGCCTTGGGGCACGCCCCCTCCTCCAGGCGCCCCAGCGCCTGGCCAAAGTCCCTATGGCCCGGCCTTTCCCGGTCAGGCCGGCTACGGTCCCGGGCAGTACTCAGCACCGCCGAAACCCGGAGTCATTCCGCTGCGTCCGCTGGGTCTGGGCGAGATCATGGACGGTGCCTTCCAGGCATGCCGCCGCAATCCGGCGGCAACGTTCGGCACGGCCATCATCATCCAGGCCGTCATCGCTGTACTGAGCGTGGTCTTCGGCCAGTCCCTCATCGGTTCACTGGAGGTCCTGGACACGCAGGCGGAGCTCACCGACGCCCAGGCCATTTCGTTCGGGGCGTCTGTGCTGACCGGCGGCACCGTGCTGACCATCATCTCCGCGATCGGAATCCTGGCGATGCAGGGACTGCTCGTCATTCCTGTGGCCCGTGCGATCCTCAACCTCAAGACCGGCCTGGGGCAGACCTGGCGCCTGGCCAAGGGGTCCTACCTCCGCCTGGCGGGCATGGCCCTGCTCATGCTCGCTGCTTCCATCGCCGGGCTGGCAGCCTTCGTCTTCGCCGTCGTTTTCGTCATTGAGTTCCTGGGCACCTCCGGAGTCGTCCTCACGGTGCTGGGAGTCCTGGCGGTCATCGCCGTCTTCGCCTGGCTGACGGTCAAACTCGCCCTGGCACCCGCTGCCCTGGTCCTGGAACCGCGCGGGATTTTCGCCGCCGTGGGCCGGTCCTGGTCGCTGACCCGGGGCAACTGGTGGCGCACCTTCGGCATCCTGATCCTCACCAGCATCATCGTCTCCATCATCGTCTCCGTGATCAGCACGCCTATCACCATGCTGGTCACCCTGTTCGCCTCGTTCGGATCCGGCGATGCCGCCGGGGACGACCTCTCGACGATCCTGCCCGTCCTGGTCCTGACCACGGCCATCTCGGCGTTCTTCGGAGCAATCGGGTACGCCTTCCAAGCCGCCGTGACCTCCCTGTTGTACGTCGACCTCCGCATGCGCCGGGAAGGCTTCGACGTCGTGCTGATGCGGGAGCAGGAACACGCTGCGAGCGGGGATCCCGACGACGTTCCGGGCCGCGGCGGCCACGGCCAGTTCCCTGTTCCTCCGGGCCCGTGGCCCGGCGGACGAGCCGCCGGGTCCCGCTAGGCGCTCATGATTTTCCCCCTCTATCTCCGTTCCGCCGTGCCGTTTGACGTGCCGGTGGAACCCGACGACCGGCAAGCCCGCCAGTGGCTGGAAACCGAGCTCGCCCGACCCGAATACCAGGATGCCCGGCCGGGTTGGGCGGAGCAGTTGATCGCCGCTGTGTTGGAGTGGCTGGGCGACGTGCTTTCCGGCATCCAGGGCCTGGGGTCCGGCACCGGTGTCCTGCTGCTGGGTCTCGGCGCACTGGTGGTGCTGGCGTTTGCCGTGCTTGTCATTCGGCCGCGCCTGAACGCCCGGCGCAAGCCCCCGGAAGGAATCTTCGAAGACGCTGCCGCCGAGCAGGACGCCGCAGGACACCGGCAGCTTGCCGAGCACGCGGCTGCGGCCGGAGACTGGGACACCGCGCTTGCCGAACGTCTGCGGGCAGTCCTTCGCTCAGCCGAGGAGCGCGTCATCCTGGACCGCAGGCCGGGACGCACGGCCAGCGAAGCAGGAGCAGCCCTAAGCTCGGTTTTTCCGACCGCAGGGACCGATATTCGCTGGCTGAGCGCCCGCTTCGACGAGGTCAAGTACGGCGGCGCGCATGCCGGAGCAGCGGATTCCGAGCGGGCCGCCCGGCTCGACGCCGAGCTGCTGCGGACTGAACCTGTCCAGGCGCACCTCCGCACAGATCCGGCTTTGGCGGTGCCGAAATGAGCAGCACAGCACTCCCGCACAGCACGTCTGGCGGAACCGCTGCCCTCCCAGCACGGACACCGGGGAGCCTGCGGCGCAGGCTGCGGGCCTGGCGGGTCTGGATCATCCTTGCACTGGTCCTGGCGGGCGGAGTCGCGCTGAGCCTGCTGACCTCTGCGGGTGAGGACCGGATCCCGCTCTCAGCGGATAACCCCGCTCCGGACGGCGCCAAGGCGGCAGCGAGCGTGCTTCGTGCACAGGGTGTCGACGTCGTGGTCCCGGCGGACTACGACGCGGCCCTGGAAGCGCTGGAGTCCGGCGGAGCGACGCTCCTGCTCCTTGATCCGAACGAGTATCTGGACAGCGGCCAGCTCGGGCGCCTGGCCGGTGCTGCGGACAAAACTGTCCTGGTGGAGCCCACGTTCCTCCAGCTCGCGGAGCTGGCACCGGATGTTGCCCAGGCAGGACTGGTTCCCGAGACCCTGCTGGAATCCGGTTCCGCGCCGGCGGCGGACTGCTCTGCCCCTGCCGCAGCAGCGGCCGGGTCCGTTACTGCCGGGGGCCTGGCCTACCGCGGCCCTGTCACCTGTTTTCCGGTCACCGGGAGCAGCGAACCCGCTGCCGGGCTTTATGCTTCCTCCGCGGACGGATCGGACACCGTCTTCGGCTTCACCGGACTGCTCGCAAACGAAACGATCACCCGGGACGGCAACGCCGCCCTGGCGCTGCATGTCCTGGGAAGTACGGACACCCTGGTCTGGTACCTCCCGGTTCCGGCGGACATCCTGCCGGGCGCCGCTCCGGCAAACCCCTTTTCCCTGCTTCCTGCGTGGGTGGATCCGCTGCTCATCTGGACGCTCGTCGTCGCAGCGGCGGCTATCTTCTGGCGCGGGCGGCGGCTTGGGCCGCTGGCCCTGGAACCGATGCCGGTGGTGGTGCGCGCTGCTGAGACAGCGGACGGCAGGGCGCGCCTGTACCAGGACAGCCGTGCACTGGACCGAGCCGCGGCCAATCTTCGTGCGGCCACGCTCGTCCGGCTCGCCGCACGTCTGAGGCTCGGCCCGGGAAGCACCGCCGCCGCCGTCGTTGATGCCGCGGCGCGTTCAAGCGGACGCTCCGCCACCGATATCGATAACCTGCTCAACCGCCATGTACCTGCAACTGACCGTGACCTGGTGACCTGGTCCCAGGAACTTTTGGACCTAGAGGAAGCGATAACCGAACCATGACCCAGCAGTACTCCTCCCCCGCCGGCGGGGTCCAGCCAGGCAGCACCCTGGACGAAGAAGCCGAGAGTGCCCGCCGGGCGCTGCAGGCCGTCCGGCAGGAAGTGGCCAAGGCCGTCGTGGGGCAGGACGCCGCCGTGACAGGACTGATCATCGCGTTGCTGGCTCGCGGACACGTGCTGCTGGAGGGTGTGCCGGGCGTTGCCAAGACGCTGCTGGTCCGCACCCTCGCGGCCGCGCTGTCCCTTGAAACGAACCGGGTCCAGTTCACTCCGGACCTGATGCCCGGTGACGTCACCGGTTCGCTCATTTACGACGGCCGCTCGGCGGAGTTCAGCTTCCGCGAGGGACCCGTTTTCACGAATATCCTGCTCGCCGACGAAATCAACCGCACACCGCCCAAGACCCAGGCGTCCCTGCTGGAAGCGATGGAGGAACGCCAGGTCACCGTTGACGGCGTCTCCCGCGCGTTACCCGACCCGTTCATGGTCGCTGCAACGCAGAACCCGGTGGAATACGAGGGGACCTATCCGCTGCCCGAAGCCCAGCTGGACCGTTTCCTGCTGAAGATGACGTTGGACCTGCCCGGCAGGGACGACGAGATCGAAGTCATCCGCCGGCACGGAAGCGGGTTCGATCCCCGGAACCTTGGCGCAGCCGGCGTCCGGCCGGTAGCCGGCGAGACGGACCTCCGGCACGCCCGGGAAGCCGTTTCCCGGGTGGAGGTGGCACCTGAAGTCCTGGGCTACATCGTCGACCTGGTCCGGGCGACCCGTTCTGCGCCGTCGTTCCAGCTAGGTGTCTCTCCCCGCGGTGCGACGGCGCTGCTCAACACCGCCCGCGCCTGGGCCTGGCTCTCCGGCCGGACCTTCACGACGCCCGACGACGTCAAGGCCCTGACGCTGCCGGCCCTGCGGCACCGCGTGGCGCTGCGGCCCGAAGCGCAGATGGACGGAGTCAGCGTGGACGACGTGCTCGGGAGCATCCTCGCAACCGTCCCGGTACCCCGGTAGGCGGAGGCACCGTGGCTGTTTCAGGACGCTTTGTCCTCCTCGCCGCAGCGGGTGCAGTGGCCGTAGTCCTGTTTCCGGGCGCAGCCGCCATCTTCGGCTGGCTGGGAATCCTTGCCCTGGCTGCGGGCGCCGACCTGGCCCTGGCGGTGTCCCCGCGGAGCCTGCGGCTTCAGCGCGACGTGCCGGAGAGTTCCCGGCTCGGTGAGGAGGTGCGGACAGCCCTCACCGTGCACAACCTCTCCGGCCGCACGCTCCACGCGGTGCTGCGCGATGCCTGGCAGCCCTCCGCCGGAGCACGGGATTCAGTGCGCCGCCTGACGGTGCCGGCCCGGGAAGCCCGCCAAACGGCAGGCATCCTGAGGCCGGAACGGCGGGGCGAACTGCGCACCGCACACGTCACGGTCCGTTCCTTTGGCCCGCTGGGGCTGGCAGCGCGCCAGCGCACCATCCCCTACCCCGGATCACTGCGCGTGCTGCCCGCGTTCCACTCCAAACGCCACCTGCCCGCCAAGCTGCGCCGGCTGCGTGAGCTCGACGGAAACGCATCCGTGCAGCTTCGAGGAAACGGTACGGAATTCGATTCGCTGCGCGACTATGTGCGCGGTGATGACGTGCGCTCCATCGACTGGCGGGCGACGGCGAGGCGCCGGGACACGGTGGTGCGTACCTGGCGTCCGGAGCGGGACCGCCGGGTGATCATGGTGCTGGACACCTCGCGGACCTCGGCGGCCCGGATCCTTGATGAGCCCCGGCTCGACACCGGGATTGAGGCCGCGCTCCTGCTGGGGATGCTGGCCCGCGGGGGCGGCGACCGGGTCGATTTCCTGGCCCTCGACCGGCGGGTGCGGGCACGCGTGGACTCCACGGCCAAGGGAAACCTGCTCAGCCGGCTGGTCAACGCCATGGCTCCGCTGGAACCGGAACTGGTGGAGGCGGACCTCTCCCTGCTGCCCGGCGTCATCGCCTCCGTCTCCTCGCGCCGCTCCCTGGTAGTGCTCATCACCTCTTTGGATGCCGGCGCCGTGGAGGAGGGCCTGCTTCCGGTCCTCCCCCGGCTGCTGGCCCGGCATGTGGTGGTTATCGCCTCGGTGCGCGATCCTGCACTGGACGAACTGCGGGCCGCCCGGGGTTCAGCCGGCGATGTTTTCCGTGCAGCCGCGGCGGAACGGGCCCTGCTGGACCGGGCAGCTGTCACCGCACAGCTGAAGTCCATGGGAGCAGAAGTAGTGGATGAAACTCCCCATGAGCTTCCTCCGAAACTTGCGGACATGTATATCCGGCTCAAGGCTTCCGGGCGGCTCTAGCGGCGTAGGGTGGAGGCATGAGCGAAGGGTCCCTGTACCGCCGTGCGCTCGGCGCAGAATTCGACAAGCTCCAGCCGCAGCTGCAGGACTATTTCTCGCTACAGCCGGATGAGGGACGCTATGGGCTGGGGATTGGGACGTTCGAGGTCGCCGGCAGTCCACGCCCGGCGCTGCGTCCGCTCCTCTCAGCCCTGCCGGTGAGGAACGCGTTCTTTCCGGATTTCGGCCGGGATGTTCCGTTCACCATCCGCAACTATGCCCACCGCGACCCGTTCGGCCGCTCGTCGCTGACCGCTGTGCGCAGCTTCCGCTTCGACAGCGGAGAACGCATCTTTGAGGACACCACGTCGCTGACCTCCCCTGCCGGCCTCACGGACTATGTCGGGCGGCGCCGGAACCTCGCCACCGACCTGACACTGGCCGTCTCCGGGGACGGCAGGATGCACATGCATTCCCCGCATACCAGGCTGTTCCTCGGACGCCTGCGCATCCCCGTGCCGGTGCTGGCGGGCGCCGATGCCCACGCTGAGCAGTGGTGGGACGAGGACTTAGGCCGTTTCCGGATCCGCACGCTGGTCCGGCAGCGGCAGCTCGGCACCGTCTTTGTCTACGACGGCAGCTTTACCTACGGGTACCGGGAGTTCGACGGCGTGCTGCCGCCGGACGTGGAACCGGAAAAGTGGGAGAGACGGCTCTAGGCGGCTTAGCTTTCCGCCGCCAGCTGGTCCAGGGCCGAGGCAGTCTGGGTCAGACGTTCCAGCACCCGCCGTGCCGCCGGCGGAGCCAGCTCTGCCAGCTCGCCGTCCGGCATGATCCGAAGGGCGGCAAGATCGCGCAGCGGCAGGCCCACCCGGGTCCAGCCGCGCGTAATGTCCTCCACCAGTGCCGTGACCTGCCTGGGTTCGGCGCCCGGAGCCGGCAGCGGGAGCGCACCGAGCCAGATCTGCTTTCCGGCTTCAACGGCTTCGGCTATGCCTTCCCAGTCCCTGTCCGTCAGGCGCCGCAGCGGCAGGGCCACGCCGTCGGCTCCAGCCCCGAGTGCCAGGTCCAGCCCCGATGCCGGGCTGCCGTGCCCGGCGGCAGGCAGGTTCAGGATGACCTGCGCCGCACCGGCCTCCGAGAGCGCGTCCCGCACCATGGCCCACAGAATCGATGCCTCCTGGTTGGGTACCCGGCGAAGCGTCCGGTAACCGCTGGCGGTCGGGATCCGCCCGCCAAGGATCTTGTCCACAGCCGGTTCGTCCAGCTGGACCACCAGTGACGCGCCGCGGGACACGGCCGCAACCCGTTCCACGAAACCGGCTGCCCCTGCGGACAGCGACTCTGCCAGCTCCCGGCGGGCTCCGGCGTCGGACAACGCGCGTTCCCCGTTGTGCAGGTACAGCTCCGAGGCCAGCGTCAGGGGTCCCCGGAGAGAGACCTTCAGTTCTCGGCCGGGGTCGTCCTCTTCGCCGATAACGTCGGCCAGCGCGTTGATGTCACGTGAGAGCAGCGAAACCGCCCGCCGCTGGTCCATTCCCGGACGGTCCACCAGCCGCCAGCCGTGCGGCTGCAGGTCAACGGGCAGGTCAACGAGCATTGAGGCGGTTCGGCCGGCCGCATCGGCACCGATACCGCGCTGGGGCAGCTCGACGAGGAACGGAAGGTGGGGATTCCCGAGTTCCCCGCGGATGGTTTTGGCTGCTTCCACCGGGTCGCTGCCCGGCCAGGAGCCGGCAGCGGTCGCGGTGACCCCTGACGGTTCAGGAGCGGACACCGCCTCGCGCTCAGGCTCCGGCTGCATTGCTTCCGCCGTTGCGGGTCTCGGAAATTGCCTGATGGTGGCGGATGACTTCACTGATGATGAAGTTCAGGAATTTTTCCGCGAAGGCAGGATCCAGATGGGCGTCTTCAGCCAGGCGGCGCAGCCGGGCGATCTGCGCGACTTCGCGTCCCGGGTCGGCGGGAGGAAGGTGGTGTTCGGCCTTGAGGTGCCCCACCCGCTGGGTCGCCTTGAATCGCTCGGCCAGCAGATAGACCAGCGTGGCATCGATGTTGTCTATGCTGCTGCGCATAGCGAGCAGTTCGGCCATGACCTCATCCGCCACTTTTCCGGAAAGGGAGCTGGCTTTGGGGTCGAAATCATCGGCTGGTGCAGTACTCATTCCACCAGTTTAGGTCCAGCCGCCGGGACTCGATTCCAGGTTACGCCGGGGGCGTTCGGCACGCCTCTCAGGAGACTGCGGTTGGATCCCATTCCAGCGAGCGGGCAGAATCGATGGTCGCCTGGCCCAGGACCCGGGTGCCCTGGTAAATGACTACCGTCTGTCCGGGCGCGACGCCGCGCATTGGCTCGTTCAGCCGGACCACCAGTTCGCTGCGGCCCTCCGGGCCGGTCTCCATCCAGGCAGTCGCGGGCACGGGATCCCCGTGTGCCCGGACCTGGGCAGTGCATTCGAAGACTTCGCCGGTTTCGACTTCCCGGATCGGCAGGCCGGCCCAGGAGACCTTGATGCCGCGCATCTGGTCGATGTCCAGGAGCTTTTCCGGACCCACGATAACCTTGTTCTCCTTGGGCCGGATCTCCAGTACGAAACGCGGCTTACCGTCCGCAGCGGGACGTCCCAGCTTCAGTCCCTTGCGCTGGCCGACAGTAAACGCGTTGGCGCCCGGGTGTGTGCCGAGGGTTTCGCCGGAGGGATCGACGATCTCTCCCTCGCTCATGTCGATGCGTTCCTCGAGCCAGCCGCGGGTGTCGCCGTCTGGAATGAAGCAGATGTCGTGGCTGTCCGGCTTGTTGGCGACGGAGAGTCCGCGGCGCTCCGCCTCTGCCCGGACCTCGGCCTTGGACGGAGTGTCGGCCAGCGGGAACATCGCGTGCTTGAGCTGTTCATGGGTCAGCACGCCCAGGACGTAGGACTGGTCCTTGGCCCAGTCTGCGGCCCGGTGCAGTTCCGGATTGCCGTCGGCGTCGGTGATGACCTTGGCATAGTGTCCGGTGCATACGGCGTCGAACCCGAGTGCGAGCGCCTTCTCCAGCAGCGCGGCGAACTTGATCCGCTCGTTGCAGCGCATGCACGGATTGGGGGTGCGCCCGGCGGCGTATTCGGCGACGAAGTCATCCACCACGTCTTCCTTGAACCGCTCCGAGAAGTCCCAGACGTAGTAAGGAATACCCAGGATGTCGCACGCACGCCAGGCATCGCGGGAGTCCTCGATGGTGCAGCAGCCCCGGCTGCCGGTACGCAGCGTCCCGGGCATGCGGGAGAGTGCCAGGTGGACCCCGACGACGTCGTGTCCTGCCTCCACTGCCCGTGCTGCGGCCACGGCGGAATCGACGCCGCCGCTCATTGCTGCCAAAACCTTCATGAAGAAAAACCTGTCCCTGCTGTTCGGATGCTGCTTTCGCTGCCGGCCATGCCGGCCTTCTTGGCCCGTTCATAGGCCTCGGGCAGCGCGTCTATCAAGGCGTCAACGTCCTCGGCCGTGGATGTATGCCCCAGGCTGAAACGCTGGGCTCCCCTGGCCTCGGCCTCGGTGAGTCCCATGGCCAGCAGTACGTGCGAAGGCCGGGGAACGCCTGCAGTGCAGGCCGAACCGGTGGACGACTCTACGCCAGCCAGGTCGAGAAGGAAAAGCAGCGAATCCCCCTCGCAGCCCGGGAAGGTGAAATGGGCGTTTCCCGGCAGGCGGCGGGTGCCTTCCTCGTCGTCGCGCGCTCCGCGCAGGACGGCGTCGGGCACCACGCGTTCGACGGCGCTGATCAGGTAGTTGCGCAGCGTGCGCAGCCGCCGGCTTTCCTCACCGAGGTTCTCGGTGGCGTCACGCGCGGCAGCGGCAAATGCCGCGATGCCGGGTTTATCGAGTGTTCCGGACCGGATGTCGCGTTCCTGCCCGCCGCCATGCAGCACCGGTGTGAGCTTCACGGCCCGGCCGACGACCAGGGCCCCCACGCCAACGGGACCGCCGATCTTGTGCCCGCTGACAGCCATGGTGTCCAGTCCGGAGTCCCGGAAGTCCACGGGTACGGCCCCGAAGGCCTGCACGGCGTCCGAATGCACCGGAACGCCGTAGGTGTGGGCGAGTTCCACCAGGGCCGGAATGTCCTGGAGAGTCCCTACTTCGTTGTTGGCCCACATAACGGTCAGGAGCGCGGTCTCCCCGGCATGCGCTTCCAGTTCCTGCCGCACTGCCTCCAGCGGAACAACGCCCTCGGAATCCACCGGAAGCCAGGTAACGGTGGCACCCTCATGCTTTTCCAGCCATTCCACCGTGTCCAGGACGGCGTGGTGTTCCACCGGGGAGCACAAAATCCGGGTGCGTTTCGGGTCGGCATCCCGGCGGGACCAGTACAGCCCCTTTACGGCGAGGTTGTCTGCCTCGGTTCCTCCGGAGGTAAAAACAACTTCCGAAGGATGGCAGCCCAGCGCCGCGGCCAGGGTTTCCCGCGAGTCCTCGACCACCATCCGGGCGCGCCTGCCGGAGCCGTGCAGCGAAGATGGATTGCCGCTGCGGCTCAGTTCAGTGGTGAGTGCGGCGAGGGCCGAAGCCGAGATCGGCGTGGTCGCCGCGTGGTCAAGGTACACGGGCACCAGACAATTCTAGCGGGTTGTTCCCCGGCCACGGGCTAGAATTGGTTCTCCGCTGGGCAGCGAACCGAATCGGCCACTGCAGCGTTATAGGTATCAGGCACCAGCGGCAGGAAGTCGAACAGCCGAGGACCATCCGGTCCGCAGCGGCGCCGGCGTGCTACCGAAAGGAACAGCAGTGACTCCCCCAGCCCAAACGCTGTATGAGGTTCTGGGACTCACGCAGTCGGCCACCGCCGAGCAGATCAAGTCTGCGTACCGGCGTGCTGCGCGGGACACGCACCCCGACCACGGCGGAAGCAGCGAGCGTTTCCATCTGGTCTCGGAGGCCTACCAGGTCCTTTCCGATCCGGAGCAGCGCAGCGCCTATGACCTCCGCCTGGGCCGCGGCGGAACAGCGGGAGTTCCCTCCGGAAGTTCCCCGGTACGCCCGGCAGCCTCAGGTGCAGCCGCCGCTTCCGGCCGCCCGGCGCCGAATCCGGACTTCGGCAAATCCCCGGTTTTCGTGCCGGACTTCTCCCCGCAGAATCCGCCGGCCATTCCGCTGGCCATGATCGGCCGGCAGGTCAACGGCGAACCGGTGCGTCCGGGGCTCTTCAAGCGCCTGGGCTCCTCCGCCGGGGCCCGGTTCGACGCCGAGAACCTGACCATCGGGCTGCTGGCGAACTCCCTGCTTCCCGATTATCCGGCAGGCCGCCTGGTGAACAGCCTGCACATCCCGGATTCCGGTCCGCGCGGAGGATCGCTGGACATTGGCCACGTACTGCTGGGCGGCTACCGGATGGCCGTGATCGATTCGCTGCTCTCGTCCCCGGGCGCCTACTACTGGGATGGTGTGCAGCTGCGCCACCGCGGGCACGCTGTCGGTTCACTGCGGCTCGCGGACGCGGTCAGCACCCTGCAGGAGAGGTTCCCCGACCAGCTGGTCTCGGGTTGGCTGGTGCTGCACAGCCCCAACGGCAATCCCTTTGAACCGATCATCGACTCGCCGCCGAACCTGCCCGCCTCCGCGCCGATCGACGTCGTGAACCCCGGAACCCTGCTGAGGGACCTGCGCCGCTTCTTCAGCACCGGCCCGCAGCCCAACACCGTCCTGCTCCCGGCGCTGGGTGCGCTGATCGATGCGTCAGCCCAGCCCTGATGCGGGCATAGGATAAAGACGTGTTCCGCATCCTCTTCCACAATCCTGAAATCCCGGGCAATACCGGCAATGCGATCCGCCTTGCGGCCATTACCGGTGCCGAGCTGCACCTCGTGGAGCCGCTCGGCTTTGAGCTTGAAGACTCCAAGCTGCGCCGCGCCGGGCTGGACTACCACGACCTCGCAGTCCTGCACGTCCACCCGGACCTGGAAGCAGCGTGGAAAGCGCTGGCCCCGGAACGGGTCTTCGCCTTTACCTCAGACGGTGACACGAGCTACACGGACATTGCCTACCAGCCCGGCGATGTCCTCCTCTTTGGCCGCGAATCCGTCGGCCTCCCCGAGGACGTCAAGAATGATCCGCATGTCACGGCACGGGTCCGTCTGCCCATGCTCCCCTCCCTGCGGTCGCTGAACCTGGCGAACTCCGCGTCCATCGCTGTCTACGAAGCCTGGCGCCAGCACGGCTTCGCAGGTGCCCGGCTCTAAACCAAAGGATCCCCTATGCCCGAGCAGCATCCCCTTGAATCCGCCTTTGATGCCGGTGCCGCGGATTTCGAACGCCTCGCACCGTCGCTGTGGAACCCCATGGGCAACGCTCTGGTCGCGGCTGCCGACGTCCACCTCGGCGAGCAGATCCTTGATGCGTGCTGCGGGGGCGGGGCGATCACCATCCCGGCGGCGCAGAGCGCGGGCCCCGACGGGGCAGTCGACGGAGTGGACATCTCCGCAGACCTGCTGGACGTCGCGCGCCGGAAGGCCGGGACCCTCTCGCTGGACAACGCCGCTTTCCACCGCTCCGACATCCTGGCCTGGCAGCCGGACACTCAGTACGACGTCGTGCTCTGCGGCTATGCCGTATTTTTCCTGCCTGACATGGATGCCGGTGTCCGGCACCTCGTTTCGCTCCTGCGCAGCGGCGGAAGGCTGGCACTGACTACCTGGGCTGACGGGTCGCTCACGGAATTCTCCAGCATGCTCTACCGGCACTGCGTGGCTGTTGCCGGCGAGGGTGCCCCGGCCACCACGGGTGCCCGGGACAACATGTACGCGATCAATACCCCTGAGAAGGCCACGGCGTGGCTCCAGGGACTGGGCTTGGAGCAGGTTGAGGCAGTACACACGCCAGCTCCGGTCCAACTAAACCCGGAACTGGCCTGGTCAGTGATCCTTGGCAGCGCCCTGCGCCTGTTGCTGCCCGAAGACCCGGCAGCAACAGAAAAGGTCAAGGAAGCGTTCCTGGCCGAGCTTGGCGAGGATTACACCCTGAACGCGGACACGCTGGTCGTGACCGCGGTCAAGCCTTAGAAACCGGCGATTGTGGCGGGAGTGTTCACTCCCACCACATGGAAGACTTCGGCGCTGGTTCCCGCCGGCAGGGAGTGCCGCTGCGCATTCTCCTGCAGGAATCCGCGGACCGACCGGTCCATCCCCTCAAGATCCGGGTGCTGGCTGGCATGCACCCGGATGGCGGCGAGCTTGCGGTCCAGCTCTGCGGTGATGTCCACTGCATGGTTTTCCCGCTCCCGCGGCGCGCCGTAGAACCACAGCCAGGGCACCTTGAAAGCCTCGAGTCCGCGGGCGGCCAGTTCAGGGTAGGCGAACGGGTTTTCCACCGCCGGATAGACGGCGCGCGTGACAATTTCCCCGCAGGCCAGATGGTCTGGATGGCTTGCCTGGATCCGTGACCAGTTCCGTTCCGGGTGCATGGCCAGCACGACGTCGGGACGGACCTGGCGGATCAGCTCCACGACGCGGCCCACTACCTCATGGTTCGCGGCCAGGAAACCGTCCTTCTCCCCCAGGAAATGGATCTCGCCTGCGCCCACGATGTCCGCCGCTGCACGCTGTTCGCTGCTGCGCAGCGCAGTGACGCCGTCGCGGTCCCCTGGGTCAAACCCTCCGGCGCCGCCGTCGGTCATGATGCAGTAGGAAACCTCGGCTCCCTGCGCGCACCACTTCGCCAGGGTGCCGGCAGCCCCAAAATCGATGTCATCAGGGTGCGCGGCGAAGGCGAGGACCCGGTTGACCCGGGTCCCCTCGGGGAAAACCGTCATGCCCGGCGCTTCCGGATCTCCTCGGAGGCCTGCGGCAGCACCGAGAAAACGTCTCCCACAATGCCGAAGTCGGCGATTTCGAATACCGGCGCGTCAGGATCCTTGTTCACGGCCACGATCACCTTCGCGGTCTGCATACCCGCCTTCTGCTGGATGGCGCCCGAAATGCCGGCGGAAATGTACAGCTGAGGAGAAACGGTCTTGCCGGTTTGCCCCACCTGCGCCGAGTGCTCGATCCAGCCGGCATCCGTAGCGGCACGGGATGCTCCCACTGCACCGCCGAGCAGGTCCGCCAGCTCCTCCACGGGACTGAAGTCGCCGTCCATACCGCGGCCGCCGGCGACGATTACGCGGGCCTCGGACAGCTCCGGCCGTCCACTAACGCGCTTTTCGGACCGCTCCACTACTACTGCTGCCGGACCTGTCTCCGGGACGGTGACCAGGCTCCGTTCAGGCACTCCCGGCGCCCCCGCCTCTGCGGGCTCGACGGAGTTCGCCTTGACCGTAATGATCGGGACCCCGGATTCCACCCGGCAGGTGGAGGTGTAGGAGCCCGCCAGCACGGACTTCGTCACCGAGAGGTCCGGTGCCACGGCAACGGCATCGGTGATAACGCCGGCGCCCAGCTTGATGCCGGTGCGTGCGGCTACTTCGCGGTCCTCGAAGGAGTTGCCCAGCAGCACAGCCTCAGGAGAGGCTGCACGGACTGCTTCGGCCAGGAAAGCCGCCTTCGCAGCGACCAGCACATCCGGCAGCGGCTGGCTGGGTTCGTAGATACGGACTGCTCCGAAGCCCGCCAGCTCAGCGGCAGCTTCCCCGGACAGCGGGCGGGGGCACGCCACCGCCGGCTCCCCGAGCGCAGCGGCGATCGCCAGCAGTTCCCGGGACGCCCGGGGCAGCGGAAGGGACGGGACATCGAGAAAGACAAGTACGGAGCCCATGGGGCCTCTCCTTGGGGTGCGGGCGCGGCAGCGCCGGAAGGAAGGTGCTAGATAAGTTTCTGGGAGGCGAGGAAGTCCACCAGCTTGGCGCCGGCGTCGCCGTCGTCAGTGATGATGGTTCCGGCTCCGCGCGGCGGACGCGGCGCGGAAGCGGCCACCGATGTCCAGGCTCCGTCCTTGCCTGCCTGCGCAGCGTCCACTCCAACGTCGGACAGCGAGAGAACGGTCACCGGCTTCTTCTTGGCTGCCATGATGCCGCGGAAATTGGGGTAGCGCGGCTCGTTGGCCTGGTCCGTCACGGAGACCACTGCAGGCAGCGGGGCTTCAATGACCTCCGAATAGGAGTCGCCGTCCCGGCGGGCGCGCAGCACCGTTCCCGAGGGTGAAGCCACCGTTTCGAGCTCGGACGCGAAAGTCAGCTGGGCGTACCCGAGCCGCTCTGCGAGCTGGGCCGGGACCAGGGAGGTTTCTCCGTCGGTGGAGGCCATCCCGGTAATCACCAGGTCAACCGGTGCCTGGGAGCTGAGGTAGTTCACGACGGCGGCAAGTGCCAGCGACGTCGCGGCGGCATCGGAGCCCGCGAGGGCTTCATCGCTGAGGTGCACTCCTTTATGGGCACCGATCTGGAGGGACTTCTTCACCGCATTCACTGCGGCCGCCGGTCCCATGGTGACGGCGGTGACGGTATTGCCGCCCTTCTCCCCGCCGCGTTCCTCGGCCAGCACAAGCGCAGCTTCGAGGGCGTATTCGTCCAGTTCGGAGAGAATGCTCTCGGAACGGTCCAGGGTATGGTCCGGTCCGGCGAGCCGGCGGTCAAACTGCGTGTCCGGGACGTGTTTCACCAAAACAACAATGTTCAGCGGCCCGTTGGCTGACTCCTGCATTCCGGCCTTTCCTGTAGGAAGATTCCGCCGGATTGGATTCCGGCATCCCCCGCCCGTCGGCGGCGACAGATTAAAGCTAATCACACGCCGCCCCCGGACCCGAACGGCAGCGGACCGGATTTGGTTTCCGCGTTGGGGCCAGGCGCAGGTTGGCACCTGCACAGACGGCTCCGGCCCGCCTGCGCTGGGCAGGCGGGCCGGAAGACGGTCTGCGGTGCGGCTACTGGTCGGCCGAGTCGCCGAGCGTGACGTCGACGCTTTCGGGCTGGCCGTCACGGACGTAGTCGATGGTGACCTTGCTGCCGGCAGCCTGCATCCGGATGGCAGCCGTCAGCGACTGCGCGTCGGTGATGGGGATGCCGTCCACCGAGGTGACAATGTCCCCCTTCTGCAGCCCGGCCTGGGCTGCAGGGGTTCCGCCGGCAGGGTTATCCGCGATCTGCGCTCCGATGGTGAAGGAAGACGAAGAGCCCGAACCCGTGGCAGGAGTGACGGAAACGCCCAGGAAGCCATGCGTGGCGGAACCGCTTTCGATGATCTCATCGGCCACCCGCTGTGCGTAGCTCGCTGGAACGGCGAATCCCACGCCGATGCTTCCGCTGTCCTCGCCGCTGCTGGTTGACGACGCCGAAGCAATGGCCACGTTGACACCAATCACTTCGCCGTCCGTGTTCACCAGGGCGCCGCCTGAGTTTCCGTGGTTGATCGCGGCATCAGTCTGGATCACGTTCAGGTAGATCGAGGAGGACGCTGAACTTTGGTTCTGCGACGATCCGTCCGGCGGTGCGAACCGGAAACCGAACCCGTCATCCTGGGGGGAAGAGTCCGTGTCCGATTCCGGGGCCGCAGAGGACTGGACGCTGATGGTGCGGTTCAGCGTGGAGACGATGCCGTCCGTGACCGTTCCGGCCAGGCCCAGGGGCGCGCCGATGGCCAGGACAGAGTCGCCCACATTGAGGTCATCGGAGTCCCCGAGGGTCGCTGGAGTGAGGTCTTGGCTATCGACCTTAATGACCGCGAGGTCGGAGAGCGGATCGGTCCCGACTACGGTGGCTGAAAGCACCCGTCCGTCTTCGGTCTGCACCTCAATCGCGGGGCTGGCAACGGTACCGCCGAGGGTCACCACGTGGGTGTTCGTGAGGATGTGTCCCTCATCGTCCAGGATGATTCCCGAGCCGGAACCGGAGGAACCGGATCCCGAGACCTCGATCGTCACGACGCTCGGTGAAGCCTTGAGCGCCGCGGCCGTGATCGCGTTGACGTTGTCCTGGTCATTGACCACGACAGTCTGGGACTGTCCGGTGGTTCCGGCAGTCCTGTTGCCGTTGCCCATCACGGCGTCTGCGGCGACGGCGACACCGCCGCCGAGCAGGCCGGCCACAAGCATCGCGGTGACAAGCGTTCCGGTCCCATAACGGCGCCGTCCGCCCGTTCCGGGCGCGCCGGCGCTGCCGCCCCAGTTCCCGCCCGACGGGTAGCCGGGCTGCCGGGGCGGGTCACTGGGCTGCGGCCCGTAGAACACATTCCCCTGCGGGTTACCTGCCCCGCCGGCCTGCGGCGCGGGGCCCGGATCGGCCTGGCTGCCTGCCCAGCCTGCACTGCCGGACGGGCCGGCAGCGTGGGCGCCGCCGGGGGCCGGCAGCCGGGTAGTGTCAGCCGAAGCGTACTCCCGGCTCCCCTCGGAAGCGGCGGAAGACGACGGCGGTACCGGCGGACGGGGAGGCAACGGCCGCTGCGGGCCTTCGCTGCCCCCATAGTGCTCACTCATATGGGCCGTCCTTTCGAAATTCGCTGTACCCACAAGTATCGACCCATCCACTATGACAGGGGAGTCTGTGACCGAGGCACAAGCTTTCTGGAAGTCAGCTGGGAATTTCCCGAACGCGCCGGCGTATCCCGGTTTGGTCCTGGAAGAGCCGCACTGCCGTGTCCACCCAAGTCAGCCGAGGATAGTCACGGACAGTCAAGGCAAACATTCAGGCTCATGGGATACGGTTTCGTTGTGGACGGTGCGCTAAGGCCCCCATAGAATCAAAGCCATATCGCCCGGTCCAGCTACCCGGATACCTGCCCGAGCCGGAACCATCGCCTGTGCTGCGGACAGACCGCATAACAGGACAGACAAAGGAAACGATTTATGCGGTTGAGGACGAAGCGGTTTGCAGCCGTGCTGGCACTGAGCGCCCTGGCGGTCTTCGCACCGTCTGCTGCTCACGCGGAGCCGCCGGTGACCATCCCACCAGGCCAATACGTCGTGGATACCAACGATTCGCTCGGCGGCGGAACGGCCGAGGTCCAGCAGGCCATCACTGACGTGCAGAAGAGTACCGGGTACACCCTGTACGTGGTTTTCGTGGACAGCTTTACGGACCCCGCGGATCCCTCGGCATGGACCCAGGACGTCGTTTCCGCCAAGGACATGGGTTCAAAGGAAGCACTGCTCAGCATCGCCACAGTCGAGCGCAAGATGGAAGTTGCCACCGGTGACCAGTCCGTCCTCACCGAAGCCAGGCGCAACGCCATGCTCCAGGCCGCGCAGGAACCACTGCTGGGCAACCAGAACATCAGCTCCGAAGACTGGACGGCTGCCGCCGTCAACGCTGCGGCTTCGCTCGAGGACATTGCCGAAGGCGGCAGCGGAGAGGTCTCCACCGGGGGCGGCAGCAGCCTCGTCCCGGCGTTTATCGTCGCCGGCGTAGTGCTGGTTGGCGCCTTTGCCGTCTTCGCCCTGGTCCGCAGCCGGTCCCGCAAGAAGGGCGCGATTGCCAGCCGCGAGGAAACGGCTCCCCAGGATCCGCTGGATGCCATGAGTGTTCCCGAACTCCGCAAGCGGGCCGGCAGCCTGCTGATTGCGGCAGACGACGCCATCAAGTCCAGCGAGCAGGAGCTCGCGTTCGCGGCAGCGCAATACGGTGACGATGCCGTCTCCACCTTCACTGACGACCTCGCCGCAGCGAGGGCGCACATGGGTGAGTCCTTCAAGATGCAGCAGCAGCTCGACGACGAAATCCCGGACACCGAGGAACAGCAGCGTGCCTGGCTGAAGGACATCATCCGCCGGTGCGAAGCGGTCAATGATTCGCTGCAGGCGCACAAGGAAGATTTCGATGCCCTGCGGGAGCTCGAACGGAACGCTCCGGCTGCCCTGGCCGCGGCCCAGGACAGCGCCCGTACGACGTCCGCCCGCCTTGATTCCGCCCGGGCCACCCTGGACGGGCTGGCCACGAGGTACAGCGACTCCGCCCTGGTGCAGGTTCGGGACAATATTGAGCAGGCCCGTGAGCGGCTGGCGTTCGTGGAGAACGCCGCTGACACCGCGCAGGAACGCCTGCAGGAGGGCGACACGTCTGCTGCTGTCCTCGCGGTGCGGGCCGCGGAGGAAAGCGTGCACCAGGCCAACGTCCTCCTCGATGCCATCGACCGGACCGGAACCGGGCTGGACGCCGCAGCCGCCGAGCTCGACCGTGCCGTCGCCGATGCCCGGCAGGATCTGGCCCAGGCCCGCGCCTTCTCCCAGAACGGTGCGCAGCCGGCGCTGGCAGGCCCCATCGCCGGCGTCGAGCAGGCTCTGGATGCCGTCGCCGCCGCACGCGGCGGCAAGTACGATCCGGTGGACCTGCTCGGACGCCTGGAGTCCTCCAACGCGCAGCTGGACGCCTCGCTTGAGGGCCTTCGTGACCGGCAGGAGCAGGAGCGGCGTGCCCGCGATGCCCTGCAGCACACCATCATGTCTGCCCAGGCCCAGATTGCCGGCACCTCTGACTACATCCGTGCCCGCCGCGGCGGAGTCGGCAGCGAGGCACGGACCCGCCTCGCTGAGGCAGAGCGGAACCTGGATCAGGCCATTGCCCTGCAGTCCTCCGATCCAGTCAGCGCACTCGCATACGCCCAGCAGGCCAACGCTCTTGCAGCCCAGGCATCACAGATGGCCCAGCAGGACGTGGACGGCTTCGGCGGAGGCATGGGCGGCTGGGGCGGCGGCGGCGGGATGTACGGCGGCCGCGGCGGAGGCGGCAGCGGACTCGGCGGCGCGATCCTCGGCGGCATCCTCATCGATTCCATCCTGCGCGGCGGCGGTGGCGGCGGCGGCTGGGGCGGCGGCGGTTTCGGCGGTTTCGGCGGCGGCGGGGGCGGCTTTGGAGGAGGCGGCGGCTTCGGTTCATCCGGAGGCAATTTCTAGTTCGCTTCCTTTGCGGGAGTCCTTCCTGCAGCACACAGTTTTTGACAGGCTGGCAACAGCACACCAACGCACCACTTGCACACGTGAAAGGCAGACAGATGGTAAAGCAGTCGATATTCGGACGGATCGCCACCCTGGCCAAGGCCAACATCAACGCCCTCCTGGACCAGGCCGAAGACCCCCAGAAGATGCTTGACCAAATGGTCCGCGACTACAGCAACAACATTGCCGAGGCCGAAAGCGCCGTCGCCCAGACCATCGGCAACCTGCGGATGCTGCAGGACGACTACAACGAGGACATCGAGAACGCGCGGAACTGGGGCAACAAGGCCCTTGCCGCTTCCCGCAAGGCGGATGAGTTCCGCTCTGCCGGCAACACCGCCGACGCCGAGAAGTTCGACAACCTGGCAAAGGTCGCCATCCAGCGCCAGATGGCCGCCGAAAACGAAGCACGCGGCGCGCAGCCGACCATCGCCTCGCAGGAGGAGATCGTCGAGCGGCTCAAGACCGGCCTGACCCAGATGAAGGACAAGCTGCAGCAGCTGCAGTCCAAGCGCAATGAGCTGATTGCCCGCTCCCGGAACGCTGCAGCCCAGAACCAGATGCACGACGCGATCAAGAGCATCGACGTCATGGATCCCACGTCCGAGGTGGGCCGGTTCGAAGAAAAGATCCGCCGGGAAGAGGCCAAGGTCCGCGGCGCGAACGAACTTGCCGCCTCAAGCCTGGACGCGCAGTTCGAGTCCTTGGAGGACCTGGGCGAGCAGACTGAGGTCGAAGCGCGCCTGGCAGCCCTGAAGGCCTCCGCTTCCAACCAGTCCGCGATCGAACAGAACTAACCAACCGCAGCAGCGCCCTGCAGGCCGGTGTCCCTTCCGGGGACCCGGCCTGCAGCCGTACCTGCTGAGGGGACGTATCTGTTGAGGGCACATATCTGTTGAGGGGCGCCGTCATTCTTGTGCCGGGTGGTCGCTGGTACGGTTTTCCGCCATACGCCTGCTTCGCGACGGGAGCACGAGCCACAGCAGGGAAAGCGCAAGGACGGCGGCCGCAGCCGCGATGAGGCCGGCAATGCCGCCTAGGACGATGTCGAAGACCAGTGCCACGGTCCCGATGAGGATCAGCCCCACCAGCAGGAGTGTCCATCGGAGCAGGAGGTCCGCGTTGCGGACCAGCTGGTACTTGATCCGGTGCTGGAAGAAGGACCGGTGCATCACGACGGTGGACATCAGCACGGCGGTTACCAGGACTGAGAGGACAACCAGCGCCAGGTAGAGAGCTACCTGGACAGGTGTGAGGGTGGTGAACCGCTGCTGGAACGGCAGCGTCAGGAGGAACCCGGTAAGGATCTGGATGCCGGTCTGGAGCACGCGCAGTTCCTGGAGCAGGTCGCTCCAGTTGCGGTCCAGCTTCTGCAGGGCGGTTTCTCCCCGGTCCGGATCGCCTCTGGGCCCGGCACGGTAACTCCCTGCGGGCCTGCCGCGGCGGCGGGCATTCACCCCGTGAGTGTAAACGCTGCAGATCCCGATGGACCCGGTCCGCCGAAGATTGGAGGGACGTCTCCGGACAAACAAAAATCCCCATCCGGAACCCGGATGGGGATTTTTCTGTGTGGTTGCGGGGGCAAGATTTGAACTTGCGACCTCTGGGTTATGAGCCCAGCGAGCTACCGAACTGCTCCACCCCGCGGCGTAGTTTCTACTCTACCCGCCGCGGGATGGAGCCGCAAATCACTGGTCGCCGGAGTCTTCCGCCGCACCCTCATCTGCAGCACCGTCGGTGGCACCGGCGTCGCCGGAGTCCATCCGTTCCTGCGCGGCAATCGCGCGCTGGATGGCCGAGTTCAGCTTGTCCTGCGCGGCACCATAGGCTGCGAAATCGCCGCCGGCAAGTGCCTCCTGGCCTTCCTGGAGTGCTGCGCCGGCGTCGGACAGTGCAGTCTGCAGTTCGGCCTGGGCAGTGGTGTCGGCCGGGGCCGTACCCGTATCCGGTGTATTCCCGACGTTCTCCTCGTCGCCGGTGACGGCACCGGAGTCGCCGCCGAAGACCTGGTTCAGGGCTTCGTCCAGGGTGGGAGCGAAGCCCACCTTCTCGCCGAAGTTGACCAGGACCCGCTGCAGGGTCGGGTAGGAAGAAGCGCCCGAGGACTGCACATAGACCGGCTGGACGTAGAGCATGCCGCCGCCAACCGGCAGGCTGAGCAGGTTGCCGTTGATGACTTCCGAGGCGCCCTGGCGGAGCAGGTTCAAGGCGTTGGAAACCGTGGGGTCGGAGTTGAAGCGGTTCTGCGCCTGGCCCGGACCCGGCACCGCGGTATCGGTCGGCAGTTCGAGCAAACGCAGCGTTCCATAGGTGTCCGCCTTTTCACCGGCTTTTCCGGTACCCGCATCAGCGTCAGCCGACAGGAAGCCGTACAGCACGTTGCGCGCTTCCTGGTTCTGGTCAACGAACGGAATAAACGGCGTCGTCAGCGAGAACGTCGGGCTCTCCTGCCCGGGCATCTGCAGTGAGAGGTAGTACGGCGGCTGCTTGACGTCGGAGTTGGTCCGGGTCGGGTCGGAGGGAACCGACCAGGCATCGTCGTTCTGGTAGAAGGACTGGGCGTCGGTGACGTGGTAACGCCCAAGCAGCTCACGCTGGACCTTGAACTGATCCTCCGGGTAGCGCACGTGTGCCATGAGGTCGGCAGACATGTCGCTGTAGGGCTTGAGGGTGGACGGGAAAACGTCCTGCCAGGCCTGCAGCAGCGGGTCCTCATCATCCCAGGCGTACAGGGTGACGGAACCGTCGTAGGCATCCACTGTGGCCTTGACGGCGTTGCGGATGTAGTTGACCTTGTCTGCGGGAAGCGCAGCGGAGGCACCGCCGGTCAGCGAATCGGTTGTCGCGTCCGCCAGTTCCTGCTGGGTGGAGTAAGGGAAGAAACGGCTGGTCGTGTAGCCGTCCACAATCCACTTCACGCGTCCGTCGACGACGGCCGGGTAGGCGTTGCCGTCGACGGTCAGGTACGGGGCGACCTTCTCGACGCGTTCGCGGGGATCGCGGTCATAGAGGATCTGGGATTCTTCGTTGACGAAGTCCGAGAGCAGCAGTTCCGTGGACTGGAATTTGATGGCGTAAACCAGCTGGTTGAAGATGTTGCCGACACTCGGACCGCCTTCGCCGCGGAAAGTGGTCTGGGTATCGTCTTCGGCGTTGCCGGTCTGCGGACGGTCGATTTCCACCGGGGCGGCGTCTTCCGGAGCGCCGACCACCGAGTAGTCCGGGGAGGACTCGCCGAAGTAGACGCGCGGTTCGTAGTCGCCCAGGACACCGGTCGAGGGGATGCCCGATTCCATGAAGCTCGGCTTGCCGTCCGGCTGGACGGTCGAACCGCGGGCAGCGACCACGCCGTAGCCGTGGGTATAGAGGACGTGCTCGTTAACCCAGCCGTCCGGGACGCCGTTGATGTTGAGTTCACGCACGGCGATAACCGTGTCCTGGATGTCGCCCTCCACGTCGTAGCGGTCGACGTTCAGGGTTTCGGGGAACTGGTAGTACTGGCGGAACTGCTGGAGCTGCCCAAAGGCGTCGGAAACGACGTTGGGGTCCAGGAGACGGATGTTTGCCGTGGTTCCGGCGTCCTCGGCGAGGGCGCCGGCGCTGGCGTCAACCGTGGCGTCGTACGGAATGACCTCCGTGTCGGAGAGCCCGTAGGCCTCGCGGGTGAGGTCGATGTTGCGCTGGATGTATTCGCTTTCAAGGGTCTGTTCCGAGGGAATGACCTGGTAGCGCTGGACGATCCACGGGTAGACGCCTCCGGCCACGATCGCGGTGATGACCAGCATTGCCGTGCCGATGATCGGCAGGCGCCAGCGGCCAATGACCGCCGACACAATGAACAGCAGGGCGACGATGATCGAGGCCACGGCCAGGATTGCCTTGGTGGGAATCACCGCGTGGACATCCGTGTACAGCGCGCCGGTCCAGGCCCCGGAGGTGCTCTGAAGCGTGTTGTACCGGTCAAGCCAGAAGTTTGCGGCCTGCAGCAGCAGGAACGACGCCGCGATGACGGCAATGTGGATACGTGCCGGGCGGCTGACGAACACGCCCTTCTCCTCCAGGCGGATTCCGCCGTAGAGGTAATGCGTCAGCAGGCCGGCGATGCCGCTGATGACGACGACGGAGATCAGGAAGCCGACAATGAACCCGAGGAACGGCAGCGTATTGAGATAGAAGCTGTAGTCCATGTTGAACTCGGGGTCCGTCCGGCCGAAGTCATGACGGTTCAGGAACAGCAGGGCCTGCTGCCACATCGACATGGCCGCGGTTCCGGCGAAGCCGCCAACCACGATCGGAATGCCGATCATGAGGAGCTTGCGAACCGGCTCGAGCTGCGCCTGGTATCGGTTCAGGTTGTCCTGCAGGGAGCTGTCCGGCGCATAGATGGGCCGGGACGAGTAGGCAGCGCGGATGCTGAAGAAAACACACGCGGCCATCACCAGGAAAGCGGCGGCAAACAGGGCGATCCGGGTCAGGTTTTCCTTGAAGAAGACTTCGAGGAACCCGAGCTGGTTGTACCAGAGCACGTCCGCGTACACCTGGGAGAAGTACACAAACCCGATCACCAGGACAGCCACGACAATCAGGGTGGCAATCAGCGGGCTGCGCCGCCGGTGGGGTGTGCTGGGGCTCGGTCGGGAGAATGGGCCATTTGGTCCGGAAGTCACAGTTTCCTCATCATTCGGGGCGTCGGCTCACGGCACCTGGCAGCAGCTCGGTGCGGAGGGACTTCCGGTGCCTCCTTGGCGAAGCAACCCGACCCCTCTGTCCGACGGCCTGCCCAACATTGCCGTGATTCCTTATTCTGCCTTGTTTCGCCCGCGATCGGCCACTTCTCAGGCCATCACAGCGGAACCTTATTAGGATCGTGATTCCCGCGGCTTGCGCCGTGTCCGCGGAGCCCCTCCCGGGATTAGTCTGTGCAGGAGCCCAAATTATCGGTACTGCCACCGCCGGCCAGCACTTCCACGGCGTCCAGCGCTTCCTCAAGTGTCGAGACACTGACGACGTCGAGGCCCTCGGGAATGTTGCCGGCCACTTCCCCGCAGTTGGCGTCCGGGGCGAGGAAAAACTCTGCGCCGCTGTCGGCGGCTCCCGCCATCTTCTGCTCTATGCCGCCGATCGGACCGACCTTTCCTGCGGCGTCGATGGTTCCGGTACCGGCGAAATGCCTTCCCCCGGTCAGCTCGCCCGGTGTCAGCTTGTCGATAATCCCCAGGGCGAACATCATTCCTGCCGAGGCTCCGCCAACATTTTCCAGGGCAATGGCGACGTCGAACGGGAAGGTGAAGTCGATGCTGAGGTAGGCGCCCATCTGGTAGGCACCGGTGTCCGAGAGCTCAGGAGTGATGCTCACTTCCTTCTCCTCCCCGCCCCGCCGAAGCGTCAGGACCGCGGGAGATCCCTGCGTCTCGTTAAGCCCCTGGCGCAGGGACTCAACATCGGTGACGGGCTGGCCGTCAACCGCCAGCAGGATGTCTCCGGTTTCAAGTTCCCCCTCGGCAGGAGCGCCTTCCATGATCCCTGCGACCGAGATTTCCTGCGTGAAGTCAATGTCCAGCTCGGCGAGCGCGGCCGCCACGGCAGACTCCTGGGATGAAGCCATCGCGGCGGTGTTTTCCTCTTCGATCTCGCCGCTGGTGGTACCGGGAGGGTAGACAAAGTCCATCGGCAGCACGGCATCATCCGGACTGAGCCAGGCGGCCAGCACCTCGGCCATGCTGACACTGCCGTTTGGCCCGCCCGAGACGTAGACGGTGGTCAGGTCCAGTTCGCCGCTGGTGGAGTAGGTCTGCTCCCCCTCTATGGTGATGAGCGGGCCGGAGGAGATTTCACCGATCGTGTTGAACGTGGGCCCCGGGGACTCCAGCACGTACGGCGCCGGAAGCAGGAGTCCGGCAGCGCCGAGAACCAGCGCAGCACCGCCGGCAACGAACATGGCCCGACGGCGCGGAGGGCGCTGTCTGGACGGCTTTTCACCGCCGGGAACCGGATCCGGCGCGCCGGCGCGCTGTGCAGGTTCGGAACCGGACCCTGAGGGTTGGTCTTTCTTCGGGGAGCGCAATCGGCTTTCCTTTCGTGCGCCGGCGGTGGGTGCGGGATACATTCTCCCACGTGCTCCTTTGCCAACAGCGAACGAATCCCCGAATGCGGGACAGGTCCCGGCCCATGCCGGTAACGTGGGAACACAGGCAACCGGTGATCCACCTGGGGCCGACGCATTAGAACTTCCACAGGACCGGTGGTATCGATGAGCTCAAACCCCTCCGATCACGGGGATTCCCCCCAGGACCCGTTGTCCGAGATGCTCGCGCGCCTCTTCGGCGGCGGACAGGCCGGCGGCCTCGATCCCCAGGAGCTGGCGAAGGCAGCCGGACTCCCCTCGGACCCAAATGCCATGGCCATGATCTTCCAGCAGGTCCAGGCCATGTTCAGTGCCCCGGCCGACGGTCCCGTCAATTGGCAGCTGGCCAAGGACAATGCGCGCCGCGTGGCTGCCACCGGCGCTGACCCCTCCGTCACCCCCCAGCAGCAGCGGGAAGTCGACGAGGCACTGCATGTCGCCCAGATGTGGCTCGATCCAGCGACGGACTTCCCCTCTGCCAGTGCGCTGGGCAAGGCCTGGTCCCGTGCAGAGTGGGTGGAAGCGACGATGGACTCGTGGCGCCGCCTCACCGAACCTGTGGCCGTCAGCATTTCGCAGGCGCTCTCGAACGCCATTGCCACCCAGATGCCCGAAGAGATGAAATCCATGATGGGCGGGGCCTCCTCCATGCTCGCCAACATGGGCGGTGCCATGTTCGGCATCCAGCTGGGACAGGCTGTGGGCGCCCTCTCCAAGGAGGTCGTGAGCTCCACCGACGTCGGGCTGCCCCTGGCCGGCGGCACCATGGCCCTGCTTCCGGCCAACGTGGCGGGCTTCGGCGAAGGACTCGACGTTCCCGAGACCGAGGTCCGGCTCTACCTCGCCGTCCGCGAGGCCGCACACGCCCGTCTTTTTGCGCACGCGCCGTGGCTTGCCGGACACCTGTTTGGGATCATCGAAAGCTATGCCCGCGGTATCCACATCGACATGTCCAAGATCGAAGAAGTCGCCCGCGACATTGACCCGTCCAACCCGGAGTCCATCCAGGAGGCTCTGGCAGGAGGCGTGTTCCAGCCCGAGCGCACGCCCGCACAGGCCGCAGCCCTTGAACGGCTGGAGACCGCCCTGGCACTGGTGGAAGGCTGGGTTGATGAAGTCACTGCTGCCGCGACGGCGAACCTCCCCTCTGCCGCTGCCCTGCGGGAAATGATCCGCCGCCGGCGCGCCAGCGGCGGCCCCGCCGAGCACACGTTCGCTTCGCTCGTTGGACTCGAACTGCGGCCCCGCCGGCTGCGGGACGCCTCCGTGCTGTGGGCACAGCTGCGCGAAGAGCGGGGCGTGGACGGCCGCGACGCCATCTGGCAGCACCCGGACCTCATGCCGACGTCCAAGGACCTGGATGATCCGGAGGGCTTCAGCAAGCGCCGCGAGCTGCTGGATGCCTCGGATTCCGATGTCGACGCTGCGCTCAGGCGGCTGCTCGAGGGCGGCTTCGACAAGGAAACGCCGGAAACGGATGCGGATTCCCACGACGCGGGCGCAACGACGGACGCAGCGGAAAACTCCGAAGGCGAAGATACCCCGAACCGGGACGAAGACAACGACGGGCCGGAAAAGCAGTAAGCGGGCCAGGTGCCGGCCCGGCAGACCGCGCCGGCACCTTAGTCCTCTGCCATCTCTCCTTTAAGTCCGCGCGCAGCGGCGAAGGCTGCACCGGAGAGGTACGCCTTGGCGGTCTCAGTCTGCGGATAGGACTCCAGCAGCCGCCAGAACTTGGGGCTGTGTGATCCCTCAATCAGGTGGGCCAGTTCGTGCAGCAGCACATAGTCCACTACCCATGACGGCATGCCGATGAGCGTCTTCGAGAGCCGGATGGTGCCGCGTGCCGGCGTCGCCGATCCCCAGCGGGAGTTCTGGTTGCTGACCCAACGGACCGAGGATGGCCTGGCAGCTCCCCCTAAATAGCGTGCGGAGAGATCCATGGCACGCTGTTCCAGTTCGGAATCCGCCTTCGCGGGATCCGGCGCCGGCACGGCCGCAGCCCTGGTCTCCAGGCGGTCAACCATGCGCTGGACCCACTCAGCTTCCTGATGACGGGTGAAATGCGCCGGAATGGACACCACGGCTACCCCGTCGCGGAACACCGCGTTGACCGTCCGTTTGCGCCGTGCTGAACGGCGGACTTCAATGGGCATCCCGCCGCGGGTCGTGGCAGGAACGGACACAGAAGGCATGGGTCCACTTTAGGCCGCACATCCGGGGTTCGGAAAAGCTGTGGAAAACCCGCAAAGGGTGTGTTACGCATGCCAGCATGGGTGTCCGACTATCCCACCGCCGTCGTCCAGGAGGACCAGCATGCGGATCAACCCGGGCATCCATGTCCTGGACCTTGGTGCCGACCGGCGCCAGTTTGGCTTCGGTGCCGGAGCGCTGCTCCTGGCCGGCCTGACAGAGGCGGATCTGTCCTTTATCCGGAACCTCAGGGCCGGGGTTCCGGATGGCGCGGAGCCGGCTGCGGCCGCTGCGGCGGGCATCGGTGCGGACCGGCAGTCCCAGCTGCTCTCGGCGCTGGCCCCAGTGCTTCTGCCCTGCGCGGGGAACGGGCATGCCCTTCCGCCGCTGCGCGGGGAAAGGCTGCGTCCGGACGTCCAGAGACTGTCTGCTGTTTACGGACGGGACGCTGCGGAAGCGGTTTCCCGGAGGTCCGCGGCCGCAGTGGAAATCCAGGGCCTGGGCCGGTGCGGCGCCCTCGTGGCACGCACGCTCACCGCTGCCGGTGTCGGGACCCTGCTGCTCGGTGATCCGGGGGCAGTCTCTGCGTCCGATGTCGGCCCTGCCTACGCCCTGACGGACATCGGGATGCAGCGTTTCCGGGCCGTTAAACGGCATCTTTACCGGATCGATCCCACGGTCCGGGTGCTGCATGTCCCGGGAGGCGCACCGGGTGGAGCTGCCGCCGCGGTCGACCTGGCCCTGTTTGTCCATGAGCAGCCGGATTCCCGGCACACCGCCGCAGCCGGCGACCGCGGGCATCCCCATCTGGCAGTCACCGTCCAGCAGTACGGCTACTCGGTCGGACCGTTGGTGGTGCCCGGAGCGACACCGTGCCTCGGCTGCCTGGACCGGCACCGCGGTGACGCCGATCCCGGCTGGTACGCTTCCTCGGCCGCACTGGAAAGCAGCGGGAACGGAGGTCCCGGTGCCGGTGGGCCCGGCGGCGAGGAAGTGAGCGCGGCGGGCCTGGCTGCCGGAATCGCAGCCAACCAGGTGCTTTCGTTTATTGATGGGGTGGCCCAGCCGGTGACCTGGTCGGCCGTCCTGCAGCTTCGGACCGCAGACGGGCACATCGGTCTGGAACCGCTGCAGTTCCATCCCGGCTGCGGGTGCCGGCTGCAGTCCGGGCGAAGCGCGGCCTAAGCCTCCGGGCTTTGCGCGAGAACTGCCAGCACTGCTTCCCCGTAGCGCTCAAGCTTGGACGGACCCACACCGGGCAGCGTCGCCAGCCGGTTGAGTGTCGGCGGCTTGTCCTCGGCGATCGCAACGAGGGTGGCGTCGGTGAAGACCACAAAAGCCGGCACACCCGCTTCATTGGCGGCTTCCTTCCGCCATTCGCGCAGGGCCTCAAAGGTCACCTCGTCATAGGTGGCCGGACAGTCCCCGCAGCGGCCCATCTTCCGCTCGGCACCGGTGCCGAGCAGCGTCCCGCAGACGCGGCACTTCGCCGGTCCGGTGACCTTGCGGCGCGCCGGGCGGGCCGTCCGGGGACCGGCGGCGTCCCGTGCCGTGTTCGGCCGCAGCCCGTCCAGGAACCGGGAGGGCTTGCGGTTCGCGCGCCCGCCGGGTGTGCGGGCCGTCGACCAGGACAGGGCCAAGTGCACGCGCGCACGGGTGATGCCGACGTAGAGCAGGCGCCGTTCTTCGTCCACCGCTTCCTGGGTGTCCGCGAAGGAGATGGGCATCAGCCCTTCGCTGAGCCCAACCAGGAACACTGCATCCCATTCCAGGCCCTTGGCGGAGTGCAGGCTGGCCAAAGTGACGCCCTGGACTTTGGGAGCGTGCTGGGTGGCGGCGCGTTCCTCCAGTTCCACGGTGAAATCCTGCAGGGTGAAGATGCTGTCCGGTTCCTGGGTGCGGTTGGCATGCATCTCGTCGGCGAGTGCCACCAGCGCGGCCAGGGACTCCCAGCGTTCGCGGGTCGCTCCCCCGCCCGAGGGCGGTTCAGCGGAGTAGCCAAGGTTTGCCAGGATGTCCCGCACCACCTGCGGCACCGGTTCGGTGCCGACCGAGCGGGCCGCTGCACGGAGCTGAAGCATGGCATCGCGGACTTCCCTGCGGGCGAAGAACCGCTCGCCGCCGCGGAGCTGGTAACCAATACCGGCCGTCGCGAGCGCCTGCTCGTAGGCTTCGGACTGCCCGTTGGTGCGGAACAGTACGGCGATCTGGCTCGCTTCGACGCCGTCGTCCAGCAGCTTGCGGATCCGCCCGGCAACCTGCGCGGCTTCCGCCTCGTCGTCGGCGCATTCCGTAAAGGTGGGCTCCGGGCCTGACTCGCGCTGCGCGATCAGTTCCAGCGGGGCAGGCCATGCCGGAGCGTTCCGCAGGCGCTCCCCCTCTGCGGTCCGCGCCGCGAGGATGCGGTTCGCCAGGTTCACGACCTGGGGGGTGGACCTGTAGTCACGAACCAGTTTGACCACCTGCGCCCCGGGAAAGCGGTGCGTGAAGTCCAGGAGGTGGCGGGACGTAGCGCCGGTGAAGGAATAGATCGTCTGGCTGGCGTCACCGACGACGCACAGTTCATCGCGCTCTCCGAGCCACAGGTCCAGAAGCCGCTGCTGCAGCGGGGAAACGTCCTGGTACTCGTCGACGACAAAGTGCCGGTACTGGTCCCGGACCGTTGCCGCAACGCGCGGATCTTCCTGCAGGATGCCCACGATGATCAGCAGCACGTCCTCGAAGTCGATGACGTTGCGGTCCACTTTGACGTCTTCGTAGGACTGGAAGATCCGGGACACCGTGGTGAGGTCGAAACCGGCGGGTGCGTCCCGGCCCGCCGCTGCGCGCACGTAGCTGTCCGGCGTGAGCATCGAGACTTTGGCCCATTCGATTTCCGCGGCCACGTCGCGGATGGCGGCGCGGTCGGTGGAGAGCCGGAGCCGGCGGGCCGCCTCCGCAATCAGCTGGGCTTTGTGGTCCAGCAGGCCCGGCAACGGTCCGCCGACGGTCTGCGGCCAAAAGTACTGCAGCTGCTTTAGTGCCGCTGCGTGGAAGGTCCTGGCCTGGACCCCGCCCGCCCCCAGGTCCCTCAGCCGTGTCCGCATTTCCGCGGCGGCCCGGGCGGTGAAGGTCACGGCCAGGACCTGCTGCGGTTTGTAGAGTCCGGAATGCACCCCGTAGGCCATCCGGTGCGTAATGGCCCGTGTCTTGCCGGTTCCGGCACCTGCCAGGACGCACAACGGGCCGGTGAGGGTTGTTGCTACTTCGCGCTGCTCGTCGTCGAGGCCGGCAAGGATGCGCGCTTCGAGTGAATCGGTGATCATTTCCCGCGTGTCAGCTCCGGTTCCGGGACAGGGCCGCCGTACCAGCGGTCAATCAGGTTGCGTGCAATGGAGATGGCGGACGGGATGGTGATCTCCCCTGAGGCCACGGCGTCGGTCAGTTCCTTGCGGGTGAACCACCGGACATCCGACATTTCGACGCCGTCAGCCTGAGGTTCAGTACCATCCGCTTCCGCGCAGAACCCAAGCATCAGGGAGCAGGGGAACGGCCAGGGCTGGGATCCCAGGTATTGCGGATTGCGCACCACAACGTTGGATTCCTCGGCCACTTCACGGATGACCGCCGCTTCCAGTGACTCTCCGGGCTCCACAAAGCCCGCCAGCGTCGAGTACCGGCTGCCGGGCCAAGCCGCCGCGGATCCGAGGAGGATCCTGTCCTGCGGGTCAGTGATGGCCACGATGATGGCCGGATCGGTGCGCGGAAAGTGCTGGCTGCCGTCCTCGGGGCAGCGCCGCACCCAGCCTCCCTCGGCTAACACCGTGGGGGCCCCGCAGCGGGGGCAGTGCGTGTGCGTGGCGTGCCAGTTGGCAACGGCGCAGGCTTCGACGAACAGGCCGGCATCCAGCGAACCGAGCGTGGTAGCGACCTCCCTCAGGCTGGCCCAGCGGACACCGTCGACTTCCAGCGCGGCGTCGGGCTCCGGAAGGGTAGCCATCACGATCTCCGCTCCGGCGGGAACCTGGCCGTCGGCAAGGGTACGTCCCAGGTACACCGGATCAGGGCCGAAACCGTCCTCCCCCACGGGACGGAGCACCAGGGAGTCCTCCCGGATCAGCGCCTGGCCTCGGGACACGTACATAACGCGCGTGCTCTCCTGTTCCAGGAGACGCTCGAACAGATCTTCGGCGCCCCGGCGCTCGCTGCCTCGGTCCACCGCACCGCGTGCCAGCGGCAGCTGGCCCAGGTTCGGGGTATCGGCTGTGTCTAGCTGGCTACTCATACCCCTACCGTACTGACTTAGGTCCCCCATCCGGAAAGCTGGACCACCGCGGTGGACGGGCGGCCCGTCCCGCTGAGGTTTTCCTCACGCTCTTCCGACTCGCCGGGTGCTATGGGTTACTCAGGCCACATCTGCCCCTACGGTTGAAGATGTGAAACGCTCCCCCATGGAATTGGCAGCCCTGGCCAGCGCCGCCGTCCCGGCGCTGGTGCTGACCGGCGTAGCCGGTTCGCCGGACGACGCCGCAGATTTCGATGCCGCCCTGCTCGTTGACGACGCCGGCAAGCAGTGGCGGGTACGTTCCCCGAAGCATGTCGAAGCCAGCATGCGGCTCGAAACAGAGCTCCTGGTACTTCGTGCCTTCGTCCCCGCAGTCCGCGCCGAGCTGCCCTTCGCGCTCCCGTACGTCGCCGGCACCGTCCGCAAGGGCGAGCTCTGTACCTTCGTCTATTCCCACCTCCCCGGCGCAACGCGGGACATCGATGAGCTGGCAGCCGCAGGCAAGGACCTGGCCGAGGACATTGGCCGGACGCTGGCCGCCATCCATGCCCTGCCCCAGTCGCTGGTGAACAACGCAGACCTGCCCAGCTACACCGCGAACGAATTCCGCCAGCGCAAGCTCAATGAGCTGGACCAGGCGGCCACCACCGGCAAGATCCCGGCCACGCTGCTGCGCCGGTGGGAACACGCGCTGGAGGACATCGGACTCTGGCGCTTCAGCCCCAACGTGGTCCATGGTGACCTCCACGAAGACAACCTCCTGGTGTCCGGCGGCAGGATCAGCGCCGTCATCGGCTGGACGGACCTGCGCATCGGAGACCCGGCTGATGACTTCGCCTGGCTGATCGCGGCCAACAACAGCGCGTTCACCGACGCGGTGCACGCCGCCTATGTGGCGGCCCGGCCCGACGCCGTCGATCCCCACCTGATCCGGCGGGCTGCACTTTCCGCTGAGTTCGCGCTGGCACAGTGGCTGGTGCGCGGACTTGCCGCCGGCAACCAGGCGATGGTGAAAGAAGCGGAGGAAATGCTGGCCACCCTGGAAGCGGACATCCTGGAACAGGAATCCGCCCTGGCCACAGAAGCCGACGCGGCTGCGGCAGTGCCTGTGTCAGCGCCGGTGCCCGTGCCGGCTCCGGCGCCCGCGGATCAGGACTCCGTTCCCGCAAAGGCACCCGCCGGCAGCAAGGTCACCGTGAAACCCCTGCCGAACCCCGAAGCTGAAAAGGTCTCGGTAACTCCGCTTCCGGAGCCGGCGAACGCCGCAGCCGCTGAAGACAGCGCCGGCAACGATAAGCCGGACGCGCCATCTACTGCCCCCGCCGATGCTGCAGCCGCTTCCGGTGTGGCCGTTCCCGGCGACGCTCCGCCGGCTGCCGCATCGAACCCGCAGCCGCAGGCCTCGAACCCGCAAGCGGAGGCCGGCGCTGGCAAAAGCGATCCGCAGGCCGACGCCGTCGAGCCGGCAACGTCGGCAATTCCCCTGGTGGCAGTCGAAACCCCGCCGGCCGAAGCGGACCGCTCCGCACGTCCGTAGCGTCCGCGCCCGCACCTGAAACGCCCGTCTGGATTATCCAGGCGGGCGTTTTTCTGTTCGCCAAAAAACTTCCGGCGCCGGCTTGACGCCCACGTTGCCATAATGGTTAGCTAGTCGGGTAACTAACCAAAGAACCGAGACAGGCGGGTTCCGTGATAGATGACAGCAAGCCGATCTTCCAGCAGATCGCCGAACGCATCGAGTCGGACGTCCTCGACGGCGTCCTGCAGGAAGAGGGCCAGGTGCCATCGACGAATGAGATAGCTGCGTTCTACCGGATCAACCCCGCAACGGCAGCCAAGGGCGTGAATCTTCTGGTCGACGAGGGACTGCTCTATAAGCGCCGCGGCATCGGGATGTTCGTTGCCTCCGGCGCCCGTGCGTCTGTACTCGCCAAGCGCCGCGAGCAGTTCTACCGCCACTACGTGCAGCCACTCCAGCTCGAAGCCGCCAAATTGGGCATCGACAAAGAGGAACTCACCACTCTCATCCAACGCAGTGCCGCTGATTACGAAGGGACCCCGGCACCATGAACGTCATAGAAACCCGCAATATCACCCGAAGTTACCGCGGCGAGCTCGCCCTGGACGATGTGAGCCTGAACATCGAAGCGAACCGGATCTACGGTCTGCTGGGGCGCAACGGTGCCGGCAAGACAACTTTGATGTCCATCCTGACCGCCCAGGGTTTTGCCAGCTCGGGCGAAGTCCGGATCTTTGGAGAGGACCCGTTTGAAAACGAGCGGGTTCTGTCCCGGCTCTGCTTCGTCCGGGAGTCGCAGAAGTACCCGGATGACTTCACCGTGCGGAACGCCCTGGACGCGGCCGCCTTGTTCTTCCCGAACTGGAGCGCCGAACTCGCTGAGACCCTGCTGGAAGACTTCCAGCTTCCGCGTCCCAAAAAGCACCGGATCAAAAAGCTCTCCCGAGGCCAGCTGTCTGCGGTCGGCGTCATTATCGGACTGGCTTCCCGGGCCGAGCTGACCTTCTTTGATGAGCCGTACCTGGGATTGGACGCCGTGGCACGGCAGCTGTTCTATGACAGGCTGCTCACGGACTTTGCTGACCACCCGCGCACGATCATCCTTTCTTCGCACCTGATCGATGAAGTGGCGAACCTGCTTGAACACGTCATCGTCATCGACCGCGGCAGGATCGTCGTCGATGACGAAGTGGAGGCCATCACAGGCTCCGCATTCGCCGTCGCCGGGAAGGCGGGATCCGTGGAAGAGTTCGTGGCCGGCCGGCCGGTTCTGCACAGGGAAAACCTGGGGGCCCTGGCTTCTGTCACAGTCGATGCACCCCTTGCCGCCGACGACCGGGAACGGGCTCTTGCCATGGGACTGGAACTCGCACCGGTATCACTGCAGCAGCTGATCATCCGGCGCACCCTGAAAGCTAACGAAAGCTACGGCGCTCATGCCGGCAGCACTACGGATCTGGAGGTCCTGCGATGAACCGCGCTCTCGCTGTAGCCCGGATGCAGCTGCTGAATAAATGGATCTACCTGGGCATCCCTGCCATCATCCTGGTCACATCCACCGTGATCTCCATTGCCATCCTGGCCATGATTCCTTCCGACGGCGAAGGTACCCGGATGGCCTTCTCCGGCCAATCCGTCATGTGGTATTTCCTTGCCATCGGCGTCCAGGCCCTGACCTATACCTTTCCGTTCTCCCAGGCCCTGAGCGTCAGCCGCCGGTCCTTCTACATCGGGACGCTCGGACTGTTTGCGCTGGCCTCCCTCGCCCTCGGGGTGCTCTATTGGGTACTCGGGCTCGTCGAGGATGCCACAAACGGCTGGGGAGTGGGCGGCAACATCTTCGCCCTGCCGTGGATCGCCGAGTCCGCCTGGTACACCCAAATCCTGCTCTACTTTGCCCTGTCCATGCTGCTGTTCATGTTCGGTTTCTGGTTCGCCACGGTCTACAAGCGGTGGCGGGCGACGGGCCTGGTCGCAGCGCTGGTCGGCTTCGCGCTCCTGCTGCTGGGCAGCGTAGCGGCTGTGAGCTTCACGGACTCGTGGGCCGAGGTCGGCGCCTGGTTTGTCCAGCTCACGCCCCTGGCCCTGGCCGGATGGCTCCTGCTGGCCGGAGTCGTGCTGGCTGCCGGGTCCTACGGAACCCTTCGCCGGGCGACTCCGTAGCCCGGCGGCCGCGCAGTACAGACGCGCAGTACAGACGGGCAGTACAGCACGGGTAGTACAGCACGGGTAGTACAGACAGTAGGGAGAGCCGCCGCCCCAAGGGACGGCGGCTCTCCCTATGCGGATGGCCCAGTGTGGTTTGGCCCAGATCCTTCAGGCTCAGTTCCTTCAGGCCCCGATCCTTCAGGCCCCCGGAGCAGAGCTGGCGATGATCTTTTCCAGTTCCGCAGCGTCCAGCAGGTTGTGCGGACGGATGAGCTTATCCGCGGCGACGTAGTAGAAGGCAGCACGGACCTTTTCCAGCGGAACGTTCTGCAGTCGGGACCAGGCCAAACGGTAGACCGCCAGCTGCACTGAGCGGACGGCGAGCTTGTCGGCAGACGGAGGGGCACCGGTCTTCCAGTCGATCAGGTCCCAGCCGCCGTCGTCATCGCGGAAGACCGCGTCGATCCGCCCGCGGACCACTACGGATTCCACCCTGGTCTCCACCGGCACCTCGATGAAGGCCGGAGTCCGGTGTGCCCACTCAGACGCTTCGAACGTCGCCACCATGTCCTCAAGCTGGTATGCCTCATCCACGTAGGCATCGGCCGCGCCCGGGTATTCGTCGAGGTCGAGCATTCCGCTGCGGCCGAAATACTCCTCGATCCAGGCGTGGAACGCCGTGCCTTTGCGTGCCGCCATTCCAGGTTCCCGGGGAACCGGCCGGCGCAGCTGCCGGGTCACGGCTTCCGGGTCATCCTGCAGGTCCACCAGCATGGAGGCCGAAATATGGGCGGGCAGTTCCACCTGCATCACCTCATCCGGAGCGCGGTGCCGGGCCAGGACCAGGTCTACGTCCTTCCCCCAGCGACCCGGCGGAAACACCGACCCGGCATCATCTGCCAGGGGTGCGTTGTCCTCTCCAGGGGCACGATCCTGGAGGCCCGGGCCAGGGGAACCGGCGTCGGCCGCTGCCAGGACGGCTGCTGCAGCTGCCTCCATTGAGGTCCGGCGCGCCGGTGCCAGCGGGTCCTTGGGCCAGGCGGCCCGCTCCGTCAGAGCGTTGGCAGGGTTCTCATCTCCCTCATCCCCGGGTTCCAGCCAGGACAGCAGATGGAAGCCGTCCGCTCCGGCTTTTCCGAGTTCGAAGAGGTCAAGCAGGTAGCGGGAGGCCCCCGTCGGCTTGGACCGGCCCCCGCCCCAGGCGCTTGAGGAGCAGAACAGGACGTGCCTTGCCCGGGTGAAGGCAACATAGGCCAGGCGGCGCTCCTCGCGTTCGGCATGCCCGCGGGCATCCTCGGCGAAGAGCTTTTCGGCGTTGACCCACGACTTCTGGTCCGGCTGCTCCCAGTCCCACTGCGGAAGATCCGGCGCGTCCCCGCGAAGGTTCCACGGGATAGCTTCGTTGCCGCTGCTCCAGCGCGAGTCCTTGTCGTTGGGGAACTGGCCCTCGCTGAGTCCGGGGACGGCGACGACGTCCCACTCGAGTCCCTTGGACGCATGGACGGTCAGCAGCTGGACCGCTTCCCTGCTGGTCTCCAGCTGGGTCACCGGAAGCCCGTTCTCTTCCTCATCCGCGACCTCGAGCCAGGCAAGGAAGGCCGCAAGGTCCACGCGGTCCGCCGAAGCGCTGAAGGTGGCGGCGGCGTCGACGAAAGCGTCGAGGTTCCGCCGGGATTCGTGGATGCTGATGCCCGGTTTTGCCGCAACTTCGATATCCAGAAGGATGCGCCGTTCCACTTCGCCAATGAGGGTGGTGAGGTCCTCCCCCACATAGCCGCGCAGTTCCCGCAGCTCATCACGCAGGGCGCCCAGGCGGGCCAGGCCGGCGGCTGTCAGTGACCGTCCGGCATGGGACACCCACCCCGGTTTGGGGAGGTAATCAACGGCTTCAACGAGACTGCCTGCTTCGGACAGATCAGTCTCGACGACTGCGGCTCCGCTTTCGTCGGGACCGTCGACGTCGGCCAGGTCCTGGACACTGACAGCGCGTTCCCGTACCCGCACCAGATGCCGTGACCAGTCGGCCAGGGCCATGAGGTCCGCCGGACCGATCCGCCAGCGCGCTCCGGCCAGGATCCTCAGCATTGAATCCGAACGCCCGGGATCCCCGAGCACGCGCAGGACAGCAAGCAGGTCAACGATTTCCGGCGTCGAAAGCAGGCCGCCCAGCCCGACGATCTGGACGGGGATCCCCTCTGCCTCCAAAGCACGGCGGATCGGGTCGAACTGCTTCTTTCCCCGGCAGAGAACCGCAACGGTGGGGGGAAGCAGGTTTCCCCGGCCGTCCGTCTCGTGGTCGGGATGTTTCCACCACTGTGTCCGCAGGCCGGCGATCTGCGCTGCCAGGGCCTCGGCTTCCCCCAGGCTCACCGTCCCGTCGGGCAGCTGGACCGTCTTCTCCGTGAGGTAACGGCCAAGGTAGACATCTCCGACGCGGGCGTTCGGCTTCGCCTGGAGTTCGGGGACGTCCAGCGGCCGGTTGTGCTTCAGCCACGGCACGCCCTGGTTCAGCGGTGCTGAGACGGAGTTGGCGGTGGCGAGGATGGAGGTGGAGTTCCGCCAGGCGACCGAAAGATTAGCGACGGCGGCGGGTGTCCTGCTGCCGTCAGCCAGGACCTTGGGGAAATTGGTGCGGAACGTCCCCAGCTGTCCGGCAGATGCGCCGCGGAAACCATAGATGGACTGGTGCGGATCGCCGACTGCGGTCACGGGCGTCCCGTCCCCGAACAGCTTGGAGAACAGGACCATCTGCGCATGCGAGGTGTCCTGGAACTCGTCCAGGAGAACTACCTTGTACTTGGCGCGCTCCATCTCCACTGCTTCCGGAATTTCCTCGGCGATCCGGGCGGCCAGCGCCACCAGGTCGCCGAAGTCCAGCTGCCGCCGCTCAGCCTTGGCACGCTGGTAGGACTCCACCAGCTCCGTGACGGAGACCCGGGTACGGAGCTTGCCGAGCAGGGTTGTGGCTGCCTGGGCGGGCTCCTTGGTCTTGCCGGCCTGATAGGGCAGCGCCTGGACCTCGGCAATGTGCCGCTCCAGCTCGGCGCGCACCTGGGCCGGAGTGCACAGGTGCTCCGAGCATTCCGATGCCATCTGCAGGACGGCCCCGACGAGCGTGGATTTGGCTGCCGTGAAGTGTTCGTAGTCTCCCGCGTAGGCCTCCACGACTTCGTTCGCCAGCTGCCAGGACTGCGCTCCGCCCAGCATCACGGAGTCGCGTTCGACGCCGATCCGCAGGCCGTAGTCGTTCACGATTCCGTTGGCGTAGGAGTGGTAGGTGGACACCGACGGTTCCAGCTGGCTGTCCTCCGGGGCGTCCGCTGCGGCACCCATCACACGGTGCAGCAGCCTAAGCCTCCCCCGGATGCGGGAGGCAAGTTCGCCTGCCGCCTTCCGCGTGAAGGTCACACCGAGGATCTGTTCGGGCTCCACGAGCCCGTTGGCCACCAGCCAGACCACCCGGTCCGCCATCGTTTTGGTCTTTCCCGAGCCTGCACCGGCCACTACCAGGAGCGGTTCAAGGGGGCCTTCGATGATCGCTTCCTGTGCCTCGGTCGGGTACTGGACCGGCTCGGCCGAATCCCCGTGCAGCAGCTCGGCGAGCTGACGCGCAGAGTAGGACCGTGCCTTCCGCTGTTCCCCCAGCACCTCTTCCCCAACATGGACGCTCACTCGGTGACCTGCTTTCCTTCAGTGCAGAGCGGACAGATTTCCGGCAGCCGGCAGCCGTGACCGCCGAAGCCGCTTCGCCCGGGATCGTGAATGGTCTCGAAGGTCGCGCCGGACATCAGTTCGGCCGCCTGCTGGATCATCTCGAAGGCACTCTCCTCCCCGGCCCCCAGCGGTGGCTGCTCCTGCACGGAAACGCCCTTGGAGGACGTGCCCAGCTGAACCAGGGCGGCGCCGCCCGGCACCGGCGGCCCTTCCTCGAGGGCGCCTTTCCGCACCGCTTCCTGATACGCCGCCAGCTGGGGATGCCCGGCTAGGTCGGTCTTCTTGGGAGCTGACTTTCCGGTCTTCAGGTCCACGATGAAAAGCCGGCCCTCGGCGTCCGCTTCCAGCCGGTCAATCTGGCCGCGAAGGAGCGCTGTACGGACAGCGCCGCGGACTTCCACGGGTATCTCAGCCTCGAAATCCTTCTCGACGGCCACCAGGTGCCGCCCTCCCTGGCGCATCTGGATCACGTAGTCCGCGAGCTTGCGGACCATTTTTTCGGCCCGCTGGAGATCGAGCTTGCTCTCCCAGGAGTCCTTCATGCCCAGGGAGGGCCAGCGCCGCAGCAGCTCGGCAGCGTACTCACTGCCGGTCGCATCGGGCATCTCCTGCGCTATCTGGTGGACGAGCGTGCCCAGGGAACGGGCAAAGTCCGTTGCCTGCTCACCGCCGGCAGCAGAAACGAACCAGCTCAGCGGTGACTTCATCACGGCGTCCACCTTCGACGGCGAGACGGGGATCGGCGCATCCGGCGGCAGGATCGGTTCAGTCGTGGACAACGGCAGCAAACCCCACCACTCGCCGGGTGCGGCGCCCGGCACCCGAACAGGGTGCCGCAGCATGCGCCCCAGGTGTCCGGCGGCTTCTGCCGCCTCTTCGGGGACCGTGTCTGACTGCTGGGCGTGGGCCCGAAGCTCCGCAACCAGCGAGCGCAGCGTGAGCGGACGCAGGACCTCCGTCCGTTCCCGGACGAGCACACCGTCCGGAAGCGGGTCCACCAGGTCCAGGAACTGTGAGGGCTGTTCATCCTCCGAGGCAACCGCCGTGCAGATCAGTTCCTCTTTGGCCCGGGAAACGGCGGTCGAGAAACTGCGCAGTTCATCGTGCCGGATAGCGTGCATCAGCGTCTGGGGGTTCCGGTACCGGCGGTAATCGTCGCCGTATTCGACTGCCGATACGAGGTCGCCGCTGCCCAGCAGCTCACCGCGCAGGCGCAGGTTCGGCCAGACTCCCTCCTGGATTCCGGCGACGATGACCAGCGGCCATTCACGCCCGGCTGCGCTGGCCGGTGTCAGCAGTTCAACCGCGTCGCGCTTCTGGGCCCGGGCTGCCAGGGTATCCATGGGCAGTTCGGAACTCGTCAAATAGTCCAGGAACTGGGCGGGCGTGGAACCGGGCAGCTGGTCCACGTAACGCTCAGCGGTTTGGAACAGCGCCATGATGGCGTCGAGGTCGCGGTCGGCGCGCAGCCCCGTTGACCCTCCGGCCAGCGCTGCCTCGGCCCACTTCTTGGACCAGCCCGAGGCTGACCAGAGCGCCCAGAGGAGGGTCTCGGCAGTTGCTCCCGGCTGGGCAGCGGCTTCCCTGCCCGCACGCAGCATCGCGGCCAGGCGTTTCGCGGCTCCGGCCTCCCAGCCGAGGCCGGCAAGGGCCAGGCCGGAGTCGGAGAGCGGATCAAGCAGTGCTTCCACCAGCAGCGCATCGGAGCTGCGTCCGCCGCCGGCACGCAGCTCTTCACGCCGCAGAGCCTGCCGCAGCCGGCGCAGGTCCAGGGAACCGGCGCCTCCGATGCGGGATGTCAGCAGCGAGACAGCAGTCTCGGGAGTAAGGAGTTCGGGAACGAGCACGACGGCGAACGCGTCCAGCAGCGGCCGGACGGCTGCTTCATCCCGCACGGCTTTCTCCGCCACGGGCACCTTGACTTCGATTCCCTGGCTGGTCAGGTAGCGCTGGATCCGGGAGAGCTGCCCGCCGGTTCGGACGATGACCGCAATGTCTTCCAGCGGCCGGCCGTCCAGCAGCTGGGCTTGAAGGATGCGCTGGGCGATGTAGCGCATTTCATGCATCGGAGAGTCCACGACGTGCGCTGTGGCCGCGGGAGCCGTGGCCTCACCGGCGGACTCCTTCCCGGACTCCGGGCAGGGCCGCCCTACGCTGCTGCGGCAGGACGGCAGGCCCGGCACCACGGAGATCCTGGAGGCTACCCGGTGCCATGCCGAGGCAACCGGTGCCGCCAGGCGGTGCTGGGTCTGCAGCACGGCCGTTTCCAGTCCCGGGCCGAGTGTCTCCGGAAGGTTGCCGAGCAGGTCCGGCCGGGCACCGCGGAACCCCTGCACCACGGTGTCCGGTGCAGCGGTCACCACGGCATCACGTCCCGCGGCAAGCACGCCGAGCAGCTGGTGGATGGCCGGGTTGGCTTCCTGCAGGTCGTCAACCAGGACCAGCTTCAGCCGTTCGTGTTCAGCTGCCAGGAACTCCGGATCGGATTGGAGGATGTGCAGGGCGCTGGTGATAATGCCAGCAGGGTCGAAAGCCTCGGGCATCCGGATGTCCAGGACGTCGCGGTATTCCCCGTAGAGGGCTGCGGCCGCAACCCAGTCCTGGCGGCCATACCGCCGCCCGAAGCCGGCCAGTTCCGACGGTTCCAGCCCCAGTTCGATCACGCGGTCAAAAAGCTGGCGCACCTCCTGCCGGAATCCTCGGGTCCCCAGCGCCATGGACAGGGACTCCGGCCAGGGAAGCTCCGGCACGCCGTTCTGGCCGTGGCCGGCCAGCAGTTCCTTGATGATCACGTCCTGCTCCGCACCCGAAAGCAGTTTCGGTGCACGGGTGATGTAAGGGAGCCTGCCCTCGGCTTTTGCCCGGCGGATGACGTCGAAGGCGTAAGAGGCCCAGGTCCGCGCAGGCGCGGCGCTGATGGTCCGTTCCAGCCGCGCGGACAGGGCATCACGCAGGGAGGCGGCTGCCAGGCGGGAGGGGGCGAGCAGCAGGACGCCGGCGGGGTCCAGGCCGCCGCGTTCGATCCGTGCGACGGCGGTCTCGACCAGGACTGTCGATTTGCCGGTGCCCGGAGCACCCAGGACCAGAAGCGGCCCGCTGCCGGTACTCCTGTCAACGGCCAGCTGCTGGTCCGGGCTGAGGGCCGGAGCTGTCCTGCCGGCGGCTGCCGGCGGAACCAGTTGCAGGTTGATGCTCATGCCTCCACTTCACCACGTCCCGCTGACATTGCCTGATTCGCTGCTGCCGCGTCCGCCGCGAGCCGGCTCCGCAGCCCGTCCAGCACGTGCCAGTCCGCGTCCGAGGGCTGCCAGCGCGCCTCCGGAAGCCGGACCCGGTAACCGGTTCCGTCCGGTGCCATGTTCCCCCGAACCGGCGTTCGCTCCTGCACATAGTGCTCCCAGGCGCGCCGGCCGTGGCAGGCAGGCGGCTCCCCTGAGGACCTGATGACACGCCACCACGGCACGGCTGAGCCGCTGCGCGACATCACTTTGCCCACCTGCCGCGGCCCGCCCTTACCGAGGAGTTCGGCGATGTCCCCGTAAGCCAGCACCCGGCCTGGAGGAATCAGCACGGCTACCGCCAGCACCGCCTCGTCATAGTCCTCCCGCATGCCTCCAGCGTAGCCGCCGCCGGCGTGCTGAATCCGGGAAATGTCCGTGCCCGCGGGTACGTTGGAAATATGTTGAGCTGGCATAACCTCCCCCGTGCATCCTTCGACCTGGAAACCACGGGCCGCGATCCGCAGTCCGCCCGGATTGTCACGGCGTCGATCATCCTGGTGGATGCCGCGGGGAATGTCCTGGAACATCACGAGTGGCTGGTGGACCCGGGCGTGGAGATTCCGGAGGAGGCGGCAGCCATCCATGGCATAACCACCGCGCAGGCGCAGCGGGAGGGCCTGCCCGGCAGGACCGCCGTCGAACAGATCATCCAGGTCCTGAACGGCTTCTTCGGCGCCGGAGTTCCGGTGCTGGCCTTCAACGCTTCCTACGACTTCACCGTGCTGGCCCGCGAGGCCGAACGTGCGGGCCTTACGGCGCCCGTGCCGTTCCCCGTCATTGACCCCTACATCATGGACAAGCAGGCAGACCGGTACCGGCGCGGAAAGCGGACGCTGACCGCCACGGCCGAGCACTACGGCGTCAGCTTCGAGAATGCGCACACCTCCGCTGCGGATGTCATGGCCACGCTCGCGGTCGGGTCCGCCATGGCGAATGCTTTCCCGGTCCTTGCCCAGGAATGCACTGCGCTGCATCGGCTGCAGGTCGGGTGGGCGGCCGAGCAGGCTGCCAGTTTCCAGTCCTACCTCCGCCGCCGGGACCCCGAAGCGGTGATCGACGGCACCTGGCCGGTCAAGTCCGCCCCGGCGGCCGTCCCGCAGCTGGCCGTCCCGCAGCTGGCCGCGGCCGGCGCGGTTGATGCGGTTGACGCCGCACCGGCACGTTCCCTGGCCGGGACGGTACCGCTGCTGGTCGAAGAAGCCGGCGGTCAGCTGGGCCTGGCACTGTCCGGAGATGCCGCAGTACCAGCCTGATCTCCGCAGAACCGGATTTCAGCCTGCGCACCCTCCGCGCGTAGCATTGACATACTTAACGCAGTGTTTGGCGCTGATGGCGCCCGGGCGCACCGGCCGGTCCACAGGACCGGGTTCCCCGCCCTGTGCCACGCGATTGGCAGGCACTCCTCCCCTGGCCGGGCCGTTGGCGTCCCATGCCGCCTGGCCGTTGGCGTCCTATGCCGCCTGGCCGCTTCCTGCACGACATTTTGAGTACAACAACGCAGACACGAGGATGAATGATCACTGTTACCGACCTGCGGAAGGTCTACCGTCAGGGCGCCCGCGATGTGGTCGCCCTGGACGGCGTGAGCATGAGCGTGCCCAAGGGATCCATCCACGGCATCATCGGACATTCCGGTGCCGGGAAGTCCACGCTGGTCCGCTGCCTCACACTGCTTGACCGCCCGACGTCGGGAACCGTCACCATCGACGGCCGGGAACTGACCAACGTGAAGGACGCCGAAATCCGGCAGGCACGCCGCCGTATTGGCATGGTGTTCCAGCACGCGAACCTCATGGATTCCAGGACCGCTGCCGCGAACGTCGCCCATCCCCTGGAACTGGTGGGTACCCCGCGCCGCGAGATCCAGGCCCGCGTCACCGAGCTGCTCGCGCTGGTGGGACTTGCCGACTTCGCCGACGCCTACCCGGCCCAGCTGTCCGGCGGACAGAAGCAGCGGGTGGGGATTGCGCGTGCCCTCGCGGCCCATCCTGACGTGCTCCTCTGTGATGAGCCCACGTCTGCCCTCGACCCGCGTACGACGGACGAGATCCTGGACCTGATCGCGGAGCTGACCCGCCGGCTGGAGCTGACCGTCCTGATCATCACCCATGAAATGAACGTCGTGAAGCGGATCTGCGACTCTGTTTCGCTGCTCGAAGCCGGGCGCGTGGTCGAGCATGGACCGCTGCAGGAAGTCGCCTCCGATTTGGGCGGCCGCCTGGCCAAGGCCCTCATCCCGCTTCCGGCAACTCCTCCCATCCCGGGCGGACCGGTGGTGGAACTCCTGATGGTCGGTGAGCATGCCACAGAACCGGTGCTCTCAGGACTGACCCGGCGCTTCGACACCGACGTCAACGTACTGGCCGGAAGCGTCGAAACCCTTGCCGGAACACGCTTTGGCCGGCTCCGCGTCCAGCTGGACCAGAGCACCGACATGGACGCTGTGCGGACATACCTCGCCGCCCAGGGCGTCGCAGTGGAGGTTGCAGCATGAACCTGCTCGAAGAACTCGCAAATAACCCCGGCATCACCAAGGCGCTTCCCGAAGCCGTCGCGGACACGCTGCTCATGGTGGGAGTCTCCGGATTCTTCACCCTGCTGATTGGCCTCCCGCTCGGCATTTTCCTGCACACCAGTGCTCCCGGCGGACTGCGGCCGATGCCGGTGACCAACCGGATCCTGTCCGACATCATCGTGAACATCACCCGCTCGATTCCGTTCGCGATCCTGATGGTCATCCTGATTCCGTTCTCCCGGCTCGTCACCGGTTCCTCGATTGGTCCGCTGGCTGCCTGCGTGCCGCTTTCCATCGGCACGATTCCCTTCTTCGCCCGTCTGGTCGAAACCTCGCTGCGGGACGTCGCCGGCGGAAAGATCGACGCTGCCCTCGTCATGGGATCCACCCGGATGCAGGTCATCCGGAAAGTCCTGATGCCGGAGGCCCTTCCCGGGCTCGTCGCAGCGCTGACCACCACCCTGGTGACGCTCGTGGGCTACTCGGCGATGGCTGGCATCATCGGCGGCGGCGGACTCGGCAGGCTCGCGTACAACTACGGCGTCCAGCGCTTCGACACTGCAGTCATGGTGGTCACGATCGTGATCATCGTGGCGATCGTGCAGATCATCCAGCTCGCCGGTGACTTCGCTGCCGCCCGGGTGGACCACAGGTCTGCGGCCGGCAGCAAGCGCCGTCGCCGCCCTGCTGCAGGGAGCGCCGGCCCCTCTGCTGCGCCGGCCGAGATTGCCGGCGGCGAAGAAGCAGCGGAAAGCACCGGCTCGCGGGCCCGCGTCTAGGGGCAGCATCGCTTCCACATTCTTCCGGGACCGGCCCATGCGGCGCGCCCCGGGCACTGCAGCCAGTAGCCGCTAGCTGCACAACGGCCGGCACCGGGTTCGCCCGGTAACCGGATTCTTGAAAGGAAACGCATCTGATGCGGAAAGCATTCTCACTCGTGGCCACTGGCGTGGCCGCGGCTCTGGCGCTGACGGCTTGCGGAGGCTCAGACGCCTCCTCCAGCGCTGTGGAGAGCCTCGATCCCGCCAACCCGGTCACACTGACTGTGGGCGCCAGCCCGCAGCCGCATGCCGTCATCCTGGAATACGTCGCGCAGAACCTCGCGGCAGACGCCGGACTGGAACTGGAAGTCGTCCCGTTCGATGACTACGTCACCCCGAACATCTCGCTTGACGACGGCTCGATCGACGTCAACTACTTCCAGCACCTCTCCTACCTGGAGGCGCAGACCGAGAGCCAGGGTTACGACTTTGAGCACGGCGAAGGCGTGCACATTGAGCCGTACGCCGTCTTCAGCGACAAGCACCAGGACATTTCCGGCGTCGAAGACGGAGCCCGGGTGGCGATCACCAATGACCCGTCCAACCAGGCCCGTGCCCTGCTCCTGCTGGAAGAAGCCGGCCTGCTCAAGGACGTGGGAGATGACGCTTCCGTCATCTCCCTGACGGATGAGCAGAATCCGAAGAACCTGGACTTCGTGGAGAACCAGGCTGAGCTGCTGGTCAATGACCTCTCCGATCCCACCGTGGACCTGGCCATCATCAACGGCAACTACATCCTCGATGCCGGGCTCAAGACGGAAGACGCACTGCTGGTCGAGTCCGTGGAGAACAACCCGTACGCGAACCTGCTCGCCTGGAAGGCAGGCAGCAAGGACGCACGCATCGACAAGCTCGAAGAGCTGCTGCACTCCCCCGAGGTGAAGACCTTCATCGAGGAGAAGTGGCCGAACGGTGACGTGACTCCCGCCTTCTAGCCCGGGGTCCCCGCCTTTCGAGATAACAGAAACTGCCCGTATATCCACACCGGATACGGGCAGTTTCTGTTATCTCGGGGAGTTCAACGGCCCGCGCGGCGCTAGCATGATGAGCACTGCCGCTCGAAGGGGTTCTGATGCCGCCCGTTATAGAGACGCATGCGCTGACCAAGCGCTACGGTTCCCGCACTGCGGTCTCTTCCCTTGAGCTGACGGTTGAGCCGGGATGCGTCTTTGGACTGATTGGCCCCAACGGTTCCGGGAAGACAACCACGCTGCGGATGCTGCTGGACATCATCCGGCCCACCTCCGGCCAGGTTCATGTGTTGGGGATTTCCCCGCGTGCCGGGGGTGCTGCGCTGCGCCGCCGGATCGGGTACGTTCCCGGTGACTTCCGGATCAGCGGCAGAGGCCGTGGCCGGACCCTGCTGGAGCACTTCGCGCAGGTCAGCGCCCCGGTTGCCGCTGGACGCGTGGAAGCACTCGCGCAGCGGCTTGGCCTTGACCTGTCCCGCCCGGTGCGTTCCCTGTCCAAGGGCAACCGGCAGAAGCTGGGACTGGTTCAGGCCTTTATGCATGACCCGGAACTGCTGGTCCTGGACGAGCCCACCAGCGGCCTGGATCCCCTGGTACAGCGCGAGTTCCTGCAGATGGTGGCTGAAGCCAGGGCCGCGGGACGCAGCGTACTTCTCAGCTCCCATGTACTGAGTGAAATCCAGCAGAGCGCAGATCAGGTCGCTGTCCTCTCCCGGGGCAAAGTGGTGGCGCAGGGGGATGTGGCGTCGCTGCGCCTGAACCGTCTTCGCCATGTGCGGGCCTCCGTTGTCCCTGCCCGGGACACCGGTCCGGGGCTGGGGGACGAACTCGCAGCCGCCGGTCTGCAGGGAACAGTAATCCGGCAGGACGGGACTATCCATGTCCAAGGCACGGTGGAAGGCGGCATGGACGCCGTCATCAAGGTGCTGGCACGGCACCGGGTACTGGACCTGGCGGTGGAGGAACCCGATCTGGAGGAATCCGTCCTGCGGCTCTACGGCGAACCTGCAGCTGCCGATCCGGGACAGGGAAGGGAATCAGGATGAGCCGGCAGCGGGTTTCTAAACGAGCTCCGCTGCCGGTATTCCGCCGGGCGGTTGTGGACTCCTGGCGCTCCACGTTTGTTTGGACGCTGGCCCTGGCTGCGGTACTGCTGCTCTACCTTCCGCTTTATCCCTCCATGAACGGCGCAGATATGCGGAACCTGATCAGCTCCCTGCCGTCCGAGCTGGTGAACGCCCTTGGTTACGAGGACATTCTCTCCGGTCCGGGCTATGTCCAGGCCACGTTCTTCGGGCTGCTGGGGTTTGTCCTGAGCACCGCTGCCGCAGTGTCCTGGGGAAGCTCGGCAATTGCCGGAGCCGAAGAATCCGGACGCTTGGAGCTCATCCTTTCGCACGGGGTGGGCAGGGTTCAATACGCGCTGGAGACGGCGTTGGGAATCATGGTTCGCCTGCTCTGGTTCGCTCTTCTCACAGCGGTGCTGGTCCTGGCGCTGAGCTCTCCTGCGGAGCTTGGGCTGGAGGCTGCCAACGTTGCGGCCGTGGAGTTCGCGTGGCTCGGGCTGGGCTATCTGGCCGGCAGCATTGCGCTGGCGGTGGGTGCGCTCACCGGACGCCGGAGCGCGGCGCTCGGCACTGCGGCAGGCGTGGCTGCCGCCGGTTACGTAATGAATGCTTTGGCGAACCAGAATTCGGAGCTTGGGTGGCTGAGGAACTTCTCCCCCTATTCCTGGGCCTACCGGAATGATCCGCTGGCGGAGGGCTTCGACCTTGCCGGCCTGGGACTGATCGCGGCAGCGTGCGTTCTCTTCACGGCACTGGCGGTATGGGCGCTGAACCGCCGGGACATCCTGGGCTAGGCACTCCACCGAGATAGCAGAAACTGCCCGTATCCACACCGGATACGGGCAGTTTCTGTCATCTCGATGAGGGAGAGCGCTACGGCTGGGCGGCCGCTGCTGCCTTGGCTGCAGCCGGAAGCGCCGAGAGGATCCGGTCCATCGCGGCGTCGTCGTGCGCGCCGGAAAGGAACCAGGCCTCGAAGACCGACGGCGGCAGGTAGACACCGGAGTCCAGCATCGAGTGGAAGAACGGCTTGAACCGGAAGGCATCCTGGGCCAAAGCATCGGCGTAGTCGTGCACGCCGTGCTCTGCCGTCCCGAAGGCGATGCTGAACAGGTTGCCGGCCCGCTGGACGCTGTGGTTCACGCCTTCAGCGGAGAGTGCCTCAGAGACAGCGTGGGACAGCTGGGCCGAACGGGCATCGATGTTGGCGTAGACCTCGGCCGTGGCTGCGGTCAGCGTGGCGACGCCGGCGGCCATGGCGATCGGGTTTCCGGACAGCGTGCCGGCCTGGTACACCGGTCCGAGGGGTGCAAGGTACTCCATGACCTCGGCGCGGCCGCCCAGGGCAGCCACGGGCATGCCGCCGCCAATGACCTTTCCGAAGGTGTAGAGGTCCGGCGCCCAGCCTTCCTTCTCCCCCGTCAGGCCCCAGTAACCTGCCGGTGACGTGCGGAACCCGGTAAGGACTTCGTCCAGGATCAGCAGCGCACCGTGGGCCGTGGTGATGCGGGACAGCGCGGCGTTGAAGCCCTCGGCCGGGGTGACAACACCCATGTTGGCCGGAGCAGCTTCGGTGATGACCGCGGCAATGTTCGCTCCGTGCTCGGCGAAGGCTGCCTCCACGGCAGCGACGTCGTTGTACGGCAGCACCAGGGTTTCAGCTGCGGTAGCGGCGGTGACGCCGGCCGAGCCGGGCAGGGCCAGGGTGGCGACGCCGGAGCCGGCGGAGGCCAGCAGGCCGTCCAGGTGGCCGTGGTAGCAGCCGGCAAACTTGATGACCAGGTTGCGGCCGGTGAAGCCGCGGGCCAGGCGGACGGCGGTCATGGTCGCTTCGGTGCCGGTGGAGACCATGCGCAGGCGCTCAACCGGCTTGACCCGGTCCATCACCAGGGCAGCCAGTTCGGCCTCTGCCGGCGTGGAGGCGCCGAAGGAAAGTCCGCGGTCGACGGCGGAGTGCACGGCGGCCAGGACGTCCGGGTGCGCGTGGCCCACGAGTGCCGGACCCCAGGAGCAGACCAGGTCAACGTACTCACGGCCCTCGGAGTCCGTGACGTACGGGCCCTTGGCGGAGACCAGGAACCGGGGGGTGCCGCCTACGGAACCGAAAGCGCGGACCGGCGAGTTCACGCCCCCGGGCATCAGGGCACGGGCGCGGTCGAAGAGCTCTTCGGAGGAGACTGTCTGGGTCATTACTTGCTTTCCTTCAGCCAGGCCGCCAATTCGGCAGCCCAGTACGTGAGAATAATGTTGGCACCGGCACGCTTGATGCCGAGGACTGATTCTTCAATGGCGCGGCGGCGGTCAATCCAGCCGTTCGCGGCCGCAGCTTCGATCATCGCGTACTCGCCGGAGATCTGGTAAGCCGCCACCGGAACCGGTGACATGGCGGCGACGTCGGCGAGGATGTCCAGGTAGCTCATGGCCGGCTTCACCATGACCATGTCGGCACCCTCTTCGAGGTCCAGTTCCACTTCCAGGAGTGCTTCGCGGCGGTTGGCGGCGTCCATCTGGTAGGTCCGGCGGTCGCCCGTGAGCTGGGAATCCACGGCTTCGCGGAACGGCCCGTAGAACGCCGACGCGTACTTGGCGGCGTAGGCGATCACGGAGACGTCCTGGAAGCCGGCGTCGTCCAGTGCCTGCCGGATCACGGCAACCTGGCCGTCCATCATGCCGGAGGGGCCCAGCACGTGGGCTCCGGCGCGGGCCTGCTCCACGGCCATCCGGCCGTAGATTTCCAGGGTGGTGTCATTGTCCACCACGCCGTCGGCGTCCAGCACGCCGCAGTGCCCGTGGTCGGTGAACTCGTCCAGGCAGACATCACTCATGATCACCAGATCGTTCCCGACCTCGGCGCGGACATCCGCAATCGCCTTGTTCAGCACGCCGTTCGGGTCGGTTCCGGCGCTGCCGGCGGCGTCCCGTTCTGCCGGAATGCCGAAGAGCATGATGCCGCCGACACCGAGTTCAACGGCTTCGGAAGCGGCCCGCTTAAGCGTTTCGGTGGTGTGCTGCACAACGCCGGGCATCGAAGTGATGGGGTTCGGCTCGGACAGGCCTTCGCGGATAAAGGCCGGAAGCACGAGCTCGGCCGGGTCCAGGCGGTATTCGGCGGTCAGGCGCCGCATCGCCGGTGTGGTCCGCAGCCGGCGGGGACGGTGCTGGGGAAAACTCATGGATGCGTTCTGCCTTCCGTTTCGGTGGATCTTGAATTCTGGTGGGCGGCGAGGGCCGCTTCGACGGCGTCTGCCATGCCGTCCGGCGTCGGGCTGGCTGCCGTTGCGGCCGGCGGGTGGCCCAGCCTGCCGAGCGCCTGCGTTGTCGGGTCCCCGATCGCGGCCAGCAGCGCGGTGCCCGGAACCAGGCAGTCGCGGACAAAGCGGCGGGCCGTGCTGGGAGAAGTAACCACAACGGCGTGGATTGGGTTCCCCTGGCTGCTGCCGGCAGCGAAGGCGCGGTAGTCCGCGGGGGTGAGTACTTCTTCTTCTGCGGGTTCTTCCCGAACCAGCGGCACGGCAGCCGGATAGTCCACTGTCTCGTATGCAGCGACGGCCGTGACCTTCCAGCCGGCGCTGGACAGCGCGTTGCGCAGGAAGGGATCGGCAATGTCCGCCTGCGGCAGGAAAATCCGGCCGCTCCCGGCATCCGGCCACGACGCTGCCAGGCCCCGCGCGGACTGGTCCGCCCCGGGCATGAAGCTAACGTCGATTCCCGCCGCCGCCAGTGCACGCCCGGTCGCGGCACCCACCGCGGCAACCCGGGTTCCGGCAACCAGTGCAGAAAGCGGGGTTCCGGTGGCTGAGGCGAAGTGTTTGAGCGCCTGGACAGTTGTCGCGGAAGTGAAGATGATCCAGTCGAATCCTCCGGCACCGAGGTCCAGCAATCCGGAGGACACCGGTGCGGTGTCCTCCGGGAGCTGGAAGTCGATCAGGGGAAGCAGCTGCACCCGTGCCCCGCGGGCGCGCAGTTCAGCTGCCATGGGCCCTGCACGGCCGGGGGTACGCAGCAGCACTACTTCCGCGCCGGAGAGCGCCCCTCCGGCACCGGAGGAGAGCCTGTCACCGGAGCGTGGCGCGCTGCTGCCTTCACCGTTCATCCGCCCTGCCTCAGCGGCCCATCAGGAGGCAAGCTCCGTGAGTTCCGCTGCGCCGGCGGCGAGCAGTTCTTCGGCCATACGGACGCCCAGGGCCCGTGCGCCGTCTTCGTCGGCCTGGGAGGTCGAGGAATAGCGCCGCAGCACGCGGGTTCCGTCATCGCTGCAGACCACTGCCTCCATGGCCATGCCTTTTTCGGTCATCCGGGCCAGGGCACCGATCGGCGCGGTGCAGCCGGCTTCCAGCCGGTACAGCAGGGCGCGTTCCGCCGTGACGGCCAGCCTGCTGGCGGTGTCGTCATAGGCGGCAAGTGCCCGGCTGAGCGGGCCGTCTGCGGCATCGGTGGTGCGGCATTCCACGGCCAGCGCACCCTGTCCGGGGGCCGGCAGCATCACAGCGGGATCCAGGAACTCCGAAACCATGTCCAGGCGCCCCAACCGGGAGAGGCCTGCGGCGGCCAGCACGACGGCGTCGAGGTCCCCGGGGCCGCCCTCGACCAGTCCGGCCACACGGGCCAGGCGGGTGTCGACGTTGCCCCGGATGTCCACGATCTCCAGGTCCGGACGCGCAGCACGCAGCTGGGCCGCGCGGCGGGGCGAGCCGGTGCCGACCGTGGCCCCGGCCGGAAGCTCCGCCAGGGTCAGCGAATCGCGGGCGCACAGGGCGTCCCGGACGTCGACCCGCGCCGGAACAGCACCGATGGTGAGACCGTTTGCCTCGGCCGTGGGCAGGTCCTTCAGCGAATGCACGGCAACGTCGCAGTCACCGCGAAGCAGCGATTCGCGCAGCGCGGCCACGAACACGCCGGTGCCGCCGATCTGGGACAGGGCTGCCCGGTTTACGTCGCCCTCGGTCTTGACGCGGACAAGCTCCACCTCGAAGCTGCCCAGTTCAGCGAGCGTCTCCGCGACGGTGGTGGTTTGCGTGAGGGCCAGGGCCGAGCCCCGGGTGCCGATCAGCACCGGTGCCTGCGCCACTACTCGACACCCACGGTCGAGTCGGCGCCCGCAATCGTCGGCTTCTCGCCGCGCAGGTTGGCGCAGCAGCCGGGACGGCAGACGTCGTACCACGGGCCGAGGTTGGTCACGGCCGGGCGCACTGCAATGTTGTTCTCCACTGTCCGTTCACAGACCAGGTCCACCAGGCCGGCCACGAACTTTTCGTGGATGCCCGGGGTCGGCGTGCGGTGTGCTGCCAGTCCGAGTTCGGTGCAGGTATCCATGGCTTCGGTGTCCAGGTCCCAGATGACTTCCATGTGGTCGCTGACAAACCCCAGCGGGACAATGACGACGCCGTCCACGCCCTTTGCCGGGAGCTCGGCAATCGCGTCGTTGATGTCCGGCTCGAGCCAGGGGATGTGCGGAGCGCCGGAGCGGGACTGGTAGACCAGCTGCCAGTCCAGGCCCGCTGCTTCGGGAACCCGGTCCATGATGGCACGTGCGTTGGCGAGGTGCTGCGCCACGTAGGCACTTCCCTCTTCGAACTCGCGGTCGCGCGGGCCGGCTGCCTCAGCATCGGCGGTGGGGATGGAGTGGGTCGAGAAGAGGACCTCGATCTTTCCTTCCGGCTTGCCTGCGGCGGTGAGCTGCTCCCGGACCTTGGCGATCGAATCCCGCACGCCTTCCACGAACGGCTCCACCAAACCGGGATGGTCGAAGTACTGCCGGACCTTATCCACCTGCAGCTTTTTGTCCAGGCCGGTGGCCAGGAGGTTCATGCCCAGGTCTTCGCGGTACTGCCGGCAGGAGGAGTAACAGGAGTAGACGCTGGTGGTGACCATCAGCAGGCGGCGGTACCCGGCGTCGGCGGCTTCCTGGAGAACATCCTTGATGTAGGGATCCCAGTTGCGGTTGCCCCAGAGAACCGGCAGCTCGATGCCGCGGCGCCCGAGCTCTGCTTCCAGCGCTGCCTTCAGCGCCCGGTTCTGCTCATTGATGGGGCTGATGCCGCCGTTGGCGCGGTAGTGCGTAGCCACCTCTTCGAGCCGTTCATCGGGGATACCGCGGCCGCGGGTGACGTTGCGCAGGAACGGGATGACGTCTTCCTGGCCCTCGGGTCCGCCGAAGGAGGCCAGGAGGATCGCGTCGTACTTGGCCGGTGCCATCACTCCGTCCCCGTTGACTCCGTCGAACGGGTCGAAGGACGGTTCTGCGGCAGTGGATGTCATTTGAGCACCTCGGGAACTTCGGCAGCGGCAATGCGCCGGCCGGTGTAGAAGGGGATCTCTTCGCGCACGTGGTTGCGTGCTTCGGTGGAACGCAGGTGGCGCATCATGTCCACGAGGTCCACCAGGTTCGGGGCTTCCAGGCCCAGGATCCATTCCCAGTCGTTCAGGGCGAAGGAAGCCACAGTGTTTGCCAGCACCTGCGGGAACTCCCGGCCCAGCTTGCCGTGATCGCGCAGCATGGCACCGCGTTCCTCGGCGGGCAGCAGGTACCACTCGTAGGAACGCACGAACGGGTAGACACAGATCCAGGCTTCGGGGGCGATGCCGCGGGCGAAGGAGGGCCAGTGGTTCTTGGAGAACTCGGCGTCGCGGTGGACGCCCATGGCAGACCAGGCGATTTCGGTGCTGGCGAACAGTTCGGAGCGGCGGATCTGCCGGACCGCTGCCTGCAGGGCCTCGGGACGGCTGCCGTGCAGCCAGATCATGATGTCCGCGTCAGCGCGCATGGCCGAGACGTCGTAGATGCCGCGCAGGGTCACGGACTCGTCAGCAAACCCGGAGACGAGGGCTTCGAAGGCGTCCAGAGCACTTTCGCTGCTCTTACGTGGAAGTTCCGACCGCTTGAAAACGGTCCAGAGAGTAAAGAACTGTTCTTGTGTTTCGGCTGTTTCAGTTTCGGTCTGACCCATGGGCTCACTCATGTCTAACAGTCTGCCGGTTTCGGCAGGCTTAGGCGAAATAGGGAACTTCTACGTGCCGTAGAACTGTTTCGATTATTCCACGGCTTTCACGGCCTCGGCGAGGTGCTTCGCGCGGTACCGGGTATCCGCCGTCACGGCGGCCAGTCCGGTTCCGGCAAGCCAGGCGCCCACTACCTCCAGGCCGTGCACTTCGGCCACCGCAGCACGCACCGCCATCACCCTTTCGGCGTGGCCCACCGAAGCGGACGGAAGCGCACCCACCCAGCGGACGACGTCCCAGCCGATCACATCGGTTTCCTCCAAAGGCACCTGGAGCAGGGCAGAGGCATCTGCGAGCGCTGCCGCGAAAAGGTCCTCATCCGGGCGGAGGGCAGTGGTGTCCGCAGACTGGCCGGGGCCGAGGCCGCGGCCGTAGGACAGGCGCAGGACGTGGGTGCCCGGTCCGGTGGAATCAGCGAGCCACTGCCATTTGGCGGTGGCATGGGTCAATGCCTTGGCCTGGACGTCGACGGCGTCCAGCGCCACGAGCACTCCGGTTCCCCGGGGCTTTGCGTCGAGTTCAGGACGGTCAACTACCAGCGTCACCAGCGCCACGCCGGGTCCAGGCCCCGGACGGAAGTCCGAGAGGCCCGGAACGGAAGGTGCCAGGAGGTCGACGGCGGTCGGCCCGTCCGCGGCAACCACCACGGCGTCGGCCTCAAGCAGGTCCCCGGCAGCTACCCGGAAGCCGTCCGCGGTCCGCTCGATGCCAGTCACGGGTGTGCCGGCCAGGAGCGTGGCACCGCGCTGCCTCAAATCTGCGCAGAGGGCCTGGGTCAGCGTCCCCATGCCTCCTTTCAGGGAGGCGACGGTGGAACCGGCAGGTGCTGCTTTGCGCATGGCCCCCACGGCAGCGGAGAGCGAGCCATGCTCGGCCATCGCCTTGCGCAGGCCCGGAGCCACTGAATCCACGTCCAGGACATCGGGATCAGCGGAATACACTCCGCCCACCACCGGGCTCACCAGCCGCTTCAGGACCGGTTCTCCCATCCTTGACCGCACAACCTCACCCAGGCTGACCTTTTCCTTGCGGAGCAGGGGTGCCATGGGAAGGACACGGTCCAGGGACGCGCGGGCCACCCCCACGCGTCCAATGGCTTTGGCAATCTCTTCGGCCCGCGGATCCGCCGGGATTCCCAGCAGTCCGCTCTGCGGCATCCGCTGCGCTGCCTGGGCCAGGTCCGGCCCGCCAAGCTGCAGCCAGGCCCCGGCCGGGTCCGGCTGCACAATGTCTTCGGCCAGACCCAGCTCCCCGATCAGTGCCGGTACTGCCCCGGAACGCGAGGCATAGGACTCCGCGCCGCTGTCCAGGTTCAGCCCGGCAACCCGGTGGGTGCCAACGCAGCCGCCGAAAGCCTCTGCGGCCTCCAGCACCGTCACCTCCAGCCCTTCGCGGGCCAGGTCACGGGCAGCGATGAGCCCGGAGATTCCTCCTCCGACGACGACGGCGCGGCGCGCCTGCCGGGAGTAAGGCGTTTCTGGCTTCGCGGCTGCGGGCATGGTTACGGCTCCACGGAGTGAACGAGTTCAACCACCCGGGTCAGGATTTCCGGGTCGGTTTCCGGCGGCACGCCGTGGCCGAGGTTCACCACGTGGCCCGGTGCCGAGGCTCCGGCTGCCAGGACCCCGCGAACATGCGCTTCCAGGACGGGCCAGGGTGCGGACAGCAGCGCCGGGTCAATGTTGCCCTGGAGCGGAACGGTCCCGCCCAGGCGGCGGTTGGCCTCATCCAGCGGCAAACGGTAGTCAACGCCAACGACGTCGACGCCGACGTCGCGCATCGCGGCCAGCAGCTCCGACGTTCCCGTACCGAAGTGCACCAGCGGCGCACCGAGGCCGCGGACATGTTCGAGGGCCCGGGCCGATGCCGGCGCCACCTTCTCGGTGTAGTCCTTGAGCCCCAGCGACCCTGCCCAGGAATCAAAGAGCTGGCCGGCGCTGGCCCCGGCTTCCAGCTGGGCGCGCAGGAACATGCCGGAGGCATCGGCCGCCCAGTCCGTCAGGGCCTTCCAGGTTTCCGGGTCGGCGTGCATCATCGTGCGCGGGCCCAGGTGGTCGCGCGACGGTTTGCCTTCCACCATGTAGGCGGCCAGCGTGAACGGTGCCCCGGCGAAGCCGATCAGCGGCGTGCTGCCCAGCTGCTCCACCGTCAGTGCCACAGCCTGGCGGATCGGTTCCAGCGCCTCTTCGGTGAGGCGGGGAAGGGCAGCGACGTCGGCGGCAGTCCGTACCGGTGCGCCCAGGACGGGCCCGACACCCGGAACGATGTCCACGTCCACTCCCGCCAGCTTCAGCGGGATCACGATGTCGGAAAAGAAGATTCCGGCATCGACGTCGTGCCGGCGGACCGGCTGCAGCGTGATCTCGGAAGCCAGCTCAGGCTGCAGGCAGGATTCGAGCATGCCGATGCCTTCCCGGACCTTGCGGTATTCAGGCAGCGAACGTCCAGCCTGGCGCATGAACCAGACCGGACGCCGGGACGGCGTGCCGCCGCGGTAAGCGGTGATAAGCGGGGAATCGGCCGTGCGGCCATCCATGAGCGGATGAGAGGCGCTGAGAGTCATGTTCTGATTCTCCCCAAAATCAGCTCCGAAGGTTAAACGGCCGGCCTGCTGCGGCCGCACCGGCCGCCCTTAATGCGGCCCAAATCACGCTGCACTGTGGTCACCGATGCCGTCGATAACAGTTTGGGTGGCTAGTATTAAGCCACTGTGGTTCTTCTATCCCTTATTGCGACGCACTCAGACGTAGACCTTGAGACCGTAGCCCGGCTTAGTGCGGGCGCGCCCAAGGTCCCTTCCTCCCTGCTGGAAAACGGCCCCGCTGTTGCCGGCGCGGTGGTCCTGGCGACCTGCAACAGGTTTGAGGTGTACTGCGAAGCCCGGTCTGAGGACGACGTCGAAGCGGCACGTTCCGCAGCCATCGCGGAAATCAGCCGGCACTCGGGCCTGGAAGAAGACCTCGTCTCCCGCTCCTTGACCACCAACACCGGCCAGGAAGTAGCCAAGCACCTGTTTGCCGTGGGCGCAGGGCTGGACTCCGCCGTCGTCGGCGAACGCGAAATTGCCGGCCAGGTGCGGCGCGCACTCATCGAAGCGCAGGAAGAGGGCACGGCCAGCGGCACCCTCACCCGCTTGTTCCAGACAGCTTCACGAACAGCCAAGGACGTTGGCGCGCTGACGGCGCTGGGCAAACGCGGGCTTTCGATCGTTTCCGTCGCGCTGGAACTCGCTACAGATCTCTCCGAAGACATTGACTGGCGCAACAAGGCCGTCGTCGTTTTCGGCACCGGAGCCTATGCCGGAGCAACCATGGCGCTGCTCAAGGAGCGCGGCTGCACCGACATCGGCGTCTATTCCTCTTCCGGACGCGCCGAGTCCTTCACCGCTTCCCGCGGCGGAACCGCGTTGGACGGCGAGAGCCTGACAGCCGCCGTGGCCCGTGCCGACGTCGTCATTGGCTGTTCGGGTTCGGACAACCAGGTCGGCGCCGACGATATCCGCCGGGTCCGGGAAGAAACCGAGCGTCCCCTGATCATCATCGACCTGGCACTGACACATGATTTCGACCCCGCTGTCCGCGAGGTCGACGGCGTAGAGCTGATCACGCTGGAGTCTGTTCGGCTGGCGGCTCCCGCGGAGCAGGCGGAATCACTGCAGCAGGCCAACCGGATTGTTTCCGACGCCGCCAAGGCCTTCTCCGAAGCGCAGCTGAGCCGGGAACTGGATTCGGCAATCGTCGCCCTGCGCCGTCACACCCTCAGCGTCCTGGACAAGGAACTGGAGAAGGTCCGTGCCCAGCACGGCTGCACCGGTGCCGGGCAGGAAGTTGAATTCGCGATGCGCCGCATGGTCAAGGCCCTGCTGCATGTCCCCGCCGTCCGTGCCCGGGAGCTGGCAGCCAACGGCGGACAGGATGACTACATCCGCGGGCTGGAAGCCATCTACGGCATCACCCTGGATGAGTCACCGGCCAAGCAATCCGGTGCCGCGGCTGAGCCGGTTCCGGAAGAAGAGACCGGGCGCAGCAAGTCCGCCTGAGTCCCTCCCCCGTACAACCCTAGTAGACGGGTTTAGTAGACGGGTTTGTGCGGCTCGATGTTCCGCACCCATTCAAGGATGCCGCCGTCGACGTTGTAGGCGCTGGGGTTTCCGCGCTCCCTCAGGAAAGCCGTCACTTCAGCCGACCGGCCGCCGGACTTGCAGTGCACATAGACTGTCCGGCCGGGATCCGGGACGTTTTCTCCGGACAGAATCCCTGCCCGGGGAACCAAGGCTGCGCCGTCGATGCTCACAATCCCGTGTTCCCCCGGTTCCCGCACGTCGATCAGGTCGAAATCCGCCCTGCCGGCCGCGCGTTCCCGGAGCAGTGCCGCCAGCTCCGTCACTGAAATCCCGGGCACCTCGGCCCGGGCGGAACCCGTCCCGCAGAAAAGACCGTAGTCAATGAGCCCGGTGACCTTGGGACGGTCCGGGTCCCTGCGGAGCCCCACTTCCCGAAAGCTCATGTCCAGGGCGTTGAAGACCAGCACCCGCCCCAGCAGTGTCCGGCCGGTCCCGGTGAGAAGCTTGACCGCTTCATTGACCATCACCGAGCCGATCTGCGCGCACAGGACTCCCAGCACTCCGCCTTCCGCGCAGGACGGAACGGCACCGGGCTCGGGCGCTTCCGGATAGAGGTCCCGGTACGTTGGGCCGTGCTGTCCCCAGAAGACGCTGACCTGTCCGTCAAAACGCAGGATGGATCCCCACACATACGGCTTGCCCAGGATCTCCGCCGCGTCATTGACAAGGTAGCGGGTGGCAAAGTTATCCGTTCCGTCCAGGATCAGGTCATAACCGCTGAAGATCTCCAGCGCATTTCCGGCATCGAGCCGGACTTCATGCAGCACCACGTCCACCAGGGGGTTCAGCGCCTTCACGCTGGTGCGTGCCGACTCCGCTTTGGAGGTGCCGACGTCGTGAACGGAGTGGATGACCTGGCGCTGGAGATTGGAGGTGTCCACCCGGTCATCGTCCACGATGCCCAGGGTCCCCACTCCCGCGGCCGCCAGGTAGAGCAACGCCGGCGACCCCAGACCGCCGGCGCCGATCACCAGCACTTTGGCGTTTTTGAGCCGGCGCTGGGCCTCAGCGCCAAAACCCGGAAGGATGAGATGCCTGGAATAACGCTCGGTTTCCTCACGGGTCAGTTCCGCTGCGGGATCAACCAGTGGCGGCAGCGAAGCGAGTGTGTCAATGCTCATGGCATCCAATGTATGCTTCCGGCTGCCCCGATTCGAGGCTGCCACCGCGCGAGCCTGACTCACGTGCCTTCCTTCAGTGTTACCCGCGGGTAAACTGTTGTTCCACGAGCCGGTTTCGCACCCGGCACCCATTGAGAGGTCCAACAACACGTGAGCAACCAGCCCGCCGGCAAATCCACCCGGCTCCCCCGGGAAGAGCGCCGCCGGCAGCTGATGCAGGCAGCACAGGAAGTCTTTGTCAGCCGCGGGTTCCACGGCGCCGCAATGGATGAGATTGCCGAGACCGCGCAGGTCAGCAAGCCCGTGCTGTACCAGCACTTCCCGGGCAAGCGAGAGCTCTACCTGGCACTGCTTGATGACCACCTTGGAACGCTGACCCAGTTCCTGAAGACGGCGCTCTCCTCCACGACTGACAACAAGCTCCGCGTCCGGGAAACCATGCGTGCCTACTTCCGCTTCGTGGCGCAGGACAGCCAAGGCCACCGTCTGGTCTTCGAATCCGATTTGACCAGCGATGACGAAGTGAGTTCCCGGATTGAGGCGTTCAACGCCCGTTTTGCCAGCGACATCGCGGACGTCATCGCCGAGGACACCAAGCTCTCCCACCTTGAGGCGACGCTGCTGGGCCGCGCACTGGCGGGCATGGCGCAGGTCAGTGCCCGTTATTGGCTCGAAACCGACGGCGGCCTGGACATCGATGCTGCCAGCGAGCTGGTCTACCGTTTAGCTTGGCGCGGAATCAGCCGCTTCCCCAAGGAAATCTAGAGTAGATTCGATTCACTTGAGTTCGTTTACACAGGAGGCACCACGGTGGAAGTAAAGATCGGTATCCAGAACGTCGGACGCGAGATTGTGTTCGAGTCCGGGCAGAGCGCGGACCAGGTCGCCGACACCGTCGCCGAGGCCATCAAGGGCTCGAAGGAACTGCGCCTTTCCGATGAAAAGGGACGCCTCATCATCGTTCCCGCAGGTGTTATCGGCTACGTCGAGATCGGCGCCGAAGAAGTCCGCCGCGTCGGTTTCGGCGCTCTCTAGGCACCATGCTTGAGCTGATGCTCGCCGCCGTGGCAACTGCCTCGGCCGGCTTCATCGTCTGGGGTGCCGACCCGCGCAGGCGGCGGTACGGCGTCCTCCTGCTGCCGGGGATCTCCCTGGCAGCAGGACTCACAGCCTGGATTCTCCTGCAGTTCTCCGGCATTCCCGTCACCCCGGGCCTGATGTGGCTGACCTGGGCAGTTCCCGTCATGGCCGGTCCTGCCGCTGCGGTGACGGCAGCACTGGTCCTGGTTCCCCGCCGAACAGCCCGTGACGACGCCGAAGAGCAACGCATCCTTCGGCTCTAGTCCTGCGGGCGGTCCAGGATTTTTCTCAGTTCACGCGCGAAAACGGGGGCTGCCGCATCGTGGCCGGCCCTGCCGAAGTGCAGGCCGTCGTCCAGTTTCGAGCCCAGCGAGTAGCGTTTCCACCAGTCCTTCGGGCTGAGGAACTCCAGGTCCTCCTCGGCTGAAACCCTGGCCATCAGGTCATCAACTTCACCCCGCCGTCCCCCGCCGTCCCCGATGACGCCGACGACGACGATCCTGGTCTCGGGGTAGGTGCGCCGGATTTCCCGGATCAACTGGAGGGCATTCTGCCGGATCGCCTGGTTGCTGGGCCCATGGGCGTCGTTCCCGCCGCCCTGCAGGACGACCAGCCCGGGCTTGCCCCACGGCATCAGCCACTCCTCGCCTTCAAGAGCTGAGGGATAGTTGCCCACCCTGCCGTTCCCTTGGGTGTAGCCGGTACCCCCTGCTCCCAGAATCACGGGGTGGTAGCCCAGCGAAAACAGTCCCTTGCCGACCCATGTGTCCCTGCCGGCCTGCGAATCGCCGATAACCACGGCCGCTTTTTCCACCTCCGGGAGGTAGGCCATGGTCCGGCCCAGGCGGGGAACGTACATCAGCGTGCCCTTCTGGAAATCGGTCCGGTAGTCGCCGCCGAAGCTGTACTCCGAGGTGACGGGCCACCCCAGGTTCCCTCCGGAGGACTTCCATCTGCTGAATACCTCCGTGCGCAGGGCACGTGCCCCGGAGGAAGCAGACCACACGAGCGTCTCGGTGCCGAAGGACCAGGAGCACCCGGCCAGGGAACAGGACGGGGCCTCCAGGGGTTCCGGGAGGGGGCGGTCGCCGGCGGCGCGGATGTCCACGAGTGTGGTCATCGCAGCCCAGCCGACGGCCGGAACACCCTGCGGCGCAGCCGTAATTCCAACCTGCGGCGGTTCTCCCGCTTCCGTCAGGCCAGCCGTTGGCTGTGAGCCCAGGACCGGCGTGGGCGGGCCCGCAGCCGGAAGTGCTCCCGCCGGCTCCGCTGTCCCGCATCCCGCTGCTCCCAGCACGGCCGCCAGCGCCGCGGCGACCACCAGGCTCCTGCGGCTGGACCTTCTAATCATGTTTCCCCACGCTGAACAGGTGCGCGTCAGGCAGTCAGCCCCAACAGGGACATCCTGCGGGAATGGTTGCGCGTGAGCTGGCTGAAGAGTTCACGGATCTGCACGTCATAGTCCTCGCGGCTCACCTCACCTGCGAGACCTTTGGGGAAGGCGCGCTCAATGACGATGCGCTGGGCCTGGGTGAGCGCTTCGCCCACCAGGCGCCGGCCCCAAAGTGCCAGCCGGGACGCCAGCCTGGGATCATCCTTCAAGGACTCCTGCAGGCGCACAAAGAGCACCTCACCGGGTGCCTCGCTGCTGCCCAGCATGGAGGAGATCAGGGCGGCGCTCTCATCGTCCAGGCGGGACCCCAGCGCTGCATAGAAGTCGTCCGAGATCGCATCGGTCACGTAGAACTTCATGAGTGACTCGTGCCAGTCACCCGGCCTGGTGCGGTCATGGAAGGCATCAACGGACTGCTGGAAGGGAGCCATGGCCTGCTCCGGGTCTGCACCCATGCCCTCCAGGTGGGCGGAGACGCGCTCGAAGTGGGTGTATTCCCTGACCGCCAGCCTTCCCAGCGTGGCACGGTCCCGCAGCGTCGGCGAGAAACGGGCATCCGAGGACATCCGTTCGAACGCGGACAGCTCACCGTACGCGATCACGCCAAAAAGGTCGGTCAGGAACTGTGTGTAGGCCGGTGCCGTGCCCACTGCCGATGCCCGGGCGCCTGCGGCCCCGCCGTTGTGCTCACTCATGTGCCAAGCGTACCGGTGTGGCCCTTGTCTCAACCGCCATCCACCCTGGGCCGGGTTAAAGTCCGTCATCGGATCGAAGCGCTCACGGCCCCGTTGACGCGCTGGGAACCGCCAATGCGGCCCCCCGCAGCCGTACCGGTTAGACTGGAGGGGTAGTAAATGGATGCCCGGTCGTTCCCACGTTCCTTAAATGCCAGCTGGACACAGAGCCAGCCTGGCCGTGAGACCCGCAATACCTACGCGATCTTGATATTTTCCGGCCGCTGCCTTTGCCGAATGCAGTTGGAGTGGCCAGCAGTTGTTAGCCCGCGATCGGCTTCCGCTGGACGCATTACCTGCGCGCCATCCGCTCCGTGATGGGCCTATGCCCGCTCGTCGAGCGCTGCCGGCGCAGAATGCCTAACTGAACGGTATGTAATTGAACACTGAACTTTCACAGGTCGGCGAAGCCCACTTGACGGCCGATGACAGCAACGAAGAACTCGATGTGGCCGAGTCGCTCGCCACAACGGAGGCAGCGGCAGAAATCCCCACCCTCACCTTCGCCGATTTTGGCGTCCGCGCCGACATCGTTGAGTCCCTGGCTGACGCCGGGATCACCCACCCCTTCCCCATTCAGTCGATGACGCTTCCGGTGGCACTGGGCGGCCACGACATCATTGGCCAGGCCAAGACCGGCACCGGCAAGACCCTCGGTTTCGGCATCCCCGCCCTGCAGCGCGTGATCGCCCCGGAAGACGAAGGCTATGCCGAGCTCGCCGTCCCGGGTGCACCCCAGGCCCTGATTGTGGTCCCCACCCGTGAACTCGCGGTACAGGTTGCCGGAGACCTCACCACGGCGGCCCGCCGCCGCGGCGCCCGTATCGTCACCATCTACGGCGGCCGCGCCTACGAACCGCAGGTTGAGGCACTGGCAGCAGGCGTCGAGATCGTCGTCGGCACCCCGGGCCGGCTGATCGACCTCTACAACAAGAAGCAGCTCTCCCTGAAGAACGTGCGGATCGTCGTCCTGGATGAGGCCGACGAGATGCTGGACCTGGGCTTCCTTCCCGACGTCGAGACCCTGATGGCCGCCACTCCGGCAGTCCGCCAGACCCTGCTGTTCTCCGCCACCATGCCCGGCGCCGTCGTCTCCATGGCCCGCCGTTACATGACCAAGCCCACCCACATCCGGGCAGCGGATCCTGACGACGAGGGCCTGACTAAGAAGGACATCCGCCAGGTCGTCTACCGCGCCCACAACCTCGACAAGAGCGAAGTGGTAGCCCGCATCCTCCAGGCTGAAGGCCGCGGACGCACCATCATCTTCACCAAGACCAAGCGGACGGCCGCCAAGCTCTCCGAGGAACTGGTGGACCGCGGCTTCGCCGTGGCCGCCATGCACGGCGACCTTGGCCAGGGCGCACGCGAACAGGCAATGCGGGCCTTCCGCAACGAAAAGGTGGACGTCCTGGTTGCCACTGACGTGGCGGCCCGCGGCATCGACGTCGATGATGTCACCCACGTCATCAACTACCAGTGCCCCGAAGACGAGAAGACATACCTGCACCGAGTGGGCCGCACCGGGCGTGCCGGCAACAAGGGCACCGCCGTGACGTTCGTTGACTGGGACGATGTTCCCCGCTGGGGCCTCATCAACAAGGCTTTGGGCCTGGACCAGGCCGAACCGGTTGAGACCTATTCCTCCTCGCCGCACCTCTACACCGACCTCAGCATTCCTGCGGGCACCAAGGGCCGGCTTCCCCGCAACAAGCGCGTGCTGGCAGGCATTGACGCGGAGAAGCTGGAGGACCTGGGCGAAACCGGTAAGTCCGGCGGACGCCGCGCCCCCCGGTCTGACTCCGGCCCGCGTTCGGGAGGACGTTCCTCCTCCGCCGGCGGCCGCAGTTCAGACCGCGCCCGCGCACCGCGGGACGGCGCACGCCGCAGCTCCGAGAACGGCAGCCCGGCGCCCGCGGCTGAGGCACCGGCCGGCGGAAGCGAGCAGCCCAAGAGCGACCGGCCGCGGCGTAACCGCAGCCGCACCCGCCGCCGTAACGGCGAAGTCGTCAGCAAGGCTCCCGCCGCCGAATAGGCCGGGACCTTCGCAGCACGGATGAGCACACCTGACTGGACGCCGGACGGGGGGTCGCTGATAGTCCACGCAGACAATGCGGACTATCTGCCGACCCTGCCGGACGGCGCCTTCACAATGATCTATGTGGACCCGCCGTTTAACACCGGCAGGGCACAGCGGCGGCAGCAGACCACGATGGTCCGCAGCGTTGACGGCAGCGGTGACCGGACGGGGTTCAAGGGCCGCAGCTACACCACGGTCAAGGGGCTGCTTTCCAGCTACGACGACGCGTTTGAGGACTACTGGGCGTTCCTGGAACCCCGCCTCGCCCAGGCCTGGCGGCTTCTGGCCGACGACGGAACCCTCTATGTCCACTTGGACTACCGCGAAGTGCATTACATCAAGGTGATGCTTGATGCCCTGTTCGGCCGCGACTGCTTCCTGAACGAGATCATCTGGGCCTACGACTACGGCGGACGCGCCAAGAACCGCTGGCCGGCCAAGCACGACAACATCCTGGTCTATGTGAAGAACCCGGCTGCCTACCACTTCGACAATGCGGAAGTGGACCGGGAACCGTACATGGCCCCGGGCCTGGTCACGCCGGAGAAGGTGGCGCTCGGAAAGCTGCCCACCGACGTCTGGTGGCACACGATCGTTTCGCCCACCGGGCGGGAGAAGACCGGTTATCCCACGCAGAAGCCCGAGGGCCTGCTGCGCCGCGCCGTGGCAGCGTCCAGCCGCGAGGGTGACTGGGTACTGGACTTCTTTGCGGGTTCGGGGACGCTGGGGGCCGTTGCCGCCAAGCTGAACCGGCGGTTCGTCTGCGTCGATGCGAATCCCCAGGCGATTGAGGTCATGACGGCCCGGCTGGGGCACGCGGCCGCCGTCGTGGTCCCTCCGAAGCCAAAACCCGTGCGTGCCCGGCGTCCTGCCAAAAAGAGCCCAGCCGGGACCGAAGCAGCCGCACTGTAGCCTGGGCCCGCTCAGGCCCTGATGACGCCCGTGCCCGTTCCCAGCTCTTCGATACGTTCGAAGACCTCGGGCGCGGTCAGGTTTTCCCCGAGCAGGTTCGGCTTGCCGGTGCCGTGATAGTCGCTGGACCCCGTGACCAGCAGCGAATGCTCAGCGGCAAGCCGGCGCAGGTACTCGCGTCCGGCCTCCGGATTGTCCCTGTGCTCAATTTCCACGCCGGCCAGGCCGGCGTCGATCATCTGGTGGTAGGTCTCCTCGCCAACCACCCGGCCGCGCGCGGATGCCTCCGGATGGGCGAAAACCGGAACGCCGCCCGCAGCGCGGATCAGTTCCACCGCCACAGCGGGGTCCGGTGCGTAATGCGCCACGAAGTACTTGGAGCGGCCGGTCAGGATCCCTGCGAAAGCGGCAGAGCGGGTCGGGACGACGCCAACGGCGACCAGTGCGTCCGCGATGTGCGGACGTCCGATGGTCGCCCCGGGAGCCACCTGCTCCTCGACGTCCTGCCAGCTGATCGGATAATCCTCGGAGAGACGCTCCACCATCTGTTCGGCCCTGGAAACCCGTGCGGAACGGGATTTGGCAATCTCCTTGCGCAGGCCAGGATGGGACGGATCGTGCAGGTAGGACAGTACGTGCACGCTGATGCCGTCCGCGGTCCGGCAGGAAACCTCCATACCGGGCACCAGGGTCACACCCAGCGTCCCGGCGGCTTCGGCGGCCTCCGCCCATCCTGCCGTTGAGTCGTGGTCCGTCAGGGCGACGACGTCGAGACCGGCGGCACGTGCGGCAGCCATGACGGCTCCGGGCGCTTCGGTCCCGTCTGAGACATTGGAATGGGTGTGCAGGTCAATTCTCACCTTCCTAATCTACGCGGCGCTCCCCTGGTCCTGCGGCATGCCGGGCCCGGGCCGTCCACGGATGTTTGGCTGTCTTCAGACGCGGTGAGAGCATGGACGGGTGACTACTGATGCCAATTCCCTGAACCCCGCCGAGTCCGGCCTCGAAGAACTGTCCGAGGGGCAGCCGCTCGAGGACCGGGTGAACAACCGTTCCCAGCGCCCTACCTCGCAGGCGTTCAAGGACTTCATGTCCTCAGGCTGGGCCCCTGAATCCGATGCCCTGCCCGAAGCGTCAGAGGCGGCGCCCTACGCTGCTGCCCGCCGCCGTGCCCTGTCCCAGCGGTTCCCCGGCGAGCGGCTGGTTATCCCCGCCGGGCCGCTGAAGGTCCGCTCCAACGACACGGACTACAGGTTCCGCCCGCACTCCGGCTTCGCCCACCTGACGGGGCTGGGCCTGGACCATGAGCCGGATGCCGTATTGGTCATGGAACCAGTGGAAGAAGGCACGGGCGACGACGGCGGAAACCACACCGCCGCCCTCTACTTCCGGCCGCTGGCCGGCACGGACAGCGAAGAGTTCTATTCCAACGCCCGTTACGGCGCGTTCTGGATCGGTTCCCGCCTGGGCCTGGCCGACATCAGCGCGCTCACAGGACTGCCCGCGCACGACATGTCCGGCGCGGAGACAGCCATCACGGGCAACGTGGGTGACCCGCAGTTCGGCGGCGTCTCCGTCCGCCTGCTGCGCAAGGTCGACGAGATGGTCGATGCTCTGGTGGATACCGTCCGCTACAACACGGCGATGGACCCGGAGAACATGGATTTCAGCGCCCTGGACGCAAAGGATGAGGAGCTCACCGAAGCGCTCTCTGAAATCCGGCTCGTCAAGGATGCCTGGGAAATCTCCCAAATGCGCGAAGCGGTGGCTGCAACGGTCAACGGCTTCACGGAGGTCGTCAAGGCACTCCCCCGTGCCATCACCCATCCGCGCGGTGAGCGTGTCGTCGAAGGCGCGTTCTTCGCCCGGGCCCGTGAGGAAGGCAACGACCTGGGCTACGACACCATCGCTGCTTCCGGCAACAACGCGACCGTCCTGCACTGGATCCGCAACAACGGTGCCGTCCACGCCGGAGACCTGCTTCTCCTGGACGCCGGAGTGGAAGCAGACAGCCTCTACACCGCCGACATCACGCGTACCCTGCCGGTCAACGGAACGTTCTCCGAGGTCCAGCGGCGTGTGTACCAGGCCGTGCTGGACGCCGCAGATGCCGGTTTCGCAGCTGCCAGGCCGGGCAACAAGTTCCGCGACGTGCATGCCGCTGCCGTGCGGGTGCTGGCTGAGCGCCTCGAGTCCTGGGGCCTGCTTCCGGTTTCGCTGGAGGAAGCGCTGTCCGAGGAGGGCCAGCAGCACCGCCGCTGGATGCCGCACGGCACGAGCCACCACCTCGGCCTGGACGTGCATGACTGCGCGCAGGCCCGGCGGGAACTCTACCTGGACGGAATCATCGAAGAGGGCATGGTGTTCACCATCGAACCCGGCCTCTACTTCAAGGAAGAAGACCTCACCATTCCCGAGGAATACCGCGGGATCGGCGTCCGGATCGAAGACGACGTGCTGATCACCTCCGACGGCGCGGAAAACCTGAGCTCGGCGCTGCCCCGGAATCCCGACGACGTCGAAGACTGGATGGCAGGCATCTACGCCGCCTCCTAGGCCCAGCTCCCGTGGGCCCGCCGCTGGCGGCCGGCCCATGGGAGGGACAAGAATGCCCGGCCGGGTTTCCCTGGCCGGGCGTTCTTTGTGTGTGGCTTGCGGCGGGGGTGCTTAGCCGCGCTGGTCCTGCTGCTCCCCGCTGGCGCTGTTCTGGCCGGCGCTGCCCTGGCTGGCACTGTCCTGGCCCGCCGGGGGCTGGCCCTGAGGCGTGTCCTGTGCTGGCTGCGGCGGCTCAGAAGCGACATTCCCTGCCGCAGGGGCGTGGCTCGGCGCACCCTGGGGAAGCCGGACCCCGTAGCGGGGACGGCCGTCCGGAAGGTCGGGGAACTGCCCGCGCGGTGTTTCCCCGGCGCGCGGGCCTGCCTGCGGCTGCCCGCTTCCCGTGCCGGGGGCCTGTGGAGACTGGACTTCGGCCGGACCGCGGGATCCCGCGGCGTCTGTTCCGGCGGCAGGGGCTTCACGCCGTCCGGCATCGCGGGTGCCGTAGGGGTCGGCCCAGGTGGACGGGCGCTCCGGCGCAGGCCCTGGCTGCTGGCCTTGATACGGCGGCTGCTGCTGGTAGGGAGGCTGCTGGTACGGGGGCTGCGGTTGGCCCGGCTGCTGGAACGGCGCACCCGGCGCCGGGTGTCCGGCCTGGCCCACCATGGGCAGCTGGGCCAGCAGGCGCCGCGCCTCGTGCGCCGCTTCCGGTGACACAACGACGTCGTAACTGGTCGCGACCATCTGGTTCGTGGACGTGAAGTCGCGGCGGCCACGCTGGAAGGCATAGGCCAGTACTCCGAACAGGAGCCAGAACACCGCGCCAAGCGCCATGGAGGGGATCAGGGAAATGTAGGAGTCACCACCGCCGAAGAGCATGAGTGCCAGTCCCACGAAGAGACCGAACCAGGCTCCCGTTGCGGCACTGGACAAGGCGACCCGGGGGTACGTGAGCCGCCCCGTCACCCGCTCCACGGATTTCAGCTCGTTGCCCACGATCGTGACGTTCTGGACCGGGAACTTGGAGTCAGCCAGGTAGTCGACGGCCTTCTGCGCATCAAGGTAGGCCGTGTAGCGGCCCACGAGCTCACCCCTGGGCAAGGTCCGTCCCGGATCACGCTGCGCAGAAGCGCCAAAGAGGTTCGACATTCCCCCATTGTTTCGCAGTTGTGCCGCCAGTGGGTGGATGTATCGCTCGCAGTGAACGCGGCCACGCTCTCTCCGCGCCTGAATACGCCGATCCTGCTGCCGCCAAGTAGCCTAAGTAGGGTGAGCACAAATCCTACGCGCGTCTTCGTTGCACGGCTGCTGGGCCTCGACGTCTTCGACCCCCTCGGCGACCGGCTCGGGCGCCTGCGGGACGCCGTCGTGCTGGACCGCGGCGCCGGGCGTCCTCCGCAGGCGGTCGGAATCGTGGTGGAAGTACCCGGCAAGAAACGCGTCTTTGTGCCCATCACGCGCATTACCTCCATGGATCCCGGACAGATTATCTGCACCGGCCTGGTGAACCTGCGGCGCTTCCAGCAGCGCGGTGCGGAAATGCTGGTTGTCGCCGAGCTCTTTGACAGCAAGGTGTCCCTGGCGGACGGAAGCGGCGACGCCACCGTGGAGGACATCGCCATTGAACAGAACCGTGCGGGAGACTGGCACGTTTCAAGTCTTTTCGTCCGGCGCGGCGGTTCGCCGTCGCGGCTGCGCGGCCTCCGGCGGCGCGGCGAGCTGCTGATCGTCGACTGGGCTGAAATCGGCCACTGGGATATCACCGGCCCCCAGGCCGCAACCCAGTTCGTCGCCCAGCACGACGATTTGAAGGCTGCGGACTTTGCCGAGGCGCTCCACGAAATGAGCGGCAAGCGGCGAATCGAAGTGGCCAGCGAACTCCAGGACGAGCGCCTGGCAGACGTGCTCCAGGAACTTCCGGATGATGACCAGGTGCAGATCCTGCAGTCCCTGGATCTGGAACGCGCTGCGGACGTGCTGGAGGAAATGGATCCCGACGACGCCGCCGATCTCCTCAACGAGCTGCCGGAGGAGCAGAAGGAAGAGCTCCTGCAGCTGATGGAACCGGAAGATGCCCGGGACGTGCGGCGTCTGCTGGAGTATGAGGAAGACACCGCCGGTTCGCTGATGACGCCGGTGCCGGTCATTCTTCCGCCCGAAGCCACCGTCGCCGAGGCCCTGGCCCATGTCCGCCGGGAGGAACTGACTCCGGCCCTCGCATCCTCCATTTATGTCTGCCGGCCGCCGCTTGAGACCCCGACCGGACGTTACCTCGGCGTCGTCCACATCCAGCAGCTCCTGCGCACGGCGCCGCCCGAAGCACTGGGCAACATCCTGGATACGGATCTGGAGGCCGTCCGGGATTTCGCCAACATCGCCGAAATCTCCCGGATGCTCGCAACCTACAACTTGAACTCACTGCCGGTAGTGAACGACGCCGGGCGGCTCGTGGGAGCCGTCACCGTCGACGACGTGCTGGACCATCTGCTTCCGGATGACTGGCGCGCTTCTGATGAAACCGGCCCCATAACGTGGCAGGGAAGGAACAATGGCTGAGAAGAACCATCCCCGTACCAACGGCCTCGACACTCCGCGCACCGCCCGAACCAGGTGGTTCCCCCGGCTGTCCCCAAACCCCGATGCCTTTGGCCACGCCACGGAGAACTTCGCCCGCTTCATGGGCACCCCGCAGTTCCTGCTGTACATGACGGTGTTCTGCGTCCTGTGGCTCGTCTGGAACACGTGGGGCCCTGAGCCGCTGCGCTTCGACAGCGTGGCCCTGGGCTTTACCCTGCTGACCCTGATGCTTTCGCTGCAGGCTTCCTACGCCGCTCCCCTGCTGCTGCTGGCGCAGAACCGGCAGGATGACCGCGACCGGGTGTCCATGCGGCAGGACCGGGAACGTGCCGAACGCAACCTCCTCGACACCGAGTACCTCACCCGCGAAATTGCCGAGCTGCGCATTGCGCTGCGCGAGGTAGCTACCCGTGACTATGTACGTTCCGAGATCCGGGGACTGCTCGAAGAGCTGATCGAGGCCAACGATGCCCGGGACGAGGGCCAGCGGCGCGGGCAGCAGCGGCGCCGTACGCCGGATGGATCCGCTTCGCTGTCCAAGAGCGCAGGAGACGACTAGGCGGTGCCCGCAAACCAGATTGACCCCTCCCTGCACCAGAAGGCCCGCACGGCCATGGACCGGGTCATCGATCCGGAACTGCGCCGGCCCATCACCGAACTCGGAATGCTGCGCAGCGTCGAGGTGGATGAGCGCGGCGCGGCCCGGATCGGTGTCCTGCTCACCATCGCCGGGTGCCCGCTGCGCGAAACCATCACCGCCGACGTCGAACGCGAGCTCTCAGCTGTCCCGGGCATCACGTCCGTCAGCGTGGACCTCGATGTGATGAGCCCGGAACAGCGGGAAGAACTCAAGACGCGGCTCCGGGGTCCCGGCGGCCAGCGCGGAGTACCGTTCAACCGGCCCGGCTCCCTCACCCGCGTCTACGCGGTTGCCAGCGGCAAGGGCGGTGTGGGCAAGTCAACGGTCACGGTCAACCTGGCAGCAGCGATGGCGGCGTCCGGGCTTCGTGTGGGAGTGATCGACGCCGATGTCCACGGTTTCTCCGTTCCGGGACTGCTGGGAATCACTGCGCCGCCGACCCGCGTCGACGAAATGATCCTGCCTCCCGTCGCGTACGGCATCAAGACAATCTCCATCGGCATGTTCCTCGACGGCAACAAGCCAGTCGCCTGGCGCGGCCCCATGCTGCACCGGGCCCTGGAACAGTTCCTCACTGACGTCTACTTCGGCGATTTGGACGTGCTCCTGCTCGACCTGCCGCCGGGTACCGGTGACATCGCGATCTCCGTGGGACAGCTGCTGCCCTCCTCCGAGATCCTTGTGGTGACCACCCCGCAGGCTGCTGCCGCCGAAGTGGCTGAGCGCGCCGGAACGGTGGCGGCCCAGACCGGACAAAAGGTTGCCGGCGTCATCGAGAACATGTCCTGGCTGCCGCTGCCGGGAGGCGAAAGGATGGAGCTCTTCGGCTCCGGCGGCGGTGCGCTGGTATCCGGACGCCTGGGTACGGCACTGGGGTATGAGGTTCCGCTGCTCGGAAGCATTCCGCTGGATGTCCGCCTGCGGGAAGGCGGGGACGCCGGGCTGCCTGTGGTCCTGGATGAGTCCGCCGTGGAACCGGAAAGCGCGGGGGCCGAACTGCGCAGGATCGCAGCAACGCTCGCCAACCGTCCGCGCGGCCTTTCCGGGCTGAATCTGGGGGTTTCCCCGCGTTCCTGACTGTGGCCAGGGCGTTGGAAGGGTCCGTCTGAGGGGACGGCTAGGTTGCTTCCACGTCGAAGGGCGCTCTTTCCCCTTCGCCCAGGCGCTCGAGGCGCTGGAAAGGCGGAGCGGGCATGGAGGCTGCGGCCGCAGCCGGAGCTGCCGCAGTTGCTGCTGTTGCCGCCGTTGCCGCGGCTGCGGTGGCCGTCACCGTTGCGGGGCGCCGGGCTGGATTCGGAGCCGACGCCGGCCGCACGGCTTCTTCGACGTCGTCGAGCAGTGCTTCCTTGATGATCCGCCGCGGGTCATACTGGCGCGGATCAAGCTTCCGCCAGTCGACGTCATCAATTTCGGGACCGACTTCTTCACGAAGCTGTTCCCTTGCCCCGGTGGCCATCCGGCGCAGCTCGCGCACCAGGCGGGCCAGCTGGGAAGCGTATTCCGGCAGGCGCTCGGGTCCAAGAATGGCAACGGCAAGGATCGCCAGCACGATGAGCTCACTGCCATTTATTCCGAACACGTTTGAAGGTTACCTTTTCCCGAAGGAAACAAGCCACTCAGAGAATGGGCTCACAGTGATCCCCCGGCTCCGGCAAGAACCGACAGGCCGCGCAGGATCCGCTGCACAGCAGTGTCTTCCCCGTCCGAAGCGGGAACCAGCAGGCGTGCAGACTCACTCAGTGAGAGTTCGCTGACAGCGCCGGTCATCGTTTCAGCGGGAGCAGATGAGGCCAGCGTGTACGTCACATTTCCGGTAGACAGGACCGCTTCGCCCGGCCGGGACGGCGCCTGCCAGATCCGCGGTGCCGTCGGAGTGCCCTCCTGCGCGGTGAACCCAGCCTCGGCGACGGGACGGCCGCTGACCGCGTGCAGGACTTCGTTGTTCTTCCCTCCCTGCCAGGGCCGCTGTTCGTAGAGCAAAATTTTCTCTTCGCCGCGTACCAGCACCAGGGCGACAGCAGGGCGCCCGGCCACCGTCTCGGTCCGGGCGCTTTCCACCGTGAACCCCAGTTCGGCCAGTTCCGGGCAGGACCACCCCGAATTCCGCAGCTCAGCCAGCTCCTCGGAGGACAGCTCGTCCTCCGGTTCCTCCGCAATGTCATTCCAGCCTGCCAGCAGGTGTGCCTGCTGCGGCGCGGTGAGCGGCTCATCAGCCAGCGTGCCCAGAACATAGGCCCCGGCGAGGACGAAGCCGGAGACCAGCGTCAGGACGCTCCCGAAGGCCAGCACATATCTGCCCGGCCGCGAAGGTGCCGCAGGTTCCGGTGGAACAGTCCCGCTCCCCGGACCGGCTACGATCCTCCGGGCCAAATCCTCCCCGGGCGCTGGGATGTTCATCGCGCGGAGGCGGCTCCGCAGGCGGCGTTCCTCTTCCACCAGGCACCGGCAAGTGGCGCAGTGCTCCAAGTGCGCTTGGACAGCGGCCTGTTTGCGGTGCGGAAGCTCAGCGTCCAGGAACTCGCGAAGATGTCGTTTCGGGTGGCGCATTGTGCCTAGTTCGCTCCCGCCACGCGGGGCATCTTCAGGCCTACCGACGGCGCCCGGCGCTGGGCAGGATCGCGGTGTGCAAGCTTTTCCTTGAGCATGGTGCGTCCCCGGTGGATCCGGGAACGCACTGTGCCGAGCTTTACGCCCAGGGCCTTCGCTACTTCGTCGTAGGAGAGCCCTTCCAGGTCGCACAGGACGACGGCGGCACGGAAGTCGGGCGGCAGCTCTTCCAGCGCCCGCTGGATGTCTACGTCAAGATTATTGAACTCGAAGCTCCGCTCCGGGCCGGGGCCCTGGCTGGGGAGCCGGCTTTCTGCTTCCTCGCTCATGCCGTCGAACCGGATCCGGCTTCGGCGCCGGGCCTGGTCCAGGAACAGATTGGTGGTGATGCGGTGCAGCCAGCCGTCCAGCGTACCCGGCTGGAAGTTCGCCAGTGAGCGGAAGACGCGGACAAAGACTTCCTGCGTCAGGTCTTCGGCGTCGTGCTTGTTGCCGGTGAGCCGGTAGGCCAGCCGGTACACCTTTGCCGAGTGCGCTTCCACCACTTCCTGCCAGGACGGACGTACCCAATCGGCGTCCTCTGGTGCAGGGGCTGCAACGTCCACTGATCCCGTCACGGTTCTCCTCCCTTCACAGCGCAAGGCACTTGCCCTTTCCAGGTTTGGCTGTGTAGGGGCACGCGATCTCAGCAAGTTCGAAATCCATGTTCGCGCATCTTTCTGGGAATTTGCTGTTAGCACGCTAGGCGCCGGCACACAAGTAGCCCCGCATTCGCGTTCCGGGCCGATTCGCCGGCGCCGCACGGCCGTGCCGGAGGGAATTAGGGTCCGGCGGGCCTTAAGCTTGTACTGGCTGGATGCATCCGACATCCGCCGGGCAGCCCGGACAGGGATTTCCGACGCCGGATTCCACCGCCGGTTCCACACACCACCGCATCAAACCGAAAGAGACCTGCATCCATGAGCGCCGAAAAGCAGACGACCTGGTCCTACACCGAGGCGCTGCCCTTCGAGGATGAAGTCCTGCTCCGTGCCCGCGAACGGTCGCACGAGCTGGGAGTCGCGCCGGTGAGCACCGGAGTCGGAGCGGCGCTGACCGTACTGGCAGCCTCTTCGAAAGCCCAGACCGTCGTGGAGATCGGAACCGGTGCCGGCGTATCAGGAGTTTGCCTGCTTCGCGGGCTGAGCCGGCAGTCCGTCCTGACCACCATCGACATCGACGTCGATCACTTGCGCGCTGCCCGCCAGGCCTACTCGGAGGCCGGTATCCCGGGGAACCGCACCCGGACCATTTCAGGCCGGGCGGCAGAGGTCCTCCCCCGGCTTACCGACAACGCCTACGATCTGGTCTTCATCGATGCTGACAAGCCCAACTTCGCGGTCTACACCGATCAGGCGGTGCGGCTGCTGAAACCGGGCGGACTGCTGATCGTCAACGGTGCCCTCGACAACGGCAGGGTTGCTGATCCGGCTGCACGCGAGCCGCTGACCAACACCATGCGGCAGGTCGGCAAGGTCATCCGGGAAAACGACGAACTGGTTTCCGCACTCCTGCCGACCGGCGACGGCCTGCAGCTCGCCGTGAAACTCGCACGCCGGTAACCCGGGCGCGGGGACGCTTCTAGGAAGCGTCCAGCCCCGCCAGGGTCCGGGCAGCACGGGCACGGAGGAAGGCGATGAGGAGCCGTGCCCCGAATCCCGTTGCACCCTTGGAGTATTCGTTGGTGTCAGAGCCGACTTCCATGGGGCCTGCAATATCCAAGTGGATCCAGGGTGTCTCACCAACGAATTTCTCGAGGAACAGTGCGGCCAGGATCGCCCCTCCGCCCGCTTTGGCGCCGACCGGTGCAACATGGGCCAGGTCCGCTGTGTCCGACTCCAGCAGATAGTCATAATCCGGCACCAGGGGCAGTTGCCACAGCGGTTCACCGGAACTGCTGCCAGCCGCTTCAAAGGCCGAAAGAAGATCCGAACGGTTACCGAAGAGAGCTGCGTGCCGCTTTCCCAGGCCGAGTGCTGCGGCTCCCGTGAGAGTCGCGACGTCGACCAGGACTTCAGGGTCCAGCTGGTCCGCTGCGTAGGCCAGCGCGTCCGCCAGGACCATCCGGCCCTCTGCATCGGTGTTGCCGATTTCCACCGTGGTGCCGTTCCAAGTCCGCACGACATCTCCGGGGCGGTAGGACGAAGCACCAATCGCATTCTCAGCCAGGGCCAGGAGGCCCGTGACTTCGAACGGCAGGCCGAGTTCCGCTGCGGCCTGCACCACGGAGAGGACGACGGCGGATCCGGCCATGTCCATCTTCATGGCAGGCATGGATTCGCGGGGCTTCAGGGAAATTCCGCCTGAGTCGAAGGTGATGCCCTTCCCGACCAGGACCACCCCGCCGGCCTTCCCGGGCTTAGACGCCTTCCCGGCTGTCGCTGCAGCCGTTGTTCCCGGCCGATAGGTCACACACACCAGGCGCGGACCATGCGAGGATCCCGACCCCACTGCCATCAGGCCGCCAAATCCTTCGGCCGCCAGGCGGACGGGATTCCATTCCTCGTATTCCAGGCCGGAGGCTTCGGCCACGGCGCGGCTTTGTTCAGCCATCCAGGCCGGCGTGGCAATATCCGGCGGAGTGTTGGTGAGGTCGCGGGCCAGCCACGCCGCACGGGCCGCAGTTTCTGCGCGGACCAGGGCCTGCGGGTTCAAGCCGGTGACTTCCAGGTTCACGGCCATCGGCTTGGCTGCCGCCGATACCCCGGTTTTTGGCGCCCGGTAGCCACCGAGGAAGAAACCTTCCAGGAAGGCCTGCTGTGCCTGCAGCGGCAGGCCGTCGACCACGCTGGTGCGAATACGCTGTACCCCGAATGTCGCACGGGCCAAGCAGGCTCCCGCCCGCCGGAGGCTCTGGTGGGATTCATCCCCCACGCCCAGGTAGATCAGTTTCCCAGGCAGGTCTGCCTTCCCGCGCGGCGGTTCCACCACCAGGTGCTCACCGGCTTTGCCGCTGATACCTGCGGCGTCGGCCCGGGAGGCCACGTCGATTCCGTAGCGGACTGCAGCTTCAACCGCACCGCGGCGCGGCTCCGGCACGGGACGGGCGCCGTCGCCGGCACCCTCCTGGGCAGGTTCAGATGAGGGACCGGGCGCTATCGCCACGGCCAGGACATCCACGCCTTCCCCGGGTGCCGGGTTAAGGCCTGTGCCATCTCCCGGTTCACCGGAGCGCGGATCAAGCGGCGCAAGGCCGCTGACGTTTGTCATGGACTTCCGGGAAACCTGCAAGGTACCCGTTGGCCTGGAAATCTGCCGGGGAGGACGCATGCAACCAGCCTAGCCGGTGACGCCGAGGAGGCATTCCTTGAGCTTGCCGGCTTCTTCGGCGTTCAGTTCCACAACCAGGCGTCCGCCGCCGTCGATGGGAACCCGCAAGATCAGGCTGCGCCCCTCCTTGGTGACCTCCATGGGTCCATCACCCGTACGCGGTTTCATCGCAGCCATCTTGAAGTTCCCCTTTCAAAAGTGCACTTCGGGGTTATTCCCCGAGTAGTCACCATTACTGCTGCGGAAGGCATCACCCGTTATTTAGGGCACCGAGCCGCATTTGCGATCATTATTCCGCACAAATGCTAAGCAGGCGAAATTTCGGTGTGTCTGACGCCACAATCCCCAGCGTGTCGCGGGCGCCGAGACCGGGGTCCGGGCCCTTATCCGTCGCCGCGCAGCGCGCAGGCGGCCAGATGATCATTGACGTACCCGGTCGCCTGCATCATGGCATAGGCCGTCACCGGCCCGACGAACCGAAACCCGCGGGCCCGCAGTTCGCGGGACAGCTTGTGGGATTCGGGAGTGGATGCCGGGATGTCCTCGGAGGTGCGGGGAGCAGGGCCGGGCTGCGGCCGGTGGAGCTCCAGCAGGTCCGCCAGGGATTCACCCCGCGGCAGTGACAGCAGGGCCTTGGCGTTATTGACTGTCGCCTGGATCTTCGCGCGGTTCCGGATGATCCCCGGGTTCGCCATGAGCTGCGCGATTTCAACGTCCCCGAACCCTGCTACTGCTTCCGGATCGAAGCCGCGGAAGGCTTCTCGGAACGCCGGCCGTTTGCGCAGTATGGTGATCCAGCTCAACCCCGCCTGGAATCCTTCCAGGCTGAGCCTCTCGAACAGCGCGGCATCGCCGCGCACCGTCCGGCCCCATTCATCGTCGTGGTAGGCCAGATAATCAGCGCTGGCCAGTGCCCACGGGCACCGCAGCCTTCCGTCGGGGCCAGGCTGGGCGGTCACCGGAGCTGTTCCGAGCCGGCGCCGCCGGAGGCGGCAGGCGGGTCCTCCCGCCGGTCCTGCGCGGGGGTGTCCGCCGTGCAGGGACGCCGCAGCCGGGCCAGTTCCTCGTCCCGGTCCTGCAGGGCCGCGGCCAGGCGCTCCAGCACCTCGTCGACCTGGTCCATCCGATACCCGCGGAAAGCGACGGAGAAGCGGAGCCTGCCTACGTCGGCAGCATCCGGATGATCGGGCAGGAGCACAGGTGGAAGGCGCGGATCCGGCTCTCCCAGCGCTGCCGTGTCTCCGGGCCCGTGCAGGAAATCCGGGTCTGATGCGCCGGCGGCAGTGCGCCGCCAGCGGCCGGGACCGATCCGTCCGGCTACTGCAACGGCAACTGCGCCGACGACGGCGAGGGCAAGGAAGGCCAGCAGGATGATCACCGAACCATCGTCGCAGATCCTGCCTCTGCAGCAATCAGCGTTGCCGACATTCGCGGGCCCTGCTGTTGCCCGCTAGAGCGAAACGTGGCCTGCGCTGTCGGCGATGATCAGTTTGACTGCCTCGGCCGGGTCATCCACCACGTGGAGCAGCTCCAGGTCCTTGGCGGAGATCATTCCTTCCTCCAGCAGGCTCCCTCGGACCCATTCCAGCAGCGGCGACCAGAAGTCCGTCCCCACCAGCACGATCGGGAATGACGTCACCTTCTGCGTCTGGACCAGCGTCATCGCCTCGAAGAGCTCGTCCAGCGTGCCGAAACCGCCCGGCAGCACAATGAAGCCCTGTGCGTATTTGACGAACATGGTCTTGCGGACGAAGAAATACCGGAAGTTGATGCCCAGGTCGACCCAGTCATTAAGGCCTGTCTCGAAGGGCAGTTCGATGCCCAGGCCAACCGAGACGCCACCGGCTTCCACGGCGCCCTTGTTGGCGGCTTCCATGGATCCGGGTCCACCGCCGGTGATCACGGCCAGCCCTGCTTCGGAAAGAAGCCTGCCCACGGATTCCCCCATCCGGTACCAGCGCGAGCCGGGAAGACTGCGGGCGGAGCCGAAGACACTGACTGCAGGGCCGAGCTCGGAGAGGGTTCCGAACCCTTCAACAAATTCGCTCTGGATCCGCAGCACGCGCCAGGGATCGGTGTGCGTGAAATGCGATCCGTCCTGGGTGTCCAGCAGGAACCTGTCCGACTGCGGAACCCGTGCCTGTCCCCTGCGCAGTTCCACTGGTCCCCGCCGCTTTGCCGATACCGGGCGCGAAATGCCTTGCTCGTCACTGATTGCCATCCCTACAGGCTAGCGGCTGCATGTGGTGCGCACCTCAGTTTGGCAACTGTGAAACGGCTGTCATTTGGTTTCTCTTGCGTCACGATTTGTCTGCCCGCAAGCGATCGGGGACAACGGGGGTTGATTTGTTCGCTATCTTCTACCTATGACCAGTGACACAACATCAGGGCAGCCGGTGCCTGAACAAGCAGCACCCCTCGTCTCGCTGAAGAACGTAAACAAGCACTTCGGGGACCTCCACGTGCTGCGGGACATCAACCTTGATGTGGCGCGGGGCGAAGTCGTCGTCGTGATTGGCCCCTCAGGCTCGGGAAAGTCGACCCTGTGCCGGGCCATCAACCGGCTGGAAACCATCGACGACGGTGAGATCAGCATCGATGGCAAAGCCCTGCCCGCCGAGGGTAAGGCACTGGCCAAGCTGCGTGCCGACGTCGGAATGGTCTTCCAGTCCTTCAACCTCTTTGCCCACAAGTCGATCCTGGACAACGTGGCCCTCGGTCCCATCAAGGTGAAGCGGATGAAATCCGCCGAGGCCAAGGAAAAGGCGATGGCGCTGCTGAAGCGCGTTGGTGTGGACAACCAGGCCAACAAGCTGCCGGCCCAGCTTTCCGGCGGACAGCAGCAGCGCGTTGCCATCGCCCGGGCGCTGGCCATGAAGCCGAAGGTCATGCTCTTCGACGAGCCGACCTCCGCACTGGACCCCGAAATGATCAACGAGGTCCTGGACACCATGGTCGAGCTGGCCCAGGAGGGCATGACCATGATCGTGGTTACCCATGAGATGGGCTTCGCCCGCAAGGCAGCAGACCGCGTGATCTTCATGGCCGACGGCCAGATCGTCGAGCAGGCAGCTCCCGAAGAGTTCTTCACCAATCCCAAGAGCGACCGCGCCAAGGACTTCCTCGGCAAGATCCTCGCCCACTAGGCACCCCCGTTCTATCCACCCTTTGAGGCAGAGGCGGTGGTCCCCACGGACCTCCGCCGCAATGCAAGGAGAAAAAATGCGCACTACCCGTTACGCAGTTGCCGCCATGGCAGCCGCTGCCGCACTGACCCTGTCCGCCTGCGGCAGCGACGCCGGCACCGACTCCGCAGATTCCGGCGACGCCGAAACCATCCGCGTCGGCATCAAGTTCGACCAGCCGGGCCTCGGCTTCGCTGACGCCGGCTCCTACGCCGGCTTCGACGTCGACGTTGCCACCTATGTCGCCAAGGAACTGGGCTACAGCGAAGACCAGATTGAGTGGATCGAGACCCCGTCCGCACAGCGCGAGAACATGCTGGAAAACGACCAGGTCGACATGATCTTCGCAACGTACTCCATCACGGACACCCGTAAGGAAAAGGTCGCCTTCGCCGGACCGTACTTCGTCGCCGGTCAGGACCTGCTGGTCCGCGCTGATGACAGCGAGATCAAGGGCCCCGAGGACCTCAACGGCAAGACCCTCTGCTCCGTCACCGGCTCCACCTCGGCCCAGAAGGTCAAGGACACCCTGGCCAACGAGGCGAACCTGGTGGAGCAGCCCAGCTACGCCGAGTGCGTCACCGCCATGCAGGGCGGCTCCATTGACGCCGTCACCACCGATGACATCATCCTGGCCGGCCTGGCTGCCACTGATGCCAACAAGGGCCAGTTCAAGGTAGTCGGCAACACCTTCTCCGAGGAGAAGTACGGCGTCGGCATCCAGAAGGACAGCGACAAGTGTGAAGACATCAACGCTGCCATCGAGAAGATGATCGAAGACGGCGCCTGGGAAGAAGCCATCAAGAAGAACACCGAGGGTGCTGACTACGCTTTCAACGCTGAGCTGAACCCGCCGGCCATGGACGCCTGCGCCTAAGCAAGCCACCTCCGCCGGGTTTCGGCGGCAACGTTCGGGGCAGGGCAACAAGCCCTGCCCCGAACTCCGCTCCACACATTTTTACGGAAGAGGTGACATATGGAAGGTTTCCTCGAGCTCTTTGGCGAATACGACGTCATCGGGGCCTTCTGGGTCAACATCCAACTGACATTCTGGGCAGCGCTCTGGTCCCTGGTGCTTGGCACCATCCTGGCCGTGATGCGCATTTCGCCGATCGCCAGCCTTCGCTGGTTCGGCACTGCATACGTGAACATCTTCAGGAACACGCCGCTGACCATCATCATGGTCTTCGGCACGCTTGCCCTGTGGTCCCAGCTGCAGGTCAACCTCTCCGGCGACTTTCAACTCAACTTCTTCCGGCTGGCGGTGCTCTCGCTCTCCATCTACCACGCAGCGTTTGTCTGCGAAGCCATCCGGAGCGGCGTGAATACCGTCCCCCTGGGACAGGCTGAAGCCGCCCGTTCCATTGGACTGTCCTTCCTGCCGGCAGCGTGGCTGGTCATCCTGCCGCAGGCTTTCCGCGGCGCCGTCGCACCGCTGGGCAACGTCCTGATCGCACTGGCCAAGAACACCACCGTCGCCGCCGTGGCCTCGGTGGCTGAAGCCTCCGGCCTCATGAAGACCATGATCGAGTTCCGCCCGGATCTTATGACGCAGATCTTCCTGACCTTCGCGATGGGCTTTGTGCTGATCGTGATCCCCATCGGCCTGCTGACAACCTGGGCCTCGAAGAAACTGGCGGTGGCCCGATGAGCCAGAGTGTCCTTTTTGACGCCCCCGGGCCGCGCGCCCGCCGCCGCATCCTCCTCGGCAACATCCTTGGCACGCTGTTCATCCTGGCCCTGCTTGCGCTGGTCGTGAAGGGTCTGGCGGACAAGGGCCAGTTCGAGGCAGCCAAGTGGACGCCGTTCCTGGAAGCCGACACCTGGCAGTACAACATGCTCCCGGGCCTGTTGGCCACGCTCCAGGCCGCCGGCGTCGCGATCGTCACGTCCATCGCGTTCGGCCTCATCTTTGGCCTGGGACGCCTGTCTTCGGTCAGGGCCATCAGCTGGGTCGCCGGTCTGGTCGTGGAGTTCTTCCGCGCCGTGCCGGTGCTGCTGATGATGATTTTCTTCTATCAGTTCCTTTCGAAGTCCACGCCCGTCCCACCGGCGGATGTTCCGTTCGTCGCCGTCGTCCTGGCCCTGACCCTGTACAACGGCTCCGTGATTGCCGAGCTCGTGCGGTCCGGCGTCTTCGGGCTGCCAAAGGGACAGCGCGAGGCTGGACTGGCGATTGGCCTGACCCGAAGCCAGTCCCTCCGCGTCATCGAGGTTCCGCAGGCACTGGTAGCCATGCTGCCGGCACTGCTGAGCCAGTTTGTCGTCATCCTGAAGGACTCGGCCCTTGGTGCCTTCATCGGCTACAGCGAACTGCTGGTCTTCGCCCGGCGCCTTGCGGCAGGTGACGGTAACATCCTGCCCGCCCTGCTGGTCACGGCGGCGATCTTCATCATCCTCAACATGATCTTGACCTTCGCCGCCCAGCGCCTCTCGCGCCGGCTCGGTGCACGTGCCGGGACACTGCTGCGGACAGAGGACGCCATAGAACCCGAAGGGGTTCCCGCGCCGACGCGCTAGCCTCCGCTCCATCGAGATAGCAGAAAGTGCCCTTTAGAAACTTCTAAAGGGCACTTTCTGCTATCTCGGTGAAGAAGCCTAGGACGTAAGCCAGGTTTCCAGCGCACGGAGGCATTCACGGATGGCACCGGCACTGACGTGCTCATTGTCCGAATGTGCCAGCAGCGCATCTCCCGGACCGAAGTTGACGGCCGGAATACCCAAAGCGCTGAAACGCGCGACGTCGGTCCAGCCGTACTTGGGTTTGGGTTCCGCGCCGACTGCGGCAACGAAGCTGGCCGCCGCGGGCCGGTCCAGGCCGGGGCGGGCCCCGGCGGAGGCATCGGTGCGGACCAGGTCAAATCCGTCCAGCAGGTTCCTGACATAGGCCTCTGCCTGCTCCAGGTCCTTGTCCGGAGCGAACCGGTAGTTGATTTCCACGACGGCGGAATCAGGAATGACGTTTCCGGCCGTGCCGCCGTGGACCTTTACGGCGTTCAGCGATTCCCGGTAGTCCAGTCCTTCGACCCTGACAGTGGCCGGCTCGTGATCGCGCAGGCGCACCAGGATCTCCGCTGCCGCGTGAATGGCGTTCTCCCCCATCCATGCCCGTGCCGAGTGGGCTGCCTTGCCGGTGGTCATGGCCTGGAAACGCATGGTGCCGTTGCACCCGCCCTCGACGGTTCCGTCCGTCGGTTCCAGCAGGATGGCAAAGTCTGCCTTCAGCCATTCCGGGAAGGATTTCTCCAGCCGGCCCAGCCCGCTGAGTGAGGCGTCAACCTCTTCGTGGTCGTAAAAGACGAACGTAATGTCCCGGTTGGGTTCAGTAAGCCCGGCGGCAAGAGCCAGCTGGACGGCCACGCCGCCCTTCATATCAGTGGCGCCGCGGCCGTACAGCACCTCACCGTCCCAGCTCGAGGGCACAGTGCCCCTGGAACCGGGGACTGCGGGGAGCGGAACGGTGTCCAGATGCCCGGCCAGGATCACCCGTTCAGGCCTGCCCAGGTTGGTGCGGGCCATGATGGAGTCACCGTCGCGCACTACCTCCAGATGGTCCAGCGCCTCCAGAGCGGACTGCACACTGTCAGCGATGGCAGCTTCGTTGCCGGAAACACTTTCGATATCCATGAGGGCGGCGGTGAGGGCAGCGACGTCGCCCTGCAGGTCAAGATGCTTATGCGGTAATACGGTCACCGCTCCAGACTACCGCTCGGTAGACTTGATCCCATGACTTCGATCCCCGCTTCAGACCCTTCCGCCCGCACCGCTTCCGGCCTTGGACTGGCCACCGTCGCAGCTGACGGCACTGTCCTCGACGTCTGGTACCCGCAGCCCCGTCTTGCCGGGCTGACGGACGATCCGGCCCTGGCGGCAGAGCTTGGCACAGCAGCCGAAGCCATGGCCGACGAAGTCCGCGGAACCCGCGGTGAAGTCGTGGCAACGGAAATCGACCTGGACGCCGCTCCGTCCTCCACCGCAGACGCCTACCTGCGCCTCCACGTTCTGTCCGCCCGGCTGGCCGCTCCGAACACCATCAACCTCGACGGGATCTTCGGCGTGCTGCCCAACGTCGTCTGGACGAACTTCGGCCCCTGCCAGGTCGCCGGCTTCGACCGCGTCCGCGTTGGCCTGCGCGCCCGCGGTGCTGTGACCGTCTTCGGCGTGGACAAGTTCCCGCGCATGGTGGACTACGTCCTGCCCACGGGTGTCCGCATTGCCGACGCCGACCGCGTGCGCCTGGGCGCGCACCTCGCCGAGGGCACCACGGTCATGCATGAAGGATTCGTTAACTTCAACGCGGGCACGCTGGGGACATCGATGGTTGAGGGCCGTATTTCTGCCGGCGTGGTCGTCGGGGACGGCAGCGACGTCGGCGGCGGGGCATCCATCATGGGAACCCTGTCCGGCGGCGGCAAGGAACGGATCACCGTCGGGGAACGTGTCCTGCTCGGAGCGAATTCCGGGGTGGGCATCAGCATCGGGGATGACACCGTGGTTGAGGCGGGCCTCTATGTCACAGCGGGGACGCGCGTCAACGTTCTCGACCCCGAATCCGGCGACGTCCGGACCGTCAAGGCAGCAGAACTCTCCGGCGTCCCGGGCCTGCTCTTCCGCCGCAATTCGGTTTCCGGCGCCGTCGAGGTCCTCCCCCGCCTGGCCCGCACCGTCGAACTGAACGAAGCGCTGCACGCCAACTAGGCAGCGCACCAAGGAGGAAGCCCGTGGGCTACCGCACCCCGCAGCTTCCAACCCGCCGGAAGGGCGTCACCGTCCTGCTGCTGGCGGCCGCCTTCGCTGCGGCAGTGGTCCTGTACCTCCTGGTGCTGGCGGCCAATTCCGGGGATGAGAAACCCTTTAGGGAGCGGTGCACCGCAACAGCGAACGGGGGAACGTTTTCGCTGACTCCGGAACAGGCTTCCAACGCCGCCACGATCACGGCTGTCGCCGTCGCCCGCGGACTGCCTCCGCGGGCGGCGTCGATTGCACTGGCGACGGCGGTCCAGGAGTCCGGGCTGCGCAACATCGGCTACGGAGACACAGCCGGGCCCGATTCCCGCGGCCTGTTCCAGCAACGGCCCACCCAGGGCTGGGGCACCGAAGAGCAGGTGATGGATCCGGTCTACGCGGCCAACGCGTTCTACAACGCGCTGGAGAAGGTTCCCGGCTACCAGGACCTGCCGATCACCGTGGCAGCGCAGACGGTCCAGCGCAGCGCCTACCCGGATGCCTACGCCGACCATGAGCCCGAGGGCCGTGCCTTCGCCTCGGCGCTCACCGGACAGTCACCCGCCGCCCTGACCTGCCGGCTCAATCCGGCGGCCGCCCCCGGAAACCCGGAGACAGTGCTCTCCGCGATGTCCTACGTCTATGGCGAGCAGCAGGCCGTGGTACTCGGAGACGTACTGCTGGTGGCTGCGGAGGGTGAGTACGGCTGGTCATTGGCGCAGTGGGCCGTAGCCAACGCCAAGGCCCTGGACATCAACGAAGTGGCCTATGACTCCCGGACCTGGAACCGCGGCACCGGAGAGTGGGCCGAATCGGATGCACCGGCCACCCAGGTCGCCATCCACGTCGCCCCCGTGGCCGTCGGCTAGGAAAGTGACCGCTTGGCAAGCCGCTAGGCTGGATGTATGCGCATACTAGTCACCGGAGGAACCGGGTACATCGGCTCCCACACCACCCTGGAACTGCTCAACGCGGGACATGACGTCGTCGTCATGGACAACCTGGCCAACTCCAGCACCACGTCCCTGGAGCGGGTGGCAGAGCTGGCCGGACGCACTGCCGACTTTGTCCAGGCAGACCTGCTGGATCCGCAGGCGCTCGAGGATATCTTCGCCACCCACTCCCCCGACGCCGTCATCCATTTCGCCGGTCTCAAGGCCGTGGGCGAGTCCGTGGCCAAGCCGCTGCACTACTACCGGAACAACGTTGCCGGCACCTTGAACCTGCTCGAAGCCATGGACCGACATGACGTCCGGACCATCGTTTTCAGCTCCTCCGCCACGGTCTACGGTGCTTCCGAAGAAGTGCCGCTGGTCGAGAAGATGCCCATGGACGCCGTAAACCCCTACGGGCGGACCAAGGAACAGATCGAAGACATCCTGGCCGACCTCGGCGCCTCAGATGAGCGCTGGAGCATCGCGCTGCTGCGCTACTTCAACCCCGTTGGCGCCCACGAATCCGGCCGCATCGGCGAAGACCCCACGGGTGTGCCGAACAACCTGCTGCCCTTCGTGGCACAGGTCGCCGTGGGCCGCCGTGAGAAGGTCATGGTCTTCGGCAACGACTACCCCACCCCGGACGGCACAGGTGTCCGCGACTACATCCACGTGGTTGACCTTGCCGCAGGCCATCTGGCGGCACTGGATTACATCGCTGCCCGCAAGGGCGTCAAGCGGTGGAACCTGGGCACCGGCAACGGTTCCTCGGTCCTTCAAGTGCTGGCTGCGTTCTCCAAGGCTGCCGGCAAGGACGTGCCCTACGAATTTGCTCCGCGCCGGCCCGGAGACGCCGCCGTCAGCTACGCCGATCCGTCCGCTGCCCTGGCTGAACTGGGCTGGTCCGCAAGCCGTTCCCTGGATGACATGTGCCGGGACCACTGGAACTGGCAGAAGCAGAACCCGCAGGGCTACGCCTCCTAACCCCGTCTTCCCGCCGAGAGGCCAGTTACGGCTCCTTTGAGACGTCAAAGGAGCCGTAACTGGCCTCTCGTGTGTGTGTGGGTGGGGGAAACAAAAAGGCCGTGCCCGCAACCTGGTGCATGCGGGCACGGCCTTTTTGATCCTGGGGTTTAGCGCTCCGGGTAGTTGCGCTCCGGGAGGCCCGTGTAAAGCTGGCGCGGACGGCCGATCTTCGTCTGCGGGTCCTGCATCATTTCGCGCCACTGGGCAATCCAGCCCGGCAGGCGTCCGATGGCGAACAGCACGGTGAACATCTTCTCCGGGAAGCCCATGGCCTTGTAGATCAGCCCGGTGTAGAAGTCGACGTTCGGGTAGAGCTTGCGCTCAATGAAGTAGTCGTCCGCGAGGGCCTTCTCTTCGAGGCGCATCGCGATGTCCAGCAGTTCGTCGTTGCCGCCGAGGTCCGCGAGGATCTCGTGTGCGGTTGCCTTGACGATCTTGGCGCGCGGGTCGTAGTTCTTGTAGACGCGGTGCCCGAAGCCCATGAGCTTCACGCCGTCTTCCTTGTTCTTGACCTTCTCCATGAAGTCCTCCGGCGCCATGCCGGTGGACTGGATGTCGCGGAGCATGTTCAGGACGGCTTCGTTGGCGCCGCCGTGCAGCGGGCCGAAGAGCGCGGAGATGCCTGCGGAGATCGAGGCGAACATGTTGGCGTTCGAGCTGCCGACCAGGCGCACAGTCGACGTCGAACAGTTCTGCTCGTGGTCCGCATGCAGGATGAGCAGCAGGTCCAGTGCCTTGACCAGCTTCGGATCCAGTTCGTACGGCTCGGCCGGCAGGCCGAAGGAGAGCCGCATGAAGTTCTCCACCAGGTTCATGGAGTTGTCCGGGTAGAGCATGGGCTGGCCGATGCTCTTTTTGTGCGCGTAGGCAGCAATGACGGGGAGCTTCGCCATGAGGCGGACGGTGGAGAGTTCCACCTGCTCTTCGTCGAACGGGTCCAGGGAGTCCTGGTAGAACGTGGACAGCGCACTGACGGCGGAGGAAAGCACCGGCATCGGGTGGGCGTCACGCGGGAAACCGCCGAAGAACCCCTTCAGGTCCTCGTGCAGCAGCGTGTGGCGGCGGATGCGCTGGTCAAAGGAATCAAGTTCCGCAGGCGTGGGCAGGTTGCCGTAGATCAGCAGGTACGAGGTTTCGAGGAAGCTCGAATGCTTGGCCAGCTGCTCAATCGGGTACCCGCGGTAACGCAGGATGCCGGCGTCACCGTCGATGTAGGTGATCGCCGAGGTGGTTGCCGCGGTATTCATGAAGCCCGGGTCGAAGGTGACCGTCCCGGTCTGCTTCAGCAGCTTTGAGACGTCAAACCCGTCGTTGCCTTCTTTGGCCGCGATGCGGGGCAGTTCGAGCTTGTCGCCCGGTTCGGTCCCATAGTGCAGCTCGGCACTTGGTCGCTCAGTCATTTCTCTCCTTCAGGAGTTTGAAGAACCCACTGCTACGGGCCCGCGTCCCGGGAGGGGGCGCCCATAGTACACATTCGGTGCTTAAACTATTTCGCTAAAACGCTACCGGCTGACCGGGCGATACCACTAATCGGTAACCATGTTGTTGTGCAAGCGCAACATGCTCGGATTGTGTCACCGGCCAATTATCCCGCCGCGGCGGTGAGCCTGCGTGCTGCCGCGGCAATCCGTTCATCACTGCCGGTCAGGGCCACGCGGATGAAACCGGACCCCGCCTCGCCGTAGATGACGCCGGGACCGACGACGATGCCCAGGGCCGCGAAGCGTTCGACGGTGGTCCAGGTATCCTCTCCTGCGGTGGCCCAGAGGTAGAGGCCGGCGTCGGACGCTTCGATCCGCAGCCCAAAGGCTTCCAGTGCCGGAACCAGCAGTTCCCGCCTGGAACGGTATTTGTCCTTTTGCACAGCGACGTGTCCGTCCTCGGACAGGGCAGCCTGCATGGCGGACTGCACCGGAGCCGGGACAATCATGCCGGCATGCTTGCGGCTGTTGACGAGGTTCGCCATGATCGCGCTGTCCCCCGCAACAAAGGCCGCGCGGTAGCCGGCAAGATTGGATTGCTTGCTCAACGAGTACACGGCCAGCAGGGAATCGCTGCTGCCTCCGCTGACCCGGGGATCGAGGACCGAAGGAACGGGCTGTCCGCCGCGTGCGGTGTCCCATTCGCCCCAGCCGAGTTCTGCGTAGCACTCGTCCGAGGCAACCACGGCGCCAAGCGCACGCGCCTGCCTTACAAGCTTGGCCAGGGAATCGGCACCGCGGACAATACCGGTCGGATTCCCCGGGGAGTTGACCCAGACCAGCCGAACCCGGGACCGCGTCTGTGCGTCAAGGTCCTCCAGGTCGTCGGCCGCGACCGGCGTGGCACCGGCAAGCACGGCACCCATGTCGTAGGTCGGATAGGCAACGGTGGGACGTACGACGACGTCGCCTTCCCTGAGCCCAAGCAGCAGCGGGAGCCAGGCAACAAGCTCCTTGGAACCGACGGTGGGCATGATGTCCTGCGGGTCCAGGTCCGGGACCCCGCGGCGGCGGGCAAACCAGTCCGCGATGGCGCGGCGAAGCTCCAAGGTGCCGTGGGTCGTGGGATAGCCCGGCGCGTCAGCAGCCCCCGCGAGGGCCTCCTGGATGAAGTCCGGAGTCGGATCCACCGGTGTCCCGATGGATAGGTTCACGGCACCGTCCGGGTGTTCCGACGCCTGCCTGACGTAGGGAGCCATGGCTTCCCAGGGGTACTCCGGAAGGTTTAGTCCGAAGCTCCGGGAGTCGGAGCCGCTCATTCCTGGTTCTGCGGCGGGAGCGCGGCGATCAGCGGGTGATCCTTGTGGGTGTTGCCAAGCTTCGCTGCACCGCCGGGCGATCCCAGGTCATCGAAGAATTCGACGTTGGCCTTGTAGTAATCGGCCCATTCCTCAGGAGTGTCGTCCTCGTAGTAAATGGCTTCAACCGGGCACACGGGCTCGCAGGCGCCGCAGTCAACGCACTCATCGGGGTGGATGTAGAGGGAGCGTTCACCTTCGTAGATGCAGTCCACGGGGCATTCTTCAATGCAGGCCTTGTCCTTAACATCCACGCATGGCTGCGCAATTACGTACGTCACGTCCCTTTGCCTTCCTTGGTGTGCGGATCTGCGCGGATCAGCAGATGTCCACGAGGTAATGCTTCCACGTTAGTGGCCACGACCATTATCTCCCAGCCGGAGGCTCCCCGCGTACGATGTAACAGTGACTTCACAGAGCCCCGAATCCCGGCTGCGCGAGGCCGGAACCGGGCGCCGCGCCGTCGTCCGCTACCGGATCCCGGGCGGGCTCACTGACGCCTTGGGGATCATTACGGCACTGGACCCGGACAGCTGCACCCTTGAAACCCGCAGCGGCGCGGTCACCATCCCCTGGCACCTGGTAACGGCAGGCAAACCGGTTCCCGATCCTCCTGCCCGCAGGGCCCGCCCGGGCGGCGGTATGCTGGCCTGATGCCAAACGACGAGGACATCCAAGCGCGGGGACGCGCGCTGAGTTCACCCGTCCGGCTGCGGATCCTCCGTCTCTGCCTGCACCGGGAACGGACCAACAAGGAGATTGCCGAGGCGCTGGAACTGAATCCTGCGACCGCGCTGCATCATGTCCGCACCCTGCTGGGCACCGGCTTCCTGGCGGCCGGCGAACCCCGCACGGGGAACCGGGGGGCGAAGGAAATCCCGTACCGGGCCACCGGCCTCAGCTGGCGCACGTCCCTGCCGGAGGGAGCCAACGCCGTCCTGGTCGAAACGTTCCTGCAGGAAATCGACGGACTCGCGCCGTCGGACATTGAAGTCATGCGCATGGGCGTGTGCCTTAACGACGAAAACCGCCGCGGGCTGATGGAACGCCTGCGGGCGGTTTTCGATGAGTATGCGCTGCGGGAACCTGATGCGGACGGCACCCCAACGTCCCTGATGCTGGCCCATCACCTGGACCGAACCGGCGCCGAACAGCTTCCTGCTGCGCCCCTGGGCTAGCTCGGGCAGCCCGGTCTACTCCGGAGAGACTGGTCCCGGGCGGTAGCCTGGGTCGGTGCCGTAGGCCACTCCGGGCACTGACTCCGGATGACTGCGCTGGTACCGTGCTTCGCGACGCAGCACCGCTGCGCACACGAGGACCGCTGCCACAGTGGCCACGGCCTGGCCGTAGAGCCACACGATTCCTGCCGTAACGACAGGCAGCTCGACCCCGGAGGCCGTTCCCGTCACGATCAGCGGACCGCCGAGCAGGTCAAGGGTGAACAGTCCCAGCAGGACGTAGGTCAGGACACCTGTCAGGGCGCTGACCAGGACCGAGCGCGCCCACAGGCCGGTGAAGACCGAGACGGCAGCGCTGAAAAGAAGCGCCGCTGCAGCGCCGAGGGGCAACGGAGTGTCCCCGGCGTAGAGCACCTGCGCGTGGAGTGAGGTTCCCAGGACTCCGGCGGCAATGCCGCCAAGCACAACGGCCACCGGGCCCCGCCTGCGCGGGACCCGGTGACCGGAGCTGGATGCCATGGAGATGATGCTACGCCTTGGCGCGGGCGCGGGTTACCTTGGCACGCTCGTTAGCGTTGAGAACCAGCTTGCGGATGCGGATGGACTCAGGGGTAACTTCCACGCACTCGTCTTCGCGGGCGAATTCGAGCGACTCTTCCAGGGTGAGCTTCCGCGGCGGGGTCAGGTTCTCGAAGGTGTCCGAGGAAGCGGCACGCATGTTGGTGAGCTGCTTTTCCTTGGTGATGTTCACGTCCATGTCATCGGCGCGGGAGTTCTCGCCGACGATCATGCCTTCGTAAACCTCGGAGGTGGGCTCCACGAAGAAGGAACCGCGTTCCTGCAGCTTGATCATGGCGAACGGCGTCACGACGCCTGAACGGTCGGCAATCATCGAGCCGTTGGTGCGGTACTCGATGGGGCCTGCCCACGGCTCGTAGCCTTCAGCGATGGACGCGGAGATGCCGGCGCCGCGGGTTTCCGTGAGGAAGCGGGTGCGGAAGCCGATCAGGCCACGGGCGGGAACAATGAATTCCATCCGGACCCAGCCGGTGCCGTGGTTGGACATGTTGACCATGCGGCCCTTGCGGGCGGCCATCAGCTGCGTCACGGCGCCGAGGTATTCCTCGGGGACGTCGATGGTCATGTGTTCCATCGGCTCGTGGATCTTGCCGTCGATCATCTTGGTGACAACCTGCGGCTTGCCCACGGTCAGCTCGAAGCCTTCGCGGCGCATCTGCTCCACGAGGATGGCCAGTGCGAGCTCGCCTCGGCCCTGGACTTCCCAGGCATCCGGACGCTCGGTCGGCAGAACCCGGAGGGAGACGTTACCGATCAGTTCCTTGTCCAGGCGGTCCTTGACCTGGCGCGCGGTGACCTTTGCGCCCTTGACCTTGCCGGCCAGCGGCGAGGTGTTGATACCGATGGTCATGGAGATCGCGGGATCATCCACGGTGATCAGCGGCAGCGGCTTGGGGTTGTCGACGTCGGTCAGCGTTTCACCGATGGTGATGTCCTCGATACCGGCAACAGCCACGATTTCGCCGGGGCCTGCAGACTCGGTCGGAACACGGTCGAGGGCCTTGGTGGCCAGCAGCTCGGTGATCTTCACGGTCTTCATGGTGCCGTCGGCACGGGCCCAGGCAACCTGCTGGCCCTTGCGCAGGGTGCCGTTGAAGATGCGCAGCAGCGCGAGGCGGCCCAGGAAGGGGGAAGCATCCAGGTTGGTGACGTGCGCCTGCAGGACACCTTCCGGATCGTAGGTCGGAGCGGGGATGTGCTCGATGATGGTCTGGAACAGCGGTTCCAGGTTGTCATTCGCCGGAGCCTGGCCGTCAGCGGGCTGCTCAAGGGAGGCAGCACCGACGCGGGCGGCGGCGTAGACAACGGGAACGTTGAGGACCAGGTCCAGATCAAGGTCGGGAACTTCGTCCGCGAGGTCGGATGCCAGGCCCAGGAGCAGGTCCATGGACTCGCTGACAACTTCATCGATGCGGGCGTCGGGGCGGTCGGTCTTGTTGACCAGCAGCACGACGGGAAGCTTGGCGGCGAGGGCCTTGCGCAGCACGAAGCGGGTCTGCGGCAGCGGGCCTTCGGAAGCGTCTACCAGGAGCACAACGCCGTCGACCATGGAGAGGCCGCGCTCGACCTCACCGCCGAAGTCGGCGTGGCCGGGGGTATCGATCACGTTGATGGTGATGGTTTCGCCGTTGGCGGCGGGGCCGTTGTAGAACACGGTGGTGTTCTTGGCCAGGATGGTGATGCCCTTTTCACGTTCCAGGTCGCCTGAGTCCATCACGCGGTCTTCGACATCTCCGTGCGAGGCGAAGGAGTTCGTCTGCTTGAGCATGGCGTCGACGAGGGTCGTTTTGCCGTGGTCAACGTGGGCCACAATAGCAACGTTGCGGAGATCGCTACGCACTGCGCTGTTCACAGCCGTGTTGGTTTCTGACATGCGTGAAGACTCAATTCATTGGTTACAGTTCGGGGATAATTCACAGTGGTCCGGAGTCGATCCGGAAAGTCCGGCAGTTCTGTACAAATGCTGCGTTGGAACACACGTGTAAGAAGTCACCGAAAGGCCGCTGTCAGCGGGCACCATACCATTCTAGTCGTTTTGCCAAAGGTTCCCTAATGCGCGGTCCTCAGCGGAACCAGAGGCGGCATCAGGCAGCCGCGGGCGGCAGCTCGAGTCCTGCACCCGGGATCGCCTCCAGCAGGGCCTTGGTGTACTCCTCCTTCGGTGAGTTGAAGACGTCATCCGTTGTTCCGGTTTCCACCACCTTTCCCTTTTGCATCACGCAGACGTTGTCCGCGATCTGGCGGACAACTGCGAGGTCGTGGGTAATGAAGAGGTAGCTGAGGCCAAGGTCGGCCTGCAGCTCGGCGAGCAGGTTCAGGATCTGCGCCTGGACAAGCACGTCCAGTGCGGAAACGGCTTCGTCACAGATGACCACTTCCGGGTCCAGCGCCAGGGCGCGGGCCACCGCTACACGCTGGCGCTGCCCGCCTGAGAGCTCGTTGGGGAAGCGCCGCATCACGGTGGAGGGCAGCGCCACCTGGTCCAGCAGTTCCCGCACCTTCCTGCCACGGCTTGCCTTGTCCCCAATGCCGTGGACCCGCAGCGGTTCCTCGATGGTGTGGAAGATGTTGTACATCGGGTCCAGCGAGCCGTACGGGTCCTGGAAGATCGGCTGGACCCGGCGCCGGAATTCGAAGAGCTTCTTCTTGTCCAGCGTCGTCATGTCCACACCGTCAAAGAGGATGCTTCCCCTCGTGGGGGTCTCCAGGTTCAGCACCATCCGCGCAACCGTGGACTTGCCCGAGCCTGATTCACCCACGACGGCGGTGGTGGTCCCGCGCTCCACGGAAAAGGACACATCATCCACGGCCGTGAAGTCGGTATGCCGGCCCAGACCGCTGCGCAGTTTGAAGACCTTGGTGAGGTTGCGTACTTCGATGATGCCGGGTGCCGTGTCCGGGCTGCCGGCATCAGGGGCGGCTCCGCCGTCGGCCGCAAGCAGCTCCGGCGCGTCCAGTCCCCGTTCCTTTGCAATATCGATCCGCTTGGAGGCCAGGGACGGTGCCGACTCCACCAGCCGCTTGGTGTACGGATGCCGGGGGTTGGTCAGGATCTCCAGCGCCGGACCGGACTCCACCACGCGGCCCTTGTACATCACGACGACGCGCTGGGCGCGCTCCGCGGCGAGGCCGAGGTCATGGGTAATCAGGAGCACGGCGGTGCCCATTTCCTGTGTGAGGGAGGCAAGGTGGTCCAGGATCTGCCGCTGGACGGTAACGTCCAGCGCCGACGTCGGTTCGTCGGCAATCAGCAGCCGCGGCGAGCAGGAAAGGCCAATGGCGATCAGTGCCCGCTGCCGCATCCCGCCCGAGAATTCGTGCGGGTACTGCCTGGCGCGGGAAGCGGCGTCGGGCAGGCCGGCCTGGCTCAGGACCCGGGCCACATCCTCGTCGGAGGAAGGGCGGCCGTTGGCCTTCAGGGTTTCGCGTACCTGGAAACCGATCTTCCAGACAGGGTTCAGGTTGGACATCGGGTCCTGCGGAACCATGCCGATCGAATTTCCGCGCAGCTCGACGATGCGCCTGGTGCTGGCATGGGTGATGTCCTCGCCGTCGAAAATGATCTGGCCGCCGCTGACGCGCCCGTTGCCGGGCAGCAGGCCAATGGCCGCGAGCGCCGTCGTCGACTTGCCCGACCCCGACTCCCCCACGATTGCCACCGTCTCCCCCGGCAGGACGGAGAGATTCGCGTCCTGGACGGCGTCCACCGTTCCGTTGGAGGTATCGAAGGAAATCGCGAGCGAGCGGATGTCCAGCAGCGGGGCCGGATCGGTATCCGGCTGCAGGGCGTTGGAAGTCATAGCTTGCGGGCTTTCGGATCGAGGGCATCACGCACGGCATCTCCGAGCATGATGAAACTGAGGACGGTGACTGACAGTGCCCCGGCGGGCCAGAGCAGGGCTGCGGGGTTGGCCCGCAGCGAGGTCTGAGCGGCCGAAATGTCATTGCCCCAGGACATGATGTCCGGCGGCAGCCCGATCCCGAGGAAGGAAAGGGTTGCTTCGGCCACGATGAACGTGCCCAGGGAGATAGTCGCCGTAACGATCACCGGCGCCAGGGCGTTGGGCACCACATGCTTAACCAGTGCCTGGAACTTGGAGACACCGAGGGCACGGGAGGCCACGACGAAGTCCGCGTTCCGCACGGAAATCACTGCCCCGCGGGTGATGCGGGCGATCTGCGGCCAGCCGAAGACCACCAGCGTCACCACCACTGTCAGGATGTTCCGGTTTTCACGGAACATTGGCAGCTGCATCACGATGATGGCGCCCAGGATGAGGGGCAGGGCAAAGAAGATGTCCCCCAGCCGGGCGATCACGGCATCGAGCCAGCCGCCGTAGTAGCCGGCGAGCGCACCGAGTGAGCCGCCGAGGAGCACTACGCAGGCGGTGGTGATGACGCCGACCAGCAGCGATGCCCGGGTGCCGTAGATCAGCCGGGTGTAGACGTCGCAGCCCTGGAGCGTGAAGCCCAGGGGGTGTCCCGGGGCCGGGCCTGCGTTGGAGTCAGCCAGGTAGCAGGCGCCGTCGGCCGGGATCTGGGTGAAGAGCTGGGGGAAGGCTGCCACCGTAATGATCAGCAGGATCAGGAACGCGGAGATGATGAAAAGAGGCCGGCGGCGGAGGTTCCGCCAGGCTTCCCCCCACATGCTCAGGGGAGCCTTGCCGTCCTGGACGGCGTCGGTCTCCGGCAGCCCGGCGGAATCCACCGGGGCGACAAAGTGCTCCTGGGTCCGTTGGCTTTTACTCATAGCGGATCCTTGGGTCCAGCCAGGCGTAGAGCAGGTCCACCAGCAGGTTTGCCACCACGTACACCAGGACCAGCACGCTCACGATGGAGACGATGGTGGGTCCTTCGCCGCGGATGACGGCCTGGTAGAGCTTCTGCCCGACTCCGGGCACGTTGAAGATTCCTTCCGTGACAATTGCTCCGCCCATCAGCGCCCCGAGGTCTGCACCCAGGAAGGTGATGACCGGAATCAGCGAGTTGCGCAGGATATGGACGCTGACGACCCGTCCGCGGGAGAGGCCCTTGGCCGTCGCGGTGCGGACGTAGTCGGCGTTCATGTTCTCGATGACGGATGTGCGCGTCAGCCTGAGGACGTAGGCGAAGGACGCCAGTCCCAGGACGACGGCGGGAAGTATCAGATCACTCCAGCCGGCACTCGCTCCGACAGTCGGCGGCGCCCAGCCGAATTTGACTCCGATGATGAACTGCAGCAGGAAGCCGAGGACAAACACCGGGATGGCAATGACGACCAGGGAAACGAACAGTACGGTGGCGTCGAAGATCCGGCCCTTCTTCAGTCCGGCAATGAGACCGAAAGCGATGCCGAAAACTGCCTCGAAAAGCAGGGCAAGCACCGCCAGGCGCATAGTTACCGGAAAGATCTGAGCCAGGACTTCCGCTACGGGCCGCCCGGAGAAGTCGTTGCCGAGGTTGAAAGTCAGCAGGTTCTTCAAGTAGTTCAGGTACTGCACAATGAACGGCTGGTCCAGGTTGTACTGCTCGCGCAGCTGTGCGGCGACAACCTCGTTAACCGGCCGGTCCCCGAACAGTGCCGCGATCGGATCACCGGGCAGTGAGAAAACGAGGAAGTAGACCAGCAGCGTGGCTCCGAAGAACACCGGAATCATCTGCAGGACCCGGCGGGCGATATATCTGGTCATCGCGGGGCCCTGCCTTGGTCATGGGTGTTGGCAGGTAGTGGCATGGTAACGATCCTGTTTGCTGCCTGGTGGCGCCGTCCGCCGCCCGGAAGCTCCGGGACAGCGGACGGCGCGCAGGGTTCTTACTTGCGTGCGATGTTGTAGTAGACAGGCACGCCGTTCCAGCCGGTTTCAACGTCGGTCACGTTGTTGCTCCAGCCGGTCTGGGCGACCTGGTACCACAGCGGGACTACCGGGAGGTCCTCCAGCAGGACTTCCTGCGCCTGGTTGAAGATGACAGCGCCCTCTTCAGCCGTGGGAGCAGCAAGGGCCTGGGCCAGGAGGTCATCGAAGGCCTGGCTCGAGTAGTCGCCGTCGTTCGACCCGGCCCCGGTGGCGTACAGGGGACCAAGGAAGTTGTACAGCGACGGGTAGTCCGCCTGCCAGCCCGTGCGGATGGCTCCGCTGAGGGTCTTGGCGGTGGCGTCCGAGCGCAGCTCCTTGAAGGTGGAGTAGGCCTTGCCCTGGGCATCCACACCGAGGTTGTTCTTCAGTGCGTTGCACACCGCGTCAACCCACTCCTTGTGGTCGCCGTCGGCGTTGTAGCCGATGGTGAAGGCCTTGCCTTCGGGCCAGGGGGAGATGGCTTCGGCCTCATCCCACAGTTCCTTGGCGCGCTCGGGGTTGTATTCGAGCACCTCGGAGCCGGCCAGATCCGTGTCAAAGCCCTCGATCACCGGTGCGGTGAAGTCGGCGGCAGGCTGCCGTGAGCCGGTGAAGATGACGTCGGCAATCTCCTGGCGGTTGATGGCCATGGAGATGGCCTGGCGCCGCAGTGCACCTGCTTCTCCGGAGAACTCGTCAAGGTACCCGGGAATGGTGATGGTCTGGTTCTGCGCCGTCGGCTTCTCCGAGTAGCGGCCCTCGCCGAGGTCGGACTTGAAGGTCTTCTGGGCAGCCGCAGGCATCTGGTCCAGAACGTCCAGGTTGTCCGCCTGAAGATCCGCGTACGCGGCGTCGTAGGAGGAGTAGAACTTGAACGTCACGCCGTCGTTCTGCGGAACCCGGGTGCCGGTGTAGTCAGGGTTGGCCACCAGCTCGATCTGGACCTCATGCTGCCAGGCGTCGTCCCCGGCCAGCATGTACGGGCCGTTGCCCACCGGGTTTTCACCAAACGCTGCCGGGTCCTCGAAGGCTTCGGAAGGAAGCGGGTAGAAGGCCGTGTAGCCCAGGCGAAGCGGCCAGTCGGATTCAGGCTGGTTCAGCTCGACCGTGAAGGTCTTATCATCCACCACCTTCAGGCCGCTCATCGTGTCCACGGTGGCGCCCTCGGCGCTTACCTCGTCATAGCCCTTGATGCTCTCGAAGAAGTAGGAGTTGAGCTGGGCGTTCTTCGCGGCTGCACCGAAGTTCCACGCATCAACGAAGGATGAGGCGGTCACGGGTTCACCGTTGGTGAAGGTCTTGCCGTCCTTCAGCGTGATGGTGTAGTTCTGCGAGTCCGTCGTCTCGATGGACTCGGCGATTTCGTTGACTGTCTTGCCGTCGGCGTCGTAGCTCAGCAGACCTTCAAAGAGGAGGTCCATGATCCTGCCGCCGCCCACCTCGTTGGTGTTGGCGGGGAGCAGCGGATTCTGCGGCTCCGTGCCGTTGGCCGTAATGCTGGTGTTAGTCGCAGCGGAGTCCGGGGACTCCGATCCTCCGCCGCAGGCTCCCAGTGCAAGGGCGGCAACCACCGCCACGCTGACAGCCTTGGAAAAGCGCTGTAAACGCATTACGTCTCCTGGATAGATCAAAAGGAAGCCGGTCTCATGATTCCGGCGCTGATGTCAGGGCAGCAGCCGGCGGGACGCTCGTGCCGGGCATTGCCGCAGACTTCAGCCAAAGTGTCCTGGTTAGGCACCGTTTTCCGGGCTAACCAAAAGGGGTGCACGCTTTCGCCGATACGCCCGCATCGCAGGCGCGGAAAGCCTGTCACCCTCTATGGAAGTATAGCGAGGGAACCGTCAATATAACGATTCAAGAACGATGTCTAATATGTCACGCCGCGGTGTGGACAAATCACACTTAAAGTGCAGGAAGGGCCCTCATGGAGGACCCTTCCCGGTCGAGACGCTGGTTCCGCTACTGGGTATCCGCAGAGCCGGCAAGCAGCTTTGCCCGCAGCTCGCGCCGTTCGCGCTGCTTCTCCGGATCCGGCAGCGGGACAGCAGCAATGAGGCGCTGCGTGTATTCCTCCTGCGGGTTGCGGAGGATCTGGTCCCGTGTCCCCTGTTCCACAATCCGGCCGTTGCGCATCACGCAGATGTGGTCCGCGAGGACATCGACGACGGCGAGGTCGTGGGTCACGAACAGGCAGGCGAAGCCGAGTTCGCGCTGCAGGTTCTGGAACAGCTCCAGGACCTTGGCCTGCACCGAGACATCAAGGGCCGACGTCGGCTCATCTGCGACCATCAGCTTCGGCTTCAGTGAGAGTGCCCGGGCAATACCCACGCGCTGTTTCTGCCCGCCGGAGAGTTCGTGCGGGTAGCGGTTGCGGTACGCGCGGGGCAGCTCCACCTGGTCCAGCAGTTCTTCGATGCGCTGCTGCAGGGCAGCCCCCTTGGCCTCCCCCGCCAGGAACATCGGCTCGCCGATGCTCTCACCGATCGGCAGGCGCGGGTTCAGCGACGAGGACGGATCCTGGAAAACCATGCCCACCTGGCGGCGCAGCGTGTGCATGGCCTTGGAGTTGGGCTTGAGCTCGGAAATGTCCGTTCCCACTACCCGCAGCTCACCTTCGGCGACGGGCAGGAGCCCGACGGCGGCACGGCCGATGGTGGTCTTTCCGGACCCGGACTCACCCACCAGTCCCATGACCTGGCCGGGCAGGATCCGCAGGTTGGCGCCCTCGACGGCACGGAAGGCGGCTACCCGGCCCTGCTTGGGGTACTCGATGGCGACGTTCTCCAGGACCAGCACCGGCTCCCCGCCTGCTGCGTCCACTTTGGCGGCGGCGTCGGTCCGGAGGCCGGAAAGCACTTCAGCTTCGCGCCGGTGCAGTTCCTCCTGGTCAACGGATTCAAGCTCCACGTTCGTTGCCGCTGCAAGCGCTGCTACGACGTCGACGTCCCCGTCTCCCTCCGAGCCCTGGCCCAGGTGCGGCACGGATTCCAGCAGCGACTGGGTGTAGGGGTGCTTCGGGTTCGCGAAGATTTCCCTGGCGGTACCGGTCTCAACGATCACGCCCTGGCGCATGACGGCGATGCGGTCTGCGAGGTCAGCTACCACGCCCATGTCATGGGTGATCAGCACGATTGCGGAATCCAGCTTGTTCCGCAGGTTCCGCATCAGGTCCAGGATTTCGGCCTGGACCGTGACGTCCAAAGCGGTCGTGGGCTCGTCGGCAATGAGCAGCTTGGGATCACAGGAAAGCGACTGTGCAATCATCGCCCGCTGCCGCTGCCCGCCGGAGAGCTGATGCGGGTAGGACTTGAAGGCCTTCTCGGGGTCGGGAAGTTCCACCATCTCCAAGAGCTTCAGCGCCCGCAGCCTGGCCTCATCGGGAGAGATCTCGTTGTGCAGGCGGAGCGTCTCCACAATCTGGAACCCCACGGTGTACACGGGGTTCAGCGCCGTCATGGGTTCCTGGAAGATGACGGCGACCTCATTGCCGCGCACCTGCCGCAGCTTGGCCTGGGACAGTCCCAGCAGCGGCTGTCCGTCGAGCAGCACCTCACCGGTAACCCGTGAGTTGGAGGGCAGCAGCCCGAGCAGTGCCATGGAGCTGGCACTCTTGCCCGAACCGGACTCGCCCACGATCGCCAGTACCTCGCCGGCGCGCACGTGATAGTTCAGGTCAATGGCAGCGGGGACCCATTCCTTGTCCACCCCGAAGTCCACGGAGAGGTTGCGGACCTCCAGTACCGGCGGGCGGCCGGTGCGGCTCGCCTCGTCCGTGCTTCCGATGAAGGTGTCAGTCATGGCTGTAGTTTCCTTCCGTCCAGGCACTGCACCGGTCCCGGGTCAACGGGCCGATTACGAGGGCACTTGGAAATGCTGTAACGATGGGGGTATGCCGAACCCGCAGAGCGAGCCCGAGACCGAAGTTTTCCGACCGCGGACCACCAAGTGGTTCACGGGTATTGCCGTTGTCCTGACGGCAGCTGCCCTGGTTTCCGCTGCGGTGAGCTCGGGAGCTTCCGGCCTGCTGGCCACGGTTCCCCTGCTCCTCATCCCTGCGGTTGCAGCCTGGCTGTTCTGGTACCCCAGCGTCCAGGTCGGGCGCGGCGGCGTAACGCTGCACAACCCGTTCCGGACCATTGAGGTTCCGTGGGCTGCGCTGATTCATGTGGACACTAAGTTCGCGCTGAAGGTCGTCACCCCGAAGGGTTCCTACACGGCCTGGGCCGCCCCCGCTCCCGGCGTCTGGGGCACCCACCAGGGCAAACCCGAACACCTGCGCAACCTGCCCGGCACCACGTACGGGGTGGGCGGTTCGGTGCGTCCCGGAGACCTGAGCAACACGGACTCCGGCCAGGCCGCCCGTATGGTCCGCGAACGCTGGGAGGTCCTGGTCAACGCCGGCCGGATCGATCCCGACCAGACCGATGCCGCCCGCGCCGCAGTGAGTATCAACTGGCGCTGGATCCTGGGCCTGGTACTGGCCGCCGTGGTGCTTTTCGCCCTGGCGGGGCTGGCCTAGGAAGGCCGGCCCCGCTTCGGCGGACAGCATTCCCACTAGTTGCCAGCCGTCTTGGTCTTGACCCGCTTGGCATTGAACTTCTTCTGCCGGGGATCAAAGGCATCGCGCAGGCCGTCGCCAATAAAGTTGATGCACAGGCAGATGGCCACGATGAAGAGGCCCGGCCACCAGAACAGCCACGGGCGGGTCTGGAATGCTTCCTGGTTCTGGCTGATCAAGAGGCCCAGCGACGTATCCGGCGGCTGGACACCAAAGCCGATGTAGCTCAGCGACGTCTCCAGCAGGATGGCCGTTGACATCAGCAGTGTGGTGTTGACGATGATCACGCCGACGGCGTTGGGCAGGATGTGCTTGAAGATGATCCGGTTGTTGGAAGCACCGGCGATCCGGGCTGCATCCACGAACTCCCGTTCACGCAGCGAGAGAAACTCGCCGCGCACCAGCCGGGCCAGGGACGTCCAGGTGGCCAGGCCAAGGAAGATGCCCAGCAGGATGACACCGATTCCCTCACCGACCAGGCGGTTGGCGATCTGGCCCAGGACGGCGGCCATCACGATGATCGGGATGATGATGACGACGTCGGTCATGCGCATCAGGACTGCCTCGACCCAGCCGCGGAAGTAACCCGACACGGCCCCCACAACGGAGCCGACAACACAGGCGATCAGGCCGACCAGGAACATCACGATGATGGACTGCTGCGTACCGCGCATGGTCATGGCGAACATGTCGCGGCCGATGCGGTCCTGGCCGAACGGGTGCTCGCCCCAGTTGAAGAGGCTGACGAACGTCGGCGCGCCGCCGTTGATCTGCTCCGTGAACTGGCGGTGGTCGTACTTCCACCAGCCCGGGATACCGGCGAAACCAATGGAGCTGAAGGCCAGGATGCAAATCAGCCCGAAGACCACAAGCGAGATGATCGCAGCGGTGTTGTCGAGAAACCGGCGGCGGACAATCTGGCCCTGGGAAAGGCCCTTGGTGTTGGCCTTGGCCGATCCGTCGGGTTCGGTTCCGGGCGGGTTGGAGGGGGTTTCGGCGGAAAACGTCGTGCTCATGACTTCACCCTTACGCGCGGATCAAGGACGGAATAAACAAGGTCTGCCACCAGGTTGAAAACCAGTGCCAGGATGCCGGTCACCAGGAAGAAGCCCATGATCGGGTTGGGGTCAACGCGCCCAAGTGCCTGCACGAACAGCTGGCCCATGCCGCTGAAGGCGAAGACCTGCTCGGTGATCACGGCACCGCCAATGAGGGCTCCGATATCGAAGGCAACAATGGTGGCCAGCGGAATCAGTGCATTGCGGAAGGCGTGGCGCATGACAACGGTGCGTTCCGAGAGACCCTTGGCGCGTGCCGTACGGATGTAGTCCATGTTCATGATTTCCAGCATGGAGGCGCGCGAGTAACGGCTGTAGCTCGCCAGGGACGCCAGCAGCAGGGCTGCAGTAGGCAGCAGCAGGTGCGTGAAGGTGTCCAGGCCGCTGATCCAGAAGTCACCGTTGAGCCCCGGAGTGGATGCACCCACCGTGGCGATCGGCCTGTCGCGGATCCGGGAGTTGTCCATGTACTGCGGCCACGCAAACATGAAGCGGTCCAGGACGATCAGTCCACCCACCAGGAGACCGGTGAGGGCGGCACCGCGCATGCTCTGGCCGCGGTCATAGCCGCCCATGAAGTAGCCGACAGCGCAGCCGACGGCAACTGTGGCCAGTGCGAGCAGCAGGATCATGAACCAGTTAGCCGAGTTCAGCAGCGGCTGGAGGGCGTAGTAGGCAACGACACCCAGTGCCACGGTGATCAGGGCCGAATACAGGGCCTTGCGGTTCTTCAGGCCGGCACTCAGCAGGGTGACGCCATAGGCGATAGCCACGCCGGTGACAGCGATGACGGCGGGGCCCAGGCTCGGGGTTCTAAACCACCCGGTGTTGCCGAGCACAAAGAGGATGGCCGCAGCAGCCGCGAACCCGGCAGCGAAGGCTGTCCCGCGCCGCTTCCAGGTGCCGCCGGCAAAGATGACCCATATGACTCCGCTGACCAGGCCAACTGCCAGGACCACTGAAAGCGGTATTTGTGGATCTGCCAGGAAGTTGTTGAAACCGATGGCGCCGTACTCCTTGAGAAGGACAGCAAGCCAGAAGATCGGCAGGGAGAAGAACAGGAACGCCATGAACGTGACGCTGTAGTCCAGGGAGCTGTACTGGCGCAGTGCGGTGATGATGCCCAGGGAGATGCCCACGATGATGGCCAGCAGGGTTGCCGTGGTCACGAGGAGGATCGTCGCGCCCATGGCCCGTGCCAGCGCTTCGGTGACGGGTTCGCCCTGGATACTCTGGCCGAGGTCGCAGGTGGCGGCAAAAGGCGCCAGGCACTTTAAGGCGCCGCCCAACCAGTAGAAGTAGCGCAAAGGCGGCGGAACGTCGAGGTTTAGGAGCTCCGACCGGGCCCGGATCAGCTCGTCACGGTTGGGAGCAGGGTTTTCTCGGAGGTCGTGCAGTGGGTCTCCCGACGCCGCTGTCAGGAGATAGACCAGGAACGATGCCCCGAACAGGATTAGCACGGCGGTCAGGAGCCGCCGGACGATGTAGGTAACCATAAAGTGTCAGCCTCATTAGAACGGTCCGGGGGTTCTCCCGGCACTCGCAGAAGTGTAGTGCAGGTCATAGTTGCTGGGAATTTGGTTAATCCCAATCACTTGTCTGGGAAAGGCCACCCAGGGAAAGACAAGGCGCCGGGACCGTAGAAGGCCCCGGCGCCTTGCGGGTTAGTGCTTAACCGTCAGGAAAAGCGCTTAGTCCAGAACTTCCCATTCCCAGAAGTTCCACCAGACACCGGTCTGGTTCGGCATGAAGGAATCGATTCCGCCGATGCTGTCGCTGTGCGCATCAACGCCCGGCGCCTGGAACAGGGGCAGGCCGTAGGAGGATTCCCAGATGAGCTTGTCGATCTGGATCTGCAGTTCCTTCTGCTTCTCCACGTCGGTTTCCAGGATCAGCTGGTCCATGAGGGCATCAGCTTCGGGGTTGGAGAAACCGTTGTAGTTCGATGCAGCGCCGGTCTTGAAGATCTGCGGAACACCGGTCACGCCGACACCCGAGTTGATCCAGCCGAAGATGGAGGCATCGTAGGTGCCGGTGCCCAGGGCGGAGCCCCAGTCAGAGGCGCCCAGGCCGCCGTCGACGACCTTGAAGCCGGCTTCGGAGGCGGACTGTGCGATCAGCGTGTAGGCGTCTGCGCGGTTGGGGTTGTCCTTGTTGTACATGATGCGTACTTCAGGGGTGGCACCGGCGAGCAGTTCCTTGGCGCCTTCAATATCAACCTCGGCGAATTCTGCGGAGCCGTTGTTGGCAGCGGACTCGTCGTAGCCTTCCTGGTCAGCGAGGAAGATCTCGGAATCCAGCGGGGCTGCATCCGGGTTCAGCTTCTTGACGATGGAATCGACGATTGCCTGGCGCGGGATGACCTTCATGAACGCGGTACGCACGTCCTGGTCGGCGAAGACGCCGGTGTAGTTGAGGTCAACGTGGTCGTAGGAGAGCTGGTTGCCGGAGTTCATGGTGACTCCGTCAATGGCCTCGATCTGCTCTACGGTGTCAGCGGACGGCTGCGGAGCAATGATGTCCACTTCACCGTTCTTCAGTGCCTGCACCTGTGCCGGAGCTTCGCCGATGTAGCGGACGACGATTTCGTCGATCTTGGGCTCGGGGCCCCAGTTGTAGTCCTCGTTGCGGGTCAGCGTCATCGAGTTCTCGGGATCGATTTCCGAGACGATGAACGGACCGTTGGAGAGGTACAGGGAAGGATCGGACGGCAGCGACTTGGTGTCGAAGCCGGTGTTCCAGAAGTCGGCAACTGCCTTGAGCTCTTCGTTGACGGGAGCCGGGCTGGCCGGGTCGCCTGCGGGAGTGTTCTGGAGCAGTTCGATCAGCGCGTCGCCGTCGGCCAGTCCGGCCTTCTCTGCAACGACGTGTGCCGGCGTGCTCACGCCGCCGTCGGTCATCGCACCGAACGCAACTTCCCAGTCCGCGAAGGGCTCGGAGTAGGTCAGGGTGATGGAACGTCCGTCGTCGCCGATTTCCGGAACATCGGTCAGGCCCAGTCCGGAGGTGTCGCCGGCGTAGTCGAAGTAGGTGGTACCGGAAACGGTTTCGCCTTCTTCGTTCGTCGTGGCGTCGTTGAAGTGGCCGGAGTTTACAGCCCACAGCAGCATGAGGTCGTCGGCATCGACAGGCTCGCCGTCGGACCAGTTCACACCTTCGTTGACGGTGTACTTGACCGTCAGCGGATCCTCGGAGACCTTTTCATAGGTGCCGAAATCTTCCAGCGGCTCAACTTTGAGCTCATCGGTGATGTAGTTGAACCCGGAGTGCGTGGCGTACGCAATCTTGCCGTTGATGTCCACGTTGCCGTTCGCAGTGTTGCTGTTGAACGAGCTGAAGGCGTTAACCTCCACGACGCGGACAGAACCGCCGGTGCTCTCGCTGTCAGTTGACCCCTCTTCGGTGGTCCCCTGGTTGGCAGCGCAGGCACTCAGTGCGAGCGCAGCAACTGCTGCAACTCCCACTGCTTTGGAAATACGTCCAAAACGCATTCCGCCTCCTATTTCTTAGTGCGATTTGTATCCGGCAGGTTTGCCGGATCTGCGGACGGCAGCTGTGAGCGTGCCTGGTCGCATATGTGTAAGAGAGTAAACCGCGAATAGCTACTGGCCCGTAACTTGGTTCCCGCGACGGGGCGGTTGTTACACCATTGCAACCTGAAATTTACCGTTACAGACTGTGCTCTGGCGCACAGCGAATTTCTGGTCTATTCTTCCCGCTTTCACCCGATGGAGGTCACTCCGGACGACGGCGGGTCAGGCACAGGCCGACGCATCCTCACAGCCGCCGCGGAACGTGAACTTCGGCGAAAGGCGGATACGTACGGCGGATAAAATGGGGACTATTCGAGGCCCCCGGGCAGTTAGAGGATTCAATGCAAATCACGATTATTGGCGGCTCAAAGGGCACCGGTTCACAGCTGGCGGCCCAGGCGCGCAAGGCAGGCCATGAGGTCACCGTTCTCTCCCGCAGCGGCAACGCGCCTGAAGGCGTCCATGTAGTCCGCGGCGACGCAACAGACCCGGCAGCTGCCGGCAAGGCGGTGGTCGGCGCCGACGCCGTCGTCGTCACAGTGGGCGGAGCCAAGGGTGTCCCGAATCAGCGCGCCGCAGTCACCAGGGCCGTGATCGAGGCTATGAAGAAGGAGGATGTGCAGCGGCTGATGGTGCAGTCCTCCCTGGGCGCCGGGGATTCCGGATCACAGATGCCGGCCCCGCTGCGCATCGCCATGAAAGTTGCCCTGGCCAAGCCGCTCGCCGACCACAATGAGCAGGAAGCCGCCGTGCAGAGTTCCGGCCTGGACTGGACAATCGTCCGGCCAACAGGGCTCACGGACAAGGATCCAACCGGATCCTGGCAGGCGCTTCAGACGTCGGAGCCCGGCACACTGCGCGGCTCGATTCCCCGCGCGGACTTGGCTGCCTGCATGCTTGGGCTGCTTGAAGATGCCGCCTCGATCGGCAAGGCAGTGGGAGTCAGCAGCTAATCCCTGCTTGTCACCGTCCCGCCGCACTGGTTCGATAGCGGCGTGGAGACGAAGTGGATTACCCCGGCCCTGCTGGGAATACAGTCAGCCTTTCAAGCTGGTTTGGCTGCGGGAGCACCCTGGGGCAGGGTCTCCTACGGAGGCAAGTACGACGCGCGGCTGCCGGACCGGGTGCGTCTGGCCAGCGGTGCCGCGGCACTGGTCTATGCGGCGGGCGCTGCTGCTCTTTGTGTCCGCCGCACTCCCCCGGGCCTGAAGCGTGCCGTGTATCTGGCCTGCACCGGCGTCGCAGTTCTGGGGACGGTAACTAATGCGATCTCCCCGTCCCGTCCAGAGAAACTCTGGAGCCTTTGGTCGCTGGGACTGGGCGCCGCTGCCTGGCACGAGCTGCGACGGGCCCGCCGGGCCTAGCTCCTGGTGCAGGCATTCTCCTTGCGGTTTGGGACTTCGCTCCCTTTCGGGACGCACAGGATGCATTCTCCTGCGGTTTGGGACACGCCTGCCGGTTTGGGTCTTTCCTGCGCGGCGCCGCGCAGGAAAGACCAAAAGTGGAAGGGCGGTCCCAAACCGGAGCGAAACCGGATCAGGCCTGCTGGAGCACGGCTGCTTTCCCGGTCTTTGCATCCTTGATACGCGGGCCGGCGAACCACAACACGACCCCCATGAGGACCCATACGCCCAGGGTCAGCGCAGCGGCCCCTCCCCCGGCACCGTCGAAATAGGCCACGGCACGCACCAGGGTGCCGGCGGCACCGGGCGGCAGAAGCTGGCCGATCATGGCTACCCCGGCGGGGAGCCACTGGGCACCGGTCGCAATCCCGGCAAACGGGTTGCCGACAAACATCATGGACATGGCGGCAATGGTGAAGCCCTTGGTGCCGAAACATTCGTTGAGTCCGGCAAGCGGCAGCGCCAGTGCCGCGATACCGAGAGCGACGCTGGCGGCGACTGGAACCAAGGGTCCTTCGATACTGCCGAACAGGTACTTCAGGACCGCGGCGACCACGAACCCGCCGGCCACCGAAAAGCCGGTGAGCCCGGCGAAAATCCACCAGCGCTTCCCGGCCAGCATGGACCGGAATGCCACGGCCGGCACTATGCCGCCGAAGACCAGAGGGAAGGCCAGGCCGCCAATACCCACGCCCGTGGGGTCCCCGGAGGGAAGCGGGACAACATCAATGACATCTGCTGTCTGTCCCATGCTGCCGGCCATCGTGGCGCCGGCGCTGCTGACGGTGGCGGAGACTGCGGTTGATCCGGCGCTCGCCACGTAGACCTGCAGATCCTCGGGATCGGAGAAGTCCAACCCGCCCACAATCTCCCGGTCCCGGACTCCCTGCTGCAGGTCAGCGGCACTCTGGTACGGCTGAAGCAGGAAGGCACCGGGCTGCTGTGCATCCAAAGCCGCGGAGACCCTGTCCGAATCTTCCTGTGTTCCAACGATGCCCAGGCCCAGATCACGCGGTCCGGAAAGAAGCGAGGGCGAGATGAAAAGCATCAGGAGCGCCAGCAGGATTAGCGAGAGTCCGACGGTCAGTCCGGCCCAGATGGCTGCGTGCTTGCGGTGGCTTCCGGTTTCCCGGGTGGAGGTGGTCATGGGATCCTTTTTCTTAGCGGAGGAACTTCCTCCGCTTTCTTTCACCGGACGATATTCCTCCGGTTTAGACTGAAGGTCAAATCTAAGGAGTTCGGATGAGGGCTGACGCTGCACGCCGGAGGCAGAACATCATCACGCACGCCAAGCACGTTTTTGCCCAGCGGGGCGGCGACGTCGCGCTGGAAGCTGTGGCGGCGGCCAGCGGCGTCGGAATTGCCACCCTGTACCGCAACTTCCCGTCCCGCGATGACCTTGTCCGGGCTGTGGTGCAGGACATGGTGGAACAGATCATCCAGGCGGTGGATCAGGTTCGAAGCGTCGTGGAAACTGATCCCGCTGCAGCGTGGGAGGACCTGCTGTCCAGCCTGACGGCTATGGAGCTGGGTGCCCTCACGGACGGGCTCGCGCTGCAGGCCGGATCGGCCCACACCTTGGAAGCCACTCCCCTGGCGCAGGTCCAGCAGCCCGCTGTGGAGGCCCTGAACGGTGTGCTGGCCGAGCTCAAGACCCGCGGTGCCGTCCGCGAATCCCTCACCGCACTGGACGTGATCGTCGCCGTCGCGACGATCACCCGGCCGCAGGTCTCCCCGATCCGCGGAGCAGCACCCGGTGTACCGGCCCAGCTGGCCGAGGCCTACCTGCTGTGGACGCGTGCGGGGAGAGAGGACGCAGGTTCTTAGCCCTGGGGAAGATCCGGGCCACACAGGCCGGGCGCTTTCAGCGGCCGCAGTATCGCTCCGACGGCGGTGAGCGGCGGCAGTGCGTCGCGGTGGAACGACTAGAGGCTCATAGTGCCGGCGCCGGTTGTTCCACGTCGCCTATCCTCACAGCTTCGGTTCCGCGACGTCAGATGGCGGGGCGGAACCTGATCCGGGACGTGCCGTCCGATTAGTGGGCGATCCGGTCCGCTGTGGCCGGGTGGCAGCTCAGTCAGCCCGGCGGTAGTGCACGGAGATTGCACCGTTGCTCATTGGGTCGGCGGAGATTAGGTCCAGACGGCGTGTGCTGGAAAGAAGATCCTGATACAGGGTGGGGCCATGCCCGGTGATCATGGGGTGTACCAGGAACCTGTACTCATCAATAAGGTCCAGCTGGTCCAGGGCTGAGGCGAGCTTGCCGCTGCCGAGGAGAACGCCGTCGGGCGTCTGGTCCTTGAGATCCTGCACCGCGGTGCGCAGGTCGCCTTCGAGGCGGTGGCTGTTGTTCCACGGGAAATCGCTGCGCGTCGCGGACACTACGTACTTGGGTTTGTCTTCCAGGGTGACTGCCCACTCGCGGATCGCTTCTGGCGCCTCCACCTCTCCGCGGGCGACCAGTGGCCAGTAGCTCTCCATCAACTCGTACGTGGTGCGCCCCCAGAGCATGGCACCGGACTCGTCCAGAAGCCGGGTGTAATGTGTGTGGGTCTGGTCGTCAGCGATCCCCTCCTGATGGTCTACGCAGCCGTCCAGGGTGACGTTGTAGCTGAAAGTCAGGGAGCCCATGGAGCGATTCTAGGTCTCCGACCTTCCCGTGGAAACCCAGCTTCTCCAGCGGCCAGCCCACCGCCGACGGCGCTCCGTGCCGTAACGACGCCGGCGGAGGGCGGGACCCGGCTCAGTCGAGAACTGACCGGACGATCTCAGCGATGCGCTTTTCCGTTTCGGCGTCGATGGTTTCGAAATACCAGGCGGCAGGCATAAGCGTGCCGTCCGGGCCGCCGGCGGGGCGGAACTGCGCCTTTTCGGTGACCGCCAGATTCAGGCGTTCATCATTGCGCAGGGTGAGCAGCGCCGGGGACCCGGCGGACGCGGCATACGCGGGCATGCCGTACCAGATACGTGGTTTGAGACCCGGGGCCGCGTCCATGATGACGTCATGCACCCGTTGCATCAGCCCGCACTGCGGCTCATCCATACCCGCGATCTTGTCCACGACCTGGGCCAGGTTCTTCTCGTCTTTCGATGACATCTCGCGTCCTTTCGTCAGCCGACGCCGCGGCGTCGGTGCAATGAAGCTGGCGCATCAGTGCGCCGCACTCCATCGGGACGTGTCCTGGGGAACCAGGCCTCTCCGCGATGATTCACGTGGTCTTCACGTGGAAGCGCATTCGGTGGCGGGGCCACCGGCATCAGGGTAACCCTCCCTGCGGTCGGATGCCATGGGTCTCGGGTAGGAGGAAGGCCCGGGATGCGATCAGCATCCCGGGCCCCTCAAGCAACCGTTTGAAACCTAGACGTTGAAGCGGAACCTGTCCCCCGTGAACGGCGGTAGGCGGAGACCGTTGGCACTAGCGGCCTGACCTGGGGCTATGCGCTTCACGACGTTGGCCGTAGTTGGTAGTCCTTGGTTCTAACGGGGGCAATTCGGGGGCAACGCACCTGCCATCACCCGATTCGACAGGCGAAGAACAATCGTGTCGGACCGAGCCACGACCTTCTCAATACGAGCGGCTTGCACCAGTGTGGATCGGACCTGTTGGTGAGCGGCAATCACGGTTGGCAGCGTTGACATTGGGTACCCAATTTCAATCTGGGGGGCCGCCGGGGGACGCGGACGCGGATTTGGACAGACTGGAAGCCGACGGCGGCGGGTTGAACTAGCCGCCCGGCCGGGCGGCTGCCACGGCGACGGTGTAGCGCTCGCCGGCCAGCCACGACCGTGCCCGGCCGAGGTGTCGCTCCTCGGAGTACGCGAGCCACTGATCCAGCAGTTCCGGCCATCGGGACAGCTCGTCCTTAAAGCGCCGAAAGGAGCCTCGTCCGATGAGGGCGCGGCTGAGCGAGTCGATGACGAACGAGTCGCTCACGGTATCGATGAACAGCTCCATATCTCGATACGCAGTTCGCGAGCCCTGGTTCGCCACCCAGAGCCAACGCTCTTCGTCGTCTTCGTCCTCCTCGCCAACCTCGACCGCATACTCGATCGCGGGCTGCGGCCACACCTCCCCCGTGCGGAGATCAACCCGACCGCCGCCGTCGACGGGGTCGCCCTCGAGCACGCCTGCGAGCTGATCGAGGTCTACCGGTATCGCCCGCAGCAACCGAATTGGCCCCGACAGCAGACGCGACTCCAGGGCGTCCGCGAGCTCCTCGTCGCCTTCCCATCCGCGGTCACCCAACAACGCCACGCACCGGCGAGCGACCTCCTCGGCACCTGTGACGCGACCAGCCAGCGCAGCGCCGAGCCCGTCGCCGATCAACTGCAGCACGTTCTCGGGCCACGGCGTCCCCTGGAGAAGGGCAACCAGCGCCTGGCCGTCGCCGACCGCGACAGTCGATCGCAGCTCCCGCCGCTGCTCCCTGCCTTGCACCGCTCCATTCTGCGGACCTGCACGGGATCTGCAACCACCCCAGCGCAGATCCGAGTCGAGGAGGACGACCGCCGAGGCTCCACGGTCGACCTCTCATGCCGACGAGCGGACGGATGCCGCTACTTGACAGACTCCCACCAATCAAAGATTCGGTCGATGACGTTGGTGGTGACGAGCCAAGGCTCCAGGCCAAGGTGATCCGTCAGTTCGTCGCGGAGGAAACCTGCGATCTCGTACCGAGTGTCGCCGCGGAGAAGGTGTGAGATCAGCGGATCGCGGATGCAGTCGTACTCATCCACCGGCCCCGAGCCGTCGTCCTCATCGTCCGGGTCGAACACGCCGATCGAGTCCCACTGGTTCAACAGGTCGCGCAGTTCTCGTTGCGTCCGCCGAGCCCAGACCGCGTCATGTTGCACGCGGCGAGGCTACAGAGGAAACACACTCATCTGCCGCTGCGCGTGCGGTGTCGTGCGGGAGTCGAGCCGTTTGTGGTCCGTCCTGCGGGCTCCAGATGTTGCTCGTCAGGGATGGGCACGCCATCCCGGAGGGTTTAGGCGGTCGAGCAGTGCAGCCACCTCTGGCTCCGTGCGGCAGGTCAGGTCGGTGAGGTAGTCAACGACGTACTCGACATTCCTGTACCGGCCGTCACGCGTGTCACTGAAGTGGATGGCGACGGTGCCTTCACTGGGGTTGATGGCGAAGTCGCCCTCGCCGAACCCGCCAGTAGGGGCGACTACGTCGCGACACTGGGTGAGCCTGGGAACTGCGGCGGGGACCGCGCGCGGTGTCGCCGTGCGATCGGCCGCATCGGAGTTCGCAGGGGACGGAGTGCGAGGCGGGGGTTGCGGTGCTTCTTCTTGCTCGTTGCCATTCGTATTGCACGCGCTGAGCGCTACGCCGCTGACGAATAGCACGAGGACACACGTTCCTGCCCGACCCGACATCATCCTCATGAGATGCACCGCCGCACGACTTTGTTGCCTGTATGCCGCCGCCTAGTGGTTCCGCCCGACCGTGCCGTACATCGGGCTCCGCTCGACCATGCGCTGACGGTGCGCTTGCGTGCCGAGATCCGGTCGACTTGTGGGCGATCTTGCTCGTGCAAATGGCTGCGCTTGACCCCGGCCGCCCACGATCGGCGTCGGTTAGTTGAGGCGATCATCCGTTGCATCCGGAGTCGTGCGCCGCAGGGCGGGAGCACGTGAATGCGCGGGATCCGTTGGCTGACTCCGCCGACTGCAACCGGTCGCTACTTCGCCGAGCTCTCTACCCACGTCAGGTCGGTCAGGCGGCGGACGGGACGGGATCGGACCCGAATCCGGGTCCGGAGTCGATGATCTGCCCGAGCAGCTTGAGGCCGGGACGATCCACGGGTCGGTTGTTGGCGTTGAGGATCACGACTGCGGCGCCGTGTTCGGGGGCTATAGCCAGCAGGCTGCGATATCCACCCGTGCCGCCACTGTGGAACATGACTCGATGCTGGGTGCGGGGCAGGTTGGCTGCGATCCAGCCGGGATGGATCGCAGCTCGTGCGTTGATGCGGTGCGCGGTCGTGCGGTTGAGAGCGATCGCTTCGGCGAGTTCTTCGGGGGCGGGGCCGAGGTGGGCCCGCGCGAGCCTGAGCAGGTCGGGAACCGTCGAGTGAAGGCCGCCGGCACCGGCGAGGGCGGCCAGGTGCCACGGTGGGCGTGGTCGTCCCGTGCGGGAGTGACCGGGGGCCAACCGGGCTGCGCCTTCGAGATCGAGGACCACGCGGGTGTCTGTCATGCCCAGATGCCGGCAGATCTCGGCCTGGACGAGCGAGTCGTAGTCGGTCTCGGTGTGGCGTGCCAGGGCGAATCCGAGCAAGCCGGCGCCGAGGTTGGAGTAGCAGAAGCGGGTGCCGGGCACCGATCGCAAACGGGTGCGCCGCAACCCGTCCATCAGGAGCTCGCCGGTGCATCCGGCGTAGGGGTCTGCTCGCAACAGGCCCCGTGGCAGGGTCCCCTTGGGAAGCCTTGGTAACCCAGAAGTGTGGGAGGCCAGGTGCCTCAGCCTGATGACCTCGCCGCCGCGCTGGGGGGCCGTGATGTCACGAGGTAGGAGGTCGCTCAGGGGTTGGTCCAGCCCCACGACGCCGCGCACGGCGAGCTGGGCCAAGGCGAGCGCGGTGAACGTCTTGGTGATGGAACCGATCTCGAACTGCGTGCCGGGATCTGCGCCGTGCACTGCGGACTGCCTGCCGTGCAGCGCACCCACCACCACGACACCACGCTGTCCAGCGCCGAGTCGTTGCGCTGTTCGTCTTGACAGATCGTCAAGGAGCGAGTTGATCATCGTCATGCCTCCGTGCGGCCGAACAGGTGCCGGCCCCCGTACTTCTTGTGGACGGCTTGCTTCGAGACGCCGAGCGCCTCGGCAATCTGCGCCCACGTGGTCCCAGACACGCGGGCACGGTGGACCAGGACCTCTTCGTGTCCTTCCAGTCGGCGGCGCAGCGCGGTTGCTTCGCGCAACGCTTGAAGGGGATCGGTGTTCTCAATGATGCAGGCAAGATCAACATCGGTCATGCGGTCAACATTAGTTGACTTTTCCAGCAGAGTCAACTTACATTGACGCGCCGCGAGTCACGTATCGCCAGATGGCGCCGGTTGGCCACTCGAGCCGGCCTGCCCGTGCGGAGTGCGATTTCGGGTGCGTCATACCCCCGCGATCGAGCCACACCGGCCAAGGCCTCATCGACGACAGCCAAGTGCACTCAGTTGCGCTCGATCATCGCGACCGCAACTCTCCCCGACTGGGCCGTCCCCGCGACCACGTGAGGTCGCTGTCAGGGCACTTTTCTGACACATCGTCCTCAACTTTTTGCGGACTAAATGCGGACTAACCAGACCTCGCAACGCTCTGACCTGCGGAAACAGGCCGATTCAGACGTTGAAGCGGAACTCCACCACATCGCCGTCGGCCATGACGTAGTCCTTGCCTTCAATCCGGACCTTGCCGTGGGCCTTGGCCTCAGCCATGGAACCGGCTTCAACCAGATCCTCGAAGGAGACAACTTCGGCCTTAATGAAGCCGCGCTGGAAGTCGGTGTGGATGACGCCGGCCGCCTGGGGCGCGGTGTCGCCCTTGCGGATGGTCCAGGCACGGGTTTCCTTGGGACCAGCGGTGAGGTAGGTCTGCAGGCCGAGGGTGTGGAAGCCAACGCGGGCCAGCTTGTCCAGGCCGGACTCTTCCTGGCCGCTCATTTCGAGCATTTCGCGGGCTTCTTCTTCGTCCAGCTCCACGAGGTCGGCTTCAAGCTTGGCATCGAGGAAGATGGCGTCGGCGGGAGCAACGAGTTCGCGCAGCTCAGCCTGGCGGTCCGGGTTGCCCAGGACGGCGTCGTCGACGTTGAACACGTAGATGAACGGCTTGGCGGTGAGCAGGCTCAGTTCACGCAGCTGGTCCATGTCCAGCTTGTCCTTCTCCACGGAGGAGAAGATGGTGTCTCCGCGTTCCAGCACGGCCTGGGCGGCCTGCATGGCAGCCAGCTGCGCGGCGTCGCGCTTCTTGATCTTCACTTCCTTCTCCACGCGCGGAATGGCCTTCTCCAGGGTCTGGAGGTCCGCGAGGATCAGTTCAGTGTTGATGGTCTCCATGTCCGAGCGGGGATCAACCTTGCCGTCCACGTGGACAACATCGGGATCATCGAACACGCGGATGACCTGGGCAATGGCCTCGGCCTCGCGGATGTTCGCCAGGAACTGGTTGCCCAGTCCTTCGCCCTCGGAGGCACCCTTCACAATGCCGGCGATGTCCACGAAGGACACTGTTGCGGGCAGGATCCGGGCCGAGCCGAAGATCTCCGCAAGCTTGGCCAGCCGCGGGTCCGGCAGGGAGACGACGCCGACATTCGGCTCGATCGTGGCGAACGGATAGTTCGCCGCGAGCACGTTGTTGCGGGTCAGCGCATTGAACAGGGTTGATTTGCCGACGTTGGGCAGGCCGACGATGCCAATAGTAAGAGCCACGTTAGTAAATGTTACCGGGGCAGCCCGCCTGAGCCGAACCGGACACCGCGGCGCCCGGGAAGGGCACCCGCGAAGTTAGGAGCGGCGGCCGCCAAGTCCGCGGGAGGTGTCCCCCATGGCCTTGAGGGTGGCTCGGATTTCCTTGGGCAGGGAGAAGATGATGTCCTCTTCCGCCGTGACGACTTCCTCGACGTCGCCGTAGCCGTACTGGGCCAGCAGGTTCAGGACGTCCTGGACCAGGTTCTCCGGCACCGAAGCGCCGGAGGTCACTCCCACGGTGGAGACGCCTTCAAACCAGGACTCGTCCACCTCATTGGCGAAGTCCACCCGGTAAGAGGCCTTGGCACCGTACTCCAGGGCAACCTCAACCAGGCGCACCGAGTTCGAGGAGTTCGCGGAACCGACCACAATGACGAGGTCCGCGTCGGGGGCGATCTTCTTGATCGCGGCCTGCCGGTTGGAGGTGGCGTAGCAAATGTCGTCGCTGGGCGGATCCTGCAGGGTGGGGAACCGCTTGCGCAGCAGATTCACCGTATGCATGGCTTCATCCACGCTCAGTGTGGTCTGGGACAGCCAAATGACCTTGTTGGGATCACGGACCACCACCTTGTCCACATCTTCGGGACCGTTCACAATCTGCGTGTGTTCGGGGGCCTCTCCGTAGGTGCCTTCAACTTCCTCGTGGCCCTCGTGTCCGATCAGCAGGATGTCGAAGTCGTCGCGGGCAAACCGCACTGCTTCCTTATGGACCTTGGTCACCAGCGGGCAGGTGGCGTCGATGGTCTGCAGGTTCCTGTCCTTCGCGGACTGCACGACGGCGGGAGAGACTCCGTGTGCGGAGAAGATCAGCCTGGCGCCTTCCGGGACCTCGTCGGTTTCATCGACGAAGATGGCGCCTTTTTCCTCCAGCGTGTGGACCACGTGCAGGTTGTGGACGATCTGCTTGCGGACGTAGATCGGCGGCCCGTAGGCCTCCAGTGCCTTCTCGACGGCGATGACGGCACGGTCGACGCCGGCGCAGTAGCCGCGCGGGGCTGCGAGCAGGACCCGGCGCGCACCGGAAACCGGCGCGGCAGCAGCAACCTCTTCGGGGCTGCGGCGGCGGCGGGGCACGGTGGGCATCGGCACGGAAACGGCTGTGCTGGTCATGACTCCATGCTAGCCGGTACGCGGAACGGACCCCGGGCCCATGCGTCCAAGTCCGCTGTCAGCGCACCTGCCGGCGGCTTCCGGCGACCAGCCGAAAGATCAGCCCGACGACGGCGAGTGCCCCGGCACCCAGCATCAGCGGTACGAGCCAGCCTTGGAAGTTTTCGGCAGCCCGCGGAGCGAGCGCCGAGATGAAAGTGGAAGCAACGGGGTTGGCCGGGAGCCGGCCTTCGGCGAGTCCCGGCAGCGCGCCTGCCGCCAGCCAGAGCACTACGCCCAAGGCGACGGCGCCGAGGCCGGCCAGTGCCAGGGTTGTGGACCGGCGCCTGGCTGCCAGCAGGCCGAGCAGCAGGGCCAGAGCGGCAGCGGCAGTGAACAGCGGCCAGGACTCTGCAAACCGGGTCAGGTTTGCCAGTTCGGCGCTGCGGTCGGTGTTGGACACCACAATCGGGCGGGGACCGGCGTCGGGCGCTTCTGTTCCCATTTCCCCGGCGATGCCTGCCGTGGCGAGGTTCAGCAGCGGACCGATGTCGAGGGTGGGGACACCGGTGTCGAAGGTCTCGGCGTGTGAGTTTTCAAGGGTCGCCGTCCAGGCATCGGGATAGCCCGGGTCCTGCTGGATCCCGGAAACGATGCGCTCAACAATGGGCTCCACGAAAGACGCCATCCCCTCGGGCAGTCCGTCCGTGGCGGCCTGGCCGGCCTGGTCGGCAACTGCGGCAGAGAGCTCAGCCTGGAACGCCTGATCCTCTCCAAGCGGCTGGGCCAGGGAAGCGAATCCCGGGCCTGAGACCACATGCTGCGCGAGCCAGGCCCCGCATGCTGCTGTCCCTGCCAGCAGCACTGCCGCCACGACCAGGAGTGCCGAAGCAAAACTACGCATTCTTCCCCGCTTTTCTTCCACCATCAGCCGTTGTCGGCCTTCCCTAAAGTACCGGCAGAAGGCTTGCCGGCGCCTGAGTGCCGGGTCCGCGGCCAGCCGTGTCCCCGGCACCTGATAGACATTAACCCAGGGACGGTTCCGCCGCGGCACCTCCCGATGAGATGACCAGGAGCTCGAATTGCAGGATGAGACAGGCCCCCAGGACCCTGGCGCTGCCGATGCAGGGACCGCGCTGGCACCCACCGCTGCCCTCACGTCGCCGGAGAATCCGTGGCCGCTGGCCCTGCTGTCGAAGAACCTGAAGGCCTACATCGACCGGGCCCCCGCAGCGTGGGTCGAAGGCCAGGTCATCGAACTGAACCGGCGCGCGAACGCCTCCTACATCACGCTTCGCGACGTCGACGCCGAGGTCTCGCTCTCGCTCACAGTGTGGGGAACGGTCATGAACCGGCTGGAGCTCCCGCTCGAACGGGGTGCCCGCGTCGTCGCGCACATCAAACCGGATTTTTGGATGAAGACCGGCCGCCTGTCCATGCAGACCCGGGAGATCCGTCCCGTCGGCCTCGGCGACCTGCTGGCACGCATCGAACGGCTGCGGCAGGCCCTGGCAGCCGAAGGGCTGTTCGCTGCCTCCCGCAAGAAGCGCCTGCCGCTGCTGCCCGGCCGGATCGGCCTGATCACCGGGCGAAACTCGGATGCCATGAAAGATGTCATGCGCAATGCTGCCCTCCGCTGGCCTGCCGTTGAATTCGAGGTGCGGGAAGTGGCCGTCCAGGGCGTGAACGCCGTAGCAGAGGTCAGCCGTGCCCTCGCCGCGCTCGATGCCATGCCCGAAGTGGACGTCATCGTCATCGCCCGCGGCGGCGGCTCCCTGGAAGATCTGCTGCCGTTCAGCCATGAGGACCTGGTCCGGGCGGTTGCCGCGGCGCAGACTCCGGTGGTCAGCGCCATCGGCCATGAAGCCGACCGGCCACTGCTGGACGAAGTCGCGGACCTGCGGGCCTCCACGCCCACGGACGCCGCCAAACGGATCGTGCCCGACGTCGGCGAGGAACTGGCCCGGATTGGAACAGCCCGTTCGCAGCTGCGGCGGATCATGGAACTGATGCTCAGCCGTGAGGCAGACCGGCTCATGCACATCCGCACCCGTCCGGTGCTTTCCGCTCCGCAGACCATGCTGGCTACCCGTGCCGATGACGTCTCCCGGCTCCGCGACCGGGCCTTCTCCGCGATGCGCGCCGAGGTACGGCGCGACGCCGACCGGATCAGTTACCTGCGGGCGCAGGTCCTCTCCCTCTCACCGCAGAAAACGCTGGACCGCGGCTACGCCGTCGTCCAGCTTGCCGACGGTTCCGTTGTCCGCGAGGCCGCCGCGGTGGAGCCGGAGTCCGCCCTCCGGATCCGGGTGGCGTCCGGCGAGCTGGGAGCCGTCGCCACCGGGCCGCACCAGCCCTGAGATTTTCCGAACCACGATGAGCCACCAGGAGAAACCCATGAACGAAGCAGCAGCACTTCCCGCCGATATCGAGGCCATGAGCTACGAGCAGGCACGTGACGAACTTGTTGGCGTGGTGACGCGTCTGGAGGCCGGCGGGGCAAGCCTCGAAGAATCACTGGCGCTGTGGGAACGCGGCGAGGCCCTTGCCACCCGGTGCGAGTCCTGGCTTGAAGGCGCACGCCAGCGGCTGGACGCCGCCCGCGCCGCCCGCGAGGGCTCCGCCGAGTAAAACGGGCCCCTACGGCTTGTAGGTGCTCAGGAATTCTGCCAGCCGGGACACGGCGTCCTCGATGTCTTCAAGGGCGGGCAGCGTCACCATACGGAAGTGGTCGGGACGGATCCAGTTGAACGCCGTTCCGTGCGAAACCAGGATTTTCTGCTGTTTGAGCAGGTCCAGGGCGAACGACTCATCCGACGTGATGGGATACGCTTCGGGGTCCAGTTTCGGGAAGAGGTAGAGCGCCCCCTCGGCGTTCTCGACGCTGACGCCGGGAATGTCGTTCAGCATCTTGAAGGCCAGGTCGCGCTGCGCCTTGAGCCGGCCGCCGGGCAGGATCAGGTCATTGATGCTCTGGTAGCCGCCCAGAGCCGTCTGGATCGCATGCTGCGCCGGAACGTTGGCGCACAGGCGCATGTTCGCCAGCAGGTTGATGCCCTCGATGTAGTCGGCGGCAGCCCGCTTGGGGCCGGAGATGGTCATCCAGCCGCTGCGGAAGCCCGCGATCCGGTACGCCTTGGACAGTCCGCTGAAGGTCAGGCAGAGGACGTCGTCACCCGTAATGGACGCCGCGTTCACATGGACGGCGCCGTCGTAGAGGATCTTCTCGTAGATTTCGTCGGCGAAAATGATCAGCCCGTGCTTGCGGGCCAGATCCACGATCTGCCGGAGGACGTACTCCGGGTAGACGGCACCGGTGGGGTTGTTGGGGTTGATGAGCACAATGCCCTTGGTCCGGGGAGTGATCCGGGCTTCCATGTCCTCGACGTCGGGCCACCAGTGGTTGTCCTCGTCGCACAGGTAGTGCACCGCGGTGCCGCCGGCCAGCGACACTGAGGCCGTCCACAGCGGATAGTCGGGGGTGGGCACCAGGATCTCGTCACCGTTGTCCAGAAGAGCCTGGAGGGACATCGTGATCAGTTCACTGACCCCGTTGCCGAGGTACACGTCGTCGACGTCGATGTTGTGGATGCCTTGGCTTTGGTAGTACTGCACCACAGCCGTGCGGGCGGAGAAGATGCCGCGGGAGTCGCTGTACCCCTGCGCCGTGGGCAGGTGCCGGATCATGTCCACGAGGATGGCCTCGGGTGCCTCGAACCCGAAGGGCGCAGGATTGCCGATATTCAGCTTGAGGATGCGCTGGCCTGCGGCTTCCATCCGCTGGGCATGCTCAAGCAGCGGTCCACGAATGTCATAGAGGACGTTGTGGAGCTTCTGCGACTGGGTGAATTCGACCATCTACTCAGAATGCCATAACAGGGCCCGGCACCCGCTTTACCTGACGTTCGGAGGCGCGTTCCGCTCCCCCAAACCCCGCGAGAGGCCAGTTGCGGCTCGTTTGAGGCATCATTCGAGCCGTAACTGGCCTCTCGGCGGGAGACTGTGCGGGGACTGGGGCGTACTAGGCCAGGCCCTTTTCCTTCAGCCAGGCCTCGGCTGCGTCCTTGGGATCCTGCTTCTGGTCACCGGAGACGGCCTGGTTCAGCTTGATGAGGTCTTCGGTGGTCAGGACGGCGGAGACGCTGTTCAGGATGTCCTGGGCTTCCTGGGTAACTGCGTCCTGGTTCACCAGCGGGACGACCTGCTGGGCAATGAAGTTGTTCTTCGGGTCTTCCAGCACCACCAGGCTGTTCTCCTCGATGGACGGCGTGGTGGTGTAGATATCCGCAGCCTGGACCTTGTCGGTCAACAGGGCCTGCAGCGTTGCTTCGCCGCCGCCGTCGTTGATGGCCTCAAACCCGCCCGGCACGCAGTTGTACTTCTCTGCCAGTCCCGGCAGTCCGTAGGCCCGTTCCTGGAAGGTGGTCGGTGCCGCGATGGTGATCTCGCCGCAGACCTCTGCCAGGTCCTCGAGCGAGGTGAGGTCATACTTCTCGGCGGTCGCCTGCGTGACCACCAGTGCGTCCTTGCTCTCGGCGTCAGCCGGCTCAAGAACGGCGAGGTTCACGTCCGGGGACTCTTCCTCCAGCGCCGCCGGCAGGGCATCCATGATTTCCTGTGCCGACTGTGCGGTTGCTTCGGTGTCTGCGAACAGGAGCAGGTTGCCGCTGTAGTCCGGAATGATCTGGACCGAGCCGTCCTCCAGTGCACGGTAGTAGATCTCGCGGGAGCCGATGCCCGGTTTTGTTTCGACCTGGATTCCCTCTGCCCGCAGGGCACCGGCGTAGATCTCCGCGATGATCTGGGATTCGGGGAAGTCAGCAGACCCGATGACCAGGGTCGCGGAATCTTCCACCCCGGTTGGAGCGGTGCTGGGCTCCTGGCTCTGCGGGTCCGAGTTCGCTCCGCAGGATGCCAGCACCAGGGCAGCTGCCAGTCCGGCCGCGCCGGTCAGCAGGGTTTTGGCCCGGGGTCGGGTGTTTGTGCTCATGATGATGTTCCTCCTTGGAGACCGGCGGGCTGCGCCTGCCGGTGTTGGGTGAGCGGTTTCCGGGTGCTGCGGAAGCGCAGGCCCGGCGAGAGTACGAGGCGCTGGACGGCTGCCAGCACCAAATCGACGGCGAGGGCCAGAAGCGCGATGAGCAGCGCCCCGCCGAAAAGCCTTCCGTTGTCCCGCAGCTGCGTCCCCTCAATGAGATAGGTGCCCAATCCGCCGAGGGAGATAAACGCGACCACCGAGACCGTCGCCAGCACCTGGAGGACAGCACCGCGGAAGCCGCCGAACACCACCAGCAGGCCGTTCGGCAGTTCGACCCGGAAGAGGATCTGGAACTCGTTCATGCCCATCGCCCGGGCAGCGTCGACCACGGTGCGGTCCACCGAGGAGATCCCGGCATAGACACCGGCCAGCAGCGGAGGAATGGCCAGCAGCACCAGCGCCCAAATGGGCGGCATGAGGCCAATGCCGGCAAGCAGGACGAAGAGGAAGACCAGGCCAAGGGTCGGCAGGGCACGCAGGATGCCGGTGCCGGAGACCACGACGACGCGTCCCCGGCCGGTGTGCCCAATGTAGAGCCCGAGGGGCACGGCAATCAGGACGGCGATGCCGACGGCGAGGGCCGTGTAGCCGAGGTGCTCCAGAATCCGTGCCGGGATACCGCTGCTGGAGGTCCAGTTAGCCGGGGCCGTGAGCCATTCGTACATCTGGACGAGGACGTTCTCACTTGAGTAATCCATCAGGACGCCGCCGTCCGAGCTTCAACGGCTGCGACCGGGAGCCGGGGTACACCGTTTCGGGCTGCCCGGGTCCACGGGGTCAGCAGGCGCTGGGCGAGGACCAGGACCAGGTCCAGGACAAGTGCCAGCAGCAGGATCAGCGCAATGCCGATCACAATTTCGGTGGGGAAATTCCGGTAGAGACCGTCCATGAACAACCGTCCGAGACTGTCGATGCCCAGCAGTGCGCCGACACTGACCAGGGACATGTTGGAGACGGAGATGACCCGCAGTCCCGCGAAAAGCACCGGCACGGCCAACGGGAGGTCGACGGCGAAAAACCTGCGCAGCGGGCGGTATCCCATGGCGGTTGCTGCCTGCCGCACGTCGTCGTCCACCGAGTTCAGCGCATCAACGGTGGAGCGCACCAGCAGGGCCACTGCGTACAGGGTCAGCGCGACTATCACGTTGGTGATATCCAGCACCCGGGTTCCCAGCAGCACCGGCAGCAGCACGAACAGCGCCAGGGACGGGATGGTGTACAGCACGGCGGAAGAGCCAAGGATGAAGCCGCCGAGTCCGCGGTGCAGCCGGGCAGCCTGCGCCAGCGGAATTGCGATGAGCACGCCCAGCAGCAGCGGGATGACAGCCTGGTAAAGGTGCAGGGCCGTGAGCCGGCCAATCAGCTCCGTGTTGGCAAAGAACCAATCCATGCTCAGACCGCCGAGCCGTGCAGCGCCATGCCGCGCCGCAGCCGTGCCTGTTCAATCAGGTCGAAGATTTCCCCGGCCCGCACGACGCCGATGGCCCGGCCCTCGCCGTCGACCACCACGCCCATGCCGGACGGAGAGGAGAGGGCTGCGTCCAGGGCGCTTCGAAGGCTGTCCCCCCGGCGGTGCAGTGAACCGCCCGGCACTACGTCCGCCGGTGACGTTACGGCCGGGCGGCCGGAAGCCGGCACCCAGCCCAGCGGACGGCCGCCGTCGTCGACAGCCAGGGCCCAGCCCTCGCGGACGGGCACGGAGTGATCCCCCAGCTCCACCGGATCAAGCATTTGGACGGGGTGGACGGCCACGCTGTTGCCGGCCTGGAAACCCAGGTGGCGGAACCCGCGGTCCCGGCCCACAAAGCCGGCGACGAAATCGTCCACCGGAGCGCGCAGGACCCCTTCGGGGGTATCGAACTGGGCGAGCCGGCCGCCCACGGCGAAAACGGCAACCGTGTCGCCGAGGATGGTGGCTTCGTCGATGTCATGCGTGACGAACACAATGGTCTTTGCCAGATCCCGCTGCAGCCTCAGCAGTTCCTGCTGCAGTTCGGCCCGGACCACCGGGTCCACGGCGCTGAAGGGTTCGTCCATGAGCAGCACCGGCGGATCGGCTGCCAGCGCCCGGGCCACGCCCACCCGCTGTTGCTGGCCGCCGGAGAGCTGGGCAGGGTACCGCTTGCCCATCGCTGCTGAGAGGCCGACGACGTCGAGCAGTTCGGCCGCGCGGGCACGGGCCTGCCGCCGGGACACTCCGTTGAGCCGCGGAACCGTGGCGATGTTATCGATGACGGTGCGGTGCGGAAGCAGTCCCGAGGACTGCATCACGTAGCCCATGGACCGGCGGAGTTCGGAGGACGGGCTGTCGGCGGCATTCCGTCCGTCAATGTGGATGGTTCCCGACGTGGGTTCCACCATCCGGTTGATCATGCGCAGCGAGGTGGTCTTGCCGCAGCCTGAGGGCCCCACGAAAACCGTGATGGCGCCCTTGGCGATGTCCAGCGAGAGGTTGTCCACTGCAGGAGAGTCGGAGTCCGGATAGGACTTGGTCACGCCCCGGAAACGGATCATGGGCTCAGCAGTCTCTGCCCCTGGCGTTCTGGCATCCGGGATGGACATGGCAGCCTCCGTGTGTTGTAGCAGCTGCACATACGCCCGGACGACCGGCAGTATGCTGACAAGCTGTGGACTTAAGCTATGCGTTTGCGCGCCCCTGAGTCCAGCCGTAAACGGCGTTACGCGCCTAGCGAAGCTGCGCAGGGCCCTCCACGGACGAGGTAGGCGCGGCACTGAGCATCTCCAGTGCCACGTCCACCAAACCCACGCGTTGCAGGGACGGAACCTCATCCAGCGGGAACCAAGCCGCCTGGTCTGTGCTTCCGGACGTTTCGCTGGCCAGCGACCCGCCCGTGACTTCCGCACGGTAGACGATGCGCAGCGCGTGCAGCATGCGGCCTTCGCCGTGCATCCGCTTGGCCGGGGGAACAAAGTGGCTGTCTACACCCAGCAGCCCGGCAAGCTCTACGGAGTACCCGGTCTCCTCAGCGACTTCCCGCACTGCTGCCGTGGGTGCGTCCTCGCCGAACTCGAGTCCTCCCCCGGGCAGCGTCCATGCCGAATTCCCGTGCTGGTTCCAGTGCGCCAGCAGGATCGATCCGTTCCGGATCACGACGGCGTACGCACCGATCCGCACATCGAAGTTTTTCGCACTCATGCGGCGCCGCCTTCGAGCAGGTACCGCACACCGAAGACGGGGTCCTGGGTAAGGAAACGGATATCACCCAGTCCGCGGGCAGAGAGACCTGCCTCAAGCAGTTCCTGGAGCAGCGGCTGATGGATTCCGATCCCGCCGCCGATGACCACCGGCCCGCGCACCTGCAGCTGCGCGGCGACGTCGCCCACCAGACCTGCCAGGTCCCGGGCAGCCGTCGCCACGATGCTGCGGCTCGGGGCATGCCCTTCCTGCGCTGCCTCAAAGACAACCCGGGCCATGGAGGCCCAGTACCGGCGTCCGGTATCCGCATGGAACCGTGCGATGAGCTGCTGCGGTTCGCTGACCCCGACGGCGAGCATGAGTTCTGCGGACAGCCGGTCAGGTTCCTGTCCGAGATCGTGAAGGCGGAGGGCGTGGCGCACCGCCTCGCGGCCGATCCAGTAGGCGCTGCCCTCATCGCCAAGGAGGTAGCCCCATCCACCGGAACGGGCCTGTCTGCCGTCCGAGTCCATTCCCCAGGCCACGGAACCGGTTCCGGCGATGAGGCCAATGCCCGCCGGCGCCTCCCCCGCTGCCAGGATCAGCCGGGTGTCGTGAACCACCGTCACCTCGGCCGAGGGAACGTGCTCCAGGATCAGCTCGCGCAGTGCGGCCGCGTCTTCGGGGGTGTCCACTCCGCCGGAACCGGCAATGACCCGGTTGACGCCGCTGGTGCCCAGCGCCGCAAAGATCTCGGCAAGGTTGTGCCGTGCCTGTTCACGGGAAACGTTCTGGACGTTGGCGCTGCCGCTGACAGCCTCGGCAACTGCCTCGCCGCCCTGCAGCCTGATGCCGTGGGTCTTTGTTCCACCGATGTCCAAACCGATGGCGGCGTTTTCCGCCGGTTCCGCGGAGTTGTGGCTCTGTTGCATCCCTCCAGCCTACGCAGTCCGGCAGGCCGGCCAGCTATCAAACCCGCTTTTTGACCTGGCCGCAGCCCAACGTCGGAACGCTATCTGTCCTGTCCGCGGCTGCCGCTGAGCAGTTTCGCGGCCGCTTCCAGGCGTGCAGCAGCATTCTCGGCCCGCGTCAGCCTCCCCGCCCTGGCTCCGGGCACCAGGGAGAGGGCCACTCCCGCGGCTCGGGCCGCCAACGCTTCCGGCGAGCTTCCCGCCGCGGCAGCGGCAGCGTCGAACCCCTGCCGGTAATCGGCAAGCGCCTGTTCCAGTGCGGAGCCGGGAGCCAGCTCGGCGAGGACTGCGAGGTGGCCCGTAAAGCACGCGAGGTCGTCCACGCGGTGGCCCGGGCCCATCCCGTCGACGTCGAGCACTCCGGTGATCCTGCCGCCGTCCACCAGCAGGTTCCCTTCGTAGAAGTCGCCATGCACCGGCACCATGGGACCCGGGTCCAGCGCAGCTGTGAGCTCCTCGATCTTCCGGGCCATCGCTCTGATCCTGCCGGCTTGGCCGGGCAGCACAGCGGCAGCAGAGCGTCCGTAAGCCCTGGCACGTTCGGACCAGGCCGGACGGCGTTTCAGCGACAGGGCCGCTTCCGGAAGCTGGTCCAGCAGTCCCGAAAGCTCCTCTGGTCCTGGCGCCGCGCCGCTCTCCAGCGCCCGCAGCATGGGCGCCCCGTGCAGCTCGGAGAGAACGACGGCGCCGCCCGGCCAGGTGCCCGCGGCACCCGGCGGAGGCACGAGACCGGCAGCAGGAACAGCGGTACCGGCAAGCAGGCGGTGCCGCAGGATGAGTTCCTTTTCCTGTCCGGGCTGGAGGACTTTGATGTAGGCGCTTTGGCCGGGAACTGCTGCATGTACTACTGCCCGGCGCAGGGGCCGGTAGGCAGCGAGGCGGAGGCCGGCTCCATCGGCGGTCAGCTGGGGCCGTTCAAAAATCCTTGCCGCTGCCTGCCCGGGATCCAGTGCCCACGCCAGCGACGGCAGCAGCGGATCATGGGGGTGCAACCACAGGGAGAGCGGTGTCCCGTTCAGCGACGTACGTACCGCAGCCGGCGCGGACAACGGGGTTCGCGAGGTGGTGGCGCCGGCATAGAGGCTTAGCGTGGCTCCGCCGCGGTTGATGGCACGGATCCGGTACAGGGCAGAGACCCCGGCACCGGGACGGTGGAAGGTCCGTTGATGGGACCACGAATCCAGGACCAAGTGGGAGCGCGTGAGCAGTTCGCCGATCGGCACCGACATCCCGCTGCTCTCCACGGTGTCTCGGGCGGCCGGTCCGTCATGGACTGCGGCGCGGCTGCGCGGGTCCCGCCGGCTGGGGTTGCGTCCGCCGCGGGAAGGCGGCGCCATTGCGGGTTCTAGGCCCGACGCCGCTGAAGAACGTCGTCGAGGTTCAGGATGCCGGTGGCGGGACGGGGTTCGATCGCCGTGCTTCCGGCAACGGGAGCCGCGACGGGGCGGATCGGTGTCTTGAGCACGGGTTTCGGGGACGCGGGTGCCGCCAGCGGCTGCGGCGCAGCCCGGGGCGCAACGGGTGCGTCCACGTAGGTCGGTTTCGGTACGGCGACCGGTTCCCAGGAAGACGCTTCGGCACTCTTGGCAGCTTCAGCAAGGGCCGCGTCGCGCAGTTCCTGGGCTGTCAACCGCGGTACCGGTTTCGGAGCCGGAGCCGCCGGGCGTGTTTCGGCCGGAAGAGCAGCCGCAGGTACGGCCTTGGTCTCTTCTCCGGCGCCGTCGAAAACGGAATCAGCACGGGGGTTGGCTGGCAGTGGTGCCGGCGCCTGTTCGCGTTTGGCAGCGCGGGCGGCAGCGTTGCGGCGGGCCTGCCGGTTGCGGCGGTCGCGCACCGCGAGGCTGCGCAGGGATCCGAAGACACCGGCGATGCCGACGGCGGAGGCAGCGGGAAGCCAGACGGAGACGGCTCCCAGCAAGGCGGCGACACTTCCGGCGAGGACGCCGACAATGAACACCAGGCCCAGCAGCGCCAGGGTTATGCGCCCGTAGCGCAGTCGCAGGGGCGCCGTGGCAGGTGCAGCCTGCCCGGACGAGGGAACTCCGGCACTGCTGCCGGGCCCGGACGCCGGGCGCACGGATCCGTGCGGCGTGTGCTGGACGCCGGTGCTGGTGTTGTGCATGGTGTTCCCCTGAATACTCGGGTCCGGTGCGTGGTCGGGACTTCTGCCTGCAGCTGGCAAGGTACCTGCTCCGGGGGAAACCGGTGCTGCAGGAGCCTGCTTTCCGTGCAGGTATTGCGGGGCAACCCACAGCAACCAGAGTCCGACGGCTGCCGCCAGTACCAGGGAGCTATTAAGAGGGATGTCCACAAGTACGACCGTAGAAGAAAAGGAACCGCGCCCCCGGCATTAGTAACGGTGTGTCGGCGGACTTCAGGGAAAACTTGCCTGCCAGGGCATAACCCGAAGTCAGCGGGTAGCCAGCCAACGGTGCAGCAGGCCCTCCGGGACCTCTTCCGCGGTCAGCGCGAAGCTGAGGTGATCCGCCCATCTGCCCGCAATGTGGAGGTAGCGCCGGCGCAGCCCTTCCTCGCGGAAGCCAAGCTTTTCGACCACTCTCCGGCTCGGCCGGTTCTCGGGCCGGATGTTGATTTCCATCCGGTGCAGCCCCAGGACCCGGAAGCAGTGGTCAGTAGCCATGGCCACCGCCGTGGGAGCAATCCCCCGGCCCGCACGGTCAGCGTCCACCCAGTAGCCCAGCGTCGCCATGCGCGCCGATCCCCAGATGATCGTGGACACCGTGAGCTGGCCTACGATCGCCGGAGGCACCCGGCTCCCCTGCCGTTCAGTGATGACGAACGGCAGCGCCGTGTCCTGGCGCGCCTGCTGGTTGAGGCTGCGGACCATGCCCGCGTAGCTCGGCAGATCCGCTCCCGAGAGCGGGTTGGTTGCTTCCCAGGGGCCGATCCAATCCGCATTGCGGGAACGGACTTCGTTCCATTCCGCGCGGTCGCGGTAGCGTATGGGCCGCAGTACGAGGTCGCCGCACTCCAGCGTCACGGGCCAGATGGCCGACCCCAGCACGGAAGCTAGCCCTCGGAGGAGCGGTCGAACTCCTTCAGCCAGGCACGCAGCTCCGGCCCGAGGTCTTCCCGCTCGGAAGCAAGCGTCACAACGGCCTTGAGGTAGCTGAGCTTGTCCCCGGTGTCGTACCGGCGTCCGCGGAAGACGACGCCGTAGACGCCGGATCCTTCGCCCTCACCCGAGGCGAGGGTCTGCAGGGCATCGGTGAGCTGGATTTCGCCGCCGCGGCCCGGACCGGTTTCTTCGAGGACACCGAAAACGGAGGGGTGCAGGACGTAACGTCCGATCACGGCAAGGTTGGACGGGGCGTCGGCAGCGTCGGGCTTTTCGACCAGCTTGTTGACGCGGACGTAGTCTTCACCTTCGATGACGGAGATGTCGGCGCAGCCATAGGCGCTGATCTGGTCCGGCTCGACCTCGATCAGGGCAATCACGGAACCGCCGGTCTTGGCCTGGACCTCAACCATGGTTTCGAGCAGCGGATCACGGGCGTCGATCAGGTCATCGCCGAGCAGCACGGCAAAGGGATCGTCACCGATGTGGAGCTTGGCACGCAGGACAGCGTGTCCAAGACCCTTGGGGTCACCTTGGCGGAGGTAGTGGATCTCGCCGAGGTCGGAAGACTCCTGGACCAGGGCCAGCTTCTTGTCGTCGCCCTTTTCCTTCAGCGTCTGCTCGATGAACGGCACGCGGTCGAAGTGGTCCTCCAGGGAGCGCTTGTTACGTCCGGTGATCATCAGGATGTCCGGCATACCGGCGTTGACGGCTTCTTCAACGACGTACTGGATGGCCGGCTTATCCACCACCGGGAGCATTTCCTTCGGCATGGCCTTTGTTGCAGGCAGGAAGCGCGTACCCAATCCGGCGGCAGGAATAACGGCTTTGGTGATCTTCGAGCGTGAGGTCATGACGGTAAGAGTACCTAAGGGAAGCCGCAGGGCGCCAAATGCACCGCCGCTGGAGGCACAATGGGGTCATGAGCGCCGAGAGCAAAGAAGATGTCAGGGCCCGTCTCAAGGCGCGCCGGCGGAAAATGGCCGGATTGGCCAGCTCGACGGCGTCCCGGCTGTCCGCTGCGGCCGCTCCCCTCCTCGAATCGCTGCCCGAAAAGTCGTCTGTAGCCTGCTATCTGTCAGCCGGCACCGAACCGGACACATCTGACCTGCTGGCTGCCCTGGATGCAGCAGGGCACACCGTCCTCGTCCCGGTCTGCGAACCGGAACGGCAGCTGTCCTGGTGCCCGTGGACGCCGGCAACGGAACTGGCTCCGGGACTCTTTCCCGGAATACCGGAACCCGTCGGACCCCGGCTCGGGGCGGAGGAAGTCCTGGACCTGGACCTGCTGCTGATTCCCGCACTGGCAGTTGACGCCTCAGGAACCCGGATGGGCAAAGGCGGCGGATACTATGACCGCTTCCTGGCACAGTTCCGCGCCGGCGGCGGCAGTGCACCGGCAGTAGCGGTCGTCCATGACCATGAGTTCCTGCCGGAAGGAGGGCTGCCGGCTGATCCCCTCGATGCTCCGGTAGATGGGGTCCTGACGCCTGCGGGCTTCACTCCTGTGCGTGGAACCGGGGTGTATACTTAGCACTCTAGACCCCAGAGTGCCAACGCTGATCCGAATGACGGTTTCGCGGGTAACACTGAGGTCTTCCTTTCGCCCTTCAGGAGGAGTAAGAGTGCCCACGTATGCCTATGCCTGCAAGGATTGCGGCCACGCGTTCGATATCCAGCAGTCCTTCACCGACGACAGCTTGACGGTGTGCCCCGAATGCAGCGGCAACCTGCGCAAGAAGTTCAACAGCGTAGGCGTTGTCTTCAAGGGATCAGGTTTCTACCGCACGGATTCCCGTGATGCTGCTTCCACGGTTCCGGCTGCTCCTGCCAAGGATGCCGCTGCGGCCAAGCCTGCATCGGAATCTTCCGCACCGGCCCCTGCGCCTGCAAAGCCCGCCGCGGCCGCAGCCGCCAGCTAGAACAAAACCACACAGCAGCCTTAAGAGGCAGAACCGCATCAAGAGATAAGGCGCCGCCGGTCCTCCACAGGGACACCGGGGCGCCTTTCTCGTCCCCTGTTCCCTGCCTGTTCCGCCGGGCCAGGCAACCATGGTCCTAGCGTGGGACCATGTCTTCCAGATCGCGCCGCCCGCCCGGGGGCCGCAACCGGGGCCGCGGCCGTGGCCGCGGCATTTCGGCCCAGGGTTCGACGGGGCGGAGCGGGTCACGGTCCGGGCGCGGGTGGTTCCACCGGTTCCTGGTTCGACGCCGGCGCACTCTTGCCGGATTGCTGGCGGCAGCTGCCTGTGGCATTGCGGTCCAGGCGCTGCTGCCCGCTGATACCCGCACGGAAGCAGCCGTTGCGGTCACGGCAGATCTGCCGGCAGGGCACCTTCTGGAAGCCAGGGATCTGCGGACGGCCCGCGTGCCCGCGGGCACTGCCCCGCCGGGCTCGCTGGCTGGACCGGACGCTGCTGCCGGCGAGCGGCTGGCGGTTCCCGTCAGGGCGGGCACAATCCTGACCGATTCCTACTTTGTTGGGCCCGGGCTGCTGGCGGGCGCTCCGGAGGGCACGGTGGCGGTGCCGCTGCGGCCCGCGGACAAGTCAGCAACCGGGCTGCTCTCCCCGGGCGTCATTGTCGACGTGATCCTGGCGTCGGCCACGGGATTCGACGGAACGGTGGAGACGACTGTCCTTGCCGCAGGGGTGCCGGTGCTGTGGACAGCTGGTGAAGCGGGTGCCGGCGGCACCTGGCCGGGACCGGCAGCGGAGGATGCCGGGCTGGTGGTCGTAGCCGCGAAAGGCCAGGAATCTGCTGCGCTTGCAGGTGCCGGCGAAAGGGGGAACCTCTATCTGGTCCTCAGTGCACGCTAGGAAAACCAGGCCCGCAGTCCGGGCCCAGCGCGGCCGCGGGGCACGGGGGCCCAGCTCGGGCCGCGGGGCACGGGGCCCAGCTCGGGACGCAGGGCGCGGGGCGCGGGGCGCCTGAGATGGGATGGTGCGGTTCAGGGTATCCGCACTGGTTTAGCCCCAGTGCGGCGGGCGCTGTTCACGCAGCCAGTCAGCAGTGTCATCGGGACGGTCGCCCCAGGCCCGGGGATCGTCTTCCTCCGCCACGGAAGGCAGGATGCCTTCCGCCGGGGCAGCAGCCGTTGCGGGGGCCTTGGCAGCCGCAGCGTGCTGCGGCGAGCCTGCGGAGGTTCCCCCGCTCCCCTGCCTGGTCGCCGAATCGCTGGACCCGGAGATCCCCGGGGGAAGGCAAGGTGCCGTCTGCAGCAGTCCCGGCGCCCGCGCGAGCGTCGCCGGGGCCACCGTACTCCGGCGGGAGCGGCGCCTGCGCGGCTCCGCCGAGGGCGCCTCAGCGCCTGCCGGCTCCCCAGATGACGGGCTAAGCTTTTTGTCCTGTTGTGCTGCCATCGCCTGTGTCTTTCCCTCCGGCTGCAGCGGCTGCGGCAGCAGCTGCCGCAGCACGTATTGCGGGATTCGGTTCATTGTCGGCGCGCGGCCTGATCCGGGTGCTGCCGTGGGGCACCACGATGTTCCGGACGGCGGCCGGTGCGGCCTCCTTGATCGGCTCCGGCTGCGTTGCAGGTGCCGGCAAACCCAGGTAGCGGCTGACAAGGCCGGCGCAGGCCGCAGGGTCTGTAAAGACCTCAATGGTCCACAGCGGCATGTACCGCCACCCCAGGCGTTCGAGGAGCTGAGGCCGCAGGCGGCTGCGCTCCCGTACGCTCATGCTCCGGTAGCGCGCTGTGCCGTCAGACTCGATGGCCATCGGAACAGCAGGATCGGATGCGGTCTGCCGGTCTACGGTGGCGACTATGTCAATGACGCCGTCGTAATGGTCCCAGACCTTGGCACCGCGGGACCGCAGCCGTCCCACGAGGTCCGCAACGAGCGGGTCGTCGGACATGATCGAGTTTCCGGCGGGCCGCAGCGGGGCGGCCGCTTCCGGAGCGGCGTCGAGCTCGCGCTGAATCAGGCGGTAAAAGTCGAGCGCTCCGTGGCCGAGGCGGGACTCGTCCAGGTCCGAGGGCTGGAAGCAGGTCAGCACGTGCAGCCGCTGGCGGGCCCTGGTCATGGCGTTTACAAACCGGCCGCGGCCGCCCGGCTCCGAAAGCAGCCCGAAGTTGTGCAGGGCACGGCCATGCGGAGTACGGCCGAAGCCCAGCGAGAAGATGACCGCGTCGCGGACCAGCCCTGCAGCGCGGTCGGCGGTGACTACGCGGAAGGATTCTGCACCCGGTGCGAAGAAATCTGAGGCCCAGGGGAAATTGGCCATCTGCACCCGGATCGCCTCGCCCACCCGTGCCGCATGGCGGGGGCTGGCGGTGATGACTGCCAGCGACTGGCTCGGACGGCGCCGAACGTGTTCGAAGACCAGGTCCACCACCCGGTTCACTTCGGCAGAGACGCTTTCCACGCCCTCCTGGTCCGCGCTCGGCATACCCGTGCCGTCAGCAAGGTACTCAACGGTCAGCGGCTTCTCGCCGGTGGCGACCTCGTCTCCCCGCGGAACCCAGGAAAGCCGTCCCCCGTAGAACTCGTCACTCAGCTGCTTCAGCAGTGCCTTGTCCGTACCGCGGTACACCGTGGACAGGGCACGGCCGGGCAGAATCCGTGCAAGTGCTTCAAACGCGCTCGGAAGATCTTCTGCGGCTTCTGCGGGGTGACCCTGCACGTTGATGCTGAAGGGCCTCGGACCGCCGAGGTTGCCGTCGCCAAAGGCAACGACCTGGCCGGCGCGGGCGATGGCCGGCACGGCAGCCTGCAGGCTCATGGATTCGGCATCCAGGATGATGAGCGCATCGAACCGACGGGAGCCGGGCAGCATCATGGGAAGCAGCAGCGGGCTCGCGGCCCAGACAGGAAGGAGCGAGGATACGAGCGCCTCCGACTGGCTGCCGAGGGAATCCACCGTCAGGGGCCCGGACTTGATGACTTCCTTCAGGCGGTCGGCCTCACGCGGCTGGTCCTTGATGCCTTGGCGCCACCGGCCGGCGAGTGCCCACCGGAGGCGTGCTGCGCCGGACGCGATGTGCGCGTTGTCCGCCAGCCGGTACTCCGCTTCCAGCCTGCGCAGGCTGTCGCCGTCGGACATGGCCAGGTAGTCGTCACCGCTGATCATGGCCTCAAGGGCGGACTGCCACCAGGCCAGTTCCAGTTCGTAGCCGACCTGGCGGGGCGTGACTTCACGGGTTTCCAGGTCATCGAGGAGTTCCCCAAGTCCCTGGCCCCGCATTTCGTCAACGAGCAGGGTCCGTTCCGGCAGTGTCTCCAGGGTTTCCTTGTCCCCGGCCAGCGCCCGCAGGCGTTTCTCAAGGTCGTCCAGCGACTGGGCCGCCAGGTCCGGCTTGCCCGGGGTCCCCGCGAGGATACCGGTCAGTGTGTCCAGCTTCTCCTTGACCGCCAGGTAGGTCCGGTTAAGGTCCGCCAGTCCGGTGGGAACGGACGGGTGGCGCTGGGTGGTCGCATAGCGGGACCAGGTGACCCGCTGCTGCTGGACCTGGACCAGGGACGTGTGCAGGTCCGAGATGTGGACGCCGGGACGAATGTATTCCTTGGCCACGCGCCGCAGGCGGGAGCGGGTCATGGAGCTCATGTCGACGCCGTGTTCACGGCGCCAGGAGGAGGAGGCTGTGGCGGAAATCAGGTCCGTGACGGGACGGTCAAAGATGTCCGGCGTGAACTTGTCCAGGCTTTCGCGCACGGCAACCAGCAGTTCGAGCTGCTCGCCCCATTGCGCGAACGTCTCCCCGAGCCGGATCTGGGAGTGCTCAGCCACTTCCTGGACGCGGGCGCGCAGCTGCGGCAGTTCTTCCGCCAGCTCTTCCGTGAGCCGGTGGGCTGCCTCGGTTTCCTTGCGGTTCAGCAGCTTGGCGCCGAACCAGGGGCTGGAGACCGCAGCGCGCGAAAAGCTGCCGAGTTCCGCTGCCCGGCGCAGGCGGCCGGTAAGTTCCGTGCGGTCGGTGATGCTGTCCAGCACGCTTCGCTTCAGGCGCACGGTTGTGGCCGGAGCGGGCGTCATGGAGGTCAGCTCAGCCAGTGACTGCATCGCCTGGTAGGGCGAACATCCCCAGCGCTGCCGGACGTTGTGGAGGGACTTTACGTGGTCGCGCAGCTGGTGCCGGCTTTCCTGCAGCACCTTGTGCAGGTTCCCGAGGTTGGGCTCGGAGGCCTTCTCGTTGCGGACGATCGCCCGGACCAGGCGGTCGCGAAGCGCTTCTTCGCCCAGCCCGGCGTTGACCTGGAGCACCAGGGAGCCAAGGTTCAGGGCATCCAGTCCGGAGACGAACTCGTTCAGGGTCCCCCGGCGTTCGGCCACCACCAGCACTGACTTGCCGGAGTTCACCAAGGCTGCGGCGGCGTTGATGGCCGTTTGGGTTTGTCCGGTGCCCGGAGGCGCGGAAACCACCAGGGATTCGCCGGCGGCGACGAGGTCCAGCACGTCCTGCTGCTCCTGGTCGGCGTCCAGCACCAGCAGTTCATCGGCCGGGGACCGGTCGTCCAGCGGCGGCAGCCCCGGGTCGGCGGCTTCGGCCGGTTCGGCGCTTCCGTTGACGGCCGCGTCCATGAGGGCACGGAGGATCGGGTGCGAGGGGTCCAGCGCGGCGTCGCCCGCCAGATCGGGAAGGTCGGCAAAGGTGGAGAGCAGCAGCCGGTGTTCAATGTTCATCCCGCGCACGCCGTCGGTCAGCGCCCGCAGGCGGTCCAGGACGGGATGCGGGTCGAAACGTGCGGTCCCGTACGCCAGCTTGGCCAGGGAATCGGCGTCGACGTCCAAGCCCTGCTGGACCTCCAGGTGCCGCACGAGAGCCGGATTCAGCTCTGCCTTTCCGGTGAGCTGCAGCTCGTAGTCATCCTGGGAAGCGTGGACCGTGAGGGTGACAGGCGTCAGCAGTACCGGGGCAGTGAGGGATTCCGGCCGCACCGCTTCATCGGAGGCATACCGCCAGGACGCAGTGCCCGCGGCGAGGTACCCGACGTCGAGTCCGCGGTCGGAGCCGAGTTCGTAGATCTTTGCCCGCAGCAGGCGTGCTGCACGCATCGCCGTGCGGTAGTGGTCGGCGTCGCGCAGCAGGGTTGACAGCCGGGTGCGGCGGCCGGCGAGTAGCTGCGCCAGGCCTGAGGGATGCGCGTGGGTCAGGTCGATGCTGTTATCTGCCGAGACGGTGAAATGGAGCAGGGTGTCCGTCCCCGCATGCTGGCCCAGCCCGGCCAGCCACGGCAGCAGGAAGTCCGAGGCACTGTCCCCGGGATTCTGCTCAGACACTGGAGTCCTCTTTCCTGCACTTCCGCGCGACGATCTCGACCAAACTGGCATACCCTCCAAGCTATCGTCAATTGCCGGATAGCTCCGAATAGCAACGCGGGGGGACGGCTTTTCAGCCGTCCCCCCGCGCCTAAGATGCTATTCCCACTCAATCGTTCCCGGCGGCTTGCTCGTGACGTCGAGAACCACCCGGTTGACGCCGTCCACCTCGTTGGTGATCCGGTTGGAAATCCGAGCCAGCAGGTCATACGGAAGCCGTGACCAGTCTGCGGTCATGGCGTCTTCGCTGGAGACCGGACGCAGGACGATCGGGTGCCCGTAGGTCCGTCCGTCTCCCTGGACACCGACGCTGCGGACATCAGCCAGCAGCACTACCGGCATCTGCCACACGTCGTCGTCCAGGCCCGCTGCGGTGAGTTCGGCGCGCGCAATGGCGTCGGCGCGGCGCAGCAGGTCCAGGCGCTCCTGGTTGACTTCGCCGATGATGCGGATGCCCAGCCCGGGACCGGGGAACGGCTGGCGGCCGACGATCTCGGCCGGCAGGCCGAGTTCGCGCCCTACGGCACGGACTTCGTCCTTGAAGAGCAGACGCAGCGGTTCGACAAGCTCGAACTGCATGTCCTCGGGCAGGCCGCCCACGTTGTGGTGGCTCTTGATGTTGGCTGCACCTTCGCCGCCGCCGGATTCAACGACGTCGGGGTAGAGGGTGCCCTGCACCAGGAACCGGATGGGTTCGCCGGCAGCTTTGGCCTCGGCCATGATGGCACGCTCGGCTTCTTCGAAGGCACGGATGAACTCGCGGCCAATGATCTTGCGCTTGGTCTCCGGGTCGGTCACGCCGGCCAGGGCGTTCAGGAAGCGCTCCTGCTCGTTGGCGACGTAGAGGTTGACGCCGGTGGCGGCAACGAAGTCGCGTTCAACCTGTTCGGCTTCACCTTCACGCAGCAGTCCGTGGTCAACGAAGACGCAGGTGAGCTGGTCACCGACAGCCCGCTGCACCAGGGCAGCGGCGACGGCGGAATCCACGCCGCCGGACAAACCGCAGATCACGCGGGAGGAGCCAATCTGCTCACGGATCCGCTCGACCTGCTCCTCGACGATGTTGCCGGTGGTCCAGCTGCGGTCCAGGCGGGCTCCCTTGAACAGGAAGTTCTCCAGGACCTGCTGGCCGTGCGCAGAGTGCTTGACCTCGGGGTGCCACTGCACACCGTAGAGCTTCTTTTCCTCGTTGGCGAAGGCCGCCACGGGTGCGCCGGCAGTGCTGGCAAGGACGTCGAATCCCTCCGGGGCTTCCTGCACGCTGTCCCCGTGGCTCATCCAGGTGTTCTGGTGCTCGGGAGTGCCTTCGAGGATGGAACGGCTGCCGTCAACTGCGGCGGCGTCGGTCGATCCGTATTCGCGCAGGCCGGTCTTGGCGACCGTGCCGCCCAGGGCAGCGGCCATGGCCTGGAAGCCATAGCAGATCCCGAAGACCGGAACTCCTGCCTCGAACAGTTCAGGGTCTACTTTGGGGGCGCCCTCGGCGTAAACGCTGGACGGCCCGCCGGAGAGGATGATGGCTGCCGGGTTCTTGGCCAGCAGCGCTTCAGTGCTGTAGGTGTGCGGCACAACCTCGGAGTAGACGTCGGCTTCGCGTACGCGCCGGGCAATCAGCTGGGCGTACTGGGCACCGAAGTCCACAACCAGGACGGGGCGCTCTTCAATAGGAGCAGTCGCGGGATTAGTCACGGTTTCAAGGATAGTCGCCGCGGTGCCCCTGCCGCACATCAGGCCGGCTGGCCGGACTGTGTGACAGCCTTAGCCGCCACACGGTTAATAGCGCTTAATAGCGCTTCGCGGCCTCAGGGTGCGCGGCGAGCTCGGCAAGGACCTGCTTGTGGGTGCGGACCTCCACGATGAAGGACAGGAAGGGCACGACGCCGCCGAGCGCAACAACGATGAACTTGGTGAAAGGCCACCGCATGAGCTGCCACAGCCGGAAGTCGGCGAAGAGGTACACAACGTACAGCCAGCCGTGGGCGATCAGCACAGCCGTATAGAGGTTCAGCCCTCCCAGCATGACCGGCGGAATGCTGAGCATGTACTTCATGACCATTTCCGCCACCAGGAGCAGCAGGAAAATGCCGGTCACCCAGGAGGAGACCTTGTAAAAGGTCAGGGCCGAGCGGATCTGCGCGTGCGTTCCGCCAAACCGGCGCTTCTTCTTCTTCGGGCGCGGGGGCCTGGTGACTGCGGGATCGCTCACTTCTTTACCTCACTGCTGGTTGGTGCCGGCGGCTGTTCTTCGCCGTCAACGTCTTCAAAGTCGTCTTCGTCATACTCGTCGTCCTCGTATTCGTCCTCTTCGAGGCTGCGCTGGTAGGAGTCAGCGAGGAGGCGCCACCAGAGGAACACCGCAAACCCGGCGAACACCACCCATTCGACGGCGTAGAAGATGTTCATCCAGTTGATGGTGGTTTCCTGCGGCTGCGGCGCCACGGTTACCGTTTCCAGGTCGCTTGCGGCTGCAGGCTCACCGTCCACCAGGGTTTCGTGTGCCGTGACGAAAGCCGAGAAGAGCGGCTCGTCCCAGAGGTTGCCCAGTTCGGCGGTGGACAGGGCTGCAGAAGTTCCCTCCGGTACAGGTCCGGCAATCGGCGCTTCGGTGGGCAGCAGCCGCCCGATGATCGTAATTTCACCCTCCGGTGCACTCCCCGCCGCAGCAGGATCGGCGGTCCATCCGCGGACGACGGGAATGGCTGCGTCTGAGGGCGCGCCGTCGACGTCGAACGCCGTGACGACCCAGTAGCCTTCCTCTCCGTCCTGCAGACGGTTCTGGACCAGAACCTGGTCCTCCCGCTGGAAGGTGCCCGTAAAGGTCACCATTTGGTCTGCTTCGGTCGCGTAAAGCGGTACGCCGGGAGTGAAGACTTCCGTGAGCGGACGTACTTCCTCAGTGGCGGTGACCGGAGGCGGGCCCTCGCTTTCAGCGGCGGAGAACTGCCATTCCGAGAGCAGCACGAACACGGTGGAAATGGCCAGGGCAAGGATCAGGCCGGCGATCCATCGCGGTTGCAGGGCAGTCTTAAGCACGGCTTAACGGTACTTCGTAGTCGTGTAGAAAACCCAATGGACGGTGCCCCGGCGCCTAATGGTCAAAGAACACCAGCGAGGAATTAATGAGCTCGGCGATGACTTCGGCATCCTCTGCATGCCTCAGTGAGTCCCGGAACGCCGGCCGGAAAAGGGAACGCGCCAGCGTCGCCAGGACTTCCAGATGTTCGGAAAAGGAGGCGGCGGGGGTAGCTATCAGCAGCACCACAGTCGCCGGGCCGTCTGATGCACCGAAGTCAAGGCTGTGCCCGTACTTGCAGATCCCGACGGCAATCGAGGTCTGTACCGCATACCGGCTCCTCGCGTGCGGCAGCCCGATCCCTCCGGGCAGGCCCGTGGCCATCTGGTGCTCACGGGCGCTGACATCGTTGATGAACCCCTCAAGGTCCGTCAGCCTTCCCTGCCGGTACATCCGCTCCGCCAGCTGCGCCGCAGCGTCCGTCCTGTCCTTGGCCACCATTTGCAGGATGACCATTTCCGGCTCGGTCAGGACAGCGCCCTTTTCATTCAGGCTCAGTTCGTCGCTCATCCGCTGGTGTCCCCGGGCTAGCGCTGCGGTGCTATGTCCTCGACGGCAAGCCGGGCTGCGTCGGCGGAAACGTCATCGGGCTGCTTTTGGCTGAGCCGTTCTGCTTCCACGCGGGCCAGGTAATGACGTACTTCGCTCTCCACCCGTTCGGCGTCCCAACCGAGGACAGGGGCCATGAGGTCCGCCGCAACGGGAGCCGCAGAGACCCCCCGGTCCCAGGACTCGATGGAGATCCGGGTCCGCCGTGCCAGCACATCTTCCACGTGCCGGGCACCCTCGTGCGTCGTGGCGTAGACAACCTCGGCGCCCAGGTAGTCATCAGCCCCTGGCAGCGGTTCTCCCAGCTTGGGATTCTCGGCAATCAGGTCGAGCACCTCGGTTGCGAGGGCACCGTAGCGATTGAGCAGGTGCTCCACGCGCACCACATGGATTCCGTATTCATCGGCTGTGCGGTGCCTGCGGTTCCAGGCTGCCTTGTAGCCCACGGCACCAAGCAGCGGGATCGTCTGGGTGCAGCTTTCGGGCACCTTCTCATCGAGCGCCCGCGCTGCTTCGTCGACGGCGTCCTTCGCCATGACACGGTAAGTGGTCCACTTGCCTCCGGCCACGACGACCAGGCCGGGAACCGGGTGGGCCACCACATGTTCGCGCGAAAGCTTGGCGGTGGAATCGTTCTCGCCGGCCAGCAGCGGCCGCAGCCCCGCATAGACGCCTTCCACGTCTTCACGCGTCAGCGGCGTCTTCAGGACGGTGTTCACGTGTTCGAGGATGTAGTCAATGTCCGCTGACGTGGCCGCGGGATGGGCCTTGTCCAGGTTCCAGTCCGTGTCCGTTGTGCCGATGATCCAGTGCCGGCCCCACGGAATGACGAAGAGCACTGATTTTTCCGTGCGCAGGATCATGCCCACGGTGGACTGGATGCGGTCGCGGGGAACCACCAGGTGCACGCCCTTGGACGCGCGGACCTTGAGCTGGCCGCGGTCGGTGACCATGGCCTGCGTTTCATCCGTCCAGACGCCGGTGGCATTGACCACCTGGCTCGCACGAATATCAAACTCCCGGCCCGTTTCCTGGTCGCGGACCCGGGCACCGACAACGCGCTCGCCCTCACGCAGGAAGTCGACGACGGAAAGCCGGTTCACCGCTGTGGCACCGTAGTGGACGGCGGTGCGGACCATGTTCGCCACGTACCGCGCGTCGTCGACCTGCCCGTCGTAGTAGCGGATGGAGCCAATCATGGCGTCATCCTTCAGGCTGGGCGCAGCACGCAGGGTGCCCCGCCGGGTCAGGTGCTTCTGCATCGGAACACCCCGGGAGTTCCCGGAGGTCATGCCGAGGGTGTCATAGAGGAAGATCCCCGCGCCGACATAGGGCCGTTCAACAAACCGTTTTGTCAGCGGGTACAGGAAGGGCACAGGTTTCACCAGGTGGGGTGCGATGCGCTGCAGCAGCAGGCCCCGTTCCTTCAAGGCTTCCTGCACCAGGGCGAAGTCCAGCATCTCCAGGTAGCGCAGGCCGCCGTGGATGAGCTTCGAAGACCGGGAGGAGGTTCCCGAAGCCCAGTCCCGGGCTTCGACCATGCCGACCTTGAGTCCCCTGGTGACAGCGTCAAGCGCAGCGCCTGCCCCGACCACTCCGCCGCCCACGATCAGGACGTCCAGTTCCCCTCCGGGCTCTGACGTCGCCTGAAGTTTTTCCAGGGCAGCTTCGCGGTATTCCGGACTGAGTGCATTTGTTGCCATGGTCAAGATTCCTCTCTGAAGCAGGTGCCCCGGGGGTGTGGGGTCGATCGCGATCAGGTGTTGTATTGGTAGGGGGAAACCAGCATCTCGATGCGCTGGAAGGCCTTCAAATCAGAGTATCCGGTGGTAGCCATTGCGCGCCGCAGTGCACCCATGAGGTTGGAGGTCCCGTTGGTGTGATGGGAGGGCCCCCACAGTACTTCCTTCAGCGGGCCGACGGTATCCAGGTGAACCCTGTCGCCGCGCGGAAGCTCACCATGGTGTGCTTCCTGTCCCCAGTGCCAGCCGCGGCCCGGAGCTTCTTCGGCGCGGGCCAGGGCGGAGCCCAGCATGACGGCGTCCGCGCCCATGGCGATGGCCTTGACGATGTCGCCGCTGGTGCCCATGCCGCCGTCGGCAATCACGTGGACGTACCGGCCGCCGGACTCGTCCATGTAGTCACGCCGTGCTTCAGCGATGTCGGAAATGGCCGTGGCCATCGGCGCGTGGATGCCCAGTGCGCGCCTGGTGGTTGTGGTGGCCCCTCCGCCGAACCCGACCAGGACGCCGGCCGCGCCGGTGCGCATCAGGTGCAGTGCCGGGGTGTAGCCGGCGGCGCCGCCAACGATGACCGGAACGTCGAGTTCGTAGATGAACTGCTTCAGGTTCAGCGGTTCAGCATTCTTGGAGACGTGCTCGGCGGAGACAGTTGTTCCGCGGATCACGAAGATGTCCACACCGGCGGCCAGGACAGTCTTGTAGAACTCCTGGGTGCGCTGCGGGGTGAGGGACCCGGCAACTGTGACGCCGGCGTCGCGCATTTCCGCGAGGCGGGAAGTGATCAGCTCTGCTCGGATCGGGGCCGTGTAGATCTCCTGCAGCCGGCGGGTGGCTGCCGGGTTGAAATTCTCCTGGCTGAGGACGGCGATTTCGTCGAGGACCGGCTGCGGGTCCTCGTAGCGGGTCCAGAGTCCTTCGAGGTTCAGGACCCCGAGGCCGCCCAGGCGGCCGAGTGCAATTGCCGTGGCCGGTGACATCACCGAGTCCATCGGAGCGCCGATAACCGGCATCTCAAACTGGTAGGCGTCTATCTGCCAGCTGACCGAGACGTCCTGGGGATCGCGGGTGCGCCGGGAGGGCACAATCGCTACGTCATCCAGGGAGTAGGCTCTGCGCCCACGCTTGCCTCGGCCAATCTCTATCTCGTTAGTCACTGCTCTAGGTTATCCCAGTCGCAAAAGGAAGCAGGCACCGCTCCGGAACGGAACGGTGCCTGCTTCGAGGACCAGCGGCCTAGCGGCGGCCGTAGTTCGGCGCTTCGACGGTCATCATGATGTCGTGCGGGTGGGATTCCTTCAGGCCCGCAGGCGTGATGCGGACAAAGCGTCCCTTGGCCTTGAGCTCGGAAATGGTGTGCGCGCCGGTGTAGAACATGGTCTGGCGCAGGCCGCCCACCAGCTGGTGCGCGACGGCGGACAGGGGCCCGCGGTAGGGCACCTGGCCTTCGATGCCCTCGGGGATGAGCTTCTCATCGCTGGGGACGTCCGCCTGGAAGTAGCGGTCCTTGGAGTAGGACGTGTTCTTGCCGCGGGTCTGCATGGCGCCCAGGGAGCCCATGCCGCGGTACGTCTTGAACTGCTTTCCGTTGACGAAGACCAGGTCGCCCGGGCTCTCCGCCGATCCGGCGAGCAGGCCGCCGAGCATCACGGTGTCCGCGCCGGCAACAATGGCCTTGCCGATGTCCCCCGAGTACTGCAGGCCGCCGTCGGCAATGACCGGTACGCCCGCGGGAATGGCAGCCTTGGCCGCTTCATAAATGGCCGTAATCTGCGGGACGCCGACGCCGGCGACCACGCGGGTAGTGCAGATGGAGCCCGGACCCACGCCGACCTTGATGGCGTCAGCGCCGGCATCAATCAGGGCCTGGGCACCTTCGCGGGTCGCTGCCTGGCCGCCGATGACATCCACGTGCGCTGCTGCCGGGTCCTTCTTGAGGCGGGCAATCATTTCCAGGACGCCTGCGCTGTGGCCGTTGGCGGTGTCCACCACGAGGACGTCGACGCCGGCATCCACCAGCGCCATGGCGCGTTCGTACCCGTCACCGAAGAAGCCGACGGCGGCACCGACGCGGAGCCTGCCCTCGTCATCCTTGGTTGCGAGCGGATACTGCTCGGCCTTGTCGAAGTCCTTGACCGTGATCAGGCCCTGGAGGCGTCCGGCGTCATCCACCAGCGGCAGCTTCTCAATCCGGTTCTTGCCCAGGAGCTCAACCGTCTCCTCCGGGGTGATGCCCACCCGGCCGGTGATCAGCGGCATCCGGGTCATGACTTCCCCGACCTTGCGGGAGGGGTACTCGGACTTCGGGATAAAACGGGTATCGCGGTTGGTCACGATTCCCAGGAGCTTGTTTTCCGGATCCACGACGGGAAGGCCCGACACCCGGAAATGCGCGCAGAGATCGTCCAGTTCCTGCAGCGTGGCGTCCGGGTCGATGGTGACCGGGTTGGTGATCATGCCTGATTCGCTGCGCTTGACCCGGTCCACGTGTTCGGCCTGGTCCGCGATGGAGAGGTTGCGGTGGATGACACCCAGGCCGCCGTGGCGGGCCATCGCGATCGCCATCCGCGATTCGGTCACGGTATCCATGGCTGCGGAGAGCAGCGGGGTCTGTACCGTGATCCGCTTGGTCAGCCGGGAACTGGTGTCCGCCTCGGACGGGATGACGTCCGTGGGACCGGGCAGCAGGAGGACGTCATCATAGGTCAGGCCGACGAAGCCAAACGGATCGTGTTCTGGGGACTGCTGGCTCAAGTGCGCGCCTCTTTCAGGACCGGGGAGTTGTGGGGCCGGGCATCACGGCCGCGTTTATCCAATCGTAGAACGAAATGGACAGGGTTCCGTATTCCGGACGCTACCTGGTCCAGCTAAACCGACGCTGGCACGGTGACGCCTTCCCACCCGGTGGCGTCGAGGATCCGCTGGGCCAGTTCCGGGGAGACGGTCTCCATGTAGGTGCGGTTGAGGTGGTCGTGGTCCTTGTAGACGATCACGTTGCCGATGATGCCGGGGCAGGAGTCCTCAAAACAGAACTGGTCGCTCATGTCCAGGACGTGGACGCCCGGGATCCGTTCCTGGAGTCCTTCCAGAGGGGAAACCTCTGCCAGCAGCTCGCTGCGCGGGACGTGGCAGGCCTGGACGGAGAGGTCGTTTGCCTCCAGGCACTTGAACATATCGAACTCGAAGCGCGGGTTGTCCCGCATGGCCAGCACGGCGATCCCGGCTTCAGCGAAGGCCCGCACGCCGTCATCGTAGCCGCCGGCCAGATATTCGGCCGGGCTGGATTCTTCGGTGACGGAGGCGACAGTGAACACGGCGTCCGGCATCAGGCCCAGGGTGTATTCGCCTGCTGCCTCATTGAACGCGTTGCAGTCCTCGGAGCGTTCCGGATCCGCCGCCCCGTAACGGCATCCCATCTTCAGGACGGTGACCACGTGCCAGTCATTGGCCAGCGCGACGGGCCGCAGCGCTGCCGTCCACTGCATGGCGTGGGAATCGCCGAGCACGACGATTCTCTTTTGTGCACCGTCTGCGCTGCCGATCTGCTTGCAGGACGTTTCCAGGACGCTGCCTTCAGCCGGAGCGAATGCTTCGTCGCACGCATGGTCGAGCTTCGCCCATTCCTGGTCCATCTCGGACGCGGAAGGTTTCACCAGGGCGGTCGTCGATGCAGCGGTTTGGAATTCAGGATCGAGTGAGAGGGCGCCGGGGTTGTCGGCAATGCTCTGCAGCCTGACTGCCTGCGCATCAGAGGCAACCTTGGCCTGCCACCCGGCCAGGGGCGCTGCGACCAGCGCGAAGGAGGCGGCGAGCACCAGTGCGGAGCGCCACGATGCGGCTTCCGGCCAGGACCAGCCGCGCAGCGGGGTTTCCACCAGTTTGGTCGTGAGCACCGCCAGGAGCAGCGAAACAGCAATCACTGCGGCGCCGTCGACGATTCCGGCGTTTTCCTGGCCGGAGGCGATGAGCCAGAAGACGAGGACGGGCCAGTGCCAGAGGTACAGGGCATAGGAGTTGTCTCCCAGTTTCACCAGCGGCTTCGCTGTGAGCCAGCGGTCCGCTCCCAGCCTGCTGCCGGTGTCACCCGCAGCAATCACCATGGCGGCTGCCAGGGTGGGCCACAGGGCCAGGTATCCCGGGAACTGCTGCTGCACCTGCAGGATGATGCCGCAGCCGAGCATGGCTGCCACGCCGGTCCAGCCGATCAGGATGCGAAGCCTGCGGCCAAGGTGCAGATACGGCAGCGCGAGTGCCAGGAGGGTTCCAAGCGCGAATTCCCAGAGCCGGGTCCGCGTATCGAAGTATGCATACGCCTGGTTCGCGCCGGTCTGCCAGATGGAAAACGCGAGCGAAGCGGCGAAGATTATCCCGAAGATCCCGGTGAGCACGGTTCGGTAGCCGATTCGGGCCAGCCGGGCCGCCGGAAGCGCAGCAGCGAAAAGAAGCGGCCACAGCAGGAAGACCTGGCCCTGGATCGAGAGGGACCAGAAGTGCTGGAGCGGGCTGGCGCCGCTGTGGTCAGCGGCCAGGTAGTCGACGGCGTTGTTCGCCAGGGTCCAGTTCTGCACATAGAACAGGGAGGACCAGGACTCGGTGATGAGGTCCTGCCGGTAGCTGGCGGGCAGCAGGAATGCAGTGGCCGCGAGGACGGAGAGAAGCACGACGACGACGGCCGGCAGCAGCCGCTTGAACAGGTGCAGCCAGTAGCGGCCCAGGGCCAGTGCCCTGCCTGCTTCGGCTTTGCGGACAAAGGAACCGGTCAGCAGGAAGGCGGAGATGAGGAGGAAGACGTCCACTCCGCCGGAAACCCTGCCAAGCCACACGTGGTAAATGACAACCAGTATCACCGCCAGCGCCCGCAGGCCCTGGACTTCCGGACGGTAGCGGCGTTCACCGGCTGCGGGGGCGGAAGGAACTGACGGTTTTTCGGAGCGCGAAGCGGCAGCGTGCTGCTCGGTTGCTGACACTTGCGGGTGTCCTTTCAGATGGCAAATACCGCAAGAGTTTACCTGTCCCTGCGCCCGCCCTTTGAATGTGCCGGCCCGGCGCGCCCCGGGCCGGCACACACAAAAGGGCCCCTCCGGGGCGGAGTTCCGCGCCTGGAGGGGCCCATTTGTTCAGCCCGAATTAGTGCTGGTGACCGTGGTCATCATTCTCTTCGGAGGGCTTCTCCACAACCAGTGCCTCAGTGGTGAGGACCAGTGCGGCGATCGATGCTGCGTTGCGCAGGGCCGAACGCGTGACCTTGACCGGGTCGATAATGCCGGCTTCGATCAGGTTGCCGTATTCGCCGGTTGCAGCGTTGAAGCCGTGGTTGACTTCGAGCTCGCTGACCTTGGAGACAACGACCATGCCTTCGGCACCGGCGTTTTCGGCGATCCAGCGCAGCGGCTGGGCCAGCGCGCGCCGGACCAGGCCAACGGCCGTGGCGGCGTCGCCGTCGAGCTTGGCTACCTCGGAATCGGTGTCCAGGGCGCGGGCAGCGTGGACCAGCGCGGAACCGCCGCCGGCCACGATGCCCTCTTCCAGGGCAGCGCGGGTCGAGGACACAGCGTCCTCAATGCGGTGCTTCTTTTCCTTCAGCTCAACCTCGGTGGCTGCGCCAACCTTGATCACGCCGATGCCGCCGGAGAGCTTGGCCAGGCGTTCCTGCAGCTTTTCGCGGTCCCAGTCGGAGTCCGTGCGCTCGATCTCGGCACGGATCTGTGCCACGCGGTCGGCGACGTCGGCTTCGGAGCCATTGCCGTCAACGATCGTGGTGTTGTCCTTGGTGACGGTGATGCGGCGGGCGGAGCCCAGCACCTCCAGGCCAACCTGGTCCAGCTTCAGGCCGAGGTCCGGGGACACAACCTGGGCGCCGGTGAGCGTGGCGATGTCCTGCATCATGGCCTTGCGGCGGTCGCCGAAGCCCGGAGCCTTCACTGCAACCACGTTCAGGGTGCCGCGGATCTTGTTGACCACCAGGGTGGACAGCGCTTCGCCGTCAACGTCTTCGGCAATGATGAACAGCGGCTTGGAGGCCTGCAGTGCCTTTTCCAGCAGCGGCAGGAACTCTGCAACCGAGGAAATCTTGCCGGAGTTGATCAGGATCAGCGCGTCTTCGAGGACGGCTTCCTGGCGCTCCGGGTCGGTCACGAAGTACGGCGAGAGGTAGCCCTTGTCGAACTGCATGCCTTCGGTGATGACCAGTTCGGTGGACGTCGAGGAAGACTCCTCGATGGTGATGACGCCGTCCTTGCCAACCTTGTCGAAAGCTTCGGCCAGGAGCTGGCCGACCTCTTCGCTCTGCGCGGAGATAGCCGCCACGTGGGCAACCTGGTTGCCTTCAACTTCCTTGGCGTTCTCCAGCAGGCGGGCCGCAACGGCCTCGACTGCGGTCTCGATGCCGTGCTTCAGGGCACCGGGAGCGGCGCCTGCTGCCACGTTGCGCAGGCCTTCCTTGACCAGTGCCTGGGCCAGCACCGTTGCGGTGGTGGTGCCGTCGCCGGCGACGTCGTTGGTCTTGGTGGCAACTTCCTTGGCCAGCTGTGCGCCAAGGTTCTCGTACGGATCGTCGAGTTCGACCTCGCGGGCGATCGTGACGCCGTCGTTGGTGATGGTGGGGGCGCCCCAGGTCTTGGCGAGCACCACGTTGCGGCCGCGCGGGCCGAGGGTGACCTTGACGGTGTTGGCGAGCTTGTCGACACCGGCTTCCAGTGAACGACGGGCGGAGTCGTTGAACTCCAACTGCTTTGCCATGTGTGTGTCCTTTCCGACAACAACTACATCTACAAAAGAAGACCCCGGCCGAATCTGGCCGGGGTCTTCAAAGACTTACTTGACGACGATGGCCAGCACGTCGCGTGCGGAGAGCACCAGGTATTCCTGGCCGCCCTGCTTGACCTCGGTTCCGCCGTACTTCGAGTAGATGACGACGTCGCCCTCGGCGACATCGATCGGCACACGGTTGCCGTTGTCGTCAACGCGGCCGGGGCCGACTGCTACGACTTCGCCCTCCTGGGGCTTTTCCTTAGCGGTGTCCGGGATAACCAGGCCGGAGGCCGTGGTCTGCTCAGCTTCGAGCGGGCGAACAACAATGCGATCCTCAAGGGGCTTAATAGAGACCGACACTCGGGCTCTCCTTTGCTTAGTTACTAACGGGTTTGTGGACCGTCGGTAGGCGCTTGCCGTCGTCGCGGGTGCCGGTGAACGCTTCCCTCAGGAATTAGCACCCTCACGTGGGGAGTGCTAGGTCCGACTTTATGCAACGGTTAGCACTCGGTCAAGGTGAGTGCCAACAAAGATCATTGGGATGCCCCTGCCTCCCGTGGCGCCGTCGTCTCTGTTACGGATTCGGTCTCCCCGTCCGGTGACTCAAGTTGCTTAGCCTTGCCTAACCAGATAACTTTCAAGGGCGCGCAAAAATTAGCCAACAATTTTGTGTCCTAATGGCGGAGGCATCCGGCAGGCGACGCATCCTTTGAGAGAAATACTGGAGCACCACTCGTGAAGACGACCCTGAAGTCCCGGCTGCTGGCCGGAACCGCCCTCGTGTCCCTGCTTGCCGTGAGCGCGTGCGGCTCCGAGACCGATGCCGCCGCCGAACCCGCCGCCACGGAACCCAGCATGATCACTGTGGAGCACACGCAGGGCACCACTGAGGTCCCCGTGAACCCCGAGGTCGTCTACACCTTCGACCTGGGCGCCCTGGATACCTTGGACGCCCTGGGCATCGAGGTTGACGGCGTTCCGGCAGCAAACTTCCCCGAGAGCCTCTCCAAGTTCGGCTCGGATGACTACGCCAAGATCGGCAGCATGAAGGAACCGGACTTCGAAGCCATCAGCGCCGGAGCTCCGGATCTGATCATCATGTCCGGCCGTACCGCCGACTTCTACGACGAGTTCTCCAAGATCGCCCCCACGATCAACCTCAGCACCGACGCTGCCGACCCGTGGAACTCCTTCATCGAGAACACCGAAATCATCGGCGACATCTTCGGCAAGGAAGCCGAGGTCGAGGAGAAGCTCGCCGCTCTGGACACCAAGGTCGACGAAACCAAGGCCACCGCGGCGGACGCCGGCAACGGCCTGATCATCATGACCAGCGGCGGCGAAATGACTGCTTATGGCGCGGGTTCACGCTTCGGCCTGATCCACGATGTCCTCGGCGTCGCCACTGCAGCGGACATCAAGTCCGAAGCCCAGCACGGCGAGTCGGTCTCCTTCGAATACGTGGCCGAGATCAACCCGGACCACCTGTTCGTCATTGACCGCGACGTCGCTGTCGGCAATGCAGGCGAAGTTGCCTCCGCTGTCCTGGACAACGAACTGGTCAAGGGCACCAAGGCAGCAGCCAACGACAACATCACCATGCTCGATTCCTCCAGCTGGTACCTGGTGGGCTATGGCCTGAACAACGTTGACGCAATGGTCAGCGCTGTCCAGGACGGCATCTCCTAACCCGTTCCCTTACCTGCTAGATCCTCATTGGCCGGGTCTGCCTTCGGGCAGGCCCGGCCAGTGAGGGAGACGGAATCGCATGACAACGCAGCTCACTCCCCCCACAGCCCCGGCCTCCTCCGGGGCCGCTGCCGTATCCAGGCGACGCCGCTTCGGCCCCGCGGCCATGATGGTCCTGGGCGGTGCGGCTGTGCTTGTACTCGCCGTCGTCAGCATGTTCGTCGGCGTCAGCGACGTCTCCCTGTCCTCGCTGCTGGCCGGCGATCAACATGCCTGGGACATCTTCTGGATCAGCCGGGTTCCGCGGACGCTAAGCATCATCCTGGCCGGCATGGCGCTCAGCGTGGCCGGGCTCATCATGCAGCTGATGGCGCGGAACAAATTCGTGGAGCCCTCCACAGTCGGGACCATTGAATCCGCGTCACTGGGCATCCTGGTGGTGACGGTCCTGCTGCCCGGTGCTTCGCTGTTCATGAAGATGTCCACCGCCACCGTCTTCGCCGTCGCCGGAACCGCCCTCTTCCTGCTCATCCTGCGCCGCATTCCGCTGCGCAACACGCTGATCGTGCCCCTGGTGGGAATCATGCTCGGCGGCGTGATCGCTGCCGTCACCACCTTCTTCGCCTACCGGTTCGACCTGCTGCAGACCCTAAACTCCTGGATGACCGGCGACTTCTCCGGGGTGCTGCGCGGACGCTATGAACTGCTGTGGATCGTGGGTGCACTGACCCTCATTGGGTTCCTGGCTGCCGACCGTTTCACCGTTGCCGGCATGGGCCAGGAGTTCACGACCAATTTGGGACTGAACTACAACCGCGTCATGACCCTGGGCCTGATCATCGTGTCCCTGATCAGCGCCGTCGTGGTGGTCAGTGTTGGTTCCGTGCCGTTCCTGGGGCTGATCGTCCCGAACCTCGTCTCCCTCCTGGTGGGCGACAACGTCCGCCGCGCCATACCGTGGGTGGCGATTTTCGGTGCCGGCTTTGTCCTGGCCTGCGACATCATCGGCCGGACCATCCGCTATCCGTATGAAATCCCGGTCGGCGTGATCGTCTCTGCCGTGGGCAGTGCCCTGTTCCTCTACCTGCTCCTGAGAAAGCGCTCAGCCCGTGCCTAGCTCCCCCACCAGCGTCCTGCCTTCGGCCATGACCGTGCAGCGCCGGCGTCCGGTGCGAAACCTCTCCCCGCGGTCCTGGATCATCATCCTCTCTGTGGTGGCCGCAGCACTTGTGGCCGTCTTTATGACCATTGAGCTGCGCGGCAATATCGGCTACGTGCTGCCGCGCCGCGCCATCAAGGTGGGCTCGATGATCCTGGTGGCGTACGCCGTCGGGGTTTCCACCGTCCTGTTCCAGACGGTCACCGCCAACCGGATCCTGACGCCGTCAATCATGGGGTTTGACGCCCTGTACGTGCTGATCCAGACGGTCCTGGTATTTACGCTGGGCGGCGGGTTCGTGCTCGCCATGTCCGAGCCGCTTCGCTACGGCATGGAAGTGGCCCTGATGGTGGGCTTCTCCTTCCTGCTTTACCGCTGGCTGTTTACCGGGGGCGGGAAATCCCTGCACCTGATGCTGCTGGTCGGCATCGTCCTGGGCACCATGTTCCGGGGCATGTCTTCGCTGCTGCAGCGGTTGATCGAGCCCAGCGAGTTCATCATCCTGCAGGACCTGTTCTTCGCGTCCTTTAACAACGTCGACGGAGCGCTGCTTGGCTACTCGTTGATCGCCGTCGTGCTGGTCAGCATTCCTGCCTGGCGGATGCGGCATCAGCTCGACGTGATGTCGCTGGGCCGGGAAACGTCCATCAACCTGGGCGTGAACCACAAGCGGTCCGTCACCCTGGTGCTGGTCATCTGCTCCGTCCTCGTGGCGGTGTCCACCGCCCTGGTGGGCCCGGTGACCTTCTTTGGCCTGCTGGTGGCGTCGCTGGCCTACCAGCTCTGCTCGCACTTCAAGCATTCAGCCGTTGTGCCCATGGCCGTGCTGATCGGCATCATCGCCCTGGTGGGCGGCCAGCTGGTGCTGGAACGGATCTTCTCGTTCAACACTGCGCTGAGCATTGTCATTGAATTCGTTGGCGGGATCGTCTTTTTGATCCTGCTCCTGAAAGGCTCCCTCAAATGATCCAGGTCACCGGCGTCACTAAGCAGTACGCGGGCACTACAGTTGTGGACGGGGTGAGCTGCCACATCAAGGAGGGCGGAGTCACCTCAATCATCGGCCCCAACGGCGCCGGCAAATCCACGATGCTCTCCATCATCAGCCGCCTGCTGAAGGCCGACGAGGGTTCGGTCACGGTGGACGGCCTGGATGTCTCTGCCGCCCCGGGCAAGGAGCTGGCGCGCAAGATGGCGATCCTGCGGCAGGACAACCACCTGACCGTCCGGCTCACCGTCCGCGATCTGGTCGGCTTCGGCCGCTACCCGCACAACGGCGGACGCCCGACGGCGGTGTGCCGGGAGAAGATCGAGCAGGCCATGGCCTTCCTGGACTTGAGCGAACTGGCCGACCGGTTTGTCGACGAGCTATCCGGCGGGCAGCGCCAGCGCGCGTTCATCGCGATGGTGCTGGCACAGGACACCGACTACCTGCTGCTGGATGAGCCGCTGAACAACCTGGACATGAAGCACTCAGTGGAGATGATGCGGCTGCTGCGCCGGCTCACGGACGAGCTCGGCAAGACCGTGGTCCTGGTCATCCACGACATCAACTTCGCGTCCTGCTACTCCGACGACATCATTGCCATGGCTGACGGCAAGCTGCTCCACCAGGGACCGCCGTCGATGATCATGCAGCCCGAGGTCCTGAAGGACATCTACGAGATCGACATCCGGATCGAAGAGATTGAGGGCAACCGGATCGGCGTGTACTTCGCCTAGCCGGGCCTAGGGGTACTCCGCCCAGACTTTTCCTTCGGGGACTCTGCCGTCAGCCGGGCGTTCGTCGAAGCCCGGCAGCTCCGGGATCCAGAGCGGTGTCCCTTCGACCGAGGCATGGATAAACCGCACCAGCGTGTCCCAGACAGCGGCTGAAGAGACCGGCTCCAGAATCACCGAACCGCCGTAACCCGGACCCAGCCGGTACTGGCCAGCCGTTCCGGCGTTCACGAAGCCGAACCAGCCTCCTGTCCGCTCATCGAGGAGCTCCCATTCTGTCCATGGCTGTTGCCACATTCGCCGGGCCGCTTCGCTCAGGCCTATGGGGGCTCTCGCCCGCGCGGACTTCACCTTGGCTTCGTACTGGTCCCTTGCCAGGACCACCGGTTCATGCGCAATGCTCCATGCCGGTGAGAACCCCAGCCAGTCCGCTATGGCTTTGGGAACGGCATTTGCCTGGAGGACCTGTACGGACAGGTCATCCGGGCCGGGTACGCGTGCGGATGGACGGGAGAAGCGTGACGGTTCGGCCGTCACCCTTCCGCACCCTCCCCCAATCCATGCCTGAAGGACAGCCCCGCCGCGCTCATCTGCAGCGGTGACTTGGAAGGCTGCGACCGGGGTCCGTAACGGGGCGCCGTAGTCCGTGCCGGCCGGGGTCAGCGAGCCGTCGGCGGCAAGGAAGCCTGCTTCCCGGAGTGCCGTGAACTCCGGGCCCTTGCGCTGGAACATCCCCAGCCGGTTCCTGTCCGCCAGGCTGTCCATCAGTTCCAGGGCGGGAATAGGCAGGAGCAGTACCGGTTCCTGGCAAGGCTGGGCGGCGGCCAGAGCGCCGAGGTCTTCACGGTCCTCACCGGCCAAACGCGATGCTGCCTCGTCCAGCCGCGGCTCTGTGGGCGCAAAGGTATCCATGGCGTCGCGTTCCTGACCATCAGCTGCCGCGTTGGCCGGTTCGATCCGAAGATCCATAATCATCTGCTCGAACAGCAGCTTCATTCCTGCGTGCTGGTCAACGGTGTAGCTTGCGGTTGCTTCGAAGACCTGGTGGCCTGAAATCCACAGCCAGCGGTCCACACACACCGGGTGCTGCTCCACCTGATGCACAAAGCGCTGCCTCCGGCCCCTCACCGGCCCCTCGGAGCCGTTCACCGGCCACGTCTCGTGTGAAATGATGCGGACCTGCTGTGCCGTCTGCAGGGTCGAGGCCAGTGCCGCGGTTGCATATCGGGCCAGGGAGATTCCGTTCGCCGGCGCCCAGCGTAGAACCATGTTGGGGCGAAAGATCCCTCGTGGCACGGGAGGATGTGCCACGACGAGCATGTCTGCGGAATTCACTTCCATTTCCCAGCCCTGGGGACGAGGCACCAAGACACCGGACATCCGTTCGTGGCTGAAGCCATCGGCGTCAGTGGTCATGGACTTCCTTTCCCCGTTGGAGAAGCGTTTAGTGAACAGGTCTTCCCCGCGAGCCTCCACCTTGTCTCCTTCTTTCATCCAGCGCGGCTGCATAAACCGGGGCATCCAGAACCAGCCCATGAGTCCGATCGCGAGGCATCCGAGAAGAACAATGCCGTAGGGAACAATGAGGGCGTCAATGCCGGTTTGAAGTACGAATTCGCTGGGTGCCATCAAGAGGAGCCACGCCCCCAAAAAGGTGGTAGCCAGGGACGGTTTACCCGGCATGAAATTATCCAGGACCAGCAGGCCAACAAACTTATTCGTATAAAGCAGGACGCCACCCACAAACGGGACGATCCCCAGCAGAAAAAGGATCGCGGAGAGCGCCCACTCGTTAGTTCCAGATTCCATGTCTTGCCTTACCTTCGTTGTGTTGCCGATGTCGTTCCTGCTGGACAGCCCCCCCTGACCTTCCGTACCTCTAGCAGTGCGGGCAGCCTATCCTCCGAAGAGCTTGTTCCATCCGTTGGCCATGTTGTCGATGGCCTCCATGGCACGGTCTGCGGCAGCATCCTTGATGGTACGGCCATCCAGGAAGTCGAACTCCATTGAAGTAATCACCGAGATCCCGATCCCGATCCCCGCACCAACCACGGTGCCTACTGGCCCGCCAATTGCGGTACCAATGGCGGCACCCGTGCCTGCAGCAACGAGGTCAATGCCGACCTTAGTCCCGCCCTTGACCCCGCCCTCGAGGTTTGCACGTCCCTCGAGTTCATCCCGGCTCCAGGTAGGATTTGCGTGCAGCAATTCGTTGTATGCATCTTCCCGTTCATCGGCAATGGTGAATCCCGCCGTGACGAGAGTAAATGCGCCACCCCCGAGTTTGATACTTTTCGCCGCGTTAGTGAGGTCGCCGAATCGTTCCGCATTCACCCACTTTGACGGGTTAGCATCCACCCTCGCTCGGTACCATTCGAAGTTGTTGTAGAACATCCTGCTCACGGCTGGACGGGGCTCAAAACGAAGCGTGGTTCTTGCCTTCCTTTCCCCTTGCATCCACCGCCCCCTGGCCATGTGCCGCTGGCGTTCTTCCGTAGTGTCATAGCGGAGATAAGTACGTTCGGATTCCCTGGTTGTCTGCCGCACCGCAATTCTGTTGATTACGCCCGAAGCCGTTCCGTACCCGATAGTGGCGGGAATGCTCGTCAGGTTGTCCAGCAAGGTATCCCTGTTGTACGCGGACCGCAGTCTGGCAGCCGTTTCTTCTTCCAGGTTTCGGTACCTCGCCGCAAGTCCGGCGATCTCCGCCGGCAGCAGCAGGTCTTCCCCGGTGACGGGCCGGTCAAACGGAACATTGGGTTCGCTCCGATAAAGTCCTTCCGGAGTGTCAGACGCCCGGGTACTGGCAGCCTGGATCCTTGCCATGAGTTGATCCCGCTTGGCTTCCAAGGTTCGAATACCGGCGGCGAAACCCACCAGCGCGTCTTTCACACCCGCTGCCGTCTCTTCGAGCATCTCCGCGTGAGGCATCACGGTCCGGAAAGCCCCGACCATTTCGTCCCCGCCATCCCCGGAGTAGTGGAGACCTAACTGTTTCCAGGTCTCCCCGGTTTCCTCTACCGCGTTGAGGTAGGCTTCACCGGCTGCTTCCACGGAAGGATAGGCGGACTCGATGCTGTCCGATGACGGCCACCCGAAAAGTCCTGACGTATCTACAGCCATGAGCGCTTGTCCCTGAACCGGGGTTCGGCGTAGATCCCAGCCTGCACCTCAGCAAGGCTGGCCTTCGCTGTCGCAGCCATCTCCTGGTCAGCACCGGCAATGATCGAGACCGCTCTTCGGACGCCTTCGACCGCGTTGTGGATGCGGACTTCCGCGGCCTCCAGCTGCGGGCCCATTGTGTCTTGCCAAACCTCGGCGAGCGCCTGTCCCACGATTCCGGAGCCGGCCATGCAAGCTGCCTCTGCTGCGTTCATGCCGCCCCGCAAGACAGACACGGCCGCGTACCTGGTCTCGTCTTCCTCCACCTGGGAAAGGACGTTTGCACACCCTTCCGGATTGACGTTGTAGCCGTTGAATGGCATGCGTATCCCCTCCCCGTTGCAGCTCGCCACAGCGCGTGTGCGTACACGCTCGCCTTCATCCGGCGTCCGCGCTGCTCTTCCTTTCGGGCGAGTGTACGTGCTCCCGGGCCGTTAGGATTTGGCTGCGCTCAGCCTGTGGATAGCCTCCTCGAGTACCTCGGGCGCACAGCCAAAATTCAATCGGGCACAGCCTGCCCCGGCCGTCCCGAACTTGAGGCCTGGTTCAAGTGCCACACGTGCCTTTTCGAGGGCGGTTGCCGCTGGGTCGTCTCCCCAGCCCAGCGCGCGCAGGTCAAGCCAAGCCAGATAGCTGGCATCGGGGAAGCGGTACGCCACTCCCGGAAGCTCCGCGGACAGCAGTTCTCCGAGCAGTTCCCGGTTGGCTGCCAGGACGGCCAGCACGCCGTCGAGCCACTCCTCGCCCTCGGCATACGCGGCGGCCGTGCCGTGCAGGCCAAGGATTGAGGTCCGGAAGCCTACTTCCTCCGGCATTTCATCCAGCAGCAGCCGGGTCTCGGGGGCCGAAGCAATCATCAGGGCGCACTTTGACCCGGCGATGTTCCACCCCTTACTGGCCGCCGTGACGCACACTCCGTGGGCGCGGGCATCGTCGGAGACGGACAGGAAGGGGGTGAAGGTCTCCGGGGAATAGACCAGCGGCGCATGGATTTCGTCGCTGACCACCGTAACGCCGTACCTGGCTGCCAGACGGGCGACGGCGCCGAGCGTTTCCTTCGGGTGCACCAGGCCCAGCGGGTTGTGCGGGTTGCACAGCAGCAGCGCCCGGGCACCTGCGGCGAACGCCGCCTCAAGCCCGTCCAGGTCCAGGGACCATCCGGCTTCGTCCTGCAGCAGCGGCACCTCGCGGACTGTGCCGCCCGCCTCCACGGGAAGATCGAAGAACGGCGGATAAACCGGCGGTGTTATGACCACCTCATCCCCCGCGGTTATGACCTGCCGGAGGGTCTCCACGATGGCCACGCTGACGTCGGTGGTGGTCCGTACGTCCTCCGGGTCCACTTCCCAGTTCCAGCGCCGCTGCGCGAAGCCGGCGAATGCGGGACCGACAGGACCAGGTCCGGATACGTACCCGACGTCGGATGCTTCGATCCGTTCGATCATCGCGCGGGCTACGGGCGGGGCCAGCGGATAGTCCATTTCTGCTACGAACATCGGCAGCACGTCGCCGGGATAGGTGCACCATTTGGCACTGGTGCGGCGGCGCAGAACATCGAGGGAATCAACAGCCATCTCAGTCATGGCCCCAAAGATACCCGGTGTGCGTGCCTCGACCCGCGCACCAGGAGAGGGTTCGCCGCTCACCGCACGTCGAATGCACCCTGGGCTGCGGCAAGGATGAAATCGAATCCGCCGATCACGGTTGCTGTCTATCCGACGGCCGCTGGACCTGCCCTTGAAGGAAACGTTTGGCGAAAAGGTCTTCGCCCCTGGCCTGCAGTTCTGCGTCACGGCGCATCCAGCGGGGCCGGAGGAACACTGGATACCAGAACATTCCAACAATGCCCGCAAACATTGCCGGGAACATGATCAGCCCCATGAGGCCCGGTACCGGGTCCGGCAGCCTGTCCATACCCACGAGGCCGCCCAGTCCTATCAGGCAAAAGGCCAACCCGAGCCACGTGTTCGCCAGTGCCGGCTGCCCCGGAAACAGTACGTTTATGTTCAGGAGCAGCAGCCAACGCTTGAGGTGAACCATCACGCCGCACACCAGCAGGAAAAGCCCCATCCCGCCCAAGAATCCGAACACCAGCAAATCAGTCAATGCAACGTCCTTCTCTGGGGCTGATTCCGCGATAGGGGGATGACAGTGGGTGCATCAACACTAGACCGCCGGTCATGCCGCTCACAATCTGACCGAGACGTCCCCCTGCTGCGGCCTCACCTCCGGCATCCGTCCGCAGCTAACTCCCCCGGTGCGCGAAGAACTAGGCTTGTATCCATGCCCGACACTTCCCTCGCCCATGTCCTGACACCCGAAGGCTGGGCCCTGCTCAACTCGCTCGGCCCGTACCTGGAGTCCGAGTCCCTGAAGCTGAACACCGACCTTCGCAAGGCCGGGCACTCCCCCGAACTCGTTGCCGCCGTCCTCACCCAGGCCAAACTGCGGATGAAGGCCCGGGCCAAGTTCGGGCCGTTCGCCGAGCACATGCTGTTTACGCCTGCCGGCCTTGAACAGGCCACCCGTCTGAACGTGGCAGCCCTCCATGCCCAGCGCTACCAGGAAGCCGGCCTGGAAAAGGTCGCCGATCTGGGCTGCGGAATCGGTGCAGATTCCCTGGCCCTGGCCACGCTGGACCGCCGGGTCACCGCCGTCGAACTGGATGAAATCACCGCCGCCGTCGCCACCATCAACCTCATGCCCTGGCCGGAAGCCACCGTGGTCCAGGGCGACGCTGAGAGCTTTGACCTGACCGGGTTCGACGGCGTGTGGCTGGATCCCGCGCGGCGCACGACATCGACGTCGGGCACCTCCCGCATCTTCGACCCGGAAGCTTTTTCACCGCCGCTGTCCTTCGTGGAGTCCCTCGCCGGCGGCGGGATGCCGGTGGGCGTGAAACTGGGCCCGGGGATTCCGCATGAGTCCGTCCCGGCCGGCTGCGAGGTCCAATGGGTGTCCGTGGGCGGCGACGTCATCGAGGCCACGCTCTGGTTCAACGAGCTGCGCCGTCCCGGTATCCGCCGTGCGGCGCTGGTGATTGGCCCGGCCGGCGCCGCGGAGCTGACCTCGCACGAGGACTATGTTCCCGGTGCCCAGGATGTACGGACCGGTCCGGCTGAGGGCTACCTGTATGAGCCCGACGGCGCGGTCATCCGCGCGGGTCTGGTGGCCGACGTCGCGCGTTCCCTGGGCGGACACCTCCTGGATCCTCAGATCGCCTACATTGCGGCTCCGGACCTGATGGAGACTCCGTTCGCCCGCGCCTACCGGATCCTGGAAGTCCGGCCCTACAACGTCAAGGCGCTCAAGGCCTGGGTCCGCGCCAACGGCATCGGGGTGCTGGACATCAAGAAGCGCGGTATGTCCGTGACGCCTGAGGAACTGCGCAAACAGCTGCTCACCGGCTCGGGCAAGGGCCCGAACAAAGCAACCCTGGTCCTCACCCGGATCGGTGAGGACCGTGTGGCGATCGTCGTCGAGCCTGTTGCGTCCGCAGTGGAAAGCTAGCGGCTTGGAAGCCTAACTGCGCGAGAACTCGCTGGCTTCGCGGACCTGCTCCGGTGTTGGGCGGACTCCGGTGTAGAGCACGAACTGTTCCTCTGCCTGGATCGCGATGACTTCGGCGCCGGTGATGACCTTTTTACCGGCAGCACGGGCGGCACGGATCAGCGGAGTTTCGGAGGGAAGCGCGACGACGTCGAACACCGTCTGTGCGGCTGCGATGGTTTCGTCCTCGAAGGACTGCACGTCCTCTTCGGATCCTGCCATGCCAAGCGGCGTGACGTTGATCAGCAGGTCAGCGGTGGCCATTCCCGGTTCTGCCCGCCAGTCGAAGTCATACAGGTCGGCCAGTGCGCGGCCGGTGCCCTCGTTGCGGGCCACGATGCACACGTCGCTGAATCCTGCATCACGGAGGGCTGCAGCCACTGCCTTGGCCATCCCGCCGGAACCGCGCAGCAGCACGGAGCTGGACGGAGGGACCTCGTGGTCTGCCAGCAGCCGGGCGATCGCCAGGTAATCGGTGTTGTAGGCGGTAAGGACGCCGTCGTCGTTCACGATGGTGTTCACGGAATCGATGGCCGCAGCTGAGGGGTCCATCCGGTCCACCAGGGCAATGACGTCCTCTTTGTACGGCATTGAAACTGCTGCTCCGCGGATCGGCAGGCCCCGCACCCCCGCAATGGCCTGGGCCAGGTCCGCGGGCGCAAAGGCCTTGTAGACATAATTCAGGCCCAGCTGCTCATAGAGGTAGTTGTGGAAGCGGGTGCCGATATTGCTGGGACGGGCCGCCAGCGAGATGCACAGGGTCATGTCTTTGTTCAGGATGGGCATTATCCCATTATCGCCGGGACGGCATCCGGGCAGGCTTTCGGAGCGTAACTCACCAGTGATGTCACCGGGCTACGATTGAACTGGCTCTTATAACGCAATGGCGCGCAGATGGAGGCAACATTTCGACGCACAGCAGGAGACATATTGGACATTGAGTTTGCAGCTTCCCCGCAGTCGACCCTTGGGGTCGAGTGGGAATTGGCCCTGGTCGACCGGGAATCAGGTGAGCTGCTCTCTGTGGCCGACGAAGTCCTGCGGGCGGTCAACGCCGCGGACCCGGAGCTTAGTGCGGATGAGGAACACCCGCATATCAAGCAGGAACTCCTGGAAAACACGGTGGAGCTCGTCACCGGTATCTGCAACACCGTGGCCGAGGCAAAGGCGGACCTGGCCCGTTCCATGGCGGCCGTGCGGCGGGTCACCGATGAGATGGGCGTTGAGCTGTTCTGCGCCGGCACCCATCCGTTTGCTGTTCCGCGTTCCCAGCCGGTGACGGATAAGGAACGGTACGCCAAGCTGATCGACCGCACGCAGTGGTGGGGCCAGCAGATGCTGATCTACGGCGTCCACGTCCATGTGGGCCTGGATTCCCGGGACAAGGTGCTGCCGGTCCTGGACGGACTGGTCAACTACTTCCCGCACTTCCAGGCGCTCTCCGCATCCTCTCCGTTCTGGTCAGGGGATGACACAGGCTACGCCTCACAGCGGGCGCTGATGTTCCAGCAGCTGCCGACGGCCGGGCTGCCGTTCCAGTTCCGTTCGTGGAGTGAGTACGAGTCCTATGTGCAGGACATGTTCACCACCGGCGTGATCGATTCGATCAGCGAGATCCGGTGGGATATCCGTCCGGTGCCCGCACTCGGGACTATTGAACTGCGGGTCTGCGACGGGCTTGCCACCGCTACTGATATTGGTGCCATTGCTGCCCTGACCCAGTGCCTGGTAGATGAGTTTTCCACCATCCTGGACAACGGCGGATCCATCCCCACCATGCCGCCGTGGCATGTGCAGGAGAACAAGTGGCGTGCTGCCCGGTACGGGCTGGACGCAATCATCATCCTTGATGCTGCCGGCAACGAGAAGCTGGTGACCGAGCACCTGCTTGAGGATGTCCTTCCCCGCCTGACTCCTGTTGCCGAGAAGCTTGGCTGCAGTGCGGAACTTGCCGACGTTGCGGGGATCATCGAGCGGGGTGCGGGCTACCAGCGCCAGCGCCGGGTTGCGGAAGCGAATGGCGGGGACCTGCGTGCTGTGGTGCTCGACGGCGTCCGGCAGCTCCGCGGCGAAAGCTAACCTTCCGGTTGTTGCCGCAGCTCGAATGACTGGTTCGGTGCCCCATTCCATCCGGTTCCGCGCTGTTCCGTGCTGTTTCGCGCTGACCCGCCTGACCCGCAAGCATCGTCCCCTAACGCGAATAAACGGGTAAACCACCCGTAATTGGCGGCGCTGAAAAGGCCTGTTTGAGGCCCCGAAATGTCAGTGGCAGCTGAGAGTGTTGGGGGTATGAACCACTTCTCGGACACTCCGTTTCCCCGGTCAGCTGACCGGGATGGCGGTGGTGCGCCGGGTGTGGAAACCGGCGGTTTGTCGGGTGCTTCGTCAAGCGGTTCGTCCGGCGGTTTGTCGGGTGCTTCGTCGGGCGATGCGCCCAGCGCTTCTCCAGGAGCCTCGCCCTTTGACCCTTCCGGGTTTGCGGGTGGTTTCGCCGCCTCCGTGTTTTGTGCCGATCCTGCCTTAGCTGAGGACGCGGTGGCCGATGCTCTGCCGGAGGGGTTCGCGGGCCGGTTATCGTTTCGCGCCGCGGAGACTTTGGGCTATGAGCAATCCGTTTCCGCCCTGCAGCGGCTGGGTATGCTCGTTTCCTGGGCGCAGACGCAGCAGGCCCGTGCTCCAGGCGCGGGACGGAAACTGCCGTTTCCCGGGCTGTTCAGTAAATGTCCCCACACCGAAATCGATCACACCACGCCCTTCTCGCGGGGCGGGCCAACAGACCACACCAACCTGGAACACCTCTGCCCCAAACACCACCGGTTCAAGACCCTGGGCCATTGGAACGCACGCCAACCAGAACCTGGAACCCTCCAATGGAACTCGCCCACCGGCCGCACCTACAGCACCCAACCAGCCCTGGACTACGCCTCAGCTCAACAGACGACACCCGGTCAGCGGGTCCCATTCCAGAAAACCCCGCTACAGGAGGCCCAGTTGTCCAAGGACCTGAACCCAGCCAGCGATCCGGACAGCGACCCACCACCCTACTAAGTTGTGCAGTCTGAGGCTCATCGCACTTCTCCACTGCCCTCCAACTCCGGGTGTCTTGCCTGCACCAAGTAGGACAGCGGGAAGGGCACGCGAAGGGCAACGAGGAAAGACGTTCATGCTGAAGTGTCGTCAGCTAAAGGTGCGTAACTCCCGGGTGGTGTTGGAGGCCCCCGCACCACCGCCCAGCTAGGCAGCAGGAAGATGAATGCTGGTCACAGGCTGGGACGGATCGGGCGTGAAATCGATGCCGGACGGCTCGCCGCCGGCCATGACGATCTGCGCGCCCAAAGCAGCAACCATGGCGCCGTTATCCGTGCACAGGCGGATAGGAGGAACACGAAGCGAAATGCCGGCAGCAGCACAACGCTCGGCAGTGAGCTCACGAAGCCGGGAATTCGCAGCAACACCACCACCAAGCAAAAGGTTCGTAATCCCCTGCTCGGTACAGGCGAGAACAGCCTTCGAAGTAATCACATCTACAACTGCTTCCTGGAAAGAAGCAGCAATGTCCGCAACAGGAAGTTCCTGCCCGGCAGCCTCATACTGCTCCACACAGCGGGCGACAGCGGTCTTCAAACCAGAGAAAGACCAGTCATAGCGGTGCGGACCAGGAACCTCGGCAGTACCCATGTACTTCGGCTGGGTCAGGCCGCGGGGAAAACGGATAGCCTTCGGATCGCCTTCACGGGCAAGCTTGTCGATAGCAGGACCACCGGGATAACCCAGACCCAGTATCCGCGCCACCTTGTCGTACGCTTCACCGGCAGCGTCATCAATGGTCGATCCCAGGAGCTGGACATTTGTTGTCAGGGAACCAACACGAAGGATTTCGGTATGCCCGCCGGAAACCAGCAGGGCACCAAGATCCTCCGGAAGTTTGCCGCCATCGAGCACTCCAACACCCACATGGGCAACAAGATGGTTAATCGCATACAGCGGCTTGCCGGTAGCAACAGCAAGAGCCTTCGCAGCACAAACACCAACCATCAGTGCACCCGCCAGACCTGGCCCGGAAGTCACAGCAATCGCATCGACGTCGTCGAGGGTCACGCCAGCCTCATCAAGGGCCTGGCGCAGCGTGGGAACAAAGGCATCCAAATGCGCACGGGAAGCAATTTCCGGAATCACGCCGCCGAAGCGGACATGCTCCTCCATGGAAGATGACACGGCGTTGGTCAGCAAAGTATCGCCCCGGACAATACCGACGCCGGTCTCGTCACAGGAGGATTCGATGCCGAGCACCAAAGGTTCGCTGCGGTTCATTTATGCTTCCTTCGGAGTCTGTGGAGTGCGCGGCGGCATGCCCTGCCAGGCGGAAAGATAAAGGCGCATGATCAGTGCATCGACGCCGTCGCGGTAATAACGGGGACGGACGTGGATCTGTTCGAACCCGAACCGCCGGTAGAGGTCCTGGGCGCGTGGATTGTCCGCACGGACCTCGAGCAGCACGTCATCGGCACCCCGGCTCTTCGCCTCGTCCAGCAGTGTGGCCAGCAGCCGGGAACCGGTACCCGCACCCTCATGGCCGGAGTTGACGGCGATGGTCTGCACATCCGCAATGGGCAGCACACACATCAGTCCGGCATAGCCGATGACCGTGCCGTCCGGGGCCTGCGCTACGTAATAGGACCGGGTGTCACTCTGCGCGAGTTCGTCGTAGAACATCTGCGTAGGCCACGCGTCGACAGGGAACATGGCTTTTTCCAGTGTGTCCACGGCAGGAATATCGGCCTCGGTCATGGGCCGGATGCTGACCGGCCTTCCGGACGGGGCGCTCACAATGCGCGCTTCCGCGGGCCGGGAACCTTGGCGTCGGATTCCCGGAGGTACAGGGGCAGATCCGGGAGCAGGTCCAAACCACGGACAAGACGGACGACGGCGGTGCGGCCCAGCGCTGCAGCTGTTGGCTGGGCGTCGGCAAAGTCCTGCACCGCGTGCAGCGCATCCGGATAGAGACCGGCCCCGGCACCGTAGGCCGGCAGCGCGGGAACTTCGGATGGTGACGTGACATGCGGACCATCAATCAGTTCCGCAGTTCCACCGGTGCTGCGGTAATGCGCCCAGTAGACCTCTTTGCGCCGGGCATCCGTGGCGACGACGAACTCGTCTACTCCGGCCCGCCAGGCGTCCAGGGCGGCGTCGATGGCGATGGCGTCCAGGCTCATAACGCCGTGCAGCGGCTTGTTCCAGGCGAATGCCAAGGTCCGTGCGGTCGCGATACCCGAGCGGAGACCGGTAAAGGGACCAGGCCCGACTCCGACAACAAGCTCATCGATGTCTGTGCCGGTAACGTCTGCGCTCTTCAGCAGGTCCTGGATGCCGGGGGCAAGAACTTCCGCATGGGAACGGGTGTCCTCCGTGGCGAAGGCTGCGAGCGTTTCTCCCTCACCGGTCAGAAGTGCCGCACTGGCAATGGCGGAAGTATCGATGGCGAGGATAAGCACGGTGTTCAGTTTACGCCGTCGGCCGGTGCTCCTGCTCCGGGAAGGCCGCCTGGGGATAGTCGTCAGGCCAGCTCGGCACTGACCGCCTGAAGCAGAGCCCGGTAGGCCTGCGCCGCTGGCCATGGACGGAGCAGCAGCCCCGATCCGCTGTTCAGCAGCTGCCAGGTCCCCGCAGTCCCAGCGTGGATTCCCGTCTGAAGGGCGGCGGTTCCCCCCACCTGCTGCCAGATAAACCACTCCTGCTTCCACATGTTCCGCACTACCGCGCCCGCGCCTTCCGGAGGAGCAACGTCTGTTCCGGAAGCACCTGCCATCCGTGCCTGGATTGCCCCGGGAGACACTTTCACTTCAGCGTCCAGAAGCCACGAAGGCCCAAGTCCAAGCCACACCGCAAGAGCGGGGAAGAACTGGTCGAGGGACAGGAAATCCACCTGCCGCGCGTCAGCGTAAGCGTGAGCGCCGCTGCGCAGCCTGGCACATGATGGACCGGCGAGCACCAAAACACCCTCGCGTCCCAGCGCACCGTAGAAAGCACTCTTCACGCCGCCGAAGCCGGCCGTGAACTGTACGCTGCCGGAGGTACCGTCGAGCGGTGAAGCGACGAGCCGGCCCTCTGCGGTCAACCGGCCCTTACCTGTTGCCAGCCCTGCTGCTTCGAGCTCGAGCAGGCCTTCCTGCGCTCCGCCAAGCGCCCTCTGCGCCTGGATCGTACGGCCACAGGTTCCAGCTGAGCACCTGAGGGGACTCCAGGGCAGCAAAGACACCGGCAATTTCCTGGGTTGCCGCCCTACCCGCCGTCCCCTCGAAGGGAAGGGTTCGGAGGGTCAGATTCGCCCGGAACCCATCGGTCGATGGTGCCAGGACCAGGGCCTCCGTGCCCTGTTGGCTGGCTTCCCAGCCTGGCTGGACCTGCATGCGAACTGAACCTGTGGTGATGACTCCCGCTCTCACCCTGCGTGTTCCTTGACGTTCTCAGCCATTTTGACCCACCGGGGAATCATGAAGCGAGGCAGCCACACCAGGCTCATGAGGAACGTCCAGATTCCGCCGAGTATGACTACCAGCAGCACCGCAAGGAGCGGCCGGGGAATGGAATCGCCGTCAACGTCCCACAGCAGCGTGCCGGTCAGCAGACCGGCACCCCCGTAAAGCATGCCCAGGGCTGGATAGCCCTTCACCCTCGGCAGCAGGCCAGGATGACCCAGCCACGTGCGCCAGCGGCCGGTATAGGCGCACCATCCCATGGCGAGTATCACGAGGCTCAGGATCAGCCCGAGAATGAATCCCATAGATCCTTGGCCTTCTTTCGGATCTTTTCTCCAACACCGCTGCCTATGATGCCGCCGGCAATGCCACCCACGATACCGCCTGCGACCGCACCGGCAGGTGTTCCCACCACCGGGAACCAGCTGCCAGCAACACCGCCGACGACGGCCCCGGCTTTCGCTCCGCCCAGGCGCCTCCGGCGCCGGCTGTCAGGGAAGCGCCTCCTACAATCGCCGCATTCTCCGTGACGGACAAGGCCCGCTGCCCGGGGAGGCCAGTCCGGGTGTTCAACCCTGTCCGCGTTGTACTGCTCGCTGCCGTGGTCCCAGGCAGTAACTCCTGCATCCAGAACGAAAAGGCCGCGACCGGCCCAGCGGGCCCAGGCGGGAGGAGTAGCAGCATCAGAGTTGAGCCGCAGTTCCGGTGCCGGACGGGCAAAGTCGTCAGCCGGGTGCACCGGCGATGGGGAGAACTGCCCATCGCCGGAGCCGGGTCAGGGAACCGTTACCGGGACAGCTGCCCAGCGCGGACCATACCCGGCGATCCGGATGGTCCGCTCCTCGTCGTCGTCCTCCGCTGAGAAATCGGTGACCAGTTCGCCCGTGGCACCCGCCCCTCCTCCGGTTGCACGCAGCAGGGTGATTTCCAGGCGGCTTTCGGAGAGATGCTCCACCAGCCCGTGTCCCCACTCGACCACAGTCACGGCGGTGTCCATGGTGTTCTCCAGGTCAATGTCATCAATCTCCGCCGGCGAGCCCAGGCGGTAGGCATCGACATGGACCAGATCGGGTCCGGATCCCAGAGACGGATGGATACGCACCAGGACGAAGGTCGGCGAGATGATCCCGGGACGGACACCAAGGCCCTCGCCCAGGCCCTGGGTAAAGGTGGTCTTTCCCGCCCCAAGCTCACCGGTCAGCAGCAGCAGGTCCCCCGCCCGCAGGGACGCACCGAGGGTCCGTGCGAGTTCCTGGGTCTGGGCAGCACTCGAGGTGCGAAACTCACGCTCCCAGCGCAGCTCGGCGCCGGCGTCATTCATGGCAGTACCGCGGCGGAGCCGGCCGCGATGCCGGCGTCTGCGCCGCTTTTATCGGTGTCCTCGGCATCTGCGCCGCCGGTATGGGTGTCGACGTAGCTGCGGGTGACCCTGCCGCTGATCCGGGTGATGATCTCATAGTTGATCGAACCCGCGGCCTGTGCCCATTCCTCGACTTGGGGCGCCCCTTCGCCGCCAAACAGGATTGCTTCCTTGCCAATGAACGACGCCGGGGTACCGGCAATGCCGGTCCGGCCCAAGTCGATCACCATCTGGTCCATGGCGATGCGCCCGACAACGGGGAACACTTCTCCGTCCACCATGACCGGACCGCCGGTGGCGACCCGTGGAATGCCGTCGGCATAGCCCAGGGGTACCAGGGCCAGGGTGGTAGGCTCCGGCGTCTGGTAATGCAGCCCGTAGGAGACGCCCTGACCGGCAGGCACGGCCTTGCAGTTGGCAATGGTGGTTTTGAGGGTCATTGCAGGCCGCAGCCCCAGTTCAGCGGCGCTCTGGCCGGCAAACGGAGACAGCCCGTACATTCCCAGGCCCACACGGACCAGGTCGAAATGGGAGTCCGGGCGGGACAGCACAGCGGGAGTGTTGGCGATGTGCCGGACTTCGTGGTCCACTCCCGCGTCTTCGGCTACGGCTACGGCGTCACGGAACTTCTGCAGCTGGACATCCGTTTCCGCGCGGTGCGGTTCGTCCGCCACTGCCAGATGGGAGAAGATGCCAACGACCCGAAGCAGGCCGTCTTCCTGGTAGGCCAGCGCCCGGCCCACAAACGTTTCCCAGAGGTCCTCGGGACAGCCGTTCCGCCCAAGTCCGGTATCGATCTTCAGGTGGACCCGCGCCGGGACCTCCAGTTCACGCGCCGCCGCCACCACGGCTTCGAGTTCCCAGCCGGAAACTCCGATGTCGATATTCGCGGCAACCGCAGCAGCGAAGTCGCTGTCCGCAGTGTGCAGCCACGCCAGCAGGGGTGCGGAAATGCCGCCGGTCCGCAGCGCCAGTGCTTCGGAAATATGTGCGACGCCGAGCCATCCGGCTCCTGCTTCCAAAGCGGCACGGGCGACCTCCAGGGCGCCGTGCCCGTAGGCATCCGCTTTCACGACGGCCATGAGGCGGGCGGGCCTGGCGATTTCGGCGAGGTGGCGGACGTTATGCCTGATTGCGGCAAGATCAACGACGGCGCTGCGCTCCGCCGGAGGTACTGCTTCGAGGTAATTCACGGATCCATTGTTTCATTGACGGCACTGCTGCGGATCACTGGGTGCCTTCTGCGAGGTCCTTATGCATAATGTGCAGGCCCGTCAGGCCCTGCACCGGGTGCTCGAACGCGCGCGGGACGGTGGCCAGGATCCGGAAGCCGAGGGACTGCCAGAGGGCCACGGCCCGGACGTTGGTTTCCACCACGGCATTGAACTGCATCGCCAGGTACCCCTGCGCCGCAGCCTCGGCCAGGACATGCGCAGCCAGCGCCCGGGCGATGCCGCGCCCGGATGCTGCCTGCGCCGTCATGAATGAAGCGTTGGCAACGTGGCTTCCTCCGCCGCCGCGGTTCGGATGCAGCTGGGCGGTCCCCAGGATCCGGTCCCCTTCCCCGTCCGGGTCCCCGTCGACTGCCACGTAGACGCAGGTCGGGGCAGGCTCGAACCACAGTTCCCGCGCGCCTCCGCTGTCCATCTGCCTGTCCCAGCAATACGTCTCACCGGCACGCACAATCGGTTCCATCAGTGCCCAGATGCCGGGCCAGTCACTGTCCACCGCTTCGCGGACGGACACGCGCCCTGCCAGCGAAAATGTTCCGGTGCCGCTCCGCGGCGGTTGCGGTCCTGCCGGTACAGCCTCTGCCATGGTTTCTCAGGCGTCCAGTGCTGCGGCCCAGAGATTGATGCCGGCGTCCTGCGCGTACGTGTCGATCTCCGCCAGTTCCGCGTCCGTGAAGGACAGGTTCTTCACCGCGGCGAGGCTGTCTTCAAGCTGCCGCACGCTGGAGGCTCCCACCAGCGCAGAGGTGACGGCAGTCCCGTTCTTCTGCGGGCGCAGTACCCAGGCGATAGCCATCTGCGCCAGCGTCTGGTTCCGGGATTCGGCAATGCCGTTCAGCCCGCGGATCCGTTCCAGGTTTTCTTCCGACAGCTGGGAGGGGTCCAGGGATTTGCCGGCTGCGGCCCGCGACTGCTCGGGAACGCCATTCAGGTACTTGTTCGTGAGCAGTCCCTGTGCGAGCGGCGAGAACGCGATTGAGCCTGCGCCGGCTTCCTCCAGTGCCTGGAACAAGTTGGGATCGCCCTGCTCCACCCAGCGGTTGAGCATGGAATAGGAGGGCTGGTGGATCAGCAGCGGGGTACCCATTTCCTGCAGGATGCGTGCAGCTTCCAGGGTCTTCTCCGGCGAGTAGGAGGAAATGCCGGCATACAGTGCCCGCCCGGACCGGACCGCTGTGTCCAAGGCGCCCATCGTCTCTTCCAGCGGCGTGTGGGGATCCGGACGGTGGCTGTAGAAAATGTCCACATAGTCCAGGCCCATCCGGTTGAGCGACTGGTCCAGGCTCGAGAGCAGATACTTTCGGGAGCCCCAGTTTCCGTACGGACCGGGCCACATGTCGTAGCCCGCTTTGCTGGAGATCACCAGTTCGTCGCGGAATGGCCGGAAATCGTCCCGAAGGTGGCGGCCGAAGTTGGTTTCCGCCGATCCGTACGGCGGTCCGTAGTTGTTGGCGAGGTCGAAATGGGTAACGCCCAGGTCGAAGGCGCGGCGGAGGATGGCCCGCTGCGTCTCAAAGTCCCTGTCGTCGCCGAAGTTGTGCCACAGGCCCAGCGATACAGCGGGCAGCTGCAGTCCGCTGCGGCCAACTCGCCGGTAGGGCATGGAATCGTAGCGGTCATCCGCGGGGGTGTAAGTCATGGGTCCATCCTGCCACCGGTGCTGGGGCTGGTCGAAAACACTGTCGGGTGTCCCGGGTTTAGACGCCCGACACGATGGCTGCCCCGTATCCGGGGAGCTCGATCGCTCCGTCGGCCGTGAGCGACGGTGCCGTCTCCAGCACGACCGTTACGGGACCTTCCAGGGGAAGCGGCAGTTCCCTCGGCGAGTCGGCGAAGTTCAACGCCACCAAGACCTTCCCGCGCCGGATACTGAGCCAGCGGGAGACTTCATCGAAATCCACCTCGATCTTGCGGAAATCCGGTTCGCTCAGCTCGGGCATGGTTCGCCGAAGATGCAGCAGCTGACGATAGAGCTGCAGCAGGAACGGGTGGCGGCCCACGGCGATTTCCGACCAGTCCAGCTTGGAGTTCTCGAAGGTCTGCGGGTCCTGGGGGTCAGGCACCAGCGCAGGGTCCCATCCCATGCGGGCGAACTCCAGCATCCGGCCTTCTGCCGTTGCCTTGCCCAGGTCTTCCTCGGGATGCGACGTGAAGAACTGCCAGGGTGTCGAGGCACCGAATTCCTCGCCCATGAAAATCATGGGGGTGCAGGAGGACGCGAGGTTCAGCACGGCGGCGAGCGCCAGCTGCTCATAGCCCAGTCCTGCCGTCAGCCGGTCCCCCGCAGCCCGGTTGCCGATCTGGTCGTGGTTCTGTGTTGCCACCACCAGCTGGCGGGCGTTGTGCACCGACTTATCCAGCGGACGCCCATGGCTGCGTCCCCGGAAGGAAGAGTAGGACCCGTCGTGGAAAAAGCCGTGCTGCAATACCTTCGCCAGCGCGGCAAGGGAATCGAAATCTGCGTAGTAACCGTCTGTCTCCCCGGTCAGGTTGGTGTGCGCGGCATGGTGGAAATCATCGGACCACTGTGCTGCCAGCCCGTACCCGTTCAAGCTGCGCGGCGTGATGACCCGGGGGTTGTTTATGTCCGATTCGGCAATCAGGAACAGTGAGCCGCCAAGCTCCGCGGAGAGGTCGTCGGTCAGTGCAGCCATCTCTTCCAGGATGTGGAGGGCGCGTTCGTCCCGGAGCGCATGCACTGCATCCAGCCGCAGCCCGTCAACATGGTAGTCACGGAACCACATCTCGAGGTTGTCCAGGATGTACTGGCGCACGTGGTCCGACTGCGGCCCGTCCAGGTTGACGGCGTCGCCCCATCCCGTGGCGGCAGCCTCATTCAGGTAAGGGCCAAAGAGGTTCAGATAGTTGCCGCTGGGGCCGAGGTGGTTGTACACAACATCCTGGATCACACCTAGGCCGTGGGCATGGGCCTGGTCAACAAACCGCTGGTAGGCCTCCGGTCCGCCGTAGGTCTCCTGCACGGCGTACCAGAGCACTCCGTCATAGCCCCAGTTGTGGTGCCCGTTGAAAGCGTTGACCGGCATCAGCTCCACATACTGCACTCCGAGCTCGGCCAGGTAGTCAAGCCGCTGCGCCGCTGCATCCAGCGTGCCTTCCGGGGTAAAGGTGCCAATGTGGAGCTCATAGATGGCTCCGCCGGTCAGGCCCGGGGATGCCCAATCCTGGTCTGTCCAGGAAAACGCATCCGGGTTGAAGGTGCGGGAAAGTCCGTGAACCCCCGCGGGCTGGCGGCGGGAACGCGGATCCGGCACGGCGTGGGCGGCGTCGTCGATCAGGTACCCGTATTCTGCTTCGCCCGGCACGGGCTCAGGGGCATGCCACCATCCTTGTTCACCCCGTACCATCTGCTGCTCAAAGCCATTTGCCAGCAATCGCATGTTGTTGGCCTTCGGTGCCCATACGTCAAATGCAGTGCTCATGCGTCCTCCTCACGGACCAGCAGCGCTACGGGGTACTGCGCGAATAGTTCTGCGGCTTTAACGGCCGCCCCTGTGAAGGCAGCGCCGCTCAGTGCATCCCGGTAGGTTCCGGACGGAAGCTGGACCGTGGTGTCCTGCCAGCCCCCGGCGCGTTCGAGTCCGAGGGGAAGCCTGGTCACCGCGGTGAGTACACCCCCGCGGTCGAATCCAAAGAAGTGACCGGCAGCCGCGCCGGTGGCTACCAGAGCCGAATACCCGGTGAAAAGCGCGGGTTTGTCCCGGCGCAGTCTCAGGGCCTCCCTGGTCACCAGGAGCTTGGCTGCCCCGGATTCGTCTATTTCGGGAAGCCCGTCTTCCCCCGACAGGTCCGAAACAGCGGACAGGAGGGTCCTGCGCGCCTCGAAGTCAACGGGCCGCCGGTTGTCCGGATCCACGAGGGAGTGGTCCCACAGCTCGGTCCCCTGATACACGTCAGGGACACCCGGCATCGTGAGCTGGACCAGCTTCGCACCCAGCGCATTGGAGTAACCGGCACCGCGGATCCGGTCAACGACCGCTTCCAGGACAGCGTTGGCCTTCGGGTGGTCGTACGCACCGTCAACCAGGGCATGAAGCTGCTTCTCGAAAGCCTCATCGGGCGCCGTCCACATAGTGCTGTCTCCCGCTTCGCGCGCTGCCTTTTCAGCGTAGGCATGTGCCCGGCTCCGCTCCAGCGGCCAGGTTCCCACGAGCGCCTGCCACACCAGTTCGGCAAGCGGGCGGTCCTCAAGCGGCAGCAGCCCGGCCAGTTCGGCGGCGGCTTCGGTCCACTCCTGCGGCATCTCAGTCAGGACGCTGATCCGGGCCCGGGTGTCCTCGCTGCGCTTCGTATCATGGGTGCTCAGCGTCGTCATGGCATCCGGGGCCTCCTGCTGGCGCAGCATCATCCCCAGATGCAGGTCGTGCGGTTCCATGGCGAACAGTGAGGGGTCCGCTCCCACTTCGTTGAGTGACGTCAAACGGGTGTAGCGGTAGAACGCGGTGTCCTCGACGCCCTTGGCCATCACCATTCCGGAGGTCTGCTGGAACCGCACGGCCAGCTCACCGAGTCCGTCCTCGCCGTCACCGCCCTGGCCCTGCAGCAGCGGCAGCAAGACCTCGATGGCGGGTTCCAGGTCAGGGCGGCGCACCCGTGCATTCAGCGCCGCCTCGTCCAGATAGCCCGCGCCTTCGGGAAGGTAGCTGCGGTAGACCGGGAAGCAGGCCAGCAGCTCCGCGAGTGCGTCCGCTGCGGTTTCCGCTTCCAGTCCGGAGCCGGGCGGGAGCAGCCGGACCAGCCGCTGCACTTCCGAATGCAGGAGCCCGTCCGCCACTGCACGCTTGGTGTCATGGATCATGTGCCGGTAGGGCTCGGCGTCGGAAGCATCTGTCAGCGCAGCAGCGGCCTCCGGATCGACGAACAGCCGGTCCACCTCGGCGAGCGCGTCATACCCGGTGGTTCCTGCCGCGGACCAGGAGGCGGGCAGCTTTTCTCCCGGTTCCAGGATCTTCTCCACCAGCACGTAGGCTCCGCCGGTGAGTTCCCGGAGCTGTTCCAGGTAACCGGCCGGGTCGGCCAGCCCGTCAGGATGGTCGATGCGCAGGCCGTCGGCCAGGCCTTCCTGGAACCAGCGGCGGATCTCGGCGTGCGATTCCTCGAACACCCACGGAACCTCCACCCTGACCCCGGCCAGGGTATTGACGCCGAAGAACCGCCGGTAATTCAGCTCGTTGTCCGCCCGGCGCCAATTCACCAGCTCGTAGTGCTGGCGGGAGTGCACCTGCCGTGCGGAGTCACCCGGTGTAAACGTTCCCTCTGCCAGGGGAAAAGCCTGCTCGTGGTAGCGCAGCTCACCGTCCTCAATCCGCAGCTCGTCCAGGGCATCACCGTTGTCCCCGAGCACCGGCAGCCGGAGTTTTCCGTTCCCGGCGGCCCAGTCAATGTCGAAGGCCTCGGCGTACCGGGACTCCGGACCGTCACGCAGCACGGACCACCACCACTGGTTCGCCCGCGGGGTGGCCACGCCCATGTGGTTCGGCACGATGTCCACCAGCACACCCATGCCTGCGCCGTGGGCAGCATCGGCCAGGGCCTGGAATCCCTCAGGTCCTCCCCTGGCCGGGTCGATGCAGGAGGGATCGGTGACGTCATACCCGTGTGTTGAACCCTCTTCCGCCTTCAGCAAGGGCGAGAGGTAGACCCAATCCACTCCGAGGTCCCGCAGGTACGGGACCAGTGCCGCAGCGTCAAAGAGGGTGAAGTCCTCATGGAGCTGCAGCCGGTACGTAGAGCGGGGCGCCCTCATACGGTGCTCTCCCGCGTCTTGGCGCCGGCCAGCACTGCCAGCGAAGCTGCGACTGAATGGTCGTGGACTTCTTCTTCCTGCGGGTGGGCGCGCAGCACGACCATGGACTTCGCAGCGACCTTCAGCTTGCCGTCGCTGCTCACAGGATCCGAGTCAGCTCCCTCCCCCGCGGTGTCGATGACCTGGTCCCAGAGGTCCCCGTACTCCTGCGGCGGCAACGTGACCGTAACGGTGGCGTCGTCAGCGTTGAAGTAGAGCAGGAAGCTCGCGTCAGTGATCGGCTGGCCGCGGCGGTCGTTTCCGCGGATACCCTGTCCGTTCAGGAACACTCCCAGGGACCGCCCCAGCTGGCTGTCCCAGTCTTCGGGCTTCATGGGCGTGCCGTCGTCATTGAGCCAGACGATGTCCGGCAGGACGTCTTCTTCCCCGCGCTCCACCGGGCGGCCGTCGAAGAATTTGCGCCGGCGGAACGTGGGGTGCTCGGCGCGCAGCTTGTTCACCGCGGCGGTGAACTCCATCAGCGGAGCGTCCATGTTCTCCCAGTTGATCCAGGTCAGTTCGGAGTCCTGCGCGTAGCCGTTGTTGTTGCCGTTCTGGGTCCTGCCGAGCTCGTCGCCGTGGGAAATCATCGGAACGCCCTGGGACAGCAGGAGCGTGGCCAGGAAGTTGCGCTGCTGGCGGGCACGCAGGGACAGGACGTCAGGGTCATCCGTGGGGCCCTCGGCGCCGCAGTTCCACGAACGGTTGTGGGACTCGCCGTCGTTGTTGTCTTCGCCGTTGGCCTCGTTGTGCTTCTCGTTGTACGAGACCAGGTCGCGCAGGGTAAACCCGTCGTGCGCGGTGACGAAGTTGATGGAGGCAACCGGACGGCGTCCCGAGGACTCATAGAGGTCTGCGGAACCCGTGATGCGGGAGGCGAATTCTCCCAGCGTCGAGGGCTCTCCGCGCCAGAAATCCCGGACCGTGTCACGGTACTTGCCGTTCCATTCCGTCCACTGCGGCGGGAAGTTGCCCACCTGGTAGCCGCCGGGTCCGATGTCCCACGGTTCGGCGATCAGTTTGACCTGGGAGACTACCGGGTCCTGCTGCACCAGCTCGAAGAACGCGGACAGCTTGTCCACATCGTAGAACTCGCGGGCCAGGGTGGAAGCGAGGTCGAAGCGGAAACCGTCAACGTGCATTTCCGTCACCCAGTAACGCAGCGAATCCATGATCAGCTGCAGGGAGTGCGGGTTGCCGACGTTCAGCGAGTTGCCGGTGCCCGTGTAGTCCATGTAATAGCGCTTGTCGTCCTCCACCAGCCGGTAATAGGCAGCGTTGTCGATTCCGCGGAAGGAGAGCGTGGGGCCCAGGTGGTTGCCTTCGGCGGTGTGGTTGTAGACCACGTCCAGGATCACTTCGATGCCGGCCGTGTGCAGGGCCTTGACCATGGCCTTGAACTCCTGGACCTGCTGACCGTCGTCCCCGGTTGACCCGTAGGTGTTCTGCGGGGCGAAGAAACCGATGGTGTTGTAGCCCCAGTAGTTGGAGAGGCCCTTTTCCTGCAGCGTTGAATCGTCGACGAACTGGTGCACCGGCATCAGCTCCAAGGCCGTCACGCCCAGCTTCTGCAGGTGGGCGATCACGGCCGGGTGGGCGATGCCGGCGTAGGTGCCGCGCTGTTCCTCGGGAACCTCGGGGTGCTGTTCGGTCAGGCCCCTGACGTGCGCTTCGTAGATGACCGACTGGTGGTAGTCGGTGCGGGGCCGGCGGTCACCATCCCAGTCGAAGAAGGGATTAATGACCACGGCCTTCATCATGTGGGGTGCGGAGTCCTCGTCATTGCGGGAGTCTTCGTCACCGAAGTTGTAGCCGAACAGGGACTGGTTCCAGTCGATCTGGCCGGAGACCGCCTTGGCATATGGATCCAGGAGCAGCTTGCTCGGGTTGCAGCGGTTGCCCTGTTCGGGGTCGTTGGGTCCGTCCACCCGGTAGCCGTACTTCTGCCCGGGCACCACGTGCGGGAGGTAGCAGTGCCAGACATAGCCGTCTACTTCCGTGAGCGGAACGCACGACTCCGTGCCGTCGTCGTCGAACAGGCAGAGCGTGACCGAATCCGCCACCTCGCTGTAGAGGGCGAAATTCGTGCCGTTGCCGTCGTACGTGGCTCCCAGCGGGTATGCATCTCCGGGCCAGACTTCCATTCACAAGCTCCTGACTGCTGTAGCTGGTGCAGGCATTACTACGCCTACTTACTTTTACAGTATGTCAGCACGCTGAGCATCTGCGAGTCAGCCGTGCAGCAGGTCTGCCATGACCGATCGGACGCCCTCCGGCAGTTTGGAAACTTCCACCGGACCGCTTTCAGCGGCGAGCCTCCCGGCCTGTCCGTGGATGCTGGCGGCGGCTGCCGCCAGGCGGGCATAGTGTCCCGGACCGCGGGTCCCGGTCCGATCGGTGGACAGCAGTGCTCCGAGGATGCCGGAAAGGGTATCGCCGCTGCCGGCGGCTGCCAGCCAGGGCGTTGCCTCCGCCTGGCTGTATACGGGCCCGCCGGGAGCCGCGACCAGGGTTGCCCAGCCCTTCAGCAGGACGGTTGCCCCGGTGAGGTCCGCGGCTCTGCGCACCCAGGTCAGCGGGTCAGCTTCAACACCGGGCCGGTCGATACGCTCCCCCAGGGAGTTCAGCAACCCGGTCATCTCCCCGGCGTGCGGAGTAAGAATGACCTGCGGCCCCAGGCCTGGTTCCACGGCCTGGATCGCATCGGCGTCAATCACGGCGGGGAGCCCGGAAGCCATGGCCTCCACCGCCCTGCGCCGCTGGTCTTCATCGACTCCGGCGCCCGGACCGGCAACCCAGGCCTGCACATGGGTCAGGGGCACCGTGCTGTCCGCGCAGACAGCTTCCGGGTGCGCCGCGTGGATCAGCCCGGAGACCGGCTCCGGCCCGAGGTAGCGCACCATCCCCGTTCCCGTGGCGAGTGCCGCACCCGTCGCCAGGACGGCCGCGCCCGGATATGTTTCCGACCCAGCCGCGATGCCGAGGACTCCCCTGCTGTACTTGTGGTCTCCCGGAACCGGTTCCGTCAACAGGGCTGCTATGTCCCGGTTCTCCAGGCGCTGCACGGCCGGGGCGTCGAGATACCCTGCGATTCCGATGTCCACGAGTTCGATCTCGCCCGCAGCCTCTGCACCGGGGCCGGCCATCAGCCCGGTCTTGACGGCACCGAAAGTCACCGTGAGGTCCGCACGAAGATGGGGTCCCGCTGCTTGCCCGGTATCGGCATCTATTCCGCTGGGGAGATCGCAGGCGATGACCGCCGGTGACTCTCCCCGCCGCAGGCGTGCCGGTGCAAGCACTGCCAGCTGCGCGGCCTGGGACCGGAGTCCCCCCTTGCCGCCGGTGCCGAGAACGCCGTCAAGGACGACGTCAGACTCCCGGCACAGTGCCAGTGCGGCGGAAACGGTCTCATCGCGCAGCTGAAGAACCCTGCCGCCGTTGCTGCGGAACGCAGCGAGTGCCTCCGGATGGGCCTGCTCCGAGGTCAGTACCGCTGTGGCGCCGGCACCGCGGGCCAGCAGCCGGGAGGCAGCATAGAGGGCATCTCCGCCGTTGTTGCCTGCTCCCGCCAAGACGACGACGGCGGCTCCGTAGATCCGGCCGCGGCGTTGGGCGAGGAGCGCAGCAGCACTGCGGTACAGTCCGTAGGCGGCCTTCTGCATCAGCTCCGGACCGGCACCGGCTTCAAGGAGCGGGCGCTCCGCTGCACGGACCGCTGACCCCGGATACGCACTGATCATGCGTACCAGACTAGCCCTCTGCGACCACCATGGCAGTGGCTACATCGCCGTCGTGGCTCAGGGAGAGGTGCCAGGTCCGCACACCCTTGGCTTCGGCGGCCGCAGCCACCGTTCCATCGACGCGGATCCTCGGTGCACCGGCCGGGTCCAGTTCCACCTGGCAGTGCTGCCAGTTCATTCCCGCGGGCGCCCCCAGGGCTTTGGCTACGGCTTCCTTGGCTGCGAACCGTGCTGCCAGGGAACGCAGGCTCAGCTCCCGTTCGGCCGGAACGAAGAGCCTCGCGCGGAGGCCGGGCGTGCGTTCAAGCTGGCGTCCAAAGCGCGGGACGTCCACCACGTCCACGCCAATCCCCACGATCATGCGTTCCCCCTTGGCTGCCCGTTGCCGGGACTGTTATTCGACGGTGACGGACTTTGCGAGGTTCCGCGGCTGGTCGACGTCGTATCCCTTGGCTGTGGCCAGGGCGCAGGCGAAGATCTGGAGCGGGACAGTGGTCAGCAGCGGTGCCAGCAGGGTCGGCGTCTCCGGCACGTAGAAGACGTGCTCGGCGTAGGCCTTGACGGCGTCGTCGCCCTCTTCGGCGATGACAATGGTCTTCGCTCCGCGGGCGCGGATCTCCTGGATGTTGGAGACTACCTTGGCATGCAGCGAATCCCTGCCCCGCGGTGAGGGGACGACGACGAAGACCGGCTGGCCTTCCTCGATGAGCGCGATCGGGCCGTGCTTCAGTTCACCGGCGGCGAAGCCCTCGGCATGGATATAGGCCAGCTCTTTGAGCTTCAGGGCACCTTCCATGGCCACGGGGAATCCGACGTGCCGTCCGAGGAAGAGCACGGAAGACGTTCCGGCCATCAGGTTGCCGAGTTCCTTGATGGAATCCGAGCTGTCCAGGACCTGCTGGATCTTGGCGGGGACCTTGGCCAGGTCTGCCAGGATGTCCTTGATCTCGCCCTGGAACTTGTTTCCCCGGATCTGCGCCAGGTAGAGGCCCAGCAGGTAGGTCGCGGTGATCTGTGCCAGGAAGGCCTTCGTCGAGGCGACGGCGATTTCCGGGCCGGCGTGCGTGTACAGCACCGCGTCCGCTTCCCGCGGGATCGTGGAACCGTTGGTATTGCAGATCGCCAGGACCTTCGCGCCCTGCTCCTTGGCATACCGGACAGCCATGAGGGTGTCCATGGTTTCGCCGGACTGCGAGATGGCAACGATCAGAGTGTTCGAATCAACGATCGGATCCCGGTAGCGGAACTCATGGCTGAGTTCGACCTCTACGGGGATGCGGCACCAGTGCTCAATCGCGTACTTGGCAACCTGGCCCGCGTACGCCGAGGTACCGCAGGCGAGGACCATGATCTTGTTGACGTTCTTGAGTTCCTCCGGGCTGACACGAAGTTCATCAAGCGTCAGGCGGCCGTCAGCATCGGAGCGGCCCAGCAGGGTATCAGCCACAGCCTGGGGCTGGTCGTTGATCTCCTTTTCCATGAAGGAGTCGTACCCGCCCTTTTCGGCTGCAGCAGCGTCCCAGTTGACCTCGAACTCGGTGCCCTCAGCGGGCTGGCCGTGGAAATCGGTGATGGTGACGGCCTCCGGGGTGATGGTGACAATCTGGTCCTGGCCCAGTTCCACGGCGCGGCGGGTGAAGTCGATGAACCCGGAAACGTCGGAACCGAGGAAGTTCTCGCCGTCGCCCAGCCCCACAACCAGCGGGGAGTTCCGGCGGGCCGCGACAACGGTGTCCGGGGAATCCGCGTGGACGGCCAGCAGCGTGAAGGCACCTTCGAGCCGCTGGCAGGCGAGCTGCATGCTGCGGGCCAGGTCCTGGCCGCCTTCCGACGCGTAAATGCGGCCCAGCAGGGCAGCAGCAACTTCGGTGTCAGTCTCCGAGCGGAAAACGGCTCCGCCGGCGAGCAGTTCTGCCTTAAGCTCAGCGAAGTTCTCGATGATGCCGTTGTGGATCACGGCGAGGCGGTCATTGTCCGCCAGGTGCGGATGGGCGTTGCCGTCCGTCGGACCGCCGTGGGTGGCCCAGCGGGTGTGGCCAATGCCTGTGGTCGCCACCGGCAGCGGAGCTGCCTCGAGCTCTGCCACGAGGTTGGCGAGCTTGCCCGACTTCTTCCGTGACTCAACGCCGTTCCCGGTCAGCACAGCCACACCGGCGGAGTCGTACCCGCGGTACTCAAGGCGGCGAAGGCCTTCCATGACGACGTCCAGGGCGCTGTGCCCAATTGCAGCGGCAGCTTCGGGCCGGCCAGCGTATCCAACGATTCCACACATAGTGCTAAGAGTACCGGCAGGATAAGGCAGGCGACGAAACGCCCGGCGCAAGCGGCCTCTGCACGTTTGGATTGACCGGCGAGGCAGTGCACAATTCCTAGGGTGACCGAACCAACTCCGCGGGCCTCGTCCGGTAACGGCCAAGAGACCAACTTCACCCCATTCGTTGAGCTGGACCGGCAGACCTGGTCACGCCTGTCCCACGAAATCGAGTCCCCGCTCAACCAGGACGACATCACCCGCCTGCGCGGCCTGGGTGACCAGCTGAACCTCGATGAGGTCCGCGAGGTCTATCTGCCGCTCTCCCGCCTGCTGAACCTCTACGTCGCGGCTGCCGGCAAGCTGCACAGCGCCACCACGACCTTCCTCGGAGAGAAGACCACGCGGACACCATTCGTGATCGGGGTCGCCGGGTCGGTTGCCGTCGGAAAATCCACCACCGCCCGCGTGCTGCGCGAAATGCTGCGGCGCTGGCCGGACACCCCCAATGTGGAACTCATAACCACGGACGGTTTCCTCTATCCCAACGCCGAACTCAAGCGGCGCGGCCTGATGCAGCGCAAGGGCTTTCCGGAGAGCTATGACCGGCGCCGGCTGCTGCGCTTCGTCAGCGCAGTGAAAAGCGGCGCCGAAGAAGTGCGCGCTCCGCGCTATTCGCACCTGACCTACGACATTGTTCCCGGCTCGGAAATCGTGGTTCGGCGTCCCGATGTGCTGATCGTCGAGGGACTGAACGTCCTGGCCCCCGCCCGGACCAGGCCGGACGGCCGCTCCGGACTGGCGCTGAGCGATTTCTTCGACTTCTCGATCTATGTGGACGCCCGGACTTCCTATATCGAAGAGTGGTATGTCCAGCGCTTCCAGTCGCTCCGCAGCGGTGCCTTCGCCAATCCGGCGTCGTACTTCCACCGCTATGCGGACCTCACTGACGCCGAGGCGCGTGAAACTGCACTGGACATCTGGAAGCGGATCAACGAGCCCAACCTCGTGACCAACGTCCTGCCGACCCGCGGGCGCGCGCAGCTGGTGCTCACCAAGGACGCCGACCATTCGGTCCGGCGGATGCTCCTGCGCAAGACCTGAGCAGCAGCACGTCATCTCCGGCGCCGGACACCGGGCAGCCGATAGTCTTGGCCGATGCTTAAGGGTTTCAAAGACTTCATCATGAAGGGCAACGTGCTCGACCTTGCCGTTGCCGTCATCATCGGCACGGCGTTCACCGCAGTAGTCAACGCCATGGTTTCAGCAGTGCTGATGCCGTTCATTTCCGGTCTGGTCGGTTCACCGAATTTCGACAGTTTCGCTGTGGTGAACCTGAACGGAAACGCTATCCAGTTCGGGGTGCTGCTGACCGCAGTGGTCAATTTCCTGTTGGTAGCTGCCACGGTGTACTTCGTGATCGTACTGCCCATGAACAAGATGATTGAACGCCGCAACCGGCGCATGGGAATTACACCGGCACAGTCGGTGGATCCGCAGATTGCGCTGCTTACCGAAATCCGGGACGCGCTGGCTTCCCAGCGCCCCTCCGCCTAGACGCTGGCGCCCTCGGACGGCGTGAGGGAGAGGTTCGCTTCCACCGTGGCGGCCAGTTTCTCAGCCACTGCCTGGGCAGTTTCCATATCTTCCGCTTCGACCATCACACGCACCAGCGGCTCGGTGCCGGACGGACGCAGCAGGACGCGCCCGGTTTCGCCCAGCTTTTCCTGGGCGTCGATTACGGCCTGGCGAACCGTCTCGTGCGTGGACGCGGCTGATTTGTCCACATCTTTGACGTTGATGAGGACCTGGGGCATTTTCGTCATGATGCTGGCCAGCTGCTTCAGGCTGCGTCCGGTCTTGGCGACCTGGGCAGCGAGCTGCAGGCCGGTCAGGACGCCGTCGCCCGTCGTGGCGTACTGCGAGAAGATCACATGCCCGGACTGCTCGCCGCCGAGGCTGTAGCCGCCTTGACGCATGGCTTCGAGCACGTACCTGTCCCCCACTCCGGTCTCCCGGATGCTGATGCCTGCTTCGCGCAGTGCCAGCTTGAGGCCAAGGTTGCTCATGACCGTGGCTACGAGGGCGTCATCCTTGAGTTCTCCCGACGCCTTCATGGCAACGGCCATGATCGCCATGATCTGATCGCCGTCGACGACGTTGCCTTCCGCGTCCACTGCGAGGCATCGATCCGCGTCGCCGTCATGGGCGATACCGAGGTCGGCCGCATGCTCCAGCACGGCAGCCTGAAGCGGCTGCAGGTGGGTGGAACCGTAGCCGTCATTGATGTTGATGCCGTCCGGCTCGGCTCCGATGACGATCACTTCTGCACCGGCGTCGGCAAAGACCTGCGGTGAGCAGCCGCTGGCCGCTCCGTGGGCACAGTCAAGGACTACCTTTAGCCCGTCCAGCCGGTGCGGCAGCGTCTGCAGCAGGTGCACGATGTAGCGGTCTTCAGCGTCCGCAAAGCGTTTGATGCGGCCCACGGCGGCACCGGTGGGCCGGGGACTGGGCACATCCATCTCGGCTTCGATCGCATCTTCCAGCGCGTCGTCGAGTTTCTGCCCGCCGCGGGCCAGGAATTTGATGCCGTTGTCGGGGGCAGCGTTGTGGGAGGCGGAAATCATGACGCCGAAGTCGGCTTCGAGGTCGGCAACGAGGTACGCGGCCGCGGGGGTGGGCAGGACTCCGGCATCGAAGACGTCAATACCTGAGCTGGCGAGGCCTGCTTCAATGGCGGCCGAAATGAAGTCGCCGCTGATGCGGGGATCCCGCGCCACCACAGCTACTGGCCGCTTGCCTGCAGGAACCTGGCGGTGCCCCAGAACCACTGCTGCCGCCTGCGCGAGCCCCAGCGCCACTTCGGCCGTAATCAGGCCGTTGGCCAGCCCGCGTACCCCGTCAGTGCCAAACAGTCGTGTCATGTTCCAGAATCCTTAAAGCATGTAATAGCCACCCGTGCGGCTGCCCGGAAAAGGGCGCCGTGCTGCGACCCCGGGGCCTATTCTGCCACTTAGCGAAGTCAGCGGGCGAAATACCCGCAGGCCTTAGGAGAGAAAAAGGTGGCTTTAGGAGGTTTTCCGAGCCCAAAAGAGTGTGTTTTGCGTCCCTTTCAAGGGCCAAAAACAGAGAACCCCCGGCCGTGGCCAGGGGTTCTCTGTAGTGCCCCGTGGGGGCAGGCGCTCCAGCGCCTGGTTCCAAGCACTGGATGAGCGCTTGTGGAGCCAAGCGCTAAAAAGCGCCGAGGGCCCCCTCTTGCTGACGCTCCAGCGGCAGCAAGAGGGGAAGGCGCCTTTTTAGCGCTTGGAGTACTGAGGTGCCTTGCGGGCCTTCTTGAGACCGGCCTTCTTGCGCTCGATGACGCGGGCGTCACGAGTCAGGAAGCCAGCCTTCTTCAGGGCCGGGCGGTTGTTCTCGCGGTCGATCTCGTTCAGCGAGCGAGCCACGCCGAGACGCAGTGCGCCGGCCTGGCCGGAGGCGCCGCCGCCGTGGATGCGGGCGATGACGTCGTAGGCGCCGTCGAGGTCGAGGAGCTTGAACGGCTCGTTGACTTCCTGCTGGTGCAGCTTGTTCGGGAAGTAGTCAGCCAGCTCGCGGCCGTTGACGATCCACTTGCCGGTACCGGGAACAACGCGCACGCGGGCGATTGCTTCCTTGCGGCGGCCAACAGCGGAACCGGCGACGGTCAGCGCCGGGCGTTCCTTGACGGCTGCCTCGGCAGCGTCAGGGGATTCCGAGGTGTAGCTGGTGAGCTCCTCGGTGTTTTCATTCAGCTCTTCAGTGTTCTGAGCCACGATTCTCCTTGAATTAATTTCTTAGTTGGCGGGCCAGAACTACTGGGCGACCTGGGTGATTTCGAAGGTCTTGGGCTGCTGGGCGGCGTGGGGGTGCTCGGCACCCTTGTATACCTTGAGCTTGCCCATCTGCTGTGCAGCGAGGGAGTTCTTGGGCAGCATGCCGCGGATGGCCTTCTCAACTGCACGCACCGGGTTCTTTTCCAGCAGTTCGGCATAGTTGACGGAGGACAGGCCGCCCGGGAAACCGGAGTGGCGGTAGGCACGCTTCTGTTCGAGCTTGGCGCCGGTCAGGGCAACCTTCTCAGCGTTGATGATGATGACGAAATCGCCCATGTCCATATGGGGAGCAAAGGTCGGCTTGTGCTTTCCGCGCAGCAGTGTTGCGGTCTGGCTGGCAAGACGGCCTAGGACAACGTCGGTGGCGTCAATGACGTGCCACTGGCGGTTGATGTCGCCGGGCTTCGGGGTGTACGTACGCACGGTGTTTGCCTTCGTTTCTTCTTCTTAGGTGGCGCGCCGCGTATGGATGCCATACGCCGCGCAGCTTCTCTATGCGTTACCGGATGGTCAGGTGAGGACTGATGTAACCAGTGGTCCTGAGATCTCGGCTATCTCCCCGGGGCCAGGTGGCTCTGCAACTGAGCCGCTCCCGTGGGCATAGACCTATCGAGGTAGGACACGCACAACGACTATAAACAATAGCCTGCTTGCGGGGTCAGGTCAAAAGCCCTCATGCATGCAGTTGTTCACACCCTGAATTCTATTCCCTCCGCGCCCTGGTCGCTTCCGCCCGGGCCAGCAGCTGGCCCGGCTCGGGGTACCTGACTTCTTCCAGGACCAGCGGGTGCGGCGGTGCCAGCTTGGATTTCGAATCCCGGACACGCGCGAACATGCGCTCTGCCAGCCACTGCGGCCTGCGCTCCCCCGCCCCGACGAGCAGCGCCCCGCCGATCAGTGAACGGACCATGTTGTGGCAGAACGCATCTGCCTGCAGGTGGGCCAGCAGGATGCCGTCCGGTCCGCGGGTGAAGGAAAACTCCTGAAGCTCGCGGATGGTGGTGGCACCCTGCCGCGGCTTGCAGAAGGAAAGGAAGTCCTGGACCCCCAGGACGCCGGCTGCTGCTTCATTCATGGCATCGTCACTGACGGGGACTTTGTTCCAGAGGGTCACGCTGCGCAGGAGCGGGTCCCAGTTTTCTTCACGGTCGGCGATCCTGTAGCTGTACCTCCGCCAGAGGGCGCTAAAACGCGCATCAAACCCTTCCGGGGCGAGGGAAACGCCGCTGACCTCAATGGCACCGGCACGGGCCTCCACGGCACGCCGGGCCACGTGCTGCTCCTTCAGCGGGACCGTCAGCTCCCGGTTCAGCACTCCGCGCAGCCGCCGCTGCAGCGCGACCGCCGGCTCCTTGTCCCGGGCGATGGCAAGCCACTCGCGTTCCGTGGCATCGAAATGGACGACCTGTCCCCTGGCATGGACACCTGCATCGGTGCGGCCGGCTACGGTAACCCGGACCGGACGGCGGAACAGCACCGCAAGGGCAGCTTCCAAGGTGCCCTGCACGGTGGGCAGCCCGGGCTGCACGGCCCAGCCTGCAAAAGGGGCTCCATCGTAGGACAGGTCCAGGCGGATACGAAGAAGCCCGCCGTCCGGATACGGAACGGCGGGCCTCTCACTAGTCATAACCCCAATATTAAGGGCACAACGGGTATTTCAGAGAATTACTTCTTCTCTTCGGTTTCCTCAGCAGCTTCGTCGGCAGACTCAGCGGATTCGGCCGACTCAGCGGAATCAGCAGATTCGGCCGAGTCAGCTGATTCGCCGGACTCTGCGGAGTCAGCGGAGTCAGCGGACTCAGCAACCGGGGCCGGAGCAGCGGCGGCAGCGGCCGTGGAGGCCTCTGCAACGACGGACTGCTTAGCGGAAAGCGGCTCGAGCACCAGTTCGATGACAGCCATGGGAGCGTTGTCGCCCTTGCGGTTGCCGATCTTGGTGATGCGGGTGTAGCCGCCGTCGCGCTGGGCGACAGCCGGTGCAATCTCGGTGAAGAGCTCGTGAACGAGGCCCTTGTCAGAGATCAGGGCCAGAACGCGGCGGCGGGAAGACAGGTCTCCGCGCTTGGCGAACGTGATCAGGCGTTCTGCGTAGGGACGCAGGCGCTTGGCCTTGGTCACCGTGGTGGTGATCTGCTTGTGCTCGAACAGCTGTGCGGCAAGGTTCGCCAGCATGAGGCGCTGGTGAGCCGGGCTGCCTCCGAGGCGCTTACCCTTGGTGGGTGTAGGCATTACATTTTCTCCTCAAACGGTGCCGCGCAGTGCCAGGGGCACGGCGGCAAGATTTTGCGTGTTTAGAGCTCGTCGTCCGAGAATTCGGACTCGTCCTCTTCGATGGCTGCGGCGCGGGCGGCCAGGTCAAACCCGGGAGGGGAATCCTTCAGGGACAGACCCAGTTCAACGAGCTTCGCCTTCACCTCGTCGATGGACTTCGCACCGAAGTTGCGGATGTCCATCAGATCAGCCTCGGAGCGGGCTACGAGTTCACCCACGGTGTGGATGCCTTCGCGCTTGAGGCAGTTGTAGGAACGCACAGTCAGCTCAAGGTCTTCGATCGGCAGGGCCATGTCGGCAGCCAAAGCGGCATCCGTCGGGCTCGGGCCAATTTCAATGCCTTCTGCTGCGGTGTTCAGTTCACGGGCCAGGCCGAAAAGCTCAACCAGGGTGGTGCCTGCGGACGCGACAGCGTCGCGGGGTGCAATGGCATCCTTGGTTTCGACGTCGACGATCAGGCGGTCGAAGTCGGTGCGCTGCTCGACACGGGTGGCCTCCACGCGGAAGGTTACCTTCAGGACCGGCGAGTAGATGGAGTCAACCGGGATACGGCCGATCTCCTGGTCACCGGACTTGTTCTGGCTTGCGGAAACGTAGCCACGTCCACGCTCGATGGTCAGTTCGAGTTCGAACTTGCCCTTCGAGTTCAGGGTGGCGATGTGCAGATCCGGGTTGTGGAACTCCACGCCGGCCGGCGGAGCAATGTCCGCTGCGGTGACGACGCCGGGACCCTGCTTGCGCAGGTAGGCCACGACGGGCTCGTCATGCTCGGAGGACACCGAGAGGTTCTTGACGTTAAGGATGATCTCAGTGACATCCTCCTTGACGCCCGGAACGGTGGTGAACTCGTGCAGAACTCCGTCGATCCGGATGCTGGTTACGGCAGCACCGGGGATGGAGGACAGCAGCGTACGGCGGAGGGAGTTGCCGAGGGTGTAGCCAAAGCCCGGCTCCAGCGGTTCGATGATGAACCGGGAGCGGTTATCGGCTACGACTTCTTCAGTGAGGGTGGGGCGCTGTGCAATGAGCACTTGCATTTCCTTTCAGCGAGCGTCCGCTATATGACGCAACACAAATGGTGGAAACGACGACGACGGGGACACCCCCGCGCGCGTCTTGGACGGCTAGCAGCCTCGCACCCGGGCCGGTGCCGCTGGACTGTCTGCGAAACAAACAGTCAGCGGCGGCACCGGCACCGGCAACGAATGCGAATTAGACGCGGCGGCGCTTCGGGGGACGGCAGCCGTTGTGAGCGCTCGGGGTGACATCCTGGATGGTGCCAACTTCAAGGCCGGTGGCCTGGAGCGAACGGATCGCGGTCTCGCGGCCGGATCCCGGACCCTTCACGAAGACGTCGACCTTGCGGACGCCGTGCTCCTGTGCACGCTTGGCAGCGGCTTCAGCAGCCATCTGCGCAGCGAACGGGGTGGACTTACGGGAGCCCTTGAAGCCAACCTCACCGGCGGAAGCCCATGAGATAACAGCACCGGTCGGGTCCGTGATGGACACGATGGTGTTGTTGAAAGTGCTCTTGATATGCGCCTGGCCCAGCGCGATATTCTTCTTATCCTTGCGACGCGGCTTGCGTACCGCTCCACGAGTCTTGGGGGGCATTACTTCTCCTACAAAGAGTTTGGTTTAGGTGACCTGACTGTGCAGGTCATGGCCTGGACCGCGTTATTTAGCGGCCGGCCTTCTTCTTACCGGCAACGGTACGCTTCGGGCCCTTGCGGGTACGAGCGTTGGTCTTGGTGCGCTGGCCATGGACAGGCATGCCGCGGCGGTGGCGGATGCCCTGGTAGGAGCCGATTTCAACCTTGCGGCGGATGTCGGCTGCTACCTCGCGGCGGAGGTCACCCTCAACCTTGAAGTTGCCCTCGATGTAGTCACGCAGCTGAACGAGTTCAGCATCGCTGAGGTCCTTGACGCGAGTGTCCGGGCTGATGCCGGTCTCTGCCAGGGTCTGCTCTGCACGGGTCTTGCCCACGCCGTAGATGTAAGTAAGCGCAATGACAACCCGCTTTTCGCGGGGGATGTCTACGCCGGCGAGACGTGCCATATTGGCGGTTCTCCTTTGGTGTTACCGGAGGTCTGAAGCAGTACGTCCCTGTTACCAGGTCCCCGGCCTCCGTACCGGGGGTATGCGTCACGCGTATCAGACGCTGTACTGCCATATTCAATTACTACGCGTGGGCTTAGCGCGCCCCTGGACCCTAGGATCCCTGGACAGTAACCGCTTATTTAGCCCTGGCGCTGCTTGTGGCGCGGGTTCTCGCAGATCACCATGACTCGGCCGTTACGGCGAATCACCTTGCACTTATCGCAGATCTGCTTGACGCTCGGCTGGACCTTCATGGTTTTCCTTTGCGTGGTTGCAGGGTTGAGCTCCAGCCTTCCTGTACGGAGTGCCGGAGCCTGTGTTGTTACTTGTAGCGGTAGACGATACGGCCCCGGGTGAGGTCGTACGGGCTAAGTTCCACCACAACGCGGTCTCCGGGGAGGATGCGAATGTAGTGTTGACGCATCTTTCCCGAGATGTGTGCGAGCACAATGTGGCCGTTGGCCAGCTCAACGCGGAACATCGCATTGGGCAGGGCTTCGTTGACCGAGCCCTCAATCTCTATGACGCCGTCTTTCTTGGCCATATCCTCCGCTAACGTCTGTGCTGCCCTTGATTGCCCGGGCAGCGGTTTTTGTGTTTGGCGCCCCTCCCCGTTCCTCTTCCGTCCACTGCAAAGGGATGGAATTGGGCACGAATGTAGAGACAACCAACAGATAACTCTACGGCACGAGGCCGGATAAGTTAAATCCCGGGGCCGCCCTAGCCGCGCGCCTGAACCGCTTCCATAGTGCAGGCCCCGGCTTCGGCCCGTAAGGCCGCGGGCCTGGTTTGCTATGGTCGGGGCATGAATTCCTCACGGACTGCCCCGTTCAGGCCGCGCCGCAGGAACCTTCTTTCCGGCGTGTTCGTCGGCATTGGAATCGCGGCGTTCGTCGACGAAGTCGTGTTCCACCAGCTCCTGCAGTGGCATCACTTCTATGACAGGTCCACAACGGCGGCAGGCCTGTTCTCCGATGGCCTGTTCCACGCCTTCGGCTGGTTCGCCGTCGTCGCCGGCCTGTTCCTTTTCGCCGATCTCCGCCGGCACCGCGCCCTGATACCCGCCCGGTGGGCCGGATCCGTACTGCTGGGCGCCGGCGCCTTCCAGCTTTACGACGGAACCGTGCAGCACAAGCTGCTGACCCTCCACCAGATCCGGTACAAGGTTGACCTGCTGCCCTACGACCTCACCTGGAATATTGCCGCCGTCCTGATGCTGGCGGCAGGGGCCTTCCTGGTCTTCCGCACCCGGGATGCCGTTCCCCTCCCCCGGCCCTGATGATGCTGCACACGCATTCGACGGGCAGCATGCCGGTTGAACTGCTTTTCCTGGTCCCGGCCGGTGCCGCCGCAGCAGCGTATTGGGCCGCTGCCCTGGCCCCGCGTTCCGGGACGTGGCCGATGCTCCGGACACTGTCCTTCACCGCGGGCATCGCTGCTGTCCTGGCAACGGTTGCGGGACCGTTCGCCGAACGCGCCCATGCGGATTTCACCCTGCTCAGCTTCTCCCACGTCCTGGCAGGCATGCTGGGCCCCGCCCTGCTGGTGCTGGGCCGTCCGGCAACACTGGCCCTGCGGATCATGGATCCCGTCCCGTCGCGCCGCCTGGTCCGGCTCCTGCGCAGCCGCCCGGCGCGCTTCCTAGCCTTTCCCGTCACCGCTGCCGTCCTGAACGCCGGCGGCATGCTGGTCATGTTCCGGACCCCTGTCTTCGACACCATGCGGACGCAGGCACCGGTCCACTGGCTGGTCACGTTCCATGTGCTCGCAGCAGGCTACCTGTGGACTGCTGCCCTCATTGGCCGGGACCCCAATCCGCACCGTGCATCCCTGCCGCTGCGGGCAGGCGTCCTGATCCTGACGATCGCAGCCCACAACGTCCTCGCCAAGTCCCTGGCTGCCTCTCCTCCCCCGGGGATAACAGCCGGCGAGGCCGAATCCGGCGCGATGGCGATGTACTACGCCGGCGGTGCGGTCGAACTGCTAGTGGTGTTTATTTTCTGCCTCCAGTGGTACCGGAGCCCTGGTACGCGCAAGGCCCGCCCCGCCGAAGGCGGGACGGGCCTTGAAGCACCAGCGGGCGTCAGGGAACCGGCACGGGGGTGACCCCCAGCGGCTCGAGCCGGGAGGCTCCGCCGTCAGGTGCCGTCAGCACCCAGATCCCCTTCTCGTGGATCGCCACGGTGTGTTCCCACTGGCAGGAGCGCGCTCCGTCCGTGGTCACAACGGTCCAGTCGTCCTCGAGCGTTGCCGTCTCTATTCCGCCGCGGACCAGCATCGGTTCGATGGCCAGGCACATTCCGGCCTTCAGCTTCGGACCGCGGTGGCTGGTCCTGTAGTTCAGCACATCCGGCGCCTGGTGCATCTCCGAGCCAATGCCGTGGCCGACATAGTCTTCGAGGATACCCAGCGGCTTGCCGGGAACGCTGCTGACGTAGTCGTCTATGGCCGCGCCGATGTCCCCCACGAAGCGGCCCTTCGCGGCGGCGGCAATCCCGTGCCACATAGCGTTCTCGGTGACGTCTGAGAGCCGCTGGTCCTCCGGATCAGGCGTTCCGACAATCACGGTCCGGGCAGAATCCGAATGCCAGCCGTCAACTATCGCTCCGCCGTCGATCGAGATGATGTCGCCGTCGTTCAGCACCCGGCTTCCGGGGATGCCGTGGACGACTTCCTCATTCACCGAAGTACAGATGGTGGCCGGGAAACCGTAGTAGCCCAGGAAGTTCGACGTCGCGCCCGCCTCGGCGAGCACCCCGGCAAAGACCTTGTCGATCTCTGCCGTGGTGACGCCTGGGCGGGCCGCAGCAACGGCCTCGTCCAGCGCCTTGATAAGCACCAGGCCTGCCTCGCGCATCGTGCGCATCTGCGCATTTGTCTTGTACTGGATCCGCGGCTGTGCCAACGTCCCGCCTTCTAACTAGCTGGTTTGCTTGAGTGCCTGCATTACGCGTTCCGTGACCTCGTCGATGTCGCCGAGCCCATCCACGCGTGCAACAATTCCGCGCTTCTCGTAGCTGTCGACGACGTCTGCGGTCTGCTGCTTGTACAGCTCAAGCCGGTGCCGGATGACTTCTTCATTGTCATCGGCGCGGCCTTCGATCTCGGCACGCTTGAGCAGCCGCTGGACGAGTTCCTCGTCGTCGGCCGTCAGCAGAAGGACTGCGTCCAGGCTGTCGCCGCTGGCGGCGAGGATGTTATCCAGTTCCTCTACCTGCGCTGCGGTGCGGGGGTAGCCGTCCAGCAGGAAGCCGTCCTGGACATCGTCTTCCTGGAGACGTGAACGCACCATGTTGTTGGTGACCTCGTCAGGGACAAAGTTACCGGCGTCGATGTATTTCTTGGCTTCGATGCCCAGCGGGGTCAGGTTCTTCACGTTGGAACGGAAGATGTCTCCCGTGGAGATCGCGCTGACACCGAGGCGCTCGGAGATACGGGAGGCCTGAGTTCCCTTGCCCGCACCGGGGGGCCCAATAATGAGCAGTCGTGTCATCGCAATAACCCTTCGTAGTGACGCTGCTGGAGCTGCGCGTCAATTTGTTTGACCGTCTCGAGGCCCACACCAACCATGATGAGGATCGAGGTTCCGCCGAACGGGAAGTTCTGGTTTGCCCCGACCAGCACCAGGGCAATCAGCGGAATAAGGGCAACAAGGCCCAGGTAAAGGGCGCCGGGCAGGGTAATGCGGGAGAGCACGTACTGCAGGTATTCGGCGGTGGGGCGGCCGGCCCGGATGCCCGGGATGAAGCCGCCGTACTTCTTCATGTTCTCCGAGACTTCCTCGGGGTTGAACGTGATCGACACGTAGAAGTACGTGAAGAAGACGATCATCAGGAAGTACACGGCCATGTAGAGCGGGTGGTCGCCCGATGTCAGGTAGTTGTTGATCCAGACGACCCATTCCGGCGGAGCAGATCCGTCCGAGGGGGTGTTGAACTGTGCCAGCAGCGAGGGCAGGTAGAGCATCGACGATGCAAAGATCACGGGGATCACGCCGGCCATGTTGACCTTGATCGGGATGTACGTATTCGTGCCGCCGACAGTGCGGCGGCCGACCATCCGTTTTGCGTACTGCACGGGAATACGGCGCTGGGACTGCTCGACGAAGATAACCAGGGCGACCGTCAGGATGCCGATCCCGATGACGCCGAGGAAGACCGTCCAGCCCTGGGCGGAGAGGATCGCGCCGAGGGCGCTGGGGAAGCTGGCCACGATGGAGGTGAAGATCAGCAGGGACATGCCGTTGCCGACGCCCTTCTCCGTGACAAGCTCGCCCATCCACATGATCAGGCCGGTGCCGGCCGTCAGGGTGATGATCAGCAGCAGGATGGTGATGATGTTGTCGTCCGGGATGATCGGCACCGAGCACATGTTGTTGAACAGTGCTCCGGAGCGGGCCAGGGACACAACGGTGGTGGCGTTCAGCAGGCCAAGGGCGATCGTCAGGTAACGCGTGTACTGCGTCAGCGTCGACTGGCCCTGCTGGCCTTCCTCATAAAGCGCCTGGAAGTGCGGGATCACTACGCGCAGCAGCTGCACAATGATGCTGGCGGTGATGTACGGCATGATGCCGAGGGCGAAGACTGAGACCTGCAGCAGGGCACCGCCGCTGAAGAGGTTCACGAACTCATAAAGGCCACCAGAGGTGGCACCCAGAGCCAAGCACTGCTGCACATTGCCGTAGTCAACACCCGGGGCCGGGATAAAAGCACCCATGCGGAAGATAGTGATGATTCCCAGCGTAAACAACAGCTTGCGTCGCAGGTCTGGCGTCCGGAAAGCCCGGCCAATAGCGCTAAGCAAGCGTCCTCCTGAAGAAAGTGTGGAATGAGTCCCGGCGGGACAGGTAACAGAAACTGAGTCTATCCGCTCAGGCCGTGTGTTGCGTCACCGGCACAAACGGCTTCTTGCGGTGTTAAAACACTAAGCCCCCGGCTGGCCGGTTTCGGCCTGCCGGGAGCTTAGTGATCAGTGGCAGAGTGCACAGCCCGCCGACGGCGCCCGGAAAACCGGGCCCCGTCAGCGAAACCTGTGCGCTGGTCACGGTGCTTAGAGCGCCGTGGTCGTTCCGCCCGCTGCAGCGATCTTGTCCGCGGCACTGGCCGAGAAGGCGTTGGCCTTCACATCAACCTTGACGGTGATGTCGCCGGTGCCCAGCACCTTGACGGGCTGGTTCTTGCGAACGGCGCCCTTGGCTACGAGGGCCTCAACGGTGACCTCGCCGCCTTCGGGGAACAGTTCGGAGATCTTGTCCAGGTTAACAACCTGGAACTCGACCTTGAACGGGTTCTTGAAGCCGCGCAGCTTCGGCAGGCGCATGTGCAGCGGAAGCTGCCCGCCTGCGAAGCCGGCCTTGACCTGGTAACGGGCAGCCGTTCCCTTGGTACCGCGGCCTGCGGTCTTACCCTTGGAACCTTCACCGCGGCCAACACGGGTCTTAGCCGTCTTGGCACCCGGAGCAGGACGCAGGTGGTGGACCTTCAGAGCTTTGTTATCTTCAGCCATGTTACTTCGCCTCCTCAACCTTCACGAGGTGCGGAACCGTGTTGATCATGCCAACGGTCACGGCATCTGCACTGCGGACGACGGTGTCGCCGATGTGCTTCAGGCCGAGTGAACGCAGCGTGTCGCGCTGATTCTGCTTACCACCGATGGTGGACTTAATCTGGGTAATTTCCAGCTGTGCCGAGCTGACGGCAACGCGCTTGGGAGTACTCATCATGCACCAGCCTTCTGCATGTTGCGGATCATCGCTGCGGGAGCAACTTCGTCCAGCGGCAGGCCGCGGCGGGCAGCCACTGCCTGAGGCTCTTCGAGGCCCTTCAGCGCGGCAACCGTGGCGTGCACGATGTTGATCGCGTTGGAAGAACCCAGCGACTTGGAAAGCACGTCGTGGATACCGGCGCACTCGAGGATGGCTCGGACCGGACCGCCGGCGATAACGCCGGTACCCGGGGAAGCCGGACGCAGCAGGACAACGCCTGCAGCAGCTTCACCCTGGACCAGGTGCGGGATGGTTCCACCGATACGGGGGACGCGGAAGAAAGTCTTCTTGGCTTCTTCAACGGCCTTCGCGATTGCGGAGGGAACTTCCTTTGCCTTGCCATAGCCAACGCCGACCATGCCGTTGCCGTCGCCGACAACTACGAGGGCGGTGAAGCTGAAGCGACGACCACCCTTGACCACCTTGGCGACGCGGTTGATGGTAACGACGCGTTCAATGAACTTGTCCTTGTCATCATTGCGTCCGCCGTCGCGGCCACCGCGGCCACCGCGTTCTCCGCGGCCTCCACGGTCCGAGCGCTGCTCGCCCTTGCGGCCGCCGCGGCGGTCGTCAGTGGCGGGAGCTGCGGCGTCCTTGGTCTCAGTTGCCTCAGCAGATGTAGCTTCAGTCACCTGATTTTCCTTTTCCTTGTTTGCCTCGGTCACAGTGCCAGCCCACCTTCGCGTGCGCCGTCTGCGACAGCCGCGATGCGGCCGTGGTAGCGGTTGCCGCCGCGGTCAAAGACCACGGCTTCGACGCCGGCAGCCTTGGCACGTTCGGCAACGAGCTCGCCGACGCGCTTGGACTTGGCAGTCTTGTCGCCCTCCATGGAACGCAGGTCTGCTTCCATGGTGGACGCGGATGCAACGGTCACGCCGCGGCTGTCATCGACAACCTGGACGAACACGTGGCGCGAAGAGCGGTTGACGACCAGGCGCGGACGGGCCGCGGTGCCGGCAATGCGCTTGCGGATCCGCAGCTGACGGCGGCTCCGGGAAGCGGACTTGCTCTTGGAATTGCGCTTCTTATTGATGCTGATGGCCATGATTACTTACCAGCCTTTCCGACCTTGCGGCGGACAATCTCGCCGGCGTAACGAATGCCCTTGCCCTTGTAGGGGTCAGGCTTGCGCAGCTTGCGGATGTTGGCGGAAACCTCGCCGACCTGCTGCTTGTCAATGCCGGAAACGGTGAGCTTGGTCGGGCCCGTAACGGTGAGCGTGATGCCCTCCGGAGCCTTCACGGATACCGGGTGGCTGTAGCCCAGGGCGAACTCGAGGTCCGAGCCCTTGGCCTGCACACGGTAACCGGTGCCTACGATTTCCAGGTCCTTCTTGTAGCCTTCGGTCACACCGGTGATCATGTTGGAGATCAGGGTGCGGGTCAGGCCGTGGAGGGAACGGGATTCGCGCTCGTCATTGGGGCGGGCGACGGTGATGGTGTTCTCGTCCAGGGAAACAGTGATCGGGCTGGGCACAACGTGGCTCAGCTCGCCCTTGGAACCCTTGACCGAAACGGTGTTGCCGTCAATGGCAACGTCGACTCCGGCGGGGACAGAGATGGGCAGACGTCCAATACGTGACATTATTCTTTCCCTTCCCTGCTACCAGACGTAGGCGAGGACTTCCCCACCCACACCCTTCTTGGCGGCCTGGCGGTCGGTCAGCAGACCTGACGACGTCGACAGGATGGCGATGCCCAGCCCGCCCAGAACGCGCGGCAGGTTGGTGGACTTTGCGTAAACACGCAGGCCCGGCTTGGAGATGCGGCGGATGCCGGCGATGGAACGCTCGCGGTTCGGACCGAACTTGAGGTCCAGGGTCAGCGTCTTGCCGACCGTAGCCTCTTCTTCCTTCCAGCCCGAGATGTAACCCTCGGCCTTCAGGATGTCGGCAACGCGTGCCTTGAGCTTGCTGTACGGCATGGACACGGAATCGTGGTAAGCCGAGTTTGCGTTGCGCAGACGCGTAAGCATGTCTGCGACAGGATCTGTCATTGTCATGTGGGCTCTAGCCCTCCCTCGTAACGGTTTCTGCTGCTCTCACGGCTGGGCCGGAGGTGAGCAACAGACCTTTTACGTAGTAATTAATCTTCGGATTTGAACGGGAAGCCGAGCGCCTTCAGCAGCGCGCGTCCCTCGTCATCGGTCTTTGCGGTGGTAACCACGGTGATGTCCATGCCGCGTACGCGGTCGATCTTGTCCTGATCGATTTCGTGGAACATCGACTGCTCGGTCAGACCGAACGTGTAGTTGCCGTTGCCGTCGAACTGCTTGCCGCTCAGGCCGCGGAAGTCGCGGATACGCGGAAGCGCCAGGGTGACCAGGCGGTCCACGAATTCCCACATGCGGTCGCCGCGCAGCGTAGCGTGCGCGCCAATCGGCATGCCTTCGCGCAGCTTGAACTGTGCGATCGACTTGCGGGCCTTGGTGATCTGCGGCTTCTGGCCGGTGATCGCGGTCAGGTCGCGTACGGCGCCGTCAATGAGCTTGGAGTCCTTGGCGGCATCTCCAACACCCATGTTCACGACGACCTTGACGAGGCGCGGAACCTGGTTGACGTTTGAGTAGTTGAACTCGTCCTGGAGAGTCTGCTTGATTTCCGCTGCGTAGCGGTTCTTCAGACGGGGGACGATCTTGGTGACAGTCTCAGTCATTAGAGGTCCTTCCCAGATCCCTTGGCGACGCGGATGCGCACGTTGCGGGTCCGGCCGTCCTTCGTGACGGTTTCGGTGCGGTAGCCAACGCGGGTGGGCTTCTTCGTCTCGGGGTCCACGACGGCCACGTTGGAAACGTGGATCGGGGCTTCAACAACCTCGATGCCGCCGGTCTTGGAACCACGGGAGGACTGGCCAACCTTGGTGTGCTTGGTGACGCGGTTGATGCCCTCAACGAGGACACGGTTGGTCTCCGGGAAAACCTTCAGAACCTTGCCCTGCTTGCCGCGGTCTCCGCCGCGCTCAGCCTTGGCACCGGTGATGACCTGAACCAGGTCACCCTTCTTGATCTTTGCCATGATCTACAGCACCTCCGGAGCCAGCGAAATGATCTTCATGAACTTCTTGTCGCGAAGTTCGCGGCCAACAGGGCCGAAGATACGGGTACCGCGGGGGTCGCCGTCGTTCTTCAAGATCACTGCAGCGTTCTCATCGAACTTGATGTAGGAACCGTCCTGGCGGCGGCGTTCCTTCTTGGTACGGACGATGACGGCCTTGACCACATCGCCCTTCTTGACGTTGCCGCCGGGAATTGCGTCCTTGACGGTGGCAACAATGGTGTCGCCAATGCCTGCGTAGCGACGGCCGGATCCACCGAGAACGCGGATGGTCAAGATTTCCTTGGCACCCGTGTTGTCGGCGACCTTCAGTCGCGACTCCTGCTGAATCACTTATTACTCCTGTCGTCGCGCCGGTTCTCAGTACTCTGAGCCTTGCGGAACGGATATGGGTGGACCCCGTAATACTGGTACTCAGCACCGGTCCCTTACGGACCGCTCTGCAGCGCAAGCCACAGCACCATGCTGAACAAGATTATCGGGCTTTTGTCTCATTCGGCGGTGAGGAAGAGCGTCCTGAAAGAGGACATGCTTCCGCACCACACAGACAAGATTTCAAGTTTATCGCGAAAGGGCCCCGGAAGCGAAATCGAATGATAACGCGGCCGGGGCCCTGACGCTTGGACGGCGTCTGCGTGCCGGATCCCAGCAGCTGGTGCTGCTGGGATCCGGCACGCTACCGGCCTGTTTTGCCTTGCAGCCTGGGGCTACTTGGCCTTTTCGATGACCTCGACCAGGCGCCACCGCTTGGTAGCGGAGAGCGGCCGGGTCTCGGTGATCAGCACGAGGTCGCCAATGCCGGCCTCGTTCTTCTCATCGTGGGCCTTGCGCTTGGACGTGCGGCGAAGAACCTTGCCGTACAGTGCGTGCTTCACGCGGTCTTCGACCTCGACAACGATGGTCTTATCCATCTTGTCCGAGACCACGTAGCCGCGAGCGGTCTTCCGGTACCCGCGGGCATCGGCTCCGTTAGCGTCAGTTGTCACTGCTGCCTCATTCTTGTTTTCACTCATTTGGCATCATCCTCGGCAACCTCGGCCGGAGCTTCGGACTCGGCAGCCTTCTTCTTGGACTTCTTCTTCTCCGGGGCAGCTTCCTCGACGGGAGCTACCGGCTCGGGACGAATTCCCAGCTCGCGCTCACGCAGCACCGTGTAGATGCGGGCGATGTCGCGCTTGACAGCGCGGAGGCGACCATGGTTTTCCAGCTGCCCGGTGGCGGACTGGAAACGGAGGTTGAACAGCTCCTCCTTAGCCTTGCGAAGTTCTTCAACGAGACGCTCGTTGTCGAACCCGTCCAGCTGATCAGTTGCAAGTTCCTTTGAACCGATAGCCATTGCTATTCACCACCCTCGCGACGCACAATGCGTGCCTTCAACGGCAGCTTATGGATCGCCAGGCGCAGGGCCTCGCGAGCTACCTCTTCGGAAACACCGGAGAGTTCGAAGAGAACCCGCCCCGGCTTGACGTTTGCAACCCACCACTCCGGCGAACCCTTACCGGAACCCATGCGGGTTTCGGCAGGCTTCTTGGTCAGCGGACGGTCAGGATAGATGTTGATCCAGACCTTGCCGCCGCGCTTGATGTGGCGCGTCATGGCAATACGGGCAGCTTCAATCTGGCGGTTGGTGACGTACGCAGGCGTCAGAGCCTGGATACCCCATTCACCAAAGCTGACTGCAGTGCCACCGGTTGCAGCGCCGGAACGACCCGGGTGGTGCTGCTTACGGTATTTGACTCGACGTGGGATAAGCATTTAAGCCTGTCCTCCTTCTGCTGCGGGGGCAGCTGCCTCAGCGGCCGGAGCCTCTGCAGCAGGCGCGGCGGCCTTGTCGGCACGCTCGGGACGACGACGACGGTCGCCGCCACGGTCCCCACGGTCGGCCGGGCCGCGGCCCGGACGGTCGTTGGAACGTCCGCGGGACGGTGCAGCAGCCTGCTGTGCAGCCAGTTCCTTGGAGGTGACGTCGCCCTTGTAGATCCAGACCTTCACGCCGATGCGGCCGAAGGTGGTCTTTGCTTCGAAGAAGCCGTAGTCGATGTTCGCGCGGAGGGTGTGCAGGGGCACACGGCCTTCGCGGTAGAACTCGGAACGGCTCATTTCAGCGCCGCCCAGACGGCCGGAGCACTGGATACGGATACCCTTTGCACCTGCACGCTGTGCGGACTGGATGGCCTTCTTCATCGCACGGCGGAAAGCCACGCGGGAAGAAAGCTGCTCTGCAACACCCTGGGCAACAAGCTGGGCTTCCATCTCGGGGTTCTTGACCTCGAGGATGTTCAGCTGAACCTGCTTGCCGGTGAGCTTTTCGAGCTCGCCGCGGATGCGGTCTGCTTCGGCGCCGCGGCGGCCGATCACGATGCCCGGACGTGCAGTGTGGATATCCACACGGACACGGTCGCGGGTGCGCTCGATCTCAACCTTGGCGATGCCGGCGCGGTCCATGCCCGTGGACATGAGCTGACGGATCTTGATGTCCTCGCGGACAAAGTCCTTGTAACGCTGGCCCGGCTTGTTGCTGTCAGCAAACCAGTGCGAAACGTGATCAGTGGTGATGCCGAGTCGGAACCCGTGCGGGTTTACCTTCTGTCCCACTTAACGGTCCTCCTCGTTCTTCGGGGTTGCGACAACCACGGTGACGTGGCTGGTGCGCTTGTTGATGCGGTAGGCGCGGCCCTGGGCACGCGGCTGGAACCGCTTCATGGTGGGTCCTTCGTCAACGAATGCTTCGCTGATGTAGAGGTCACCTTCGTCGAAGGCCACGCCGTCGCGGTCCGCGAGGACACGTGCGTTGGCCATTGCCGACTGAACTACCTTGAATACCGGCTCCGAAGCTGCCTGGGGGGCAAACTTCAGAATTGCCAGAGCCTCATTCGCTTGCTTGCCACGAACAAGGTTGACGACGCGCCGGGCCTTCATAGGCGTTACGCGGATATGACGCGCAATTGCCTTGGCTTCCATTGCTTTCCTTCTCTCGTCTTCTGCCGAAAGAGCAGCGCCTAGCGGCGCTTGCCCTTGCGGTCGTCCTTCACATGGCCGCGGAATGTCCGCGTCAGAGCGAATTCGCCGAGCTTGTGCCCGACCATCGACTCGGTGACAAACACCGGAATGTGCTTGCGTCCGTCGTGCACGGCGATCGTGTGCCCGAGCATGTCGGGGATGATCATCGAACGGCGGGACCACGTCTTGATGACGTTCTTGGTGCCCTTTTCGTTTTCGGCCGCTACCTTAAGGAACAGGTGCTGGTCGACGAAGGGGCCTTTCTTCAGGCTGCGTGGCATGTTTCCAGGCTCCTATCGCTTGTTCTTGCCGGAACGACGGCGACGCACAATAAGCTTGTCGCTCTCTTTATTGGGGCGGCGGGTGCGGCCTTCGCGCTTACCGTTCGGGTTGACCGGGTGGCGTCCACCGGAGGTCTTGCCTTCACCACCACCGTGCGGGTGGTCAACCGGGTTCATGGCGACACCGCGGACGGTCGGGCGAACGCCCTTCCAGCGCATACGGCCGGCCTTGCCCCAGTTGATGTTGGACTGCTCGGCGTTGCCGACCTCGCCGACGGTTGCGCGGCAGCGCACGTCAACGTTGCGGATTTCACCGGAGGGCAGACGCAGCTGTGCGAAGCGGCCTTCCTTGGCAACGAGCTGAACAGAAGCACCGGCGGAGCGGGCCATCTTGGCACCGCCGCCCGGACGCAGTTCAACTGCGTGGATGGTGGTACCCACGGGGATGTTGCGCAGCGGCAGGTTGTTGCCGGGCTTGATGTCAGCCCCGGCGCCGGCCTCTACGAAGTCGCCCTGCTTGAGCTTGTTCGGCGCAATGATGTAACGCTTGGTGCCATCAACGTAGTGCAGCAGCGCGATACGAGCGGTACGGTTCGGATCGTATTCGATCTCGGCAACGCGAGCGTTGACGCCGTCCTTGTCGTGCCGGCGGAAGTCGATCAGGCGGTACTGGCGCTTGTGTCCGCCACCCTTGTGCCTGGTCGTGATCTTGCCGGTGTTGTTACGGCCGCCCTTTTTGGGCAGCGGGCGAACCAGAGACTTTTCCGGCGTCGACCGCGTGATTTCGGTGAAGTCGGCTACGCTCGAGCCGCGACGGCCCGGGGTAGTCGGCTTGTATTTACGGATTCCCATTATTTATTCCTCGTTAAAGTGGTCTCCGCCCTAGCTGAGCGGACCGCCGAAGATGTCGATTGTGCCTTCCTTCAGGGTGACAATCGCGCGCTTGGTGCTCTTGCGCTGTCCCCATCCGAACTTGGTCCGCTTGCGCTTACCGGCACGGTTGATGGTGTTGATCGAGTCGACCTTGACGGAGAAAATCTTCTCCACGGCCAGCTTGATCTCGGTCTTGTTCGAGCGGGGGTCGACCAGGAAGGTGTACTTACCTTCGTCGATCAGGCCGTAGCTCTTTTCCGAGACGACGGGTGCAAGCACGACGTCGCGCGGATCCTTAGCGGTGGTCGCGCTCACTTGGCGTCCTCCTTGACAGTGTTCTTGCCAACGAACTCGTCGTAGGCAGCCTTGGTGAAGACCACGTCATCGGCAACAAGCACGTCGTAGGTGTTCAGCTGATCTACATAGATCACGTGAACAGCGGTGAGGTTACGCACGGAAAGTGCAGCAACATCGTTGGCGCGCTCGATGACAACGAGCATGTTCTTGCGGTCGGAAAGTGAACGCAGCGCTTCGCGTGCTGCCTTGGTCGACGGCGTTTCGCCGGCTACCAGGGATTCCAGCACGTGGATGCGGCCGTTGCGTGCCCGGTCCGAGAGTGCTCCGCGAAGTGCGGCAGCAATCATCTTCTTGGGGGTGCGCTGGCTGTAGTCGCGGGGCGTCGGTCCGTGGACAACGCCGCCACCGGTCATGTGAGGAGCACGGATTGAACCCTGACGGGCGCGGCCGGTGCCCTTCTGCTTGAACGGCTTGCGGCCTGCACCGCTAACCTCTGCGCGGGTCTTCGTCTTGTGCGTGCCCTGGCGGGCAGCGGCAAGCTGTGCCACTACTACCTGGTGCAGCAGCGGTACGTTCGTCTGAACGTCGAAGATCGCTGCGGGGAATTCAACAGTGGTTTTGTTAGCCATGAGACTAAGCTCCCTTCACGGCGGTGCGTACGAGGACGACCTGGCCGCGGGCGCCGGGGACGGCACCCTTGATCAGCAGCAGCGACTTCTCAACATCCACGGCGTGGACGGTGAGGTTCATCGTGGTGTGACGGACGGCGCCCATGCGGCCGGCCATCCGAAGACCCTTGAAGACGCGGCCGGGGGTGGATGCGCCACCAATCGAGCCGGGCTTGCGGTGGTTCTTGTGAGCACCGTGGGAAGCGCCAACACCGTGGAAGCCGTGACGCTTCATAACACCGGCGAAGCCCTTGCCCTTGGAGGTGCCAACGACGTCGACCTTCTGGCCGGCTTCGAACATCTCAACGGAGAGTTCCTGGCCGAGCTCGTAGGTGTCGGCGTCAGCGGTGCGCAGCTCAACAACGTGGCGGCGAGGCGTAACGCCTGCCTTTTCGAAGTGGCCTGCCAGCGGCTTGGTGACCTTGCGGGGATCGATCTGGCCGTAGCCGATCTGAACGGCGGTGTAGCCGTCCTTGTCCGCATTGCGCAGCTGGGTGATGACGTTGGAATCAGCCTGGACCACGGTGACGGGGATGAGCTTGTTGTTCTCGTCCCAGACCTGGGTCATGCCCAGCTTGGTGCCCAGGAGGCCCTTAACCTGGCGGGTAAGTGAAGAAGACATAAGTATCTGCTCCCCCCTACAGCTTGATTTCGATGTTCACGTCTGCAGGCAGGTCGAGACGCATCAGCGAGTCAACGGCCTTAGGCGTGGGGTCAATGATGTCGATCAGACGCTTGTGCGTGCGCATTTCAAAGTGCTCGCGGCTGTCCTTGTACTTGTGCGGCGAACGGATAACGCAGTACACGTTCTTTTCCGTGGGCAGCGGCACGGGGCCTACTACCGTTGCGCCTGCACGCGTGACCGTCTCAACGATCTTCCGTGCTGATACGTCAATGACCTCGTGGTCATACGACTTCAGCCGGATGCGGATTTTTTGTCCCGCCATGGCGTCGTGCCTCTTTCTTCGAGTATTGCTCTCTGTACAGTTTTTGCCCCTGGCGGCCATGTTGGCCCCGGTGCTCCTCCAACAAGCTGAATCCGGAAGCTCCGGGTTCCTCAACCTGCCGAGGCTCCGACCCCCGCGCTCGGGCGTGTCGCAGATTCGAAACTGGCAACACCCGTTCAAGAATGGGGGCGGGTTATATATGGGCTTTTCCCCTGAAGGATTCGACCCTGCGCCAGGCATTATCCTGACCGGGACGCAATCTCATCACGCACACAGAGCCGATTTTCGCGGCCTGCTCAGCGCGTGCGGGCACAAAAGCGCTTGAACAACTTCTCTAGTTTGCCAGATCGAACGGCAGAACGCGAATCAGCGGCTGCCGGCAGGGACTGGCTTCTAGCATATGGACGCATCACCGTCCCGGAATTACCCGGCGCATGGCGCGTCATTTTCCTTCAGTCTAGCCCAGCGGGGCTGGGCCGCCGAAATCCTGCGGCTAGGGCCTGTCCTGCCTGTTGGCACGGCGGATCCGCTTCGCCCGGTTGATCTCCGAAGAAAAATGGCGGCGCCCCCAGCCCACACCGACGACGATGGCTGCTGCAATGACCAGCAAGATCAGAAGTTCCATTCCCTGAGCCTAGCGGAGCCGGCACCGGGGCGTCAGGCCCTGCTGTCTTCCTTTTCCCGGCTTTCCTCAGGGTCTGCACGCACCCTCGTCAGGCGCCAGACCGCAAGCCCGATCAGCCCCGCAGCGAGCAGCGCCAGCAGCAGGAATGTGTAACCGCGCAGGTACCAGAGCACTGCAAGGGCCACTCCGGCTGCGCCCCAGATCGTGAACAGCTTCCGGCTGGCCAGCAGGCCGAAGGCGAGCAGCGCGGCGTGGGCAAGAAGTGCCCACAGCTGCTCTCCGGCATCCCCCGAGCTGACGGTGCCCAGGCCGCTCCCGGAGACGATGACCGCGGCGGCTCCCAGCACCGCGGTGCCCCTGGTCCCCCGGCGGCGGATGAACTCCCAGGCCGCAACCCCGGCCAGGACAGCTGCCCAGTACTGCAGGGACCAAAAGAGGTCCGCCGGGCCCAGGACAAACCAAATCAGGCGCTGCACGGCGAACGCGGCAGGCAGGACTGCAGCCTCCGTGGCCGCTTCGCGAAGGCCGCCGGGCACTTCCCGAACCGCCAGAGCCAGGGCTGCGAGCAGGGTCAGTGAACCCGCTGCGGCAGAACTGTTGAACTCGGCCATGGCAGGAACCGCGCCCAAAACCAGCAGCCACGAGGAGCCGCTGCCCATGATCCGCAGCCGCAGTACCGTCCTGGGAACCTGCTCCGCGAGGGACATGATGAGCCGGGCAGCCTGCAGTGCCAAGGCCGCACCCCAGGCCGGCCAGAGTTCCCCGTAGCCCGGCGCAAACGGCGCACGAAGGACAGTCCGTTCGAATTCTCCGGCACACAGAAGGGCAGAGGCAAAGACGAGCGCAGCCGTCCCTGCGCTGAGCCAGGGCATGTTCCGCGTGTAGGACGCCGTCAGCAGACCCGCTGCTGCCGCCGCTGCAGCAAGGCCGCCAAGAGCGAGGCTCTCATCCGCTGCTGCGGCCAGCCCCGTGAGGAGGATGAATCCACCGGCGGAAGCAAGCAGGACGGTCCGGACCGGCAGGGGCAGGGCCGGCCGGGCTTCACCGGCAAGGGCGGCGGCGGCGAATGCTGCCAGCACCAGGCCGGCAGCCATGATGGACAAGGGTGCCTCCGGCAGCACTCCCCCGCCGCTGAAAGGCACGAGTTCGGTCAGGGCCAGCGGCAGGGCGCCTAGGGCAGCTGCTGCCGGATACAGCATTGCTGCCCTGCGGCAGCGGAGGAATCCCGAGACGCTTACGACGAGCAGCAGGAGCAGGAATGCGGAGACCACGTCCCGCTGCATCCGGTCCGCCAGCAGCGCCGCGTATCCCACGGGTGCCATGGAGAGAAGGGCGAGGCTCGTCCACAGGGCGGCAGCGCTCAAGCCAACACCTGCCAGCCGCGGTTCCAGGACCGTCCGAAGAATTTGGGCTGTGGCAACGGCGGCCGCACCCGAGGCGAAGAGGCCGTGGATGTTTGCGCCGGCGTCGGCAGCCACCAGAACCGCCAGAACCGCGGTGAGCAACTGAACTGCCAGAAGATACCGGCCCCTGTTCGGATGTCCCTTTCGGGCAGCCAGATAGGACGAGTAGCCAAGGGCAGCGAGGACCAAAAGCTCGTAGCCGCGAAGTCCCAGCAGGCCTGCGCCCGTGATGCCGGCTCCTGCGAACCCGGCCACGGCCAGGGCCTCCCAACGGCCCGGCCGCAGCAGCAGTGAGGACGCTGCATTAATGCCGAGCGCGGTCCAGAGCACGGCAACGCCCCAGACGGCCTCCTGCTCGCCGGCCAGCCGGATCGCGGGGACAGCGAGCAGTGCGCCCGCTGCAGCCGCTATGACCAGTTCGGCGCAGTACGGCAGCGCCCGGCCGTTCCGGATCCTTACGGCAGCGTCCAGCTGGGTCAGCAGGAACACGGCAGCGGCGGCAAGGATCATGATGAGCAGTGTCACCGGTTCCGTGCGCCCGGACAGAAGGTAGGTGAACGGAAGGACCGTCTGTACAGCCAGCCCGCTCCACCGGACAGGTTCCGCAAGGCCCAGGTCCCGTACCCGCGAGTGGAACAGCGTCCTGAGAAGGTGGCCGGCCGCCACCCCGATGGACATCACGGCGAAGAATGCGCCGCGGGAATCCGCTGCCGCATCGGCTGCAATGAGCGCGGCGAGGAGCGGGGCAAGTGCCTGCGCGGCGGCGAGGTACGCGCCGCGGAAACCGCCGGCCCGGTCGAGCACCATCACGACGCAGTAGGCGAGCGCGGCGGCGCAGAGGAACTCATATCCCCGCAGCCCCAGGACACCGGCTCCCACTGCCCCCGCTGCGAGGAATCCGCCCGGGGCCAGGAGGGCGAGCAGCGTGTGCCGGTGCCGTGCCGCCGTTGCGAGGTTGGCAGCAAGGGCGACCCACAGCGCGGCTGCGGCCCAAGGCCCCGCCGGGGACTCTGCGGCGCGAACTCCGGCACACAGCAGCAGGACCAGCGCAGCGGCTGCCACCGGCGCACGGTTCCATGCCGGATCGGTTTTCGGGAGCAGGGATGCGGCGACCTGCGTCACCACCGCGCTGGCCCCCGCTATCAGGAGCAGGACACTGCCGGTTTCCGCCTGAGCCTGGGATGCCAGCAGCAGATAGTAGGCCGGGGCCACGGCGGCCAGGGCGAGCAGGCTCCCCCAGGTGAGCACCTGCGCCATTCCGAAGAAGTCCAGCCGCTTGCCGAGCAGGGTCCTGGCCAGGTGCTGGAGGGCCAGGGATACCGCAACCGTCACAAAGACGCCGTGCACCGTAAGCCGAAGGTCCGCTGCCACGAGCGCGGCCAGAACGCTGACGAGCGCCTGCCCTGCGGCCAGGTAGTACCCGCGGAGCGGACGCGGGGCGGCCCACAGTGCCTGGACGGCACTGTAGACCACTGCCGCAGCGGCAAGTACTTCATATCCGCGCAGGCCAAGCTGGCCGGCACCAAGCAGGGCACCGGCGAGGAAGCCCGCAGGAGCATAGAGTGCGGCCAATGCACGCCCCGTCCGCTCAAGCAGCAGCGACGAGGCGGTATTCAGGAGCACGGTGACCCAGATGACCGCAAGCATCAGGCCCTCCGCCGGAGCCTCAACGGCGAGCGCAGCGGCGAACGCGAGTGCAGCGGCCGCGGAGAGGCCGTGGACCGTCTGCGGGTAGTTTTCCGGCCTGCCGGTGACACCGAGCAGGACGGACCACGCCTGGTTCAGCGCTGCGGCCAGGAAGGCCGCGGCGAGGGTCCAGGTCCAGGCACTTCCGGGTGCGCTGGATTGCAGCAGGATGAAGACTGCCAGCGGCACGGCCGGGAGGGCAGCAGTCCGTGCTGCCAGCGTGAAGGCTGCACGGGTCCCGGCTTGGGCTCGTACCGCACGAAGGACAAAGTAGCCGGTCAGCGTAACGAGCAGCAGCAGGACCGGCCACAGCGGCGCCCCGCTGGTCAGCAGGCAGGCCAGGACAGGAAGCAGCAGCGCTGCTGAGGCCAGCGGCTCAGCAGCGTTCCGGAGCTTCCATGCTGCCGTGAATAGCGTGAGCTGGGCCAGGACCGCTGAGGCCACAAAGAGCCACAGGTTCCCGGAGCCTTCGTGCGCTTCCACCGCGTAGGCCACGGCCGCTGCCGTGGCAGCGGCGAATTGAAGGGCAAGCACGGCCAGGAGGTCGGTGTGGAAGACCCGCACGGCCCCGGGTGCGGTTTCTGAAAGGCCTGGCGAGCGCGGCTCCTCCTTCGGCGTGGCCTGGGCCGGTGCAAGGCTCAGGGCCGCAACTGCGAGGTAACGGCCGGTTCCGGCGCAAAGCGCGGCGGCCTGCACCCCCAGCAGGAAGACAGCCGCCAGCAGGGTCGCCGGCAGACTGTCCAGGACGGTGTCTGCGAGCGCAGTGAGTCCAACCGTCGCTGACACACGCGCTCCAAGACTGTGCGCCAGTGCCTGGGACCGGGGTGCCTGCCGGAACATCACCAGGTAGTACGCACCAAAGGCCAGGAACAGGGCCGCAATGGCTGCCGTGCCGAGCTCTGCCCAGACAAGTACCGCGGCCGCTGCCGTCGCGGGCACCAGATAGCGGTGCGCCTGCACGAAGGCATCCAGGTAGATGTTCCGCAGCCAGGCCGGACGGCGGATCGCAGCCAGGCTGATCAGCGTTGCCAGCAGCACGGTGAAGAGGAAAGCCCAGACGATGCCGGCGCGCAGGGACGCCCCCGAGGCCAGCGCCGTCGAGATCAGGAAGGTCAGCGCCAGATAGGTCACCACGCGGCTTTCCAGCCGCGCTGCGGCGTAGGCGAACGCCGCGCTTCCCACCACTGAAGTGACCAGCCAGGCCAGGGCCGCGTCCGGCAGGAGGAAGTTATAGAGGGCGAGCCCCACCACGGGTATCAGCGCCAGACCAGTGCCCGTAAACGCGACAGCGGCAGGGCGCAGGGCCTTCCGCCGTGAGTGGACCACCAGCCCGGAAGCGTAGAAGAGCACCGTCAGGGCCACCACGCCCGCGAACCGTGCCTGCTCCGGAACCGAAATACCGATAAACAGGGACGCTGCGGCGACAAGCAGCAGGCTGCCCGCATAGAGGGTGATGTTGATGTTGCGCAGGTCCCTGCGGCGCTTCTCGCGGGCAAGTTCCGCTTCCGACTTCACCGGCTGCGGAGGATGCGCCGGCGGGCGGACAGCGCCTGCTGCCGCGGGGGCGTTTCCCCACGGGCGCGGCGTCCCCGCGGCTTCAGGCTGGAGCGGCCGCTGCGCCTCCGCCTGCGGTACCTCCGGCCGCGGTACGGTCACCGGCGGCAGCGGCATGACAGGTTGGGACGGCAGGGGCTGCTGCCGGGGAGATGGAGGGTGGAAAGCTGCAGGGTTCGGCGCGGGAACCTGGGGAGCAGGAGGGCCGAAGGCTGGCCCGGAACCAGGTTCCGGCTGCGTACGGTATTCCCGGGCAGGTGCGGCACCCGCAGTACCGGCGGCAGCAGCAGCGGCCGCAGCACCTCCACCGGCAGCAGCAGGGACAGCAGCAGCGCCGGCCGGAACGCCGGCGGCCTGACCCGCCAGCCCGGCATCCCGGCGTCCAGCCTGGTAGCCCTCCTCGAAGATGTGTGCAGGATGAGGCAGAACTTCTCCGTATCCGTAGGCATTACCGGATGTGCTGCCCGCGGACCGCCGCGCACTCAGGCGGCCCACTGCAAATCCGCCTGCCGCAACGGCAAGAAAAAAGAAGAACTCCCCCATGACCTGCTGCTTTCCAAAGACGTCAAAGACCTGCCCATCCTAAATGGCCTTCTGACTCCCGCGGCGCACGTGTCGCGGGTTGTGGAGAAACACCGGATCCCTGAGACGGATGGGCGCTCCCCCGGGCTGCGCTGCCCGCGCCCCTGTTCCGGCCCCGCTGCGCAACTGGTAGCGTCACCTTCCGGGGTGGCCGCCTGAACGAGGACAGCCGTTTGAAGGGCTCTGACGCCATGTACCTTTCGGTCCTGGGAACTGCGCAGCGCATCTGTGGCGAAGCCCTGGTGCCCAACTCGAAATACCACGCACACAGGGCACTGATCCTGGCTTCCCTGGCGCCGGGCACCAGCAGGATCACGGGTCTGACCGACGCCCGGCACGTGCACTACACGGTGGAAATGCTCCGGCGCCTGGGCACCCGGATCGAGATCGACGGCGGCACCTACGTGGTCCACGGCGGACCGTACCGTCCGGCGCGCCAGGACATCTCCGCCGGAAGTTCCGGCACCACCCTTTACTTCATGGTGGGACTGGCTGCCCTGGGCTCGAAGGATGTCACCGTCACGGGGCAGAAATACTTCCAGCGGCGCCCTATCGGTCCGCTGCTTGCGGCGCTGCGCCAGATGGGGCTCGACGTCGACTCCCCCACGGACTGCCCGCCCATCAAGGTGCGGGCCAAAGCGCCTACCGGCGGCGAGGTCCACATTGCCGGAACTCTCTCCCAGTGGATCTCGGGCCTGCTGCTCCTGGCTCCGTTCGCTTCCCACCCGACCGCAGTGGTGGTGGACGGAACGCTGAACGAACGCACCTACCTGCACCTGACGGTGCAGATGATGCGCCGGTTCGGACTGCGGATCGACGTGTCCGAGGACTGGCACCGCTTCGAAATCCCGCCCGGCCAGCAGGCTGTTCCCACCGATATGCGGATACCACCGGACATTGGGTCGGCGGCCTTCGGACTCGCCGCAGCGGCCCTGCATCCGGCAGACCTGCTCCTGCACGGGCTGCAGACAGTCACGTCCGCAGGCGCTGACCACCCGGAAGCGGACTTCCTGGACGTCGCCGCTTCCATGGGGCTGCCCATGAAGTACGACGCCGCACATGACGCGGTCCGGGTCCGGCACGACGGGGTGTCCCTGCAACCTGCAGAAATCGACTGCCGCACCGTCCCGGACATGCTTCCCATCCTCTCCGTCATGGCTGCCGGCGCCGACGGCGAGAGCATCTTCCGCAATGTCGCACACGTGCGCCTGAAGGAATCGGACCGGGTTGCCGCCATGCTGCAGCTGAATTCCATGGGGGCCGAGGTCCGCATCAGCGGCAGTGACCTCCGGGTCCGCGGATCAGCCCGGCTGACCGGTGCGGACCTTTCCTCGTTCAACGACCACCGGGTGCTGATGTCCCTGGCCGTCGCGGCCTCGGCCGCCGAGGGACTGTCCACCCTGACCTACCCGAATGCCTACCGGATTTCCTACCCGGAGTTCCTTAAGGCAATGAACTCTTTCGGCCTGTCCATGCAGGTCCAGGACGGGAAGGCAGCGAGGCGGCCCGCATCCCGCGGTACCCGTCCCCGCCAGGGCAGGACACCGGCCCTGGACATCGAGGCAGCTGCCCGGGTCACGGCCCCGGACTGGGTCCGCCGCTGGGCGGCCGAACGCCCTGCACGCACTGCCGTGGTGGATGGCCGCCCGCAGGACACCGGACACCTGACCTGGGCAGAGCTCGACGCCGGAGCAGACCGGATCGCGGCAATGCTGCTGGACCTGGGGGTGCGTGCCGGAGACCGGGTGGCGTTCCAGCTGCCGAACTGGAGCGAGTTCGTCCTCTTGACCGTGGCTGCGCTGCGGATCGGTGCGGTGGCAGCTCCCATCATGCCGATTTTCCGCGAACGGGAAGTCGCGTTCGCGCTGCACCGTTCCGGCGCCGCCGTCGTTGTTGTTCCCGAGGAGTTCCGCGGACGGCACTACGCCGCCGAGCTTTCCGGGATCCTTGCTGCCGGCAGCGATCCCGACTATGAGCTGGCGGTTCGGCACGTCCTGGTCATCGGAGCAGCCGCCCCTCCCCTGCCGGTGCGGGACCGGGGCGTGAGGTGGCACGGCTGGGAACAGGAGCTGGCCGAAACCCCGGTGGACCGCGAACGAATAGACGCGGCCGCACCGGATGCCCAGGTGCCGGCCCAGCTCCTGTTTACCTCGGGAACCACCGGAGAGCCCAAAGGCGTCCTGCACCGGCATTCGACCCTCTCCCGGGCCGCGGCAATGCAAGCTCGCCAGCTGGGACTCGGTGGCGGCGACGCCATCTTCGTTCCCTCTCCCCTGGCCCACCAGACCGGTTTCCTTTACGGCATGTGGCTCTCCTTTGTCCTCGGAACTCCCCAAATCCTGCAGTCCGTCTGGGATCCGGTCCGGGCCCTGAACATGCTGCGCGCCTGGCAGGGCACGTTCGTGCAGGCCGCCACCCCGTTCCTGGATGACCTGGTCAAAGCCGTAGAAGCCGGTTCCCCCGCGCCCCGGAGCCTGCGGATCTTCGTCAACACAGGTGCCGCCGTTCCCCGCCACCTTTCCGAGCGGGCCACCAGGGTGCTGGACGCCGCGGTTTGCGGGGCTTTCGGGACCACCGAGACGTGCCTGGGTGCCGTTTCCACCCCGGGAGACGATCCGGCGCTCGTCTGGGGAACTGACGGGCAGCTGCTGCCCGGGGTCCAGGCACGGATCGTCAGCGACGACGGCCACCCGCTGCCCGCAGGAACGGAAGGGAACTTTGAACTCCTCAGCCCCACACTGTTCGAGGGTTACCTTGACCGCCCGGACCTCACCAAGGAGGCGTTCACGGACGATGGCTGGTACCGCACCGGTGACCTGGCAACACTGGACGACGCCGGTTACCTCCGGATCACCGGACGCGTACGGGACGTGATTAACCGGGGCGGGGAGAAAATCCCGGTGGCCGAGATCGAACAGCTGCTGTACCGGCACCCGAAGGTCGACGACGTCGCGCTGGCCGCCATGCCGGATCCCCGGTTGGGCGAACGGGCGTGCGCCTTCGTGGTTCCTGCCGGAACCCCGCCCACGCTGCGCGAACTCACTGATTACCTGGACCGGTGCCGGGTTGCAAAGCATTATTGGCCGGAACGGCTTGAACTGCTCAGCGAGATTCCCCGCAACCCCGTGGGAAAGGTACAAAAATTCCTGCTGCGGGATCAGGCGCGGCAACTGGCCGGGAAAGCCCGTGCCGCCGAAGACAGGAGTCCTTCGTGAACACCAGCGCCACCAAGACCAGCACCGTCACCGCCGACGGGCGCGGCAGTTCGGTCCCGGAACCCGATTATCTGGCACTGCTTGACCGGGTTACCAGCTGGGTCCAGGGCCCGGGCGAGGAGTGGTCCGGAAGAATCGAAGCCACGGGCACCGTCCCGGACGACCTCTGGAAACAGCTGCGCGAAGAAGGCTTCCTCTCCCTCGCTGCCCCGCGGGATCTGGGCGGCACGGGCCTGAGTTTCGTGCAGTGGATGGGCCTCATGGAAGTCTTCTCCCGTTCCCATGCTTCCGTGCGGATGATCGTCCACGTCCTGAACGGGACCTGGCGGGCCATGAATCCTTTCGCCGATGAGGCCCAGCGGCAGCGGTTCGTTCTCCCCGCAGTCGCGGGCGAGACCGTCGTCGCCTTTACCCTGACAGAACCCGCGAACGGCAGCGGAGCGGACATCACCTCCTCCGTCCGCAGGGACGGGGACACCTATTACCTCAGCGGACGCAAGCACCTGATTACCTTTGGCGTCCGCTGCGACTACTGGCTTCTTTTTGCCCGGCTGGAAGGCAGCACCGGAAGGGACGGGACGGTGGCGCTCCTGGTGGACCGCAATACACCGGGCGTCCAGGTGGAGGACACTTCGGCGACCATGGGAGTCCGCGGCACCGACCACGCCTCCCTCACCTTCACCGATGCACCGGTGCCGGTCGGGAACCGGCTCGGCGCTGAAGGAGACGGACTGGCCGTCGCCCTGGGCGGGTTCCTGACGCCGAGCCGGATTTCGGTGGCGATGAGCTGTGTGGGCCTGGCGCAGCGTGCACAGCAGCTGGCCGTGGACTATGCGCGGCAGCGTACCACCTTCGGCAAGCCGCTGGCGTCCAGGCAGGCCATCGCCTTTTCACTGGCTGAAAACGCCGCAGACATCGCAGCGGCGAAGGCCCTGACACTAACCGCCGCAGCGGCCTGGCAGGCGGCTGAACCCACCGCCGCTGCCCTCTCCTCCATGGCGAAGCTGACCGCAGTGGACATGCTGGGACGGGTCACGGACAAGGCCCTGCAGGTCCACGGCGGCATCGGCTACTGGCAGACCCAGCCGATTGAACGTGTGTACCGCGACGCCCGGGCGCAGCGGTTCGAAGAGGGCACGAATGAGATCCAGAAGGCCGTTATCGCCCGGGAGATCCTCGGCGGAGCGGCCGGGTAGGCGACTGCCATGCCGGATGACCCGCGCCCAGGATTCCGGCAGTTCCCGCATGTCTTTGCGCCCGGCAGGATCGGAACGCTGGAGGTGCCGCACCGGATCATCATGGGCTCCATGCACCTGAACTTTGAGCAGGATCCGCCCGCACTCGCCTCCTTCTACGCCGAGCGGGCAGCGGGCGGCGCCGGGCTGATCGTCACCGGAGGCGCCGCCGTCAACAGGGAAGGCTCGGGCGGCCCGACCTATCTGGTGGCGGGTGAGGTACCTTTCCGGGAAGCTGCCGCCGCAGCACTGGAAGCGGTGCACAACGCCGGAGCGAAGCTGGCGCTCCAGCTTTTCCACGCCGGCCGCTATGCCTTCGAAAGCACCTACGGACTGCAGCCGGCAGCCCCGTCCGCGGTCTGGTCCGCCTATTCCAAGGCCATGCCGGCGGCTATGGACGAGGAGCACGTCCGCCGCACGCTTGCCGCTTTCGCTGCTGCTGCGGCCCAGGCCCGGGAATTGGGCTTCGACGCTGTGGAGATCATGGGGTCCGAGGGGTACTTGGTGAACCAGTTCGCGTCGGCCGCAACGAACCGGCGCGATGATTCCTGGGGCGGGGACGCCCTGCGCCGGCAGGCCTTTCCGCTGGCAGTCCTCTCGGCAGTCCGCGGGGCCGTGGGCACCGGCTTCCCGGTCATCTTCCGCCTGTCCGGGGACGACCTGGTCGACGGCGCCGGTCCTCCCGAGGAGTACGTGTCACTGGCCGGAGCCCTGGCCGCAGGAGGTGCAGATGCCCTGAACATCGGCATTGGATGGCACGAATCCCGGATCCCCACCGTGCAGGCCATGGTCCCCCACGGCACCTGGCTTCCAGTGGCAGCCCGTATCCGACAGCACCTGGCGGGTGCCGGGCATACCGTACCGGTGATCGGTTCCAACCGGATTAACTCGGTGGCGCAGGCGGAGGCGGCCCTGGCCGACCGCATGGTCGATTTCGTGTCGATGGCCCGCCCGTTGCTGGCTGATCCCCGCATCATAGCCAAGTCAGCCGCTGGAAGGCCTGACCTGGTAAACACCTGCATCGCCTGCAACGAGGCCTGCATCGACCGATCGCTCGGAACAGAGCCGGTCTCCTGCCTGGTCAACCCGCGCGCCGGACGTGAACGTGCCTTCCCGGTGTCTTTTCCACCGCGGACCAGGAGTGCCGGCACGCCGCGTGCCGCAGTTGCCGGCGCCGGTCCGGCCGGCCTGCAGGCAGCGGCCGCCCTAGCGGAAGCCGGTATCCACGTGGACCTCTTCGAATCCGCACCCGGAATCGGCGGGCAGTTCCGGCTGGCATGCGTGGTCCCGGGCAAAGCGGATTTCGCCGAGACCATTCGCTACTTTTCCCGGGAACTGCCCCGTCTGGGGGTTGAGATCCACACCGGTGTCCTTGCCGGCGCGGAGGTGCTCTCCGGTTTCAGCCATGTCATCGACGCCACGGGGGTGCTCCCGCGGACCGTCCGCCTGCCGGGAGCCGAGTACCTGCCGGTTTACGACTACCACGAGGCCTTCGCTGTGGCCGCCGCCCTCCCCCGCAGGCTGGCCATTGTCGGGGCCGGCGGCATCGCCGTCGACCTCGCCCACCTGCTCGCGGAACACCGCTTCCGGCAGATCACCCTGCTGCGCCGGGGCAGCCGCATCGGAGAAGGCATTGGGCCCTCCACCCGATGGGCTGTGCTGCAGGCACTGCGCAGTGCCGGAGTCGCGATGCTGACCGGAGTCAGCTGCAAGGAGGTGACGCCACGGGGACTGATCCTTGCGGGGTCCGGCGGGCAGGATGAACTCGTCCCGGCGGACGCCGTCATTGTCGCCGCGGGACAGGTGGAAAACAGCTCCCTGTCGCGCGAACTGGCTGCAGCCGGCATAGCGCACACGAGCGTCGGCGGGGCGGCGTCGGCTGCAGGACTCAACGCCGTGCGGGCCTTTGCCGAAGGACTGGCCTCCGGCAGGGCACTGGCAGGGGAACTGACCGGGGAACGCAAAAGGGCCCCGCTGCCGTAGCAGCGGGGCCCTTTCAAGCTGAACCAAACGGTCCGAGCGTCAGTAGATCAAATTACTTGATGATCTTGGTGACGCGGCCGGATCCAACGGTGCGGCCGCCTTCGCGGATAGCGAAGCCGAGGCCCTCTTCCATTGCGATCGGCTGGATCAGTTCAACGGTCATTTCGGTGTTGTCACCGGGCATAACCATTTCCGTACCCTCGGGCAGGGTGATGACACCCGTGACGTCGGTGGTGCGGAAGTAGAACTGCGGGCGGTAGTTCGAGTAGAACGGGTTGTGGCGGCCGCCTTCATCCTTGGACAGGATGTAGACGTTAGCCTCGAAGTCGGTGTGCGGGGTGATGGAACCCGGCTTCACGACAACCTGGCCACGCTCTACGTCTTCGCGCTTGATGCCGCGGAGCAGCAGGCCACAGTTCTCGCCGGCCCATGCTTCGTCAAGCTGCTTGTGGAACATCTCGATACCGGTAACCGTGGTCTTCTGGACCGGGCGGATGCCGACGATCTCGACCTCGGAGTTGATGGCGAGGGTTCCACGCTCGGCGCGGCCCGTAACAACGGTTCCACGACCGGTGATCGTGAAGACGTCCTCGATCGGCATCAGGAACGGCTTGTCCTTGTCGCGGATCGGGTCCGGAACGTTGTTGTCAACGGCTTCCATCAGCTCTTCAACGGAAGCAACCCACTTCGGATCGCCTTCCAGAGCCTTCAGGCCCGAAACGCGGACGACGGGAGCGTTGTCGCCGTCGAATTCCTGGGAGCTCAGCAGTTCGCGAACTTCCATTTCCACGAGGTCGAGCAGTTCTTCGTCATCAACCATGTCGGACTTGTTCAGTGCGACCAGCAGGTAGGGAACACCAACCTGGCGGGCGAGCAGAACGTGCTCGCGGGTCTGAGCCATCGGGCCGTCAGTAGCGGCAACCACGAGGATTGCGCCGTCCATCTGAGCTGCGCCGGTGATCATGTTCTTGATGTAGTCAGCGTGGCCGGGGGCGTCAACGTGTGCGTAGTGACGCTTCTCGGTCTGGTACTCGATGTGCGAGATGTTGATGGTGATACCGCGCTGGCGCTCTTCAGGTGCAGAGTCGATAGCAGCGAAATCGCGCTTTTCGTTCAGATCAGGGTACTTGTCAGCAAGCACCTTCGAAATGGCAGCGGTCAACGTCGTCTTTCCATGGTCAACGTGACCAATGGTGCCGATGTTGACGTGCGGCTTAGTCCGCTCGAACTTTGCCTTCGCCACGGGTTCCTCCTAGAAAGGTTAGAAGACTTCAATCACCAGCCGCGCTTCTCGCAACTGATCCGATCCAAGTCTACTTGGGGCTGTTTATTTGATGAAATTGCCTTGTGCCGCGGTCCTTGGCAGGTTCCGCTCAGTCTGGCCGCGCAGCCTGGGTCTTCAGGACAAATATCCTTCAGACCCGGGCCGCGCACAGCCGGTGTTCCGGTAAAGCCGGAACACCGGCCAGGGTCTTACTCGCCGCGCGTCTTCTGGATGATCTCGTCGGCTACTGCCTTCGGGACCTCTGCGTAGCTGTTGAACTGCATCGAGTAAACGGCGCGGCCCTGGGTCTTGGACCGCAGGTCACCGATGTACCCGAACATGCCGGACAGCGGAACGAGGGCACGAATTACCTTCACGCCGCTGGCGTCTTCCATCGACTGCATCTGCCCGCGGCGCGAGTTGATGTCACCGATGACTTCACCCATGTATTCCTCAGGGGTGCGGACTTCGACATCCATGATCGGTTCCAGAAGAACCGGGCTGGCCATCCGTGCAGCTTCCTTGAAAGCCTGGCGGCCGGCGATCTTGAACGCCATTTCGGAGGAGTCAACATCGTGGTAAGCGCCGTCAATAAGCGTTGCCTTGATGCCAACCACCGGGTAGCCGGCGAGGATACCGTCGGTAAGGGCGCTCTGGATGCCCTGGTCGACGGAGGGGATGTACTCGCGCGGAACACGGCCACCGGTGACCTTGTTGTCGAACTCGTACATCGCACCTTCAGCAGTATCCAGCGGCTCGATGGCAATCTGGATCTTTGCGAACTGGCCGGAGCCGCCCGTCTGCTTCTTGTGCGTGTAGTCGTAGCGCTCGACCGTACGGCGGATGGTCTCGCGGTAGGCAACCTGGGGCTTGCCCACGTTGGCCTCAACCTTGAATTCGCGGCGCATGCGGTCCACCAGGATGTCCAGGTGGAGCTCGCCCATGCCGGCGATGATCGTCTGGCCGGTATCTTCGTCGAGGGAGACCTGGAAGGTCGGATCCTCTTCGGAGAGCTTCTGGATGGCCGTGGAGAGCTTCTCCTGGTCACCCTTGGTCTTCGGCTCGATGGCCACGGAGATAACGGGCTCCGGGAAGCTCATCGATTCCAGGACGATCGGGTTCTGGAGGTCGCACAGGGTGTCGCCCGTGGTCGTATCCTTCAGGCCGATAGCGGCGTAGATGTGACCGGTGGTGATTTCATCCACCGGGTTCTCCTTGTTGGCGTGCATCTGGAAGAGCTTTCCGATGCGCTCCTTCTTCTGCTTGGTCGAGTTCATGACCTGGGCGCCGGAAGCAGCCTTGCCGGAGTAAACGCGGATGTAGGTCAGACGGCCGAAGAACGGGTGCGTCACAACCTTGAACGCCAGTGCGGAGAACGGTGCATCGGCATCAGCGGCGCGCTCGAGGACAACCTCTTCGTCGCGGATGTCGTGGCCCTGGATGTTCGGAACATCCAGCGGGCTCGGCAGGAAGGCGACAACAGCGTCAAGCATCGGCTGGACGCCGCGGTTCTTGAACGCGGAGCCGCACAGCACCGGGTAGATTTCGGAGTTGACGGTCATCTTGCGGATGCCGGCCTTCAATTCCTCAACGGTGAGCTCTTCACCTTCGAGGTACTTGTCCATCAGCTCATCGCTGGCTTCTGCCACAGTCTCCACGAGCTTCGCGCGGTACTCTTCGGCCTTTTCCTGCAGGTCTGCGGGGATCGGCTCAACTTCGTACTTTGCACCCATGGTGACGTCACCCTTGGCGTCGCCGCGCCAGGTGAGGGCACGCATTTCGATGAGGTCAACGACGCCTTCGAATTCGCTTTCGGAGCCGATCGGCAGCTGGAGGACCAGCGGCTTGGCGCCGAGGCGGTTGATGATCGTGTCTACGGTGAAGTAGAAGTCAGCGCCCAGCTTGTCCATCTTGTTGACGAAGCAGATACGCGGAACGTTGTACTTGTCGGCCTGGCGCCAAACAGTCTCGGACTGCGGCTCCACGCCTTCCTTGCCGTCGAAGACAGCAACGGCGCCGTCGAGCACGCGCAGGGAACGCTCAACTTCGACAGTGAAGTCAACGTGACCCGGCGTGTCGATGATGTTGATCTGGTTGTTGTCCCAGTAGCACGTGGTAGCTGCGGAGGTAATGGTGATACCCCGCTCCTGCTCCTGTGCCATCCAGTCCATGGTCGAGGCGCCGTCGTGCGTCTCGCCAATCTTGTGGTTGACACCGGTGTAGAACAGGATGCGCTCGGTAGTAGTGGTCTTGCCGGCATCAATGTGAGCCATGATGCCGATGTTGCGGACCTTGTTGAGGTCGGTAAGCACGTCCAGTGCCACAGTTACTCCCTAGTTTTGGTTCTGGCCCCGCCGGTCATCAATTCGGCCTGCGGCCCTGAGGCCCGCCGGAGCGGGCCGCAGGGCCTGGGCTGAAAAGATATGGGTGGTGCTAATTACCAGCGGTAGTGGGCGAAGGCCTTGTTGGACTCGGCCATCTTGTGGGTGTCTTCGCGACGCTTCACAGCAGCACCAAGACCATTGGAGGCGTCCAGGATTTCGTTGCGCAGGCGCTCCGTCATCGTCTTCTCGCGGCGGGCCTTGGAGTAGCCAACCAGCCAGCGCAGCGCCAGGGCGGTTGCGCGGCCCGGCTTGACCTCAACCGGCACCTGGTAGGTTGCGCCGCCGACACGGCGGGACTTGACCTCGAGGCTCGGCTTGATGTTGTCCATAGCCTTCTTCAGGGCTGCAACCGGATCCTGTCCGGTCTTTTCCTGGGCTCCGGCGAGTGCACCGTAAACAATGCGCTCGGCGGTGGACTTCTTGCCGTCAACGAGGACCTTGTTGATCAGCTGCGTGACGAGCGGGGAGCCGTAAACGGGATCGACTGCGAGCGGCCGCTTGGGGGCCGGACCCTTGCGGGGCATATTACTTCTTCTCCATCTTCGCGCCGTAGCGGCTGCGAGCCTGCTTGCGGTTCTTGACACCCTGGGTGTCCAGTGCGCCGCGAACGATCTTGTAACGGACACCGGGCAGGTCCTTAACACGACCACCGCGAACGAGCACGATGGAGTGTTCCTGCAGGTTGTGGCCTACACCGGGGATGTAAGCGGTAACTTCCACGCCGCCGTTGAGGCGGACACGGGCTACCTTGCGCAGAGCCGAGTTCGGCTTCTTCGGGGTGGTGGTGTAAACACGGGTGCAGACACCACGGCGCATCGGGCTGCCCTTAAGGGCAGGAGCCTTGGTCTTGGAGACCTTGGGTGAGCGGCCCTTGCGGACCAGCTGCTGAATCGTAGGCACTTATCAGTTCTCCGTTTATCTCGAGAAAAATTCTCTGGTTGCTGTCGCCCGGCCGCCGCTGTCAGGCAGCCCGCGGGCGAGGCTTTTCAAAGTTGTTGCCGCAGCACCCCCGAGACGTTCCGTTGATCCGAAGCGACCGTAGGCGTGCAAAAGTGTGGCATTCGTTGCACAAGAACCCTGCAACCCGGAAACAGGCCCCCACCCGCACTTCGGAATAAATCCGGAGAACATGCGAGCGGCCTTCATCCACTGCCACACAAACAATTGTTAATAGTCTAGCAGACTTCCCCGTCTGCTATGACCGCGCGCATCCGGCCGGCGAAACCGCCTGCCCTGGAAGGGATCCGAGGTCAGCTCCTGGCCGCGAGGGCCTGGGTGATCTTGCGGGATGCCTCCTGCAGATGCGGCAGCACTGAAGCCGCTGCTTCCTCCAGTGTAGGCCCGTCCAGCCCCAGCGTCGCCTGCATTGAGGTATTCAGTGCAGCGGCAACTTCGCCGGCCGGGCTGAAGATCGGCACCGCCACTGAGCGCAGGCCCCGCTCCAATTCCTGGTCGACTACGGCCCATCCCTGCTCCCTAACCCGCTGCACTTCGGCGCGGAGGGCGGCTTCGGTGGTCAGGGTCCGTTCAGTCAGCGGCCGGAGTTCGACCTCTGCCAAATACGCGTCGAGCCGTTCCGGCGGCAGGCCGGCCAGCAGCACCCGCCCCATCGATGTCGCGTAGGCGGGGAACCGGGTCCCGACTGCAATGCCCACGGTCATCAGGCGGCGGGTATGGATCCGAGCCACGTACACGATTTCGTTGCCGTCCAGGATGGAGGCCGACGTCGATTCGTGGATTTCGCGTGACAGGTCTTCCAGCAGCGGCTGGGCCAGCTGCGGCAGGGTCTGCCCGGAGAGGTAGGAATACCCCAGCTGCAGCACCAGCGCCGTGAGTTCGAAGTTGCGTCCGTCGGTGCGGACGTAGCCAAGCTCCACCAGGGTCAGCAGGAACCTGCGGGCGGTAGCCCGGGTGAGGCCGGTGCGGCGGGAGACATCACTGAGCGTCATCTGTACGTTCTCGGCGTCGAACGCCCGGATCACGGACAGGCCGCGGGCCAGTGACTGGACGTACTGGTCACTGGCCGCGATCGTTTCGCTCATGGGTCCCCCGTTGCTGTTTTAGGCTGCGCCGGCAGACGGCGCGATAAGCGGTACGTCCACCTTGGCGGCCAGCTCCTCGAAGCTGATCCCGTAGGTCTCGCGAACGTGGACGCCGTCCTCCTTCAGGAGGAATACCGCTTCATTAGTGTAGACGCGTGTGACGCATCCAACACCGGTTAGCGGGTAGGAGCACTCGGCAACCAGCTTGCTGACCCCTTCGCGGGTGAACAGGGACATCATGACGTACACGTCCTTGGCACCCGTGGCCAGGTCCATGGCACCGCCCACAGCGGGAATCGCATCCGGCGCGCCGGTGTGCCAGTTCGCAAGGTCGCCCGTGGCGGAAACCTGGAACGCACCCAGAACGCACACGTCCAGGTGTCCGCCGCGCATGATGGCGAAGGAGTCGGCGTGGTGGAAGTAGGAAGCACCGGGCAGCTCGGTCACGGGGATCTTGCCGGCGTTGATCAGGTCGCCGTCGATCTCATCTCCCTGTGCTTCCGGGCCCATGCCGAGCATGCCGTTCTCGGTGTGCAGCGTGACGGACTGTTCCGGCTTGAGGTAATTCGAAACCAGTGTCGGCTGCCCAATCCCCAGGTTCACGAAGGAACCGGGCGCAATGTCCCCGGCAACCAGTTCAGCCAGTGAGTAGCGGTCCAGTTTTTCGCTCACGGTGGTGTTCACTGCCTTTTCGCTCATGCTGCTGCCGGTGCTTTCTCGCGGGATACCTGGACCAGGGAGTTGACGTAGATCCCGGGGGTCACGACGGTCTCGGGATCTATCTGGCCGATGTCCACGATCTCGCGGACCTGGACAATGGCGTTCTTCGCTGCCGCGGCCATGATCGGACCGAAGTTCCGGGCAGTCTTGCGGTAGACCAGGTTGCCGGCACGGTCGGCCTTCAGCGCCTTCACAAGCGCGAAGTCCGCGTGCAGCGGCGTCTCGAAGACATAGCCGCGGCCGTCAATCATGCGGGTTTCCTTGCCTTCGGCCAGCGGGGTGCCGTAGGCGGTGGGGGTGAAGAACCCGCCGATGCCGGCACCTGCGGCGCGGATGCGCTCGGCGAGGTTGCCCTGCGGCACCAGTTCGAGTTCGATTTCCCCGGCGCGGTACTTGGCGTCGAAGATCTGCGAATCGGACTGGCGGGGGAACGAGCAGATGATCTTCCTGACCCGCCCGGCTCCGATCAGGGCGGCAAGTCCCTCTTCGCCGTTGCCGGCGTTGTTGTTCACCACGGTGAGGTTTCCGGCACCCTGGCGCAGCAGTGCCTCGATGAGTTCCACGGGCTGGCCGGCCTTGCCGAAACCGCCAATCATGACAGTTGCTCCGTCATGGATCGGCGCGACGGCTGCGTCGGCGTCCTGCAGTATGTTCAGCACGGTTCTCCCTGGTTAGGCTTTGGTGTTTTCGAGTACGACGGCGAGGCCCTGGCCGACCCCGATGCAGATGGCGGCGACGCCCCAGCGTTCGCCGGAAGCCTCCAGGCGGCGGGCCAGGGTGCCCAGGATCCGGGTGCCGGACGCGCCCAGCGGATGCCCGATCGAAACGGCACCGCCCCACGCGTTGACGATCGCCGGATCGATGTCCCAGGCATCCATGCACGCCAGGGACTGGGCGGCGAAGGCTTCGTTGAGTTCGACGGCGGCCACGTCGCCCCAGGTGATGCCGGCACGCTTCAGCGCGGTGTTGGCGGCTTCAACCGGCGCATAGCCGAAGAACTGGGGTTCGTTAGCTGCCGCGCCGCGGCCTGCGATCCTGGCCAGGGGCTCCAGGCCCAGGATTTCCGAAGCCGCTTCGCTGCCGATCCAGGCGGCGGAGGCGCCGTCGTTCAGCGGTGAAGCGTTGCCCGCGGTCACCGTGCCGCCGGAGGGTGAGTCCGACGCCGGGCGGAAGACAGTCTTCAAGGTCGCCAGTTTTTCCACGGTGGAGCCGGCGCGGATGCTTTCATCCCGGGCCAGGTCCACGCCGTCGACCCGGACGGTGAGGTTGTCGTAGCGTCCTTCGTCCCAGGCCTGGGCGGCGCGCTCGTGGGAAGCTGCGGCGAAGGCATCCTGGCGTTCGCGGGTGATGCCGTACTTTTCCCGGAGCTGCTCCGTGGCTTCCCCAAGCGAAACAGTCCATTCCTTGGGCATGTCCGGGTTCACCAGGCGCCAGCCGAGAGTGGTCGAAGCCAGGGTCTGGTCACCTGCGGGGTACGGCTTTTCGTTCTTCGGCAGGACCCAGGGCGCGCGGCTCATGGACTCTACGCCGCCCACCAGCATCAGATCGGCTTCTCCGGTGTTGATCTGGCGGGATGCGATCATCGCTGCATCCAGGGATGAGCCGCACAGGCGGTTCACCGTGGTTCCGGGAATCGAGACGGGCAGGCCGGAGAGCAGCGTGGCCATGCGTGCGACGTTGCGGTTCTCTTCACCGGCTCCGTTCGCGTTGCCGAAGACGACTTCATCAATTCGTTCCGGGTCGAGCCCGGGTGCCCTGGAGACGGCTGCGCGGATCACCTGTGCCGCAAGGTTGTCGGGGCGCACGGAAGCGAGAGCTCCGCCGAAGCGGCCGAACGGGGTCCGGACGGCGTCGTAAATGTAGGCCTGGTTCACCATGGCTCCTTTGACTGGCTGCACCGCTGCGCGGCGATAAGCGCGTGTTCGTTCACCGAACATACGTACAAGATGCGAATTTATCCGAGATTTGTGGTTTTTACCAGAGGTCCTAGGACGCCGCAGGCCCGTCCAGCTCTGCAAAGACGCCCTGGGCCACCTTGAAGGCGGAGTTCGCCGACGGCACGCTGCAGTAGATGGCCGCCTGCAGGATGATCTCCTTGATCTCGTCCTTGGACAGGCCGTTCCGCAGGGCCGCACGGATGTGCATGGCGAACTCTTCCATGTGCCCGTGCGCGATCAGCGCCGTCAGCGTGATGGCGCTGCGCATGGTTCGGGGCAGACCCGGACGGGTCCAGATGGTCCCCCACGCGTAGCGCGTGATCATGTCCTGGAAATCGCCGGTGAAATCGTCCTTGGCAGCGTTGGCACGGTCGACGTGGGCATCCCCGAGGACCTGGCGGCGGACGGCCATGCCCTCGTCGTAGATCTCCTGCTGGGTCTTCTCGCTGAACTCGTTCACGGTGATGTTATTCCTTGGTTAGTTGGCCGGGCGGAAGAAACCGCCCAGCAGTTCGGCTGTAGCGGCCGGCTGTTCGGCCGGCACCAGGTGCGCAGCACCGGATACGACGGCGGCCCGTCCCTGCGGCACGCCGGCTGCGATCAGTTCCGCGAAGGCAGCGGGTGTCACGACGTCGTCGGAACCGGCTACGGCCAGTACGGGGACAGCGATCTCGGCCAGGCGTTCCCGGACATCGAAGCCTGCCAGTGCCTGGCAGCAGAACGCATAGGAGAACCGGTCTGCATCCTGCAGGGAGTGGAGCAGAGCTGCCGATGCGCCTTTTTCACGTTCAATGAAGCCCTCCGCGAACCAGCGCTGGGCGGAAGAAATGAGCACTGCCGGAGTCCCCTGGGTCCGGACCGTTTCGGCACGGGTTTCCCAGCTTTCGGCGTCTCCGATCTTGGCACCGGAACACAGGATCGCCAGGGAGGTGAACAGTTTGGGGAAGTCCAGGCCCAACTGCAGGCCGACGGCCCCGCCGAGCGAAACACCGGCGTAGTACAGGTCCTGGGTTTCGGAGATGTCCCCGGCAGCTGTCGCCGCCTTTACCAGGCCTGCCACTGCTTCGGCCAGGTCGGGCAGGGAGAAGCCCTCAGCTGCGGCCGGGCTGTTGCCGTGCCCGGGCAGGTCCCAGGCGATCACGGTGAATCCGTCCAGCAGGGCAGCCGTACTGCTCCACAGCGCCGTGCCGGATGTCCCCAGCGACGGTCCGGCGATGAGTACGGGTGCATCGGGACCAGCGTTGGAGAGCTGGGTTGCTTTGATCTGCGGGACGCTCACGGGCGTTTCCTTCCGGGGTAGGCCGAGACAATTCGTTCAATCAGGGCGTCGGACTGGCCGAGGTAGTTGGCCGGGTCCAGCAGCTGCGCAATGTCCTGGTCGCTGAGATCGCTTTCCGGCACCTCCGCGCGCAGCAGCGCCGCGAAGTCCTCACCGGCCAGCGAGAGCGACACCAGGTGCTGGACGCGCTTTTTGCCCTGGCCGGGAACACCGTCCTCCAGCAGGGGCGCGACGCGTGCCATCACCTTTTCGCTGACGACCAGCGGACCGGCAAGGGCGAGGTTGCGGGCAACGGCGTCGCCGTTGACGCTCAGCCCTGCTGCAAGCTCCGCGAGCTTGGCAGCCGCTCCCCCGGCCAGGCGCAGGAGCTGGCGCAGCGCCTGCCACTCGACGTGCCAGGATCCGCCCGGGCGTTCGTCGTCGGCCGCACCTGCTGCGGCGTGCAGCATGGCTGCGTAGCCGGGTGCGGCAAGGGCGGCGCTGCGGATCAGCACGGAAAGAACTGGATTCTGTTTCTGCGGCATGGCGGACGAGCCGCCGCGGCCGGCCTCGCGCGGTTCGCTGACCTCGCCGATTTCGGGCCGGCTAAGCAGCAGGACATCGTTGGAGATCTTGCCCGCCGCCGCCAGCAGATCGGCGAGCCCGGAGCCCAGCGCCGTGACGGGCAGCCGGTTGGTCTGCCAGGGTGCCAGCGGATCTGCCAGGCCCAGGCGTGCGGCCAGGTCTGCCGCCAGCTCCAGGGGCTTGGCCTGCCCCTGCTGCACTGCGGTTGTCAGCGCAGCCATGGTTCCGGAGGCACCGCCCCACTGCAGTGGGAGAGCGGCCGCCACTGCCTCGAGTGCTGCTCCGGCCTGCCCCACGCCGTGCAGCCACTGCGCGGCTTTGAGACCGAACGTAGAAGGCAGCGAATGCTGGGTCAGGGTCCTCGCAACGCTGACGGTTCCGGCATGCTTCCGGGCCAGACCGCCCAGGGCCGCTTCGGCGCTGTGGACGTCGTCGAGGACTGTCTTCAGGGCGCGCGAGGACATCAGCATCAGGGCCGTGTCCAGGATGTCCTGGCTGGTGGCCGCCTTATGGATCGGGCCCACAGCCCAGGGCGCTTCCTCGCGCACAATCGCCCGGAGGTCCGCAAGGAGCGGAATCACTGGATTGCCGCCGCCCTGCGCACGCGCCGCCAGGTCCGCGGCGTCGTACCGCGAAGCCTGGCAGGCGGGAGCGACGGCGTCGGGCACCCGGGAATCGATCAGGCCCGCGGAAGCAAGCACCCGCAGCCACTCGAGTTCGACGTCGAGCATGGCCTGCAGCAGCGCCTCGTCAGAAGTCAGTGCTGCGGCGCGGGTGCCTGCCCATGCCGGAGACAGCAGGCCGTAGTCGGCAGTTTCCGCGGAGCCCAATGGATTACGCCCCCGGGAAGGCGAGGAAGACGGTCTCGTTCTCGCCCTGCAGCGTGATGTCCCAGCGCAGTCCGCCGTCGGCTTCGCGCGTGGCGATCAGGGTCCGGCGCCTGTCCTCGGGCAGTGAAGACAGCAGCGGATCCTTGGCCAGTGCTGCTTCGTCCTCCGGCAGGTACATCCGGGTGTGGAGCTTGTTCAGCAGGCCGCGGGCGAAGACGACGAAGGAGATGAACGGCGCTGCGCCCTCCTCGGTCGGCCCCGGGTTCACCGTGGTGAAGGTGTAATTGCCGGTGTTGTCCACGGGTACGCGGCCCCACCCGGTGAAGGTGTAGCCGTCGCGGACCAGCGAACCGGTCTTCTGCGGAATGCTGCCGTCCGCGTCGGCCTGCCAGATTTCCAGCAGTGCGTCGGGAATGGTTTCACCGGCTCCGTCACGGACCGTTCCCTGCAGCCGGATGGCGCCGGGCAGTCCGGGGGCCAGCAGTTCGCCGCCCTTTTCGAAGGGAAGGGCGTAGCCGTAGAACGGGCCAATGGTCTGGCCGGGGGTGGCGACGAGTTTTTCACTCATTACTCTGCGTCCTCTTCTTCCATCCAGGTGCGGTTGCTGCCGGTGAGCACGATGTCCCAGTTGTAGCCCGTGGCCCACTCGTGCGAGGTGATGTTGTGATCATACGAAGCCACCAGGCGGTCCCGGGCCTTCTGGTCGGTGATCGACTGGTAGATCGGGTCCAGGGCGAAGAGCGGATCACCCGGGAAGTACATCTGGGTGATCATCCGCTGGGTGAAATCCGTCCCGAACAGGGAGAAGTGGATGTGCGCCGGGCGCCAGGCGTTGAAGTGGTTCTTCCACGGGTAGGGGCCGGGCTTGATCGTGATGAACTCGTAGGAGCCGTCGTCGCCGGTGATGGCCCGTCCGACGCCCGTGAAGTTCGGGTCGATCGGAGCCGGGTGCTGGTCGCGCTTGTGGATGTAGCGGCCAGCCGAGTTGGCCTGCCAGACCTCGATGAGCTGGTTGCGGACCGGACGTCCGTCGCCGTCGAGCACCCGGCCGCGGACGATGATGCGTTCGCCCAGGGGTTCGCCGTTGTGCTGGATGGTCAGGTTCGACTCCAGGGCATGCACGTCCTGGTGGCCGAATGCCGGGGACCACAGTTCAATCGTCTCGGGATCGGTGTGGTGCAGGTTCTTGGTCGGGTGGCGCAGGAGCGAGCTGCGGTAGGGGCGGAAATCGATCCGCGGCTGCGTCTCTTCGGCAGCGCCGTTGTCCACGCCCTTCCGGTACGCTTCGTGGATTGTCCGGATCTCGCCGGAAATCTGGTCCTGGGATGCCTCGGCTGCATCCAGCCGTTCGACTATCTGGTCTGCGAACAGGTCATCCGCGGGGGCGGAGCTGTGGTTCACATCCATGGTGTTCTCGTCCATGGTCCTTCTTCCTGTCAGGGCAGAACGCTTCCTCGCGTCCCGCAGGGGGCCGGCATCCCGTGGCTGGAAACCACGATACACCTAAATGTTCACTATCTGTACAGATGTTCACCTAGTGAACATCTGCTGTTGTGCGGTCTTGTGGACTGCTGCTACTGGCCGGGCCAGCCGGTGTAGGCCTCGGCAAGGTAGGCCTGTCCGTGGCGGGAGGAGACAACACCATTCAGCTCTCCCAGTGCACGCTTGCGTTCGAACGGCGTGGCGTCCGGACGCGTGTGCAGCATGGACGTCATCCAATAGGAGAAGTTCTGCGCGCGCCACACCCGCTTCAGGGCCTTTTCGCTGTAACCGTCCAAAAGCCCGGAGTTCTTCGTGGCGTAGTACGAGTCGATGGCCTCGAAGAGCACTGCAACGTCTGCCAGGGCCAGGTTCAGGCCCTTGGCGCCGGTTGGCGGAACAGTATGCCCGGCGTCGCCGGCAAGGAACATGTTCCCGTAGCGCAGCGGCTCGCAGACGTAGCTCCGGAACTTCAGGACCGTCTTCTCGAAAATCGGACCGCGCTTGAGTTCGAAGCCGTCCGGGCCGTCAACACGCCGCTGCAGCTCATTCCAGATCTGCTCCTCGCTCCAGGCTTCGGGATCCTCATTGGGGTCGGACTGGAAGTACATGCGCTGGACGTTGTCGTTGCGCTGGCTGATCAGTGCAAATCCATGGTCGGAGTTGGCATAGATCAGCTCCGGGGCACTCGGCGGCGCTTCGGTGAGGATGCCGAACCAGGCGAACGGGTACTCAATGAAGTTATCCGTCCGCAGCTCCTTGGGGATGGAACGCTTGCAGATACCCTGTGAGCCGTCGGCACCGACCAGGATGTCGCAGTGGATTTCGAAGTCTGCACCCTCCTGGTCCGTGAAGCGGATCTTGGGCACGGACGTTGTCTGGTCCAGCACCTCGGTGTTGGACACGGCGTAGCGGACGTCGCCGCCGTCGCGCTCCCGGGCGGCGGCAAGGTCGACGAAGACTTCATTCTGCGGATAGAGCCACACAGACTCCCCCACCAGGTCCTCAAAATCGATGCGGTGGCTTTCCCCGCCGAAGCGCAGGTCGATCCCGTCATGCTTGTAACCGTCAACCAGGACCCGGTCGCTGACTCCGCCTTCGGTCAGCATGCGGACACTGCCGTGCTCCAGGATGCCGGCGCGGTGCGTCGTGCGGATGGTTTCATGGTCGCGCTTTTCCACGACGATGTTCTCGATGCCCGACTTGGCGAGCATATGGGAGAGCATGAGCCCGGCCGGACCACCTCCAACAATGCCTACTTTGGTCTTGAGGACGGTGCGCGCTGCAGTCAATGCAGTACTCCTTTGGGGACAGGCTGGACGTACGCGGGCGGGAACGCCCTAGAGTCCAGTGTGAGTACCGGCACAGCCTCGGCGCGACTGCTTTCCCATTCAATGAGAATCTTCCCCATCGAGATGGCAGAAAGTGCCCGTGTGAGCGCCCATAAGAGCCTTTTCTGCCATCTCGGTGAGCGAGGTCAGTCCCCGGCTGCTGCCCCGCTGCCGTGGCGGGGGCCGGCTTCGGCCGAGTGTGTGCCCAGTCCGCGGGAAATACCCCGCGCGGCTGTCATGAGCGCCGGCACCGTGGCAGAGGTGTTCTCGCTGCCCCGCGGAACAACCACGCCAAGCGCAGCTACAGCCGGGCCCTGCGGCCCGAAGATGGGGACGGCAATGCCGGTGGTCTCGGGGTCGACGACGCCGGGAAGCGTCGCGCATCCTTCCCTGCGGATCCCGGCCCACTGCCTGCGCAGTTCATCCGCGGCGGGGAACGGCGCAGGATCATCGCGGTGCCGGGCGAGGAATTCCTCCTGCACGTGCCGGGGCGCATGGGCCATCATGACCATCCCGGAGGACGAGATATGCAGCGGCAGCCGACCCGCCACCCTGGCAAAGTTCGCCACCGACCCCCTGCTGGAGAGCCGTTCAATAAAGAGCACCTCATCGTCCTGCAGGACGGAAAGCTGGGTGTGCTGGCGGATGACAGCCTGGATGTCTTCCATAAAGGGCATCGCCACCTGGCGCAGGTCCAGCGCCGATGAACTCCGGCTGGCCAACTCCCAGAGACGCATGCCCAGACGCAGCTCACCCGTTCCCGACTTCTGCAGGACTTTGAGGGACGCGAGTTCCGCGGCCAGCCGATGCGCGGTGGAGAGCGGGAGCCCCGCCCGCCGGGCGAGGGTGGCAACGGGCATGGACGGGTTCTCGGAGTCGAACGCCGAGATGACCCGCACGATTCGCTCCGCCATCGAATCACCGGAGGGGGAATTGGCCATACCAGTACTTTGGCACACGAAGACGGCTCGTCCGGTTAAACGGGGAAGGACCCCGCCTTTCGGCGGGGTCCTTCCTTAGCGGTTTATGCGCTGCGTTCCGGCTTTAGCGGAATTCGCTGCCCATGTCGTAGTCATCCAGCGGGATGGCGTGGAACTCGGGGCTCAGGCCGCCGTCAACTCCGGCGTAGTCGAAGTCGCTGAAGGCGCTCGGGCCGGTGAAGAGGTTGGCCTTTGCTTCTTCGGTCGGCTCGACAGTGACCTCGGTGTAACGGGGCAGGCCCGTTCCGGCCGGGATCAGCTTACCGATGATGACGTTCTCCTTGAGGCCGAGCAACGGGTCGCTCTTGCCTTCCATGGCCGCCTGCGTCAGGACGCGGGTGGTTTCCTGGAAGGAAGCAGCGGACAGCCAGGACTCGGTCGCCAGGGATGCCTTGGTGATGCCCATCAGTTCCGGACGGCCAGCGGCCGGACGGCGTCCTTCGGAGACCACGCGGCGGTTCTCGCTCTCGAACCGGCGGCGTTCTGCCAGCTCACCCGGGAGCAGGTCGGAATCGCCGGATTCGATCACGGTCACGCGGCGCAGCATCTGGCGGACGATGACTTCCACGTGCTTGTCGTGGATGCCTACACCCTGGCTGCGGTACACGCGCTGGACTTCGTCCACCAGGAACTCCTGTGCCTTGCGCGGGCCGAGGATGCGGAGGATCTGCTTGGGATCCACTGCACCTGCAACCAGCTGCTGGCCAACCTCGACGTGGTCGCCGTCGGCAACCAGGAGGCGGGCACGGCGCAGGACCGGGTAGGCGATTTCCTCGGTGCCGTCATCGGGAGTGACAACCAGACGCATCTGGCGGTCGGCCTCTTCGATGGTGACCCGGCCGGCCGTCTCGGAGATCGGAGCAACGCCCTTGGGGGTACGTGCTTCGAAGAGCTCCTGGATACGGGGCAGACCCTGGGTGATATCTTCCGCCGATGCAACACCACCGGTGTGGAAGGTACGCATGGTCAGCTGGGTACCGGGCTCACCGATGGACTGTGCGGCAATGATGCCCACGGCCTCTCCGATGTCCACGGTCTTACCCGTGGCCAGAGACCGGCCGTAGCACAGTGCACAGGTTCCAACGGCCGACTCACAGGTCAGCACGGAGCGGACCTTGATGTCGGTGACGCCGGCAGCGAAGAGCTTCGCGATCAGCACGTCGCCGACGTCGTCGCCGCCCTTGGCCAGGACGTTGCCTTCTGCATCGGTGACGTCGGTGGCCAGCGTACGGGCGTACGCCGAGTTCTCGACCTCTTCGTGCAGCACCAGTTCACCGTTGTGATCCGGAACAGCAATGGTGACGTTCAGGCCGCGCTCGGTACCGCAGTCCTCTTCGCGGACAATGACGTCCTGCGAGACGTCCACCAGACGACGGGTCAGGTAACCCGAGTTGGCGGTACGCAGGGCGGTATCGGCCAGACCCTTACGGGCACCGTGGGTGGCGATGAAGTATTCCAGGACCGACAGGCCTTCACGGTAGGAAGACTTGATCGGACGCGGGATGATCTCGCCCTTCGGGTTGGCCACCAGACCGCGGATACCGGCGATCTGCCGGACCTGCAGCCAGTTGCCTCGTGCACCGGAGGACACCATGCGGTTGATGTTGTTCTCGATCGGCATGTTGTCACGCATAGCCTTGGCAACCTCGTTGGTTGCCTGGTTCCAGATGTCGATGAGCTCCTGGCGGCGCTCGTCTTCAGCGATCAGGCCCTTGCCGTACTGGCTTTCGACCTTGGCTGCGCGTGCTTCGTAAACCTCCATGATGGCGGGCTTGTCGATCGGAGCAGCGATGTCCGAGATGGCAACGGTGACGCCTGAGCGGGTGGCCCAGTAGAAACCGGAGTCCTTCAGGTTGTCCAGCGTGGCCGCCGTGACGACCTTCGGGTACCGCTCGGCCAGATCGTTGACGATCTGGGAGAGCTGGCCCTTGTCGGCAACCGCCTCGACCCAGGGGTAGTCCTCAGGCAGGGTCTGGTTGAACAGAACCTGGCCCAGCGACGTCGGGATGAGGGCAGGAGTGCCTTCTTCCCAGCCTTCCGGAGCCGGCTGACCGTCGCTCGGGACGAAGCCGTCAACGCGGATCCTGACCGGAGCGTTCAGGTGCAGCTCGCCAAGGTCGTGGGCCATGATGGCCTCGGCCAGCGAAGCGAACACACGGCCTTCACCGGCTGCGCCCTGACGCTTGGTGGTCAGGTGGTGCAGGCCGATGATCATATCCTGCGAAGGCAGGGTCACCGGACGGCCGTCGGACGGCTTCAGGATGTTGTTCGAGGACAGCATCAGGATGCGTGCTTCGGCCTGGGCTTCGGGGCTCAGCGGCAGGTGCACTGCCATCTGGTCGCCGTCGAAGTCAGCGTTGAAGGCGCCGCAGACCAGCGGGTGCAGCTGGAGGGCCTTGCCCTCAACCAGCTGCGGCTCGAAGGCCTGGATGCCGAGGCGGTGCAGGGTGGGTGCACGGTTGAGCAGCACCGGGTGTTCGGTGATGATCTCTTCCAGCACGTCCCAGACCTGCGGGCGGAAACGCTCGACCATGCGCTTGGCGCTCTTGATGTTCTGTGCGTGGTTGAGGTCAACCAGGCGCTTCATCACGAACGGCTTGAAGAGCTCCAGAGCCATCTGCTTGGGCAGGCCGCACTGGTGCAGCTTCAGCTGCGGGCCAACCACGATCACGGAACGGCCGGAGTAGTCAACGCGCTTGCCGAGCAGGTTCTGGCGGAACCGGCCCTGCTTGCCCTTGAGCATGTCCGAGAGCGACTTCAGCGGGCGGTTGCCCGGTCCGGTGACCGGACGGCCACGGCGGCCGTTGTCGAACAGGGAGTCAACAGCTTCCTGGAGCATGCGCTTTTCGTTGTTCACGATGATCTCGGGGGCACCGAGATCCAGCAGGCGCTTCAGGCGGTTGTTGCGGTTGATCACGCGGCGGTACAGGTCGTTGAGGTCCGACGTCGCGAAACGGCCGCCGTCGAGCTGGACCATCGGGCGCAGTTCCGGCGGGATCACCGGGACAGCGTCGAGGACCATGCCCATGGGGCTGTTCGTGGTGGTCAGGAACGCGTTGACAACCTTCAGGCGCTTCAGGGCACGCGTCTTGCGCTGGCCCTTGCCGTTCTGGATGATCTCGCGCAGGTTCTCAGACTCCTGCTGCATGTCGAAGTCTTCAAGGCGCTTCTTGATTGCTTCCGCACCCATGGAGCCTTCGAAGTACAGGCCGTAACGGTCGCGCAGTTCGCGGTACAGGCCTTCGTCGCCCTCGAGGTCGCCGACCTTGAGGTTCTTGAAGCGCTCCCAGACCTGCTCGAGGCGTTCGATGTTGTTGTCGGCGTCGCGGCGGACCTTGGCCATCTGGCGGTCGGCGGAGTCGCGGGCCTTCTTCTTATCGGCAGCCTTGGCGCCTTCACCTTCGAGGCGGGCAAGCTCGCCTTCGAGGTCCTTGGCAATGGCGGCGATGTCGGAGTCGCGCTGGTCGACGAGGTGCTTGCGCTCCAGGTCGTGCTCGGCCTGCAGGTTCGGCAGTTCGGCGTGGCGGTTATCTTCGTCAACGGCAGTGATCATGTACGCAGCGAAGTAGATGACCTTTTCAAGGTCCTTCGGCGCCAGGTCAAGCAGGTAGCCCAGACGGGAGGGAACACCCTTGAAGTACCAGATGTGGGTAACCGGAGCGGCGAGCTCAATGTGGCCCATCCGCTCGCGGCGGACCTTGGCACGGGTTACTTCGACACCGCAGCGCTCACAAATGATGCCCTTGAAGCGGACGCGCTTGTACTTGCCGCAGTAGCATTCCCAGTCGCGGGACGGACCGAAAATCTTTTCGCAGAAAAGACCGTCCTTCTCCGGCTTCAGGGTTCGGTAGTTGATGGTTTCCGGCTTTTTGACCTCGCCGTAAGACCAGTTGCGGATTTCGTCCGCAGTGGCAAGGCCGATTCGCATGAGGCCGAACGTGGAATCGTTGGACATGGGTCCCTGTTCTCTCTTGTTCTCTAAATCTGAATGTCTCGGGTACGGGAAGAAGCGAAAGCTGAACTGGTCCCCAGCCAGGGCCGGACGGTCCGGGTTGGACGGCTTTAATATTCCTGCGAGCTCTGCGAGCAAGGAATTTCGTTGCCGCCGTTCCGGGCCGCCCGGCCCCAGCCGGGCCAGTTACGGCTAAACCTCTTCTACTGAGCTCGGCTCTGCGCGGGACAGATCAATACCCAGCTCTTCCGCGGCCCGGAAGACTTCTTCATCCGAGTCACGCATTTCAATCGTGTTGCCCTCGGTGGAAAGGACTTCCACGTTCAGGCAGAGCGACTGCATTTCCTTGATGAGCACCTTGAACGATTCCGGAACGCCGGGCTCCGGGATGTTCTCACCCTTGACGATGGCTTCGTAGACCTTGACGCGGCCGTGGATGTCATCGGACTTGATGGTGAGCAGTTCCTGCAGGGTGTAAGCGGCACCGTAGGCTTCCAGGGCCCAGACTTCCATTTCACCGAAGCGCTGGCCGCCGAACTGTGCCTTACCACCCAGCGGCTGCTGCGTGATCATGGAGTACGGACCCGTGGAGCGTGCGTGGATCTTGTCGTCGACAAGGTGGTGCAGCTTCAGGATGTACATGTAGCCAACGGAAATCGGATCCGGGAACGGCTGGCCGGAGCGGCCGTCGAACAGACGGGCCTTTCCGGAAGCACCGATCAGGCGGTCGCCGTCGCGGGTGACGTTCGTGGAGTCCAGCAGGTTGGTGATTTCATCCTCACTGGCACCGTCGAACACCGGGGTGGCAACAGTCGTGGGACCGGTCTCACGCGGCAGTTCGGGCAGGTCCTTGACCCAGTCCGGCTCGCCCTCGATCTTCCAGCCCTGCTTGGCAGCCCAGCCCAGGTGGATTTCCAGGACCTGTCCGACGTTCATTCGGCCCGGGACACCCAGCGGGTTCAGGACGATGTCGACGGGGGTTCCGTCTTCCAGGAACGGCATGTCTTCGATCGGGAGGATCTTGGAGATGACGCCCTTGTTGCCGTGGCGGCCGGCCAGCTTATCGCCGTCCGTGATCTTGCGCTTGTGGGCAACGTAGACGCGCACCAGCTGATTGACGCCCGGGGGCAGCTCGTCGTCGTTGTCACGGTCGAAGATTCGCACGCCGATGACGGTTCCGGACTCGCCGTGGGGAACCTTCAGGGAGGTGTCGCGGACTTCGCGGCTCTTCTCGCCGAAGATGGCGCGCAGCAGGCGCTCTTCGGGGGTCAGCTCGGTTTCACCCTTCGGGGTCACGCGGCCAACCAGGATGTCTCCTGCTTCAACCTCGGCACCGATGTGGATGATGCCGCGCTCGTCGAGCTGGGCCAGAACTTCCTCGGACACGTTCGGGATGTCCCGGGTGATTTCCTCGGCACCGAGCTTGGTGTCGCGGGCATCAACTTCGTGCTCCTCGATGTGGATCGAGGTCAGGACATCGTCGGAGACCATGCGCTGCGAGAGGATGATCGCATCTTCGTAGTTGTGGCCTTCCCAGGACATGAAAGCGACGAGCAGGTTCTTGCCCAGCGCCAGTTCGCCCTGGTCGGTGGAGGGGCCGTCGGCGATAACGTCGTTGACCTCTACCCGGGTGCCCTCAGAGACGGTCACGCGCTGGTTGTACGCGTTGCCCTGGTTCGAGCGCGCGAACTTCATGATCGGGTAGCTGGTCTCGGTGCCGTCGTCGTTCATGACGGTGACAAGGTCAGCGGAAACCTCGGTGACGACGCCGGCCTTGGCGGCGGTGACGGAGTCACCGGCGTCGATGGCTGCGTACTTCTCCATACCGGTGCCCACCACGGGACGCTCGGAACGGAGCAGGGGCACGGCCTGCCGCTGCATGTTCGCACCCATGAGGGCACGGTTGGCATCGTCATGCTCGAGGAACGGAATCAGGGCCGTTGCGACCGACACCATCTGGCGCGGGGAAACGTCCATGTACTCCACCTCGGTGGGCTCCACGAGCACGGGCTCGCCGGATCCGCCGCGGGCACGGACGAGGACCAGGTCCTCTTCGAAGTGGTTGTCGGCACGCAGCGGGGCGTTGGCCTGTGCGATCGTGCGCTCGACTTCGTCATCAGCCGTCAGGTAATCAACCTGGTCGGTCACGACGCCGTCAACAACCTTGCGGTACGGGGTCTCGATGAAGCCGAAGGCGTTGATCCGGGCGTAGGACGCCAGCGAACCGATCAGGCCGATGTTCGGGCCTTCAGGGGTTTCGATGGGGCACATACGTCCGTAGTGCGAGGGGTGGACGTCACGGACTTCCATGCCTGCACGGTCACGGGACAGACCGCCCGGGCCCAGCGCGGACAGGCGGCGCTTGTGCGTCAGACCGGCCAGCGGGTTGTTCTGGTCCATGAACTGCGAGAGCTGGGAGGTTCCGAAGAACTCCTTGATCGCAGCGACAACCGGACGGATGTTGATCAGGGTCTGCGGCGTGATTGCCTCGACGTCCTGGGTGGTCATCCGTTCACGGACAACGCGCTCCATACGGGAAAGGCCGGTGCGGATCTGGTTTTCAATCAGTTCGCCGACGGCGCGGATGCGGCGGTTGCCGAAGTGGTCGATGTCGTCGACCTCAACGCGGATGTCGACGTCTTCACCGTTGCGCTTGCCGGGAATGGTCTTCTCGCCGGCGTGCAGCGCCACGAGGAACTTGATCATCGCGACGATGTCGTCGATGTTCAGGACCGAGGCATCAGAATCGCCAATGGGCTTCTCGACGCCCAGCTTGCGGTTGATCTTGTAACGGCCAACCTTGGCAAGGTCGTAGCGCTTCGGGTTGAAGTACAGGTTCTCCAGCAGCGTCTTTGCGGCTTCGACCGTGGGCGGCTCTCCCGGACGCAGCTTGCGGTAGATGTCCAGCAGGGCATCTTCCTGCGTCTCCGTGGGGTCCTTCTCCAGGGTGGCGCGGATGGAGTCGTACTCGCCAAAGGTCTCGAGGATCTGGCCTTCGGTCCAGCCCAGGGCCTTCAGCAGGATGGTGACGGACTGCTTGCGCTTGCGGTCCAGGCGGACACCCACCTGGTCGCGCTTGTCGATTTCCAGCTCGAACCAGGCACCGCGGGAAGGAATGATCTTCGCGGTGTAGATGTCTTTGTCACTGGTCTTGTCAGCGGTGCGCTCGAAGTAGGCGCCCGGGGAACGGACCAGCTGGGAAACAACGACACGCTCGGTGCCGTTGATCACGAAGGTGCCCTTGTCCGTCATCAGCGGGAAGTCACCCATGAACACGGTCTGCTGCTTGATTTCGCCCGTGTTGTTGTTCATGAACTCGGCCTTAACGTACAGCGGTGCCGAGTACGTAGCGTCCCGGTCCTTGCACTCGGCCATGGTGTACTTCGGGTCCGCGAATTCAGGTTCCGAGAAGCTCAGGGACATGGTGCCCTGGAAGTCTTCGATCGGGGAGATTTCTTCGAAGATGTCCGCGAGGCCGGAGGTGGTAGCGAAGCCGGCGTCGCCTTCTTCCTGCGCCTTCCTCAGGCGTTCCTTCCAGCGTTCGTTGCCGACAAGCCAGTCAAAGCTGTCCGTCTGCAGTGCAAGAAGATTGGGAACATCCAGCGGTTCGTGAATCTTTGCGAATGAAATCCGGGAAGCTGCGTTCTCCGGAGTGGTAGCGGTTGCGTTATTAGAGGTGCTCGAGGCGACCAAGAGGGATCCTTCCACAGACCTTCAGGCGTGTTTCGCGCTCCCCCTCTGCACTGACGGACCTGGTCCGCGTGCGTCCTCCCGGGGCACCGGGCATCGAACAGTTCTTGTGGGAACGCCTATCGATGCCGCCTGGCCCGTGACACAGCCCACCGCTATATGAAGGCTGAAGGTTAAGAGAGGGAAGCAAATATCCACTATAGGGCATTGGGGACACAGAAGTCTACCCGGTAATCGAAACCCCTGCCAGCTCAACCCTGGTTCCAGCAGCTTCGAACCTCTGGTTCGTCGTCTGCTGCGTCCTTGCGGGGAGCTACGGGCGCGGTGCCAGCGTACCGATATGCGGCTGGCTACACACAAGCGTACCCCAAGTCCGCCGGCTGTGCGTGCTTTCATCCACACGCTTCCCATTCCCTGCACAAAGCACTGTGCCCCTGTTCCCCCATCCTGGTTCTCCGGCGCCGCTGCGCCGGGTGTGTCCCACGCCACGGCAAGGGAGGTAGCCTAAGGGCAGAATCTGTACTTCCTCCAACTGAAAGTGGACAGTCCGCATGAGCACATCGGCATTTGCAGGATCCAGTACCGACGGCGCTCCGGAGGTGGTGATCGTCGGCGGCGCGCGTACGCCGCAGGGACGCCTGAACGGCCAGCTGGCGGCCTTTACCGCCGTCGAACTCGGAGCTTTCGCCATCTCCGCCGCCCTGGAGCGTGCCGGTGTTGCCCCGTCCCAGGTGGACGCCCTGATCATGGGGCACGTTGTACAGGCCGGCTGCGGGCAGAACCCCGCCCGCCAGTCTGCCATCAAGGCAGGGCTCGGCTGGGATGTGCCCACGGTGACCATCAACAAGGTCTGCCTCTCCGGCCTCGCTGCGATTACGGACGCGGCACGCCTCATCCGCTCCGGGGAAGCGACCGTGGTTGTTGCGGGCGGCCAGGAGTCCATGACCCGCGGCCCGCACGTGCTGCCGGGTTCCCGCCAGGGCTGGAACTACGGCAACATGTCCGTGGTGGATTCCGTGGCACACGACGGACTGACCGATGCCTTCGACAATGAGTCGATGGGCGTTTCCACGGAACGCGGTAACACTGCCCTCGGGATCGGCCGGACCGCCCAGGACGAAGTTGCCGCTGCTTCGCACCAGCGGGCGGCTGCTGCTGCCGAGGCAGGCATCTTCGACGTCGAAATTACCCCCGTGTCCGTTCCGCAGCGCAAGGGCGACCCGGTGGTGCTCACCGCTGATGAAGGAGTACGGCCCTCCACGACCGTGGAAACCCTGGCGGGACTGCGGCCGGCCTTCGCGGCCGACGGGACGATCACCGCGGGCAACTCTTCACCGCTTTCCGACGGAGCGGCCGCTGTTGTCCTTGCCTCCCGTGCCTTCGCCGAGGAGCAGGGCCTGGAGATCCTGGCCTTCGTGGGCATGCCGGGCCAGGTGGCAGGACCGGACAACAGCCTGCATTCCCAGCCTTCCAATGCCATCGCCCAGGCGCTCAAGCGCGCCGGCTGGACCGCAGCAGACCTGGACTTCGTCGAGATCAATGAAGCCTTCGGTTCCGTCGCCGTACAGTCCCTGCAGGAGCTCGGTATAGACCTGGCCGACTGCAACATCCACGGCGGGGCGATCGCGCTGGGCCATCCGATCGGCGCTTCGGGCGCAAGACTTGCCCTTCATGCCGCCCATGAACTGAACCGGCGGGGCTCCGGCCGCGCCGCCGTCGGTCTCTGCGGCGGCGGCGGGCAGGGCGAGGCGCTGCTCCTGTACCGCAACTAGGAGAGAAACCAGGGAAACCAGGAGAAATGGTCATGGCGGAGGAACTCCGCGGGCGCGAGCGGGTGCTGCGGGCCGCGGACGCGCTGGGACTGGACGTCACCATCGTGGACCGGCCGGCGGCGGCGAGCCTGCCGGAAGCGGCGGCCGCGCTGGGCATCAGCCCGGCGGACATCGTGAAGTCCCTGGTGGTTCGGCGAAGAGCCGGGGATTACCTGTTCGCGCTGGTTCCCGGAGATGAGCAGATTTCGTGGCCTAAGCTCCGCGCCGCAGCGGGCGCGAACAAACTGGTGCTGCCGCCCGCAGACGAGGCATTCGAGGCCACCGGCTATACCCGCGGAACAATTACGCCGCTGGGCAGCACGGCCGCGTGGCCCGTCTTCGCCGCCCCGGGAATCCGCGGCCGGCGCGTTTCCATGGGCGCCGGAGAGCACGGCGCCAGCCTGTTCGTGAACGGCGATGAGCTGCTGGCCGCGCTGGACGCCGAGGTCCTGGACATCACTGAACCGCTCCCCTAGTTTCGCCCGCACGTGAATGCCAAAAGCCCCCGCTGCCTGTTTCCAGGCGGCGGGGGCTTTTGAAAAGCACTGCGGGCAGGCCCGCGGAACTGATGCTACTTGAGGGTAACCGTGGCGCCGGCTGCCTCGAGGGCTTCCTTTGCCTTGTCAGCGGTTTCCTTGTTGGCGCCTTCGAGGATGGCCTTCGGAGCACTGTCAACCAGGTCCTTGGCTTCCTTCAGGCCCAGGGAAGTCAGCGCACGGACTTCCTTGATCACTGCGATCTTCTTGTCGCCTGCGGCTTCGAGGATAACGTCGAATTCGCTCTTCTCTTCAGCAGCTTCAGCAGCGCCTGCGGCCGGGCCGGCAACTGCAACAGCAGCAGCGGTGACGTCGAAGGTCTCTTCGAAGAGCTTCACGAAGTCGGAGAGCTCGATGATGGACAGTTCCTTGAAAGCTTCAATGAGCTCTTCGTTGGTGAGCTTCGCCATGATGTGGCGTCCTTCCTATAAGTGGCGCCCTGGGGCGCCGGAGTTTGAGGGTGAAGAGTTCTTACTCTTCGGTGGCTGCTTCGGCGGCCGGTGCTTCTTCTGCGGCTGCCGGAGCTTCCTCCGCAGCGGGAGCAGCAGCGCCGCCTTCTTCTTCGAGCTTGACGCGCAGGGCATCAACCGAGCGGGCCAGCATGGACATCGGTGCCTTGAGGACACCGGCGACACGTGCAAGCTGGAACTCGCGGGACTCGAGCGCAGCCAGGGCAGCAACACCGGACGCGTCAAGGGCATTGCCCTCGAAGACACCGGTCTTGATGATCAGCTGCGGGTTGGACTTTGCAAAATCCGTCAGGCTCTTCGCAGCGGCAACTGCGTCACCCTTGATGAAGGCGATTGCAGTGGGGCCGGAGAGCTGGCCATCGAACGCGTCGATGCCGGCTTCCTTGGCTGCAATGCCCGTCAGGGTGTTCTTGACGACCGAGTACTTGGTGTCCTGGCCGAGCGAACGGCGCAGCTCCTTGAGCTGTGCAACGGTGAGCCCGCGGTATTCGGTTAGGACAGCGGCGGTTGAATCCTTGAAATCGTTGGCGATTTCTTCAACTGCTGACACCTTGGTTGGCGTTGCCATAACCCTCCTTCCGGGGAAAATAATGCCGGTGGATCTGGTCCTGCCCATAAAAAACGCCCCGGGCAGATGCACGGGGCTTCACTCAACGGATTTCTCCGGAGTTCAGTTCGTTCACCTGCGCAGGCCGCCCTCATGAGGGACTTTCGGATGTTTCCCCAACCGGTTTCCACCCGCGCAGGCTGAAGGTTCAGCTTTTACAGTGGGATTGAAGGCACATCGACCGACGGTCTTTGGTAGTTCAAGAGTACGGGAGATCCCGGGGAGGGACAAATCGGCGGGGCTTAGCCCAAAGAAAGCTCCTTCTGCCACTCCCCCGAATAGCCAATGGCCCGGAACCCGAGCTGTAAGTTGATGGCGAGCATGTACCGGTTCTCCTCGGCGTTCCAGGTGTAAACCCGCTGAACTTCGGGGAAGAGCTGCCCCAGCCGCCGGAGGTTTCCGGCCTTCATCATCATGCCCAGCCGGTTGCCGCGGTGGCGATGCAGCACCAGCGTATCGTCCTGGTAGGCCACGGCGGGGTTGCTCCGCGCAACTTCCAGCACGGTATGCCCCGCGAGCTCACCCGAGGCCGTATGGCGGACGGCGCATACCAGCACGTCATACCCCATCCCGCGGGCCTTGCCCTCGGCTTCCCGGACCCTGGGCACGTCCCAGACTTCCGGCAACAGGTCCAGGCCGCCGAGGGGCGCGTCCGTGCTCATCTTCTGCCTGAGCTGGGCGTAGGCATCCACCAGTGCGTCCGGGCACGCGTCCTGCCAGAAGACGAGTTCGTAGCCGGCGCCCGCTGCGCTGCCCGGGAAACCTTCGCCGGGACCGTCCACCGGCAGGTCGAGCCGGCTGATCCGCTCAACGAGTTCCAGGCTGAATCCGCAGGCCGAGGCGAAGGAAGCCGCTGCGTCCTGCGGGATGAACGACGCCGGACCGCCGCCGGCTCGCTCTTCCCCTCCATCCAGTGGGTGCTCGGTTTCCGCTATCAGCGTCCGCCGGCCGTCCGCGGAAGCCAGCTCCCCAGCCGCAGCGCAGAGCGCCGCGCCGATGCCTCTCCGCCGAGAACGGGCATCCACCACCACGTTCACGGTGCCCGTGTGCAGGTTGTCGGTCAGGGGAAAGTTGAGCTGGGCCACGCCGAGGATTTCCTGCCCGGAACCGCTCCGTGCAACCAGCAGCTGCCGCCGGCGGGTGGGTGTGCTCTGCAGCCTGGCCAGCTGCGCCTGGGGCGTTTCACAAAAGTCGTCATTTCCCCAGATCTCGCGCTGATGGGCATTGAAGAGCCCGGCGGCAGCCAGGAACCCGCCCGCGTCCGGCGATTCCGTGCTCTGCGGCAGGACGAGCGGTTCAATAGCCAAGGGAGTCATGGTCTATATCCTCCCGGAGAACTCCACCGGAACCAAAGAAGGATCCGCAGCGGAAACACAAAACGGCCGCAGCATGAGCTGCGGCCGTTGTGGGGAGGATGCCTCCCGAAGTGATGCGCTGACTATGCGTCTGCGAGAACCTTCGTGACGTTCGGGTCCACGGCGATGCCGGGGCCGAAGGTGGTGGTCACGGTGGCCTTCTGGATGTAGCGGCCCTTGGCTGCGGACGGCTTCAGGCGAAGCACCTCTTCGAGGGCAGCTGCGTAGTTCTCAGCCAGCTTCTGCGCGTCGAAGGAGGTCTTGCCGATGATGAAGTGCAGGTTGGAGTGCTTGTCGACGCGGAAGTCGATCTTGCCGCCCTTGATGTCCGACACTGCCTTGGCAACGTTCGGGGTCACCGTACCGGTCTTCGGGTTCGGCATGAGGTTACGCGGGCCGAGCACGCGGCCCAGGCGGCCGACCTTGCCCATGAGGTCCGGAGTAGCCACTGCGGCGTCGAAGTCGGTCCAGCCTGCTGCAACCTTTTCGATCATGTCATCGGAGCCAACGAAGTCGGCGCCGGCAGCGATTGCTGCTTCAGCCTTCTCGCCGGTCGCGAAAACGAGGACGCGGGCGGTCTTGCCCGTGCCGTTGGGAAGGTTGACCGTGCCGCGGATCATCTGATCAGCCTTGCGGGGGTCAACGCCCAGGCGGAAGGCAACCTCAACGGTTGCGTCCGTCTTGGACGGGTTGGTTTCCTTCGCCAGTGCTACGGCATCTACCGGCGCGTACAGCTTGTCCGCGTCGATCTTTGCCACAGCGGCTTCATATGCTTTGCTGCGCTTTGCCATCTGCTTTTTCTCCTTGTGCAGTTGTGGTCTGTCGGACCGCGCTCGGCCCTGCCACGTGCTGTCCTGCCCTGATGGCGGATCAGCGATGATGAATTTGGTTGTGCCCGGGCGAACCCGTGCGGAAAGGCGTTATTAGCCTTCGACGGTGATGCCCATGGAACGGGCGGTGCCGGCGATGATCTTTGCAGCAGCCTGGACGTCGTTGGCGTTGAGATCTTCCATCTTCTGGGTAGCGATCTCTTCAACCTGTGCCTGGGTCAGGTTCGCAACCTTGACGGTGTGCGGGGTGCCCGAGCCCTTGGCGACGCCGGCAGCCTTCTTGATCAGTTCAGCCGCCGGAGGCGTCTTGGTGATGAAGGTGAAGGAACGGTCTTCGTAAACCGTGATTTCAACCGGGATAACGTTTCCGCGCTGGGATTCCGTTGCAGCGTTGTACGCCTTGCAGAATTCCATGATGTTGACACCGTGCTGGCCAAGCGCGGGACCAATCGGAGGAGCCGGGTTGGCGGCGCCTGCATTGATCTGCAGCTTGATAAGGCCGGTGACCTTCTTCTTGGGGGCCATGAAAGGGTCCTTCTCTAAATTATGTTCCCGAAGAACAGGAGCGTCCATCCGGGTTGGTGGCCGCCGTGGCGCGGCGGCCGAACGCTGCTTGGCGGGATAAAGCGGTCCCGCGGCAGCGAAGTCTGGTTACTGCAGCTTTGTGACCTGGCCGAAGGAGAGCGTCACCGGAGTCTCGCGCTCGAAGATGGTCACCAGGACCACAAGCTGCTGCGATTCCGGCTTGATCTCGGAGATCGTTGCCGGAAGGGTCTCGAACGGGCCCTCGTTCACGGTCACGGACTCGCCGACCTCGAAGTCCACGGTTACGGCGGACTGCGCGGCCTTCGCCTGGGCGCCGGCTGCGGCAGCCTTGGGCGAAACCACCGTGTGCTCCAGCATGGAGAAGACTTCGTTCAGGCTCAGCGGAACCGGGTTGTGTGCGTTGCCGACAAAGCCGGTGACACCCGGAGTGTGGCGGACAACGCCCCAGGAGGCGTCGGTGAGTTCCATGCGGACCAGGACGTAACCGGGGATACGCACCCGGTTCACGATCTTCCGCGTGGTGTTCTTGATCTCGACGACTTCCTCCATCGGAACCTGGATTTCGAAGATGTTCTCTTCCATGTCCAGGGTCTGGATGCGGGTCTCGAGGTTGGCCTTTACGCGGTTCTCGTAGCCTGCGTAGGAGTGGATGACGTACCAGTCACCCTCCTGGCGGCGCAGCTTGGCCTTGAATGCTTCAACAGGATCTTCTTCGGGCTCTTCAGCAGCCGCGGTTTCCGCTTCCTCAGTGGGAGCCTGTTCCGCGTCTTCGGCCGATGCGTCACCGGCAGCCGCCGTGGCGTCTGCTTCGGTTACCTGATCCTCGGTATCCAGATCAGCGGTTTCGTCATTGATCTGTGATTCGAGTTCTTGCTCGGACACGTAGATTCCTGCTTTCTTCTTCAGAGCTCTTTTGGGTTTGTCACTAGCTCAGGTTCTTCGCCGTACCTTCGCGCCTGTACGGCTAAAGGTGCCGGTGGCTAGCTTTCGCCGCCGCCCGAACCGAAGATCCACAGTGCGCCGGTGCCGAAGATGAAGTCCAGCAACGACACGATGATCATCATGACCACCACGAAGGCCATAACCACGATGGTGAACCGCAGCAGCTCCTTGCGGGTGGGGGTCACCACCTTCTTCAGCTCAGCAATGACCTGGCGGAGGAAGAGGGCGATACCGGCGAAGAAGCCGCGCTTCCGGGGCTTGCCTGAGGGGTGTCCCTTAGAGCTGCTGGCAGCTGTTTCGGTCACCTTTCGCCTCACTCATCTGTCGGTTCACAGCTCCGCAGCGTGCGCTGGGAACTGCTGCTTCATGAAGGAACTGCTCTAGACGGCGAAAAAACGACGTCATGCGCAGGGCAGACAGGACTCGAACCTGCAACCTGCGGTTTTGGAGACCGCTGCGCTACCAATTGCGCCACTACCCTTTGGGAGAGTCCCACATTACCGCTACATACCTGCTCCGGCCTAACCGGGCTGCGGGCATGAACCAGCATCGAGAGAACAACACCGAGGATCAAGTCTACGCAATCTTTTGCCCTGAGTCGAACCGGCCCCGCAGGGCCCTGCGGGCACAGCCCCCGGGACAGGCGAACAACCGGCGTCTCAGCCGCAGGAATCAGCCCCCGGGGCCCGGCAGGAAAGTGTAAAAGACTGAAATGTGACTCCGGCACGCCTAAGCTTGGCTTCCATACAGGGGCGGACACCCGCCCTGCGCGGAAGGCAGTGCTTTCCGCGGACAACACACGTAACTGCACGCCTTCAGCATCAAACCAGACGGGAACGCCATGCCTTCCAACGGCCGAATCTCAGAGCGCATCGCCTCCATTGCAGAATCCGCCACCCTTGCAGTCGACGCGAAGGCCAAGGCCCTGAAAGCCGCCGGCCGCCCGGTGATCGGCTTCGGTGCGGGCGAACCGGACTTCCCCACCCCCGGCTACATCGTGGACGCCGCCGTTGCTGCTGCCCGGGAGCCGCGCTTCCACCGGTACTCCCCCGCCGCCGGACTGCCTGAACTCAAGAAGGCCATTGCCGAAAAGACCAGGCGGGACTCCGGGTACGTCGTCGACCCTTCCCAGATCCTGGTGACGAACGGCGGTAAGCAGGCCGTCTACGAGGCATTCGCCACGCTGCTTAATCCCGGCGACGAGGTTCTGGTCCCGACGCCCTACTGGACCACCTATCCCGAAGCCATCCGGCTCGCCGGGGGTATCCCGGTGGAGGTCTTCGCGGGGCCGGAACAGGGCTACATGGTGACCGTCTCACAGCTCGATGCTGCCCTGACGGACAAGACCAAGGTGCTGCTGTTCGTTTCGCCCTCCAACCCCACCGGCGCCGTCTACCCCGCCGAGGCGGTTGCGGAAATCGGCATGTGGGCCGCTGACCACGGGCTGTTCGTCGTTACCGACGAAATCTACGAACACCTGACGTACGACGGAGTGCCGTTCACGTCCATCGCCACGCGCTGCCCGGAGCTGGGCGACAAGGTCGTCATCCTCAACGGCGTGGCGAAGACGTACGCCATGACCGGCTGGCGGGTCGGATGGATGATCGCTGCACCGGACGTCATCAAGGCGGCCACGAACCTGCAGTCCCACCTTTCATCCAATGTTTCGAACATCTCCCAGATGGCCGCCCTGGCAGCAGTGTCGGGCCCGCTGGCCGCCGTCGATGAAATGAAGCTGGCGTTTGACCGCCGCCGCAAGGCCATGGTGGAGGCCCTGAATTCGATTGAGGGCATTAACTGCCCGATGCCGGAAGGCGCGTTCTACGCGTATGCCGACGTCCGCGGCCTGCTCGGGAAGGAATTCCCCGGTGCGGCGGGTCCGGTGCGTCCGCAGACCTCGGCAGAGCTTGCCGCACTGATCCTGGACACCGTGGAAGTCGCAGTCGTTCCGGGTGAGGCCTTCGGCCCCTCCGGCTACCTGCGCCTCTCCTATGCCTTGGGCGACGAAGACCTCAAAACCGGTATGGACCGGCTCAAGGACTTCCTGGGACAGGCCAAGGCCTAGAGCAGCCTGCGGGCTGCAGCCCACCTCGTCAGTTCGTGGCGTGAGGAGAGCTGCAGCTTCCGCAGGACTGCGGAAACGTGGGTCTCCACAGTCTTGACGGAAATAAACAGCTCCTTCGCTACCTCTTTGTAGCTGTAGCCCCGGGCTATCAGGCGCATGACCTCGCGTTCACGCACCGAGAGCCGGTCCAGTTCGTCCTCCACGCTGACCGTCGTCGAGGCCCCGAAAGCGTCGAGGACAAACCCTGCCAGGCGCGGCGAAAAGACGGCGTCCCCGTCTGCCACCCGGAGAACGGCGTCGGAGATCTCGGCGCCCGAAATGGTTTTCGTAACGTAGCCCCGTGCTCCGGCGCGGATCACGGTGACCACGTCCTCGGCTGCGTCGGAGACGCTGAGGGCCAGGAACCGGGTGGAACCCAGCAGGTCCGCGCAGCCAGCAAGGACTTCGGCTCCGCCGCCTCCGGAGCCCCCGGGCAGGTGGACGTCCAAAAGTACTACCTGCGGCTGGAACCGGCGGATGGCTGCAATCGCCGTTTCAACCGTCGCAGCCTCAGCCAGGACATCTATCCGCGCGTCAAGGTCTGCCTTGAGGCCGGAGCGGAAAATCGCGTGGTCGTCCACCACCACTACCGAAATAGGTTCTGCTGGGCTGCTCAACTGTTCTCCGTTTCCCGTTTCGGTTCCACCGGGACGTCGGCGCCGGCCAGTGGCAATGCCAAATGTATCTCGGTGCCGTCTGCACTGCTCCGCACCTTCGCTGTCCCGCCGTTCCGGGTCATGCGCCCGATGATCGATTCCCGTACGCCCAGGCGGTCCTGGGGCACGGCGGCCGGATCAAAGCCGCTGCCCCGGTCGCGGACGAACACTTCAGCCGCCTCGGGCCGGCATTCGAGGTACAGGGAGATCTGTCCGCCGGCGTGCTGGGCTGCGTTGAAGAGGGCTGCCCTGGCGGCCTGGACCAGCGCCGAACTCTGTTCCGTCAGCTCCGCCGTCCCCACGGCAACAAAGTCCACCGGGTGTCCGTACGCGTCTTCCACCTCGGCGGCCGCGGCCTTAAGGGCGTCAGCCACGGTGCCTGTGCCCTTTTCCGGGTCCGCATAAAGCCACTGGCGCAGTTCACGCTCCTGTGCCCGGGCGAGCTTGACGACGTCAGCCTCGGAACCTGCCCGGTTCTGGATCAAGGCCAGTGTCTGGAGGACCGAGTCGTGAAGGTGCGCGGCAATCTCGGCGCGTTCGGTCTGGCGGATCCGGCCGGCCCGTTCAGCATGGAAGGCCCGCCAGGACTTCACGGCCCACGGTGCCAGCACCAGCGCGATGCCGGCCAGCACGGCCAGGGAAGCCAGGGACGCAGCCAGCAGGACATCCCAGGTAAAGGACCCGGAAATCACCAGCAGGAAGCCGGCGATCACCAGGACCAGCCCGGTCACCAGCCGGAACAGGCCCATTTTCCGGTCCCCTCCCGCTCCGGCAACCAGTCCGGCCCTCCTGCTGGCGTCCAGCTGGGACCAGGCGAGGACAGCACCTGCCACGATTACCGCGAAGGGAAGCAGGATCTGCAGGTTGATTGAGGCGCCAAGGGCCTGGGCGACGATCGCAGCGGCCGCCAGGAGCAGTCCGACGCCGATCAGGATTTCCCGGCTGCCCAATACGGCGGTCCCGGCACCGGAACGGTCTCCCTGGCCCTGCTGAAGATAGCGGGCGAAGTTCTCCGCCACACTGCGCGGATTATGTTCCCCGGCAGCTGCCTTTTCCTCGGCGGTAGGCACCATGATCCAGAGCCATGCGTAGAGGACGACGCCGGCACCGGCCAGGAGGGACAGCAGCACCATCAGGAGGCGGACTGTCCGCACCGGCAATCCCAAGTGGGCAGCCAGGCCCGGGCAGACGCCTGCCACTACCTTCTGCTGGGAACGGAGCAAGGGCGGTCTCATGTTCCAATCCAAGCACGCCGGACAGCCGAAACCGCCTTCTCTACGGAGCAGGCGCACGGGTTCAGGGAAGGATCAGGGGTCCCTCAGGGGAAACCCGGATGTAACGTGCGGCCGGGAACGGAAGACTGGAAGCATGAACACGCACCCTTCCGAGCCCTCCAACGGGCACCACCCCGCCCCCGGGCCCAACACCCCGCCCGTTCACCCGAGCGGCGGAGCGCAGCAGAATTCTTTCTTCACCTGGCTTCGGCAGCTGGGCCTCCAACGCTCCCGGGACCGCTGGATTGGCGGAGTGGCCGGCGGAATTGCGCAGCGGACCGGCCTTGATCCAATCCTCGTCCGCGGCCTCGTCATCCTGCTCTCCCTCTTCGGGATCGGTGTGGTCCTCTACGGCGTCGCCTGGGCACTGCTGCCCGAGCCGGACGGCCGGATCCACCTGGAGCAGGCGATCCGCGGAACATGGACTGCGGGTATGACCGGCGCCCTGACCTTCACCATTCTTGGTTTCAGCGGCCCGGGCCTTTCCTTCTTGGCCGATGACGGCTGGCTGGGACCGATCTTCTGGGGACTCTTCTGGGTCGCTGCCGTAATCCTCGTCATCTACTGGGCCACAACGCGGAACGGACGGCCCGGTCCCGCCGGTACGCCGCCCGGGGTACCGGGAACGGACACACGCCGCCCTGCCGCGCCGGCCCAACCGGCGTGGCCGTCCGCAGAGTCTCCCGCAGCGGGCCCGTCCCCCGAGGCAACCGCCGGTTTCCCTCCTGCCGCCGGATACCCGGGTCCGGATGCGCCTACCATGCCGCTTCCCTTCCCCTCCGGAGCTACGGCCTACCCGGGGCAGCCGCACCGGGACAGCGGTTACGGCTACATGCCAGCCCCGCCGCCGCAGCCTGCCAAAGCCCCCAGCACTTCGCCCCCGGCGTCGTGGGCTGCACTGATCTGCGGATTCGCGCTTCTCGCGGCGGGGACCCTGCTGGCACTGGATTACACGGGCATTTACGCCCTCGGGGCCCCGGTAGCCGTCGCCCTCGCCAGCGCAGGAGTAGTCCTTGGCCTCGGCGTCGCGGCACTCGGCGCGGCCGGCAGGTCCTCCGGCATCGCCGGAGGACTGGGAGTCCTCGCCTTGGTCGGAGCGCTGCTGTTCAGCGGCAACTATGCCTACCGGAACCTGGTGGTCGCAAACGAGTCCACCTGGAACGCTGAACAGTCCAGCAGTGCAGCGGAGGGCTACAGCGTGATCGCCGCGGACGGCGCCCTGGACCTGCGTGGTATCGCCGGTGACCTCAAGGACGGTGATGTCATTGTTCCGGTGAGTGTCGCCGCGGGGGACCTCACCATCCTGGTGCCCGACGATGTTCCGGTCTCGGTCTACGGCGAAGTGGCAATGGGCGAAGTGGAGCTGGAGTACGGCGGAACACTTGCCACGTTCGGCGGCCTGTGGGTCGGTGACCAGGAGCGGCAGCTGAACCCCAACGCAACCGGCAACCGGATCGTCATCCAGATCAAGGGTGTCGCCAGCCACGTCCTGGTGACCACGAACGAAAGCAGCCTCAACCAATGAGCGATTTCACGAACGAATCGGAGAAGTTCGGCACCGGTGGCACAGGTGCCTTCGGAGCCGGTCCGTCAGATGACACCTACCTCCCGGAACCCGAACCTGAGCGCCGGCCGCTGCGGGTTGGAACGATCGTCTGGGGCCTGGTCCTGGCAGCGGTCGGCGGACTGATCCTGGTGGTCCAGCTCACCGGCGTCCGGCTCGACACCGCGATGGTGCTCCTTGGCTTGCTCATCGGTGCAGGCGCCGCCCTGGTCATCGGGGGGCTGCTGGCGGTGCTGGGCCACAGGCGAACTCCGTAGCACCCGCACCCCTCCACGCCGGGACCACTACCCTGGCACCAGAACTGAAAGCAGGCAGAATAACCCCATGGAAAAGTTCTATGACGTACTCCGTTCTTCCCCCATCAAGCGTGCCCGCGGCGGCTGGGTAGCCGGCATCTGCGCCGGAATCGCCCAGAAGTTTGGCTGGGACGTCTCCCTGGTGCGCATCGGCGTGCTGCTGAGCTTCCTGCTGCCTTTTATCGGTATCGGCACCTACCTGGTGGCCTGGCTTCTCCTGCCAACCACCGACGGCACGATCGCGCTGCAGAAACTCATCCGCAGCTAACGCCTGCAGCGGCCCCGGGAAGTAAATCCCGGGGCCGCTGCCCGCGCGTGCCGCGTCAATGACGGGACGGTGGGCCGCGGTGGCTAGAATCAAAGAAGGCCGCCGCCCACCAACAGATCCAGGGGTTCTGCAATGAAGATCGGCATTCTCACCAGTGGGGGCGACTGCCCCGGACTCAACGCGGTGATCCGCGGAGCAGTGCTCAACGGCATCAAGACGCACGACGCCGAGTTTGTTGGCTTCCTCGACGGGTGGCGCGGTGTCGTTGACGGGGACATCATTGACCTTCCCCGGACAAGGGTCCGCGGCATTTCCAAACAGGGCGGCACCATTCTGGGCACCTCCCGCACCAACCCCTTCGAAGGTCCCAACGGGGGCCCGGAGAACATCAAGGCAACGATGGACCGTCTCGGCATCGACGCAGTGATCGCCATCGGCGGGGAGGGAACACTCGCTGCCGCCCAGCGGCTCACCGATGCCGGCCTGCATATCGTCGGCGTCCCCAAGACAGTCGACAACGACCTCGACGCAACAGACTTCACTTTCGGTTTTGACACAGCGGTCCAGATCGCGACGGAAGCGATTGACCGGCTCCGCACCACGGGTGAATCGCACCACCGCTGCATGGTCGCGGAGGTAATGGGACGCCACGTCGGCTGGATCGCCCTGCATTCCGGAATGGCCGCCGGCGCGCACGCGATCCTGATTCCCGAGAAGCCCGTCAGCCTGGACCAAATAGCGCAATGGGTCAACGATGCCCGTGAGCGCGGCCGTGCTCCCCTGGTGGTTGTCGCCGAAGGCTTCGTCACCACGGACATGGAAGCCCCCCACTCCGAGCGCGGACTCGATGCCTTCGGCCGCCCGCGCCTCGGCGGGATCGGCGAGCTGCTGGCCCCGGAGATCGAAGCCCGCACCGGCATCGAAACAAGGGCTGCGGTACTGGGACACATCCAGCGCGGCGGGGTGCCCACTGCCTTTGACCGGGTGCTGGCGACCCGGCTGGGCATGGCAGCCGTGGACTCCGTGATGGAGGGCCTGTGGGGCACCATGGTTTCGCTCCATGGAACGGATATAGTCCGGGTTGGATTCGAAAAAGCGCTCGGCAACCTCAAGACCGTTCCGGAGAGCCGCTACGAGGAAGCTGCCATCCTTTTTGGTTAGGGCTCCTATCAAATTCGGGACTCAGTCTTGCGCAGGGCGGCGCACCCCCGTGTAGTTTGACATTTATGGACCTTGACCCCGGCACTGTTGCCATCATTCAGCTCGCATGGTCCCGCAGGCTGGGACTCGACGACGACGCCCTGGCGGCCGCGGACCGCCACGAGCGCATCTACGACGTCCATGACGAGGCCCAGGAAGTTTCGTTCGTCAAGCTGTTTGGACGCGAAGTCTTTTCCGGTCCGGGATGGGCGGCAAAGCAGGTCCGCTCCATCAGCGGAGCCGAACTGAGCAGCGATGCAGCGCTTTTACGGCTTTCCCACCACCACGGCGGCTGCGCAATGGCCACCGAGTACCTGTACTACGCCGATTCTTTTCCCCCGGTTCCCCCCGCCGAAGAACTCGCTGTCGCCCAGGAACCGCACATCGCTGAAGCCCTGGAGCGGCTCTGCCCCCCGGACGACGTCATCGAAGCGAAGCTCTCGCACCGGGATTCGCTGTTTGTGCTGGTGGATGACTCTGACGGGAACAGTCCGGTCCCGGTTGCCGGCGCCGGCTACAGCATCAGGGACGGTATCCTGGCTGACGTCGCCGCGCTGACAGCGCCGGGCCTGCGGATGCGCGGGCTGGGTTCCTATGTCACCAGCATTGCGGTCGAAGATGCCATGGCGGCAGGGCTGATTCCGCAGTCACGCATTCCGTCGAACAACGTCGGGGCGACACGGACGGCTGCAGGCGCAGGGTTCGTCCCGGCGGGCATGCGGTCCTCCGTGTCCCTGACCGCCTAGGCTGCCCGCCGGCGCCCTAGGCAGTTCCGGAGAGCAGGTCCGTCCGCTGGAAGTAAGCAGCTGTTGCGCGGGCCGAGGGGTTACCCGCGTCCGGGTCGGCTCCCGCTTCAGCGAGGACACGGACGACGTCCGCGCATCCCTTGAAGACGGCGCCGGCCAGCGGAGACTGCCCGCGGTCATTGAGCGTATTGACGTCCGCACCCAGCTCCACCAGCAGCGCAACAGCGTCTGCGTGGCCGTGGTAGGCAGCAAGCATCAGCAGGGAATCGCCTGCCGAGTTGGTCAGAGTGGCCGGCACACCGGCCGTGACGTACGTTCGCAGGAGCCCGGTGTCTCCCTCACGTGCCGCGTTGAACAGGCGTTCGGCCAGCTCCAGCATGTCGGCATCCATGCCGTCCTGTGCTGTGTCAGGGGAATCTGTCATCTGTCTTCATCCTTCCTTGCCCCGGCAACACCGCGGCTGCAGGGGCTGTTCCTGGTTCAGGCACCGGCGCTCAGCTGCGCGCCCGTGGCGTACGCAGCAACCCGGACGGGCGGCCGACTGCCTGTCCGGCGTCCGGGGAAACAATCAGTTCCTGGGCTGCGGCGTACAGTTCGCCCTCGTCATCGACGGTCAGTGCGGCTTCGGGGTCTACCGAGCGCTTGATAACAGCCAGGGCCACGGCGCCCATCTCATAGTGCTGGGCCACCGACGTCACGCGTCCGACGGTCCGCTCGCCGAACTTCACGGCAGCTCCGGCGGCCGGAAGGGTGTGCTGGGACCCGTCCAGTTGCAGGAAAACCAGCCTGCGGGGCGGGTGGCCGAGGTTGTGGACACGTGCCACTGTTTCCTGGCCCTTGTAACAGCCCTTGGCCAGATGGACTGCAGTGCGGATCAGGTCGAGTTCGTGCGGAATGGCTTTGTCGTCCGTTTCCATGCCGAGCCGGGGGCGCCAGGCCGCGATGCGCAGCGCCTCTGCTGCCATGGCTCCGGCCAGCGTGCGCCCGGACGCGGCAACAGCTTCCTCCAGGGAAGCACGCGGAATCAGGTATTCATACCAGGAGCGTTCAAGGCCCGGATGCGTTTCCTCCGGAGTCTCCGTGTAGGCAAATCCCCCCGGGCCAACCTTGGGCCACGGGTCGATCCAGGTGAGGTAGCCGGACCACGCCGGCACTGCGGCAACAGAGCCCGCAACGGCCCAGTCGGCGCTGACGTCCCGGACGTCAACCCGGAGCATGAACTTCATGCTCTGCAGCCACGATGCCAGGACCGGCGCTTCGTTCCCTTCCACAATGAGCCAGGTGCGTTCGCCGTCGTCGAGCACGCGGGCGTCATGCTCAATGCGCCCCTGGACACTCAGCAGCAGCAGCTCTGTACTCTCTCCCGGCTCGAGGGAAAGCAGCTGCTGCGAGGAGAGCGTGTTCAGCCAGCTCAGGCGGTCCGGTCCTTCGACCGTGAGAACTCCCCGGTTGGAAAGGTCGGTGACGGCCTCGCCGCGGGCCAGGGCACGCTGTTCACGCAGGGGGTCCCCGTAGTGGGCCGCGATGCCGGAATCCGGGGCACCGGCTTCGACGGCGCCGGAACGGGTCAGGAGAGGGCTCTTGATGCTCATGTCAGGTGCAACGTCCTTGGCTGGCAGCAGTATTCCGGGAAGGCGCATGAAGGGTGCATCACCGTGCCCGCGGCACGGTGAGCGGGCACCGGCGGCTAGGGCTGCTTTTTCAGGATGGCGGAGGCGTGCGCTTCAAGGGCCTTGCCCTCTGCGGCTACGTCCCAGCGCCAGTAAAGATCGCCGTTGACCAGCCCGTAGATGCGGGTGGCCGCAGTGTATTCCTTGGAGTTGACGCCGCGCATGACGAGGTCGGTGCTCAGCTGGATCTGCGGACCTTTGATCTGCCCGTAGTACAGTTCAGCGATTCCGCCGGGATGCACGATCGTGGCGGTGATGTCGAAGCCGCCGTCGTCATTGCGCAGCTGTTCCACCTCATCAGCGCTGCGCATCGCGGGAACAATGTCCGCGGGAATCAGGCCCGGGCCGCCGTCGGCGTCGTTCAGGGGGCGGTCCAGGGCCCAGAAGCCCGTTTCCACGGCCAATGGCCGCAGGACCGTGCCTTCCTCGTCCGTCAGCCAGCTCTCCGCTGTGTACTGCAGGTAGGGCAGGCCGTTCTGCGTAAAGGTGACACGCTGCGAAAAGTGCTCAGATTCGGCATCGCCTTCACCGAGCCGACCTGTTCCTTCCCACACTCCGAGGAGCCAGGAAAGCGGCACCAGTTCAGGTGTCAGGTCAGTGGGGATCTCCATGGGCATGGCCGGACCCTTCCTGTGGTTTTACGGGTGTGGAATTACTTCTGACCCTTGTACAGGCGTGCCACGACGAGGGCTGCGAAGCCGGCCATGGCCAGGCCGGCAACACCCAGGAGAACAATGAAGAAGATTTCGAGAGCAAGAAGCGACATGCCTACATCCTAACCTGCCGGCAGACTGCTTTGTCTCCGTTACGCCGTACTGCAGGCGGCCTACGGGACCAGCAGGCGACCGGCGAAGTACACGGCCGTGCCCAGCGCCAGCACCGGCGCCATACCGGCTGAGACCAGGCCCAGCAGCCCGGGAGAATCATCCCGGATCAGGGCAAGGCGGCGCACCGCCACAACCACGGCCGCACACAGCGCGCCGATGAAAGCGCCGGCAGCGACGGGAAGTCCCGGCACCAGTGCTGCGGCCGCGGCAGCCGCGAGAGCCCCCGTCAGGACACCCAACGGCGCGGTGATCCGGTCCGGAAGCGGAATCAGGGAAACGGCGCCCGCGACGGCGATCGCTGCGGCACTGGCGACGATCAGGCCCTGGGAACCCTCGGCACCTGCCAGCCTGTCCGCGGCAACCCATCCCGCTCCCATGCCGGCAACAAGTGCTCCGCTGATCACTCCCAGGGTGGATTCCAGGCGCTGGGCCTGGCCTGTGCCGCGCAGCAGCTGAATCACGAAGACGGCACCCACGCCTACGGCAACGACGCCCGGCATCCAGGTGAGCATGGCAGTGGCCGGGGCAAAGAAGGCTGCGGCAGTGCTGCCGGCCCCGACGAGTGCCAGGACCGCTCCCTGGGTCTTGCGGGCGGGAACCCCCAGCAGGTAGGGCCAGCCAAAGCCGGCCAGCGCCGCTGCCGCTCCGGTGACGATGGCGACTGCTTCGGGAGAAACGTAGGATGCTGCCACGATGCCGGTCAGTACAGTGGCGGCCGGCACCGCTATGGTCCAAAGTTTCACCCTAGCCATACTGCCTTATTACGCGGCACTCATAAAAGCTACGGGTTCTCCGCGTGCCGCTGGGTATACTTTCAACCACTCTCTGGCCGCTGGGACCGGGTAGTAAACGTGCCCGATGATGTGCGCCTAACTTTCGGAGGTTCGATGTCGCACATTCTGCTCCTGACCAACAGTGCCGGGTCATCAGTTGAAATCCTGCCTGCCCTGGAACTCCTGAACCACAAGGTCCACATAGTCCCGGCCGAACCGACTGCGCTGCTGGATATCGAGCCGTGCGAAGTTGTACTTGTTGATGCCCGCAAAGACCTGGTCGGGGCGCGGTCGCTAACTCAGCTGCTCAAGGCCACCGGACTCGGCGCACCGCTGATCCTGGTCCTGACCGAAGGCGGCATGGCCGCTGTGGCAGCGAACTGGCTGGCCGACGACGTCGTCCTGGACACCGCCGGTCCGGCCGAGCTGGAAGCCCGGCTGCGCCTGGCCGTCTCCCGGTCCAACGCCGCCGCCGAGGACACGGGCACCGAAATCCATGCCTCCGGCGTCGTCATCGATGAGGCAAGCTACACCGCCCGCGTCAGCGGCACGGCGCTGAACCTCACATATAAGGAGTTCGAACTCCTGAAGTACCTTGCCCAGCATCCGGGCCGGGTCTTCACCCGCGACCAGCTGCTGCACGAAGTCTGGGGGTACGACTACTACGGAGGCACCCGAACCGTCGACGTGCACGTCCGGCGCCTCCGCGCCAAGCTGGGGCCGGACCACGAAAACCTGATCGGCACCGTGCGCAACGTCGGCTACCGGTTCGCACGCTCACGGACAGCTGAAGAGCAGACGGCCACCGCCGGACGCGAGGGCTGATGCGTCTCCCCTGACGGGCCCATGGGGGCTAGTCTTCTTCAATGAGCGAGAATCCCCTGACCACATGGCCTATCCTCACTACCCGCGGCACTCCTGACGAAGGTTCACTGCGCGGCATCCTGGAGCTTGCCGGCGCTGCCGCCGAGGCTGACGGAAACCCCCCGCTCTCGGAACAGACCCTGGTGGACCTGCGGGCAGCTGACGCAGACCCGGACCATCTGCGTGTCTATTCCACCTTCGCCCATGACGACCACTCCGATCCCTCCACTGCCCAGGAACTCGCCGGCGTCGCCGTCCTCAGCGGTGATCCCGCAGATCCGGACGCCGGTGTCCTGGAACTCGTGGTGCATCCGAACTACCGCAACAAGGGCGTGGGATCGGCACTGGCCCGTGCCGTACGGGAAGACACCGGCCGGGATTACAAGGCCTGGTCCCACGGCAACCATGAGGCAGCCGTCAGGCTGGCTGCCCACTTCGGCTACCGTCCGGTGCGTGAACTGTGGCGGATGCGCCTCACCCGCGATTCCCTCAAGGCGGAGCTGCCCGCCCCGTCCCTGCCCGACGGCGTCGTGCTGCGTTCCTTCGAACCCGGGCGCGACGAAGATGCCTGGCTGAAGGCCAACGCTGCAGCCTTCGCGCACCACCCGGAACAGGGCGCCATGACCCGCGCGGACCTGGCGGCGCGGATGGAAGAGCCGTGGTTTGATCCTGCCGGGTTCCTGCTGGCGGTCCGCGAAGACGACGGCGAACTGCTGGGCTTCCACTGGACAAAGGTCCACCCCCGCATGGGCAGCCATCCGGCAATGGGCGAGGTGTACGTCGTGGGGGTCACCCCCGAAGCGCAGGGCACCGGCCTGGGCAAGGCCCTGACACTGGCCGGTATCAGGCACCTGCATGATGCCGGGCTGGACGCCGTCATGCTCTACGTCGATGCGGACAACGCCCCCGCGGTTGCGCTCTACCGGAGGCTCGGCTTCGTCCGCTGGGATGTCGACGTGATGTACGCGGCGGAATAGGCGCTGCCGGCTTGTAATGTGGAGGATGAGGTGCGGCACCGGCCTACCGGCGCCCGCAGCCTGCCAGAACTGCCAGGGGAGATAAGACTATGGATTCCGACACCGCAGCCAGCACACGGACTTCCTTCGGGTCAGCCGAAGCCATGCCGGCACCGCGGGCCACACAGGACCGCATCGACATACCGGACTTCGGGCCGGCACTGCTGCCCAGCGGTGAAGTCACCCCGGACCGTTTCCTGGACCGCGAAATCAGCTGGCTGCACTTCAACGCCAGGGTCCTGGAACTGGCTGAGGACCCGGACCTGTACCTGCTGGAGCGGGTCAACTTCCTCTCCATCTTTGCCTCGAACCTGGATGAGTTCTTCATGGTGCGGGTCGCCGGCCTCAAGCGCCGCATCGCGACCGGCCTTGCCGTGCCCTCCGCCGCCGGCCTCAGCCCGGTGGAACAGCTGGAGGAAATCACCGAAGCCGGCTACCGGCTGCAGCAGCGGCATGCGGAGGTCTTTGCCCGGCAGATCCGCCCGGCGCTCGACGACGAGAACATCCACCTCATCAGCTGGAAAGAACTCGACGACGCCTCCAAGGCGCAGCTGCACCGCCAGTTCGCGGCGAAGGTCTTCCCGATCCTGACCCCGCTCGCCGTCGACCCGGCGCACCCGTTCCCCTACATTTCCGGGCTCTCCCTGAACCTGGCCGTGGTGGTCCGCAACCCGGTCAGCGGCAAGGAGTTCTTCGCGCGGGTCAAAGTGCCGGACCAGCTTCCGCGGCTGGTCTCCGTCGACGGGCCCAGGGCGGGAACCGTTGCCGGGCGGACGGCCCGCTTCATTCCGCTCGAGGAAGTCATTGCGGAGCACCTCGACCAGCTCTTCCCCGGCATGGACGTCGTGGAGCACTACACGTTCCGGGTCACCCGCAACGAGGATCTCGAAGTTGAAGAGGACGACGCCGAGAACCTTCTCCAGGCACTGGAGAAGGAACTGCTCCGCCGCCGCTTCGGACCGCCCGTCCGGCTTGAAGTCACTCCGGATATCAATCCGAGCATCCGCCAGCTGCTGGTCCGCGAACTCGGCGTGGAAGAAGACGAGGTCTACACCCTTCCGGCCCCGCTGGACCTGCGCGGGCTCAGCGTCATCAGCCGCATCGACCGGGCGGACCTGCACTATCCCAAGCAGGTTCCGCACACGAGCCTGCACCTGAAGGAGTCGGAAACCTCCAAGCCGGCTGACGTCTTCGCCGCCATGCGCCGCCGGGACATCCTGCTGCACCACCCCTATGACTCCTTCTCCACCTCTGTCCAGGCCTTCCTGGAACAGGCAGCAGCGGATCCCCGCGTGCAGGCCATCAAGCAGACCCTGTACCGCACGTCGGGTGACTCCCCCATTGTCGACGCACTGATCGATGCCGCAGAGTCCGGCAAGCAGGTACTGGCGCTGGTGGAGATCAAGGCCCGCTTCGACGAGCAGGCGAACATTTCCTGGGCACGCAAGCTCGAACAGGCCGGCGTCCATGTGGTCTACGGAATCGTGGGATTGAAGACCCACTGCAAGCTGTCCCTGGTGGTGCGCCAGGAGGTCGACGGGCTGCGCCGCTACTGCCACATCGGCACCGGCAACTACCACCCGCGCACGGCCCGGTACTACGAGGACCTTGGGCTCCTCACCGCCAACGACAAGGTCGGAGAAGACCTGACCAAGCTGTTCAACCAGCTCTCCGGCTACGCCCCCAAGTCCACCTTCAAGCGCCTGCTCGTGGCACCGCGGTCGGTCCGCTCCGGACTGATCGACCGGATCGAACGCGAAATCGCCAATCAGAAGGCCGGACTGGACGCGCGGGTCATCATCAAGGTCAACTCCATGGTGGACGAGGCAATCATCGATTCCCTCTACCGCGCGTCACAGGCAGGCGTGCGGGTGGACGTGATCGTGCGGGGGATCTGCTCGGTGCGGCCGGGCGTTCCCGGCCTCAGCGAGAACATCACCGTGCGTTCGGTGCTGGGACGTTTCCTGGAGCACTCGCGGGTTTTCGCGTTCGCCAATGCCGGGGACCCGGTGGTCTACATCGGATCTGCGGACATGATGCACCGCAACCTGGACCGCCGTGTGGAGGCCCTGGTCCAGCTGGGGTCCAAGGACGACATCACGGACCTGATTGAACTCATGGACCGCTACCTGGACGCCGGAACAGCCAGCTGGCACCTGGACGCCGACGGCATCTGGACCCGGCACCACAAAGACGGTGAAGGAACCCCGCTCCAGGACGTGCAGTCCTGGCTTCTGGCTTCACGCTCCCGCCAACGTGCGTTGGCCCGCCGCTAATGCCCGGCACGGACAGCCCTGCTTCCCTGCAGGGAACCGGCGGCGGCGCCGAACCGATTCCGGGGCAGGACACGCCCGAAGAGACGGCTGCGCTGCTGCTGGGCCGGAGCAGCGCTTCCCTGGACCTCACCGGGGAGCCGCGCGTGGTTGCCGCTGGTGCGCTGTGCTGGCGGGTGCGTGCCGAAGGGCTGCAGGTGCTGCTGATCCATCGTCCGCGGTATGACGACTGGTCCTGGCCCAAAGGCAAACTCGATGCCGGCGAGACCCTGCCGGAATGCGCTGTCCGGGAAGTGAAGGAGGAAGTGGGGCTGGAAATCCGGCTCGGCATCCCGCTGCCGGAAACCCGCTATCCCGTAGCGTCGGGGATCAAGGCAGTCCATTACTGGGCAGCGCAGGTCGACACCGAGAAGCCCCGCCCGGACCGCAAGGAAGTCGACGGGTTCCGCTGGTCCGCGCCGGAAGAAGCCTCCGCGCTGCTCACAAACCCGACCGACCGGGCCCCGCTGGAAGCACTGGTAGCGGCCTTCGAAGCCGGGGACCTCGCGACGTGGCCGCTGATCATTGTCCGTCATGCCAAGGCAAAACCCCGCTCCTCCTGGGCCAGGGCAGAGGGCGACCGTCCGCTCGCCGCGACGGGGCAGCGCCAGGCCAAGGCAACCGCACGCCTTTTGGTTGCATGGCAGCCGGGCCGGGTGGTGTCCAGCCCATGGCTGCGGTGCGTCCAGACCATGGGTCCCTACGTGAATGCCCGCAAGCCCAAGTTCAAGACCGTAGACGCGCTCACGGAACACAATGCCAAGCGCAAGCCCGGGAAGGCGCGCGGCGCCGTCGACAGCCTCTTTGAAAAAATGCGGCCCGTGGCGCTGTGCACGCACCGCCCGGTCCTGCCCCTGGTCTTCGAGGTCCTGGCCTCAACCATGACTGATGCCCTGGCGGACAAACTCCCGGACAAAGACCCGTACCTCGCCCCGGGCGAAATGGTGGTGTGCCAGGTCAGCCGGCGCAATCCGCGCCGTACCGTTTCCGTGGAACGCTACCGCCCATTTGATGACTAGGGTTTGACGGCCAGGGACCGGCGGCCGGCGGCCGGCGGTGAATGCGTAGCCTATCCTTGGCGAGCTAAGCCTATCCGTCCTTTTATCCGCAGGTCAGCACACATATTGTGGGGCTATGAGCAAATTCACCGAACTCCTTGAAGCCCAGATCGGGAACGAATTCAACGCCTCGCAGCAGTACGTGGCCATGGCCGTCTACTTCGACAGCGAAGACCTCCCGCAGCTGGCACGCCACTTCTATGCACAGTCCGTCGAAGAGCGGAACCACGCCATGATGCTGGTCCAGTACATGCTCGACCGGGACCTGCCCGTCCGGATCCCCGGCATCGCTGCAGTGAAGAACGACTTCTCGGACGTCGTGGAGCCGATTGCACTTGCACTCGCACAGGAAAAGCAGGTCACCTCGCAGATTGAGGCCCTGTTCGCTGCTGCCCGCGCCGAAGGCGATGCCCTCGGTGAGCAGTTCATGCTCTGGTTCCTCAAGGAGCAGGTGGAAGAGGTGGCGTCCATGAGCACGCTGCTGACCGTGGCCCGCCGCGCTGACAACCTCTTCGACCTGGAAAACTTTATGGCCCGCGAGCGCGTGGGCGACGGCGGCGAGGACTCGGGTGCTCCCGAGGCCGCGGGCGGCGCCCTCTAACGAGATGACAGAAACTGCCCGTATGAGCGCTCATACGGGCAGTTTCTGCTATCTCGAGTGGTTGTGCGATTGATCCCCGCCCCCCCTTTCCCCTCGAGGGGAAGACCCTTGACGCCCGGAGTTTTGTACCAGAGACTCGGTACAAATATTCGCGGATGAGTTCGGGGGCTCCACATGGCTGCGGCCGCACTATCGGTTATTGGCACCATGGTCTTCTGCGCTGTGGTGGTCGCCTTTATGATGCTCACCGTCCGGCCGAAGCCGGGCACCGACCCCCGGACCATTACTGAAGCGGCGCAGAAGTACGCCCGACGGATCGGGATGGTCGCACTGGGCACCGCGCTGTGGCTTCCCGGAGTGCTGCAGCCGGTGCTGCGGGAAACCGGCGGTGAACTCTGGTGGGACGGACACTACGCGTTCTCCTCCGCAGTGGTGCAGCTGGGCGCACCCACGGTCTTCGCCCTGGCCGTGCTTGCCGCCGGGGAACTCACCTGGCCGCGGCCGCGCGGAACCGTCCGCACCGCCCGCCTGGAACACCGCGGAGTCCGCGCCCTGATCCCCCGGTATATGACGGGCCTGGCCTGTATCTTCCTGGCCTACAACCTGCTCATCCTGGCGACGACGCTGGCCCGTGATCCCGGTTCAGTGCCTGCCCGGCAGCTTCTGGCAGGCTGGGCGCCCTGGCTCCTGCTCACCGTGGCGGCGGTTGCCGGGGTCCTGAAGCTCATCTCGGTCCGGCCTGCTGTTCCGGGCACGGCCCCGGAAGCCGACGCCGCACTGCGGAGGGCTTCAGCCCACCGGGTACTGCGAACTGCGGCCGCTGTGATGCTGCTTCTGGCCTCTTCCGGGGGCATCTTCCTCGGCAACTATCCGGACCCGCCGGGGCTCAGCCCTGCCGCTGACGGCCTGCGGAACCTGTCCCTGCCCCTGTTATTCGCCGGCATCCTGGCACTGTTCAAGCGGGCTCCCCGGGTCCCGCTGCCGGAACCGTCCGCCTTCGCCGGCGCCGTCCCCGCATCCTCGCCGCTGGCGGTGAAGTCACTGGCATCGAGCCTGCGCCTGACCATCGGCGGCACGCTGCTCGCAGGGGTTGCCTGGATCGGGATCTTTGCCCCCAACTGGGAGTACCGGACCGCAGCACCCCTCGCCCTGGCGGCAGCAGCGGGCAGCTTTACCTTCCTTTGTGCGCTGACGGAATACACCTCTGCCCGCCGGATTCGGAAACACTCGCCCGCCGCCGGACCGCTTGACCCTGGGGCCTATGACTTCGTCCGGCCGCCGCGCTGGCTCGGGTGGACCGGAACGGCTGCCGCAGCGCTGGCCCTGGGAACCCTCCTGGGTACCGCGCTGCTTGCGCCGTCCGTGGACCGGGCAGCCCAGGCATTCGCTGAGTCCGCAGCCAACGCGCGTTCCGGGCCCGGGGCCGGCCAGCCCGGCCCCGTCACAGCTCCCGAGCCCTTTTTCGACTGGCGCTTCGCCCTCGCCGCCACCCTGCTGGTCCTGCTGCTGCCGCTGCTGACCTATCTGGTGTCACGGAAGGTGCTGGCCCGGCCGGCTTTGCCGGCAGACCGCGACGTTGACCTCAGGCTGCGCCGGGTCGCCCTGTTCCGGCTGGCGCGCACCAGCACCGCCACGTGCCTCGCGGCCGCGGGACTGGTGTTCTTCGACGTCTCCCTGCACAGTCCGTGGGCCCACACGTACATCCGCGACATAGAAGTCGAACCTCCCCTGACCTGGCTCGCTCCACTGGTCCAGCAGAGCAATGCAGTGGCTTCCCTGCTGCTGCTCGCAGCGATTGTCGTTGCGTGGCGCCAGTTCGGTCCGTCCCATTTCCCGGACGACCCGCGGTACGCCGAGCGGGCAGACCTCTCGCCTGCGCAGCGGGCATGAGCGCACAGATCCAGGTGGATCTGGGCTCCCCCGTACCGCCGTATGAACAGATCCGTGCCCAGGTGAGCACCCTTGTCTCCGCCGGGGCCCTGGCACCGGGCGACCGCCTGCCCACCATCCGCACCCTCGCCTCGGATCTGGGTGTCGCCCCTGGAACCGTCGCGCGGGCGTACAAGGAACTCGAAGCCGAGGGAACGGTCACAGCCCTCCGCCGCCGCGGCACCGTCATTGCACAGCGCGCTGCCCCGCCCGCCGCCGAACCCGGTACCGTTCCCGCTGAAGTGGGCGCCGCCGTCGGGCTCCTCACCGCAGCGGCAGGCCGGCACGGGCTCAGCGACGCCGTTGTGCTCTCGCTCCTGCGCGATGCACTGGCCCACCGCCAGCCCGCTACTACACTGGAGCAGTGACCACCATTCCCACCCCGTACGAAGACCTGCTCCGCGACATCCTGGCGAACGGCACCCGGAAGTCCGACCGGACAGGCACCGGAACCCGCAGCGTCTTCGGCCGCCAGATGCGCTTTGACCTCAGTGAGTCTTTCCCGCTGATCACCACCAAGCGGGTCCACTTCAAGTCCGTGGCCCTGGAGCTGCTGTGGTTCCTGCGCGGAGACTCGAACGTGCGCTGGCTGCAGGAACGCGGCGTCACCATCTGGGACGAATGGGCGGACGACGACGGCGAGCTCGGCCCGGTCTACGGCGTCCAGTGGCGCTCCTGGCCCACTCCGGACGGCGGGCAGATCGACCAGATTCAGAAGCTCATCGAGGGGTTGAAGACCAACCCGGATTCGCGCCGGCATATCGTCACGGCCTGGAACCCGGCTGAAGTCGAGAACATGGCACTGCCTCCCTGCCATGCCATGTTCCAGTTCTACGTTGCCGACGGAAAACTCTCCTGCCAGCTGTACCAGCGCTCGGCGGATACCTTCCTGGGCGTCCCCTTCAACATTGCCTCCTATGCCCTGCTGACGCTGATGGTCGCGCAGCAGGTTGGCCTGGAACCCGGCGAGTTCGTCTGGACCGGAGGCGACGTCCACATCTATGACAATCACATGGACCAGGTAACGCAGCAGCTCACCCGCGCGCCGTTCCCGTATCCTAGACTGCGGCTCAGGCGGAAGCCTGAGAGCATCTTCGACTACGAACTTGATGACTTCGAGGTCCTGGACTACCAGCACCACCCGGGCATCAAGGCACCTATCGCCGTGTGAAAGGGCACCCGCCTTGAACGATCTGAACAAGTTCGCAGATTCCATGCACTACTACCCCGTAGGCGTCGCCGACGCCGACGGCCAGGACCTTGACCAGGCGCTGGCCTCCCGGGGCATGGGCGGCTCCGGCGTCCCCCTGGTGGGCATGATCTGGGCACAGACCACCAACGGAGTCATCGGCAAGGACGGCGGCATGCCGTGGCACCTGCCCGAAGACCTCAAACATTTCAAGGACAGCACGCTGGGGCACCCCGTCGTCATGGGCCGGCGCACCTGGGAGTCCTTCCCCGACGCCTTCCGCCCGCTGCCGGGGCGCACCAACATCGTGATCTCCTCCCGCGAAGGGCTCGCTGCGGAGCTGGAGCCGCTGGGCGCCGTCGTCGTCCCGTCCCTGGAAGCGGCGCTGGAGACAGCGGAGGGAAGCGAAGGCAGCGACAGGATCTGGATTGTCGGCGGATCGCAGGTCTACGGCGAAGCCGAACCCCTGGCGGACATCGCCGTCGTCACCGTCATCAATACCGAAACTGAGGGCGACAGCTACGCTCCCCGGCTTGGGTCGGAGTGGACGTTCACCGGCGTTAGCCCCGCACAGGGCTGGTACACCTCCGGCAACGGACTTCAGTACCGGTTCGCACTGTGGACCCGGAACCGGAACGTAACCGATCAGGACGGCCGCGAGCCGCTGGCCTAGACTGAAACCATGACAACAGCAGCTTCCTCTGTTCCCACCGCGGGCTTCGTCGGCTGGCGGGGCATGGTCGGTTCCGTCCTCATGCAGCGCATGCAGGACGAGGGCGACTTCGACCTGATCAACCCCGTCTTCTTCTCCACGTCGAACGCCGGCGGCTCCGCTCCGGATTTCGCCCAGGGTGCGGGCACCCTGGAAGACGCGTATGACATCGAGACCCTGGCCAAGCTGCCCATTATTGTCACCGCGCAGGGCGGGGACTACACCTCCGAGGTCTACCCCAAGCTGCGCGACGCCGGCTGGGACGGCCTGTGGATCGATGCCGCTTCCACCCTGCGCATGGACGAGAGCGCCATTATCGTGCTGGACCCGGTCAACCGCGACGTCATCGACGCCGGCCTGGCCAGGGGCGTGAAGAATTTCGTTGGCGGCAACTGCACCGTCTCCTGCATGCTGATGGGCCTGGGCGGGCTGTTCCGCAACGGTCTCGTTGAGTGGGGCACGTCCATGACCTACCAGGCAGCGTCCGGCGGCGGTGCCCGCCATATGCGCGAGCTGCTGAACCAGTTCGGTTCCCTGAACTCCGCTGTCGCAGCGAACCTCGCTGATCCGGCGTCGGCCATCCTCGAAATCGACCGCGCGGTCCTGGCCCAGCAGAAGGATCCTTCCATGGATTCTTCGCAGTTCGGCGTTCCGCTGGCCGGTTCGGTCATCCCCTGGATCGACGCGGACCTGGGCAACGGGCAGTCCAAGGAAGAGTGGAAGGGCGGCGCGGAGACCAACAAGATCCTCGGCCGCAACACCGCCGGCGCCGCTCGGATCCCGTTCGACGGGCTGTGCGTGCGGATCGGTGCCATGCGCTCGCATTCCCAGGCGCTCACGCTGAAGCTGACCGAAGACCTGTCCGTCGCCGAGATCGAGCGGATCATCGACGCCGACAATGAATGGGCCAAGGTAGTTCCGAACACCAAGGAAGCCACCATGGAACAGCTCACCCCGGTGGCTGTGACCGGCACACTGGACATTCCCGTCGGCCGGATCCGGAAGCTGGAAATGGGCCCTGAGTACATCAGCGCCTTCACCATCGGCGACCAGCTCCTCTGGGGAGCAGCCGAGCCGCTGCGCCGCATGCTGCGGATCGCCACCGGCAACCTCTAGGTTCTCCTGCCCTTCTCGCCGAGAGGCCAGTTACGGCTCTTTTGAGGTCTCAAAAGAGCCGTAACTGGCCTCTCGGTGGTTAAGCGGGGGCTAGAGCGCGCAGTTGATGAGCAGCGGCTCCGGGTGAAGGCGGATGCCAAACGCCTGTTCGACGCCGTCCGCGACCGCGCGGGCCACCGCCAGCAGGTCTTCGGCTGAGGCAGAGCCGCGGTTCGTGACGGCCAGTGTGTGTTTGGAGGACAGGGCAGCCCGCCCGCCGGCAAGCTCAGCCCCCGGAGTGCCGGGCAGACCGAAGCCCTTTCCAAATCCGGCATGCTCGATCAGCCAGGCAGCGCTGAGCTTGACCATGCCCGGCTCGGCCACGGGGTAGCGGGGGGCGCCGGCGGGGAGCCGGTCAGCGTCCGGAGCAGGCAGGATCGGATTGGTGAAGAAGGAACCGGTGCTGTAGGTATCAGCGTCCGCGGCGTCCAGGACCATCCCCTTCCCGGCACGCAGGCGCAGCACTTCCCGCCGGACATCCGCGGCGTTGGCAGTATCTCCCACTTCAACGCCCAGGGCGCGTGCCAGCTCGGCGTAGCGGATGGGCGCACTGGTGGATCCTCGGGTCAGGGAGAACTGAACGCTCAGCACAACATAGCGGGGCGAGCCGTTCACGGTTGTGCGCTTGAGCAGGGAATCGCGGTAGCCGAACTCGAGTTCACCTGCTCCGAAATGGCGTTCCGTCCGGGTCTGACGGTCCCAGGCACGCACTGAGGCGATGGTGTGCGAGACGTCGGCTCCGTACGCGCCCACGTTCTGCACCGGCGTCGCACCGGCCAGTCCGGGGATGCCGGACAGGGCTTCCAGACCGGCGTATCCCTGGGCGATGGTGAAGGCGACCAGCTCGTCCCAAGGATGGCCGGCCTGCGCCTCGACGAGCGCGGTATTGCCTTTGCCCTCCAGGATCTCGACGCCGCGGTTCCCCACGTGCACGACGGCGCCGTCGAACCCCGCATCAGAGATCAGCAGGTTCGAGCCGCCGCCCACCAGGAGCAGGGGTTCACCGGCTTCATCCGCGGACCGGACCATCGAGATCAGTTCGTCAGCAGTTTCGGCATTGAGGTAACGCCTGGCCGGTCCGCCGACCCGGGAAGTCGTCAGTGATGCAAGCTGTATCGAGGTCAGGGCACTCACCAGACCCGCACCACCGCCTGGGCTTTGACCAGGACCTTCTGGCCGTTAAACGTCACGGAAAGGTCCACACGGGCCGTTGAGTTGTCCGGGTCGATGGCACCGATGGTTCCAACGACGTCAACGACGGCGCCGGGCGCATCGTCGAGGTCTTCGACCGTCACCGGGCGGGTGAACCGCGCCTGGTAGTCAATGACGGCCCCGGGGTCCCCGGTCCAGTCCGAAACAAGCTGGACGGCTGCTCCCATCGTGAACATTCCGTGCGCGATGACGCCGGGCAGGTCCACGGAGCGTGCAAAACGTTCGTTCCAGTGAATGGGGTTGAAGTCGCCGGAAGCGCCGGCGTAGCGGACCAGGTCCGCGCGGCTGATCTCGATGGTGGTGCGGCCAATCTCCTGGCCGGTCTCGAGTTCACTCAGTGCAATGGACATGGTTACTGGCCCTCTCCCCGCACGAGGATGGATGAAACCGTGGTGGCGACTTTCTCGCCTTCCACGGTGGAGATCTCGGCACGTGTGGTGACCAGGGCACCGTCGCCCATGGCGCGGACGGTGTCCACGTGCAGTTCAGCCAGGAGCTCGTCCCCCGCCACGATTGGCCGGTGGTGGGTAAAACGCTGGTCTGCGTGCACTACCCGGGAGAAATCAATCCCCGCGTCGGGATCGCCGATCAGCTGCGCGTCGGCGCGCTGCGCCACGATGATCGCTAACGTCGGAGGGGCGACCAGATCTGAGTAGCCGAGCTTCTGTGCTGCAGCGACTTCGAAGTGGGCGGGATTGCTGGCCTTCACAGCCCGGGCGAACTCGCGGATCTTCTCGCGTCCCACCTGGTAGGACTCGCTGGCGGGGTATCTCCGGCCAGCCAGCTCGGGGTTGATGCTCATTTGGTTCCCTTCATCCGGCGTCGGGCGTCGCGGGCTCGCACCACCATACCGCTCAGGTGCACACTCATGCCCACCACGATGACCGGCAGTGCCAGGTACATGATGATCTGCTGATTGGTGACCGCACCGAGCAGGACCATCAGGATTCCTGCGCCGGTGACGGAAAGAGCGATGACAACCAGGCGGCGGTACAGCGGAGATCCGGTTTCCCAGGGGGTGTTAAGCATGGCTTCAGAATACAGTCGGGGTGCTGGCAGTGCCGAAACGGCCGGCCGCCCGGCAGGCGGCGGTACAGCTCAGAAAAGCGGTTCCTGCAGCGCCGGAAGGGCGCTTGAATAGGCGCCCAGTTCAAGGCGCTGTCCCTTCAGGGCGGTGAGGTCGGCAAGGAAGGAAAGGCCGACGTCGTCAGTTGCCGCGAGTGCGGTGCTCCCGAGCATGCCGCGGAGGACCAGGCCATGCTCGCCCGCGCCAAGCGGAAGCGGATACAGACCGGCGCCGGGGTTCTGCAGCACGACGTCGAAGGCCTCCGGCCGGGTCCAGGCCTCCTTCACAACGTCGAAGCCCTGCTGTTCGCGGTCCAGCAGGAGAGTCCTGGCATCATCAGCGTGGCCTGCATTGATGGATTCCAGGACAGTGTCCGGCAGCGCTGCGGCCAGGGAAGCGCATTTGTGGCCGGAGCGCACAGCCTGAGGCAGCCCCAGGCCTGAGGAAACAGCGTCTTCCAGGATGCGGACCTGCAATCCGTTGGCCGCCCGTGCCACGTACTGGGCTGCCAGCGCACCCTGCTCCGTGAGCCGGAGGGTTTTGCGCTGGTCTGCTGCGGTTCCCACCTTGGTGGTTCCGTCTGCGAACGTCGCGATATAGAGCCACTGCGGGCGTGCAAGGAAGCTGCGCAGGCCTGCCGGCAGGTCCCCGCCGCGGTGGCTGTTGTGGACCAGCCGTCCTTCGTCCGCGAAAAAGCAGCGCCGGCACTGGTATCCGCGCTCGGCTGCAGCCTGGTCGGGGCAGGCACGCGGTTTCCGGCCTTCTTCGTGGACCAGCTCATAGCCCAGGCAGTAGCGCGGCGCTTCGGAACGGATGCGGAAGCGCAGTTCCGCTCCGTGCCCCAGCCGCAGGGCTGCCGGCTGTCCGGCGGGATCGGACAGCCGGAGGAAGGCACCATCACGGTCCCAGCCTGTGCCACCGCACAGGAACGAAGAATTGATCATACGGCAGCGGCCTCCAGAGGCAAAACGGGTTCCCTTTCACGCTAGCGCACCCGCCGTGGGCCCGGGTGCGGGTACGCCCTGGACAGCACTCCGCCCCGGATACCCGAGGGCATCCGGGGCGGAGCAAAGGGCGACGCTAGGCGTGCTGGCCTGCGTGCTGTCCCTCTGAGATCTCCTCGACGACCTTGTCGTTGAAGGCCGGGAGGTCGTCCGGGGTGCGGCTGGTGACCAGTCCCTGATCGACGACGACTTCCTCGTCGGACCAGTTGGCGCCTGCGTTGCGCAGGTCCACTTCCAGGGTATGGAAGGAGGTCAGGTCCCGTCCCTTGACGACACCTGCGTCGATCAGCAGCCACGGACCGTGGCAGATCGCAGCCACCGGCTTGCCTGCTGCGAAGAAGTCCCGGGCGAACCGGCGGGCATCTTCGTTCACGCGCAGGTAGTCGGCGTTGATCACACCGCCGGGCAGGACCAGTGCGTCGAAGTCGGCTGCGCTGGCATCTGCCACGTCCAGGTCGACCGTAAAGGTGTCTGCCTTGTCGGCGCCGTTGAATCCCTGGATGCTGCCGCTGGAGGGCGAGACCAGGACGGGCTGTCCGCCGGCGTCCTTCACGGCTTCCCAGGGACTGGTGAGTTCAATCTGCTCCACGCCGTCCGTGAGCAGGAATGCGACCTTCTTGCCGGAAATATCATGTGCTGACATTTTGCCTCCGTTCGTGGGTCAGGCGGTCCGTTCTGAACCGCCGCTGACCCCTACCCTAGGAAAAGAGGCAATACTAAGCAAGCTGATCTTTCTCCCTAAAGGCCTCCGGCGACGGCGGCCGCGGCCCTCAGCCAGGCACGCTGCGTGGCCGGGCGCAGGGAGGCGTAACGAATCTGTCCCTTTACCAGGGCAGGGTCGTACGGGATGGTCACCGCGGCACGGGCCAGGACGCTGAAGGCCTCCGCGACTTTCCGCGCCTGCGCGTCAGTGCCGTTGCGGTCCGCCTGGGAAACGACGACGACGGCGCCCCGGGCGAGTTCCGCGTACCGTCCCCCGCGTTCGGAAAGCGCTTCGAGCAGGAGCGCACCGGCCTCGGCGTGTTCTTCCACAGTGGTGGTGGCAATGACCAGCTGGTCAGTGTGGTGGATCATCCGCAGCCACCGCTCGGCACTTTCATCATTGCCGGAGTCGACGATGCTGAGCCGGAAATACTTCGAGGCCACGGCATGCAGGGAATCGAAGTCATCCTTCGTTACCTTCTGGGCTGAGGCCAGGACATTGGGGTTCGAGCGGAGGACGTCGTACTTGTCATCAGTCTGGTGGTGCACGAACCGCGCCAGCATGGCCGACTGCGCCTTGGGAGAAAGCAGCAGCCCGGTCTCGGGCAGCAGGTCCATGACCGTTGAGTCGTGCTGGGCCTGTTCGGTACGCCAGCCAAGGGTTCCGCGGGTCTCGTTGTTGTCCCACGCCAAAACCGGCCCACCGCCGTTGCGCGCGAAGAGTGCAGCGAGCATCACCGTGGTGGGCGTCTTGTTGGCCCCGCCCTTGCCGTTCACTACGGAGATGGTCCGCGGCCCCGGCCAGTGCTGGCTGACCATCCGGATGTCACGGCGTTCAGAGAGCTCCTTGGCTGACGGGGCAACACGAAGCCCCATGGACGCGAGGAAGCCGCGGAAACCCCGTGTCGCCGGAATCTTTGCGGTCGAAGTGTCCAGGAAGGTCGCCCTGCGGAAGTCATGCGGTTCACCGCGGACGGCCGCACGGGATTTCTCCCGCAGGTCAACGGGCATCTCTGCGGGATCCTCCGGGAGGTAGTCCTCTCCTGCCTGAACCGGGCCCTCCGCCAGGGGAAGCTCATCGGAATTCGTGGGCGGCTCGGCCGGGGGCTCGGGCACTGCAGCCGGGAAGGGCGACGCCGGCAGGTCCGTATGCAATGGAATCCTGGAAATCCCCGTAGTCCGCGGATTCGGATCCTCCCACCGCTGGACCGGCAGGCTTTCGGACGGTCCGTCCGCTGGTTTTGCTTCCTCGGTGGCCCGGCCTGTGCCGTCCGCTGGCTGGTCCAGCAGCTCGGGTTCGTCATCGCGCAGCTGGACGCCTTCGTACTGGCCTGCCGCAATATCTCCGTGGCCTGCATCGGAAGGAGCATAGGCCGGCTCCGGAAGGAGGGCAGGTTCGGCGACGGGGCCCGGATCCGCAAACTGGGCGGCATCCGGCGCGAAAGAAGGCTCCGAAGCGAAGGAAGACTCCGGGAGCACGGAAGGTTCAGGCAGATACGCGGGCTCAGGCTCAGGCACGGGCTCGTACGCCCGGGCGGGCTCAGGCTCAGGCACGGGCTCGTACGCCTGGGCGGGCTCCGGCTCAGGCACGGACCCGTACGCCTGGGCGGGCTCCGGCTCAGGCACGGACCCGGGACTGAAACCGGGTTCCACCGGAACGCTTGCAACAGCCAGTGCCCCGGGGGCGTTCTGGACCCGGCTACGCCGGCCCGAGACGGGCTGCGGGCTTCCCACTGCACGTCCCTGCTCCCCTGTGGTCCCCTGGTCCGCAGCGGGAAGCTCCTGGGGTGCGGCATCCGCGTCCGCGCCGGTGGCCGGCGTTTCTACGACGTAGGCTGCCCGGCGTGCTTCGGCAGCCCTGCGTCCGCGCCGCGTCGGCCAGGCTTCCGGCTGCTCCGGATCAGGAAGGTTTTCAGTCATCGGGTCTGCATCTTTCGTTCCGCGTTCGGTGCGATTGATTCCGTGCGATTTATTCCGTGTTATTCCGTGTTGTTCCGTGCGGTTGGTTCCGCACGGTTGATCGGGACAGCCTGCTCTCCCCTGCGATCCTACAAGCCGTCCCGCGCCGTCGTTGCTCGTTCCGGGGCAGGTGGGGTAGCGTGTCCCGCGCCCGCCGGACCACCGTCCAGGCAGGACCGGCACCAACCCGGACAACAAAAGGACCCCCGGAGCAGGCTCCGGGGGTCGATCTGTAGCGGTGGGGAGGCTCGATCTCCCGACCTCACGATTATGAGTCGTGCGCTCTAACCAACTGAGCTACACCGCCATAAATGAGTCAAGCCCGCGTGCCTCACCCCTGTTGGACAACAGGGGCTGGAAACGCGGACCCTCCCATTGAGAGCCCCGACCGGGAATCGATCCCGGGACCTCCATCTTACCAAGATGGCGCTCTACCACTGAGCTATCGGGGCATCGCCCCTTACCGGGGCAACGACATAAAACTCTACCAGCACTTTCTCCGCATCACGAAATCGATTCGGGCCAAACTGGGCTTCTGTGACCTAAGACACCGTCTTCGCCTGTCAACCGCCTGTCTTGCCGCCTTTTGGCATGGCCCCAACAGTAGACTGGGAAAGGAAACAACATCGTTTCCGCACCGCCGATCCCCCCGCCGGCAGGACTAGATTCTTACAGGAGTGCGCGGATGCCTAGGCACATGGGTCCAGGAACGGTCGTGGGCGGCAGATACCGCCTGCAGGAAAGAATTGGCTCCGGCTCCATGGGGTCCGTCCACCGCGCAGTAGATGAATTCCTGGGCCGTGAAGTGGCAGTGAAACTTATCGCCTCCCTGGCCCGCACGGAAGAAGAACGCAGCCGGAACGAGGCAGAAGCCAAGGTCCTGTCCCAGCTCAACCACCACAGCCTGATCACACTGTTTGACGCCGGCACCGAGGTTTCGCCGTCGGGCACCTCGATCGTGTGGCTGGCCATGGAACTGGTCCAGGGCTCGGACCTCAGCCGCCGGCTGGCAAAGGGCACGTTGCCGCCCCGCCAGGTGGCGCACCTGGCGTACGACCTGGCGATCGGCCTGGACTACATGCACCGCGGCGGCATTGTGCACCGGGACATCAAACCCGCGAATATCCTGCTTTTTGACTACCGGGAAGACGAGAACCGGCTGCGCGCCAAACTCACGGATTTCGGCGTCGCCCAGATGGCCGGCTCTCCGGACCCGCAGGGAGACGAGTTCACCGGCACAGCCGGCTTCATGAGCCCGGAGCAGGTTCGTTCCGAGCCCGCCGGACCGCACAGCGACGTGTACTCACTGGGTCTCGTGCTGCTGCGCTGCCTTACCGGGAACCGTGCCTTCCCTGGCATGGCTGTAGAAAGCGCACTGGCGCGCCTGTTCCGCGGGCCGGAGATTCCGGATGACCTGGGACCCGAGTGGGTGGGAATCCTGCGGGCCATGACCGCGCTGGAGGCGGCGGAGCGGCCCTCGGCCCACGAGGTTTCCGAAGCCATGCAGGACCTGGCTACGGCCGGCCGCGGACGGCGGAGCACGGCAGCGGACACTGAGCGCGATCGCGCCGCGGAGGAGGTCGCCGCGGTTTCCGAAAACGGACCCGATCCGATCCTCGACCGGATCACTGCCCTGACAGCCCGCATGCTGGACGTGCCGGTGGCGGCCGTTTCGATCGTGGGCGGGGACCGGGTATGGACCATGTCCGGCAGCGGAACGCAACGCGGTTCAGGAGATGCAGCGGACTCCCTTTGCCCCGTGGCCGTGCGCGAAGACTCCCCTTTTATTGTTGACGACGTGCAGAAGGACCCGCGCACTGCAGATGACCCGCGGGTGGCCGCCTCCCCCGGCTTCGGCTTTTACGCCGGCGTGCCCCTGCACAACGCCGAAGGCCAGGCACTCGGCACCCTGTGCGTCATGGACCGGAAGGCCCGGAGCTTTACCGGGGAGCAGGAAGCCACCCTGCGCGACCTGGCTGCCCTGGCGGCCGACGTGCTGCAGCTGCGGCGGGATGCGAGGAACGCCAGGGATGCCGGGGAATCCAGCCGCTGCGCAGAACCCCTGCACAGTCAGCAGGCTGTGGCAGACTAGCTCGGGACCGCGCCGAAAGGCGGCCGCATTCCACAGGAGAGCAGCATGGGCCCAGCCAGCAATCCGACCGTACCGGCGGCATGGGAGTTCATGGTCACGGCCATGGGAGCCCTCATCCTGCTGCTGACAGCCGCTGCCGTCATTTCCCTGGCCCGGGAGAAGACACTGGCGCCGGGCATGAAGTTCCTCTGCCTGCTGGGCGTACTCGGCTTCCCCGTCCTCGGCCCGGCCATCTGGTTCTTCCACCTGCACCGGTCACGGCGCAGCCATCCCGGGAATCCCTCCGAAGACATAGAAGACATAGCTGCGGCCCGGAGACAGGGGCAGCATAACCGGCGTTAAACACAGGAAGGGTGCCCCCTGCGGGACACCCAACCTGTTAGGAACTCTTAGTCGCGGAAACGCGGCTTACGGGCACCCGTTCCGGCACCGGCAGGCTTGCTGAAGCTGCGGTCGCCGTCGAACTTCTTCTTGTACGGGCGGTCCGAACCGCGGTCACCGAAGGAACGCTCGCCGTCACGCTTCTTGAAATCCTTCTTGAAGCCGCCGCGGTCGGCGCGGTCGTGGGATCCGCCTTCACGTGCGGGGCGGCGTCCGTTGTCCAGCTCGAGGTGGATCAGCTCGCCGCCGATCCGGGTGCGGGACAGTGCGCGCAGCTGGTCCTTGGACAGGTCTGCGGGCAGCTCCACCAGGGTGTGGTCGGCACGGATGTCGATGCCGCCGATCTGGGCGGAGGACAGGCCGCCTTCGTTGGCGATGGCGCCGACGATCGAGCCGGGCATCACGCGCTGGCGGCGTCCGACGGCGATGCGGTACGTTGCATTGCCTTCGGTCAGCGGGCGCGTCGGGCCGCGGGAACCGAAGCCGTCGTTCCGGCCTTCGGAACGCTCGCGCTGGCGGGCCGGAGCCTGCGGAATCTCTTCCATCAGCAGCGGGCGGCCGGCCTGGGCCATAACGACCAGGGCTGCGGCGACTTCCTCGGCGGGAACGTCGTTCTCAGCGATGTAATTGGTGACCAGTTCACGGAAGACGGAGAGGTCTTCGGAGTTGCGGGTCTCGGTGATGCGCTCGGAGAACTTGGCCAGGCGCTTGGCGTTGACAACGTCAATGCCGGGCAGCTGCATGTGCTCAACGGGCTGGCGGGTGGCCTTCTCAATGGCCCGCAGCAGGTACTTCTCACGCGGGGTCATGAACAGGATCGCGTCACCGCTGCGGCCTGCACGGCCGGTACGGCCGATGCGGTGCACGTAGGACTCGGTGTCGTGCGGGATGTCGTAGTTGAAGACGTGGCTGATGCGCTCGACGTCCAGGCCGCGGGCGGCGACGTCGGTGGCAACCAGGATGTCGATCTTGCCGTCGCGCAGGGCCTCGACGGTGCGCTCACGCTGCTGCTGCGGGATGTCGCCGTTGATGGCGGCAGCCTTGTAGCCGCGGGACTTCAGCTTGTCGGCGAGGTCCTCGGTGGCCATCTTGGTGCGGACGAAGGCGATGACGCCGTCGAAGTCCTCGGTCTCGAGGATGCGGGACATGGCATCGAGCTTGTGCGGGCCCATGACCTGCACGTAGCGCTGGCGGGTGTTCACACCGGTGGTGGTCTTGGACTTGACCGTGATTTCAGCCGGGTTGTTCAGGTACTTCTTGGCGATCTTGCGGATCGCGCCCGGCATGGTGGCGGAGAAGAGGGCAACCTGCTTCTCATCCGGGGTGGTAGAGAGGATCTGCTCCACGTCTTCGGCGAAGCCCATGCGCAGCATTTCGTCAGCTTCATCCAGGACCAGGTACTGCAGGTTGGACAGATCCAGGGAACCCTTGGAGATGTGGTCGATGACACGGCCCGGGGTACCAACAACAACCTGGGCGCCGCGGCGCAGGCCGGCCAGCTGGGGACCGTACGGGGAGCCGCCGTAGACGGGCAGGACGGTGAAGTCGTCCATGTGCACGGCGTAGGAGGTGAAGGCTTCTGCAACCTGCAGGGCCAGTTCGCGGGTCGGGGCAAGGACCAGGATCTGGGTGTCCTTGGTGGGTCCGTTGACCTCGGCCAGTTCAGCCATGCGGGAAAGGGCGGGGACAGCGAAGGCTGCGGTCTTGCCGGTGCCGGTCTGGGCAAGGCCCACGACGTCGCGGCCTTCAAGCAGAACGGGGATGGTGGCAGCCTGGATCGGCGACGGGGTCTTGTAGCCGACGTCGGTCAGTGCGGCGAGGATGCGTGCATCCAGGTTGAAATCGGAGAACAGAATCTCGTTGGCTTCTTCAGCAACGGCTTCGGTGTTTTCTTCGACAATTTCTTGGGTGTTCTCAGGCAAAGGAGTATTCCTCATCAGTGGGGCCGGGCAGCCAGTTCAGGCGGCTGCAAGTACATAAGTCCGGGCACTGTTGCAATCCCAGGCAGGACTCTCCGTCACAGCTGTGGGCCTGAATCACTGGTTTGCGACCGCGGCTCGGTGTGACGATTTCTTTGCCGGCGCTCCCAGGAGATGAATCTGCCCGCATGTTTCATGCGGGCCCCAACACAACGTACCTGCAATGGACTTAGTCCGCAGGAAAATCAGGGAATACCGGAGTGGGGGATTACTCAAGTGTACGGTATTTACGCCCAAGCGCCAGCCAGCGGGGCGTGAGGTCCGGCACATCCGGGTGGGGAAGGGGTTAGAAGGCCTCTTCCAGGGCCGGCCGGCGGCGCAGGACCTTGCGGATTTCCGGGGACAGGTACTGGCCGGATTCCCCCGCCCCCTGCAGCAGTGCATGCTGCTCAGGGGACAGCCCGGCAAAGACGTCGGCCACTGTTACTCCGTGCTCGGGCCGGGAAAGGACCTGCACGGTGTCTCCGGCCTGGATGGTGCCGCGCTTCAGTACGCGGAGATAGGTTCCCAGCCGGTTCGCTGCGGCGAAACGGGCGACCCACTTCGGCTGGCCCATGTACTGGGCGAAGTTGCGGCACGGGGTGCGCGGACAGGTCACTTCCAGCTCCACGGATTCCCCCACCCGCCACCGCTCCCCCACCACGGCATGGGAGGCATCAATGCCGGCAACCCTGAGGTTTTCGCCGAACCGGCCGGGAGGTACCGCTTGTCCCAGCTCGGCTTCCCAAAACTCGGCGTCTTCCTGCGAATAGGCATAGATGGCCTTGGACTCACCGCCGTGATGCCGGCGGTCCGCCTGCACGTCCCCGGTCAGTCCCAGGGCATAGACCTTCACCGGGCCGTCGGCGGGGCGTTTGTCGATGGCGCTGACGCCCACGGCGTCAGAGGTCGGCCGTAGAACGTGGACGCGGCATACGGCCAGGAGTGATCCGGAACTCATAGGCAACAGTCTAGGGCCGGTGCGCCGGAGGGTGCGCTGCGGCGTGGCCGGGGCGCCACCAGGCTTTGGGCCGGTTGGGCCAGAGCAGGGCGAACCACCAGGCCAGCATGCCGGCTCCGCAGAAAACGCCCGCACTGGCGAGCATCAAGTACGGGAGGGGCGCCTGCGAATCCAGGTCCTGTGCTCCCAGCAGGACGGCGATTGTCTTGGGAGATAAGTAGAACACCACGGTGGAGACTGCCAGCAGGATCCATCCGGCCAGGCTCGACAGGCGCCGCGAGGAATGCAGTCCATACAGGCCGGAGGCAATCAGCGGCAGGAACAGCGCCACCCAGACCCAATGGTGGGACCAGGAGACGGGCGACACGAGCAGCATGAGCAGAGCCGCCGCCGCCAAGGCGAGGAGATGGGAGCCCTGCAGGGTAGCCAGGCGGATGACGACGGCGGCGGCTGCCGCCGCGGCCACGCTCAGCAGCAGCCAGTAGGGTGCCACCTCGGCGTCACCCCCGGCAAAGTGCAGCAGTGCGCCGCGGATGGAGAGATTGTCGATGTAGCCGCCGCCGCCCACACGCGAGGTGTCCGGCAGCAATTCACCCCAGTAGATCTTCGATTCCCGCGGAAGAATCAGGAAGCCCAGCGCAAACGCCGCAAGGAACCCGAAGGCCATGTTCCGCAGGCCCCGCCAGTCTCCGCGCACCAGGAAGTAGAAGGCGAACGCCAGCGGGGTGAGCTTGAGTCCTGCTGCGGCCCCGGTCAGCAGGCCACGGGGCCAGCTGTCCCTCCGCTCGAGGAAATCAAGCATCACCAGGGAGAACAGCAGGATGTTGACCTGCCCGAAGGCCATGGTGTCCCGCCATGGACCCAGCGCGGCCACAAGGCCAAAAGAGACAATGGCGGCAGGCCGAAGCCAAAAGCCCCGGAGGACGGCACCAATGCTGTGCCTGCCGCTGAAATGGCTGACCAGCCACAGCGCCGTCAGCGCTGTGACGGCCAGGGACAAGCCGAAGAAAACGTCAAAACCGATTCGTTCCCCAAACGGAGCCAGCACCGCGAACAGCAGGGCGGCCGCCGGCGGGTAGGTAAACATCAGCCCGGGATTGGGATCGTTGGGGATACTGACGGAATAGAGCTCACCCGTTGCATCGATCACGCTCTGGCCCCCGGCGAGGTACACCCGAAAATCGATGCCGTCCCGGGGCGCAACAGTGAAGGCGAAAAACAGCAGACCGGCTGCGGCGGCCACGGCGCCCAGTGTGAGCGCGGCAGCAGCAGCATGCGAGCGCAGTACCCTGGCCATGTGCCTGTCCCTCCGGCCTGCTCCCGGGCAGGCGAGGGATACTCTACCGGGGCTGCACTCCGGCCGGAGTGGGGACAGCGATATTTCAGTGCCGCCGGCGCAGCATTCACTTTCGGAGATGACGCACCAGCCTGTCCCCTCTCTCCCCCGCTCTCCCCCGCGGGCGCGGGCGCGCGGCTACCTCCGGAAGTCGGGCTACCGTAGGAAGCAAAGACGTACCGCGTCCCGCTTCGGCGGAAGAATCCCCTTCGCTTAGGAGACCACCAGGTTGAGCACTTCCTCCACCGGCACCCCGCTGCCCGGCACCATGCGCATTGCTTCGGTGGCGTGGATCGTTGCCGCCGCCGTCCTGATCCTTGCCGGCGGATCCTTCCTCTTCACGGCACAGACCCAGCGGCAGGACAGCCAGGGACTGCTGAGCCTGGGGATCCTGGGCATCGCCCTGGGTCTGCTGACGGGCTTTTACGCCTTCCGCCTGCGCCGCGGCAAGCGCAGCAGCAGGGAAACCCTCACCACGCTGGGTCTCATCGTCGGAGTTCCGCTGCTGTTCCGGGGGCCCTCGCTGATGGCTCTGGGCCTGCTCCTGCTGTTCTGCGCAGCACTGCTCTGGATGCCGCAGAGCAGCCGGTTCTACGCCCTGCGGGACCCGGTGGTGCGTAAGCGCAGGCTGACCGGACGCCGCTGAAGCTCCTGGCCTCCGCCGAAACCCCTGTCCGCACAGCACGAAGCCCTGCCGGTTCTGGAACGAACAGGCAGGGCTTCGTACTGTCCTAGAGCTGGTTCAGGGCCTGGTCAAGGTCCGCGATCAGGTCTTCGACGTCCTCGATGCCCACCGAGAGCCGCAGCAGGTTCTCGGGGACAGCAAGCTCCGTCCCCTTCACGGATGCATGCGTCATTTCCGACGGATAGTTCATGAGGGACTCGACGCCGCCCAGGGACTCGGCCAGCGTAAAGACCTTCGTGGCCTCCGCTACCTTGCGCGCCGCAGCTTCACCGCCCTTGAAGGACACCGAGACCATGCCGCCGAAGTCCTTCATCTGGGCCTTGGCCAGATCATGTCCCGGATGGTCTTCCAGCCCCGGGTACAGCACGGACTCGACGGCAGGCTGACCCTGCAGCCACGTGGCCACCGCCATGGCATTGGAGGAATGGCGGTCCATCCGGACGCCGAGGGTCTTCAGGCCGCGCGTGGTCAGCCAGGCCTCCATCGGAGCGGAGACCGCACCCACCGCGTACTGGATGAAGCCGATCTTCTCGGCTGCGGCGTCGTCGTCCAGGATGACTGCGCCGCCCACCGCATCCGAGTGCCCGCCGATGTACTTGGTGGTGGAGTGCACCACAATGTCCGCACCGAGGGCGAGCGGCTGCTGCAGGTAGGGGGACGCGAAGGTGTTGTCCACCACCAGGAGGGCACCGGCGTCGTGCGCTGCCTGGGCGACCGCAGCAATATCGGAGATCTTCATCATCGGGTTCGACGGCGTCTCGAGCCAGACGATCTTCGTGTTGCCGGCGGCAATGGCCGTTTCGAGCGCTGGAATGTCGGACATGTCCACCGCTGCGTTGGTGATACCCCAGGCCGAAAGCACCCGGTTGATCAGGCGGTAGGTTCCGCCATAGGCATCGTTGCCGAGGACGATGTGGTCCCCCGGTGCCAGCAGCGCCCGGATCAGGGCGTCTTCGGCAGCCAGTCCGGAGCTGAAGGAGAACGCGTGGCGGCCGCCTTCGAGCGCAGCGAGCTGTTCCTGCAGCGCATCGCGGGTCGGATTGGTGCCGCGGCCGTATTCGTACCCGTTGCGCAGCCCTCCGATCCCGTCCTGGGCGTACGTGGTGCTCTGGTACAGCGGCGGAATCACCGCTCCGGTCGTCGGGTCCGGGGTCTGCCCGGCGTGGATGGCGCGGGTGTTGAAGCCTTCGGTCATGGTTCTTCCTCCTTGTGCCGGCGGACCGGCGGTCGGGGCGTTGGTCGTCTGCCTAGGCGCTCAGGTAGTTGAGCAGGTCGCGGCGGGTGAGGATGCCGTGCCAGGTTCCACCGGAGGAGACCAGCAGCGTGTCGGCTTCGGCCAGGCGCTCGCGGGCCGCGGACACGGATTCGGCTGCACCGATCTGCGGCAGCTTGGGCGCCAGGTGCTCGCTCACGGGATCGCCGGGCTTGGCTTCTCCGCGGAAGAGCTTTTCGGTCAGCGAGCGCTCGTCCACCGATCCGTGGACTTCGCCCAGCACCGCAGGCGGTTCGTGGGCGAGGACCGGGAGGCTGGCAGCGCCGTGCCGTCCCAGCAGTTCCACCGCTTCCAGGACGGTGGCGGATTTGGGGACAAACACCGCTGCGTCCCCTGCCTTGGCGGCCAGCACGTCCGCCACGGTGGCGTCCTCGCCCTCTTCGGCCAGGAACCCGTGGGACTTCATCCAGCCGTCATTGAAGATCTTGCCGATGTAGCCGCGGCCGGAATCCGGCAGCAGGACGACCATGACGTCGTCGGGCCCCAGGTCCTTGGCAGCGCGCAGCGCTGCGACCACGGCCATGCCGGAGGATCCGCCTACCAGCAGGCCCTCTTCCCGGGCCAGGCGGCGGGTCATGGCGAAGGATTCAGCATCGTTGACGGCGATGACTTCATCCGGGACCGACGGATCGTAGTTGCCCGGCCACATGTCCTCGCCCACTCCTTCGACGAAATAGGGGCGTCCGGTACCGCCGGAGTACACGGAACCTTCGGGGTCTGCGGCAATGATCTTCACCGGACCCGCTGCACGGCCGGCAGAGACTTCCTTCAGGTACCGTCCGGTGCCGGTAATGGTTCCGCCGGTTCCCGCGCCGGCCACGAAGTGGGTCACCTTCCCCTCGGTGTCGGTCCAGATTTCGGGTCCGGTGGACTCAAAGTGGCTGGCGGGGGCCGCCGGATTGGAGAACTGGTCCGGCTTGTAGGCGCCGTCAATTTCCCGGACCAGCCGGTCGGAGACGCCGTAGTAGGACTCCGGGCTTTCGGGGGCGACGGCGGTGGGTGTCACCACGACCTCCGCACCGTAGGCGCGCAGCACGTCGCGCTTTTCCACGCCCACTTTGTCCGGGGTGACGAAGATGCACTTGTAGCCCTTCTGCTGGGCCACCAATGCCAGGCCGACGCCGGTGTTGCCGCTGGTCGGTTCGACGATGGTTCCGCCGGGCTGCAGCGTGCCTTCGGCTTCCGCCGCCTCGATCATCCGCACCGCGATGCGGTCCTTGATGGAACCGCCGGGATTGAGGTACTCCAGCTTCACGAGCACCGTGGCTTCGATGCCTTCGGTGACGTGGTGGAGTTTCACCAGCGGGGTGTTGCCGATCAGGTCCAGGACAGTATTGGCATACTTCATGGGCACCACGTTACTGTCTTGGCCCCAAAGGAGCAGGTCCCGCTGAACACGGCGTAGCAAACGTTCCTGCATACTTGCCCATTTGGGACAGAAGTAGCCTTGCGCCGTGCGAGCATGGTGGCATGTCTTCCGGTACCGCAGCAGAAATTCCCGCTGCCGCTGCCGGCGCCTGCGGCAGGGCCCGGACTTCCGGGGCCAGCGCCGGGTTTGAATTCTCCCGGCCGCTGGACCTCGCTGCGACCCTGCGCATTGTGGCGCACGGCGGCGGGGATCCCACGGTCCGATTAGCCGGCTCGCGTGCCTGGCTGTCCTTCCGCACGGCTTCCGGTCCCGTGACGCTCCTTCTGGTGCAGAGCGGGGGCACGCTGCGGCCGCCCGCCCGGGTCTCGGCGCAGGCATGGGGCCCCGGTGCCGCCGAGGCACTGCAGTCCGTCCCGGCACTGCTGGGCGAATTCGACCATTGGACGGGTTTTGACGACCCGGCGTTTATGGCTACGCTGCCGCCTGCCCTCCAGGAGGCCCGCCGGCGCCATCCAGGTCTCCGCCTGCCCAGCACCGGGCGGATCATCGAGTCCCTGGTTCCCGTGGTCCTGGAGCAGAAGGTCACCCAGATGGAGGCGTACCACGCCTGGCGGTACCTGGTGCAGCGCTTTGGCCGGCCGGCTCCGGGCCCGGCACCGGCCGGGCTCATGACAGCCCCTGACGCTGCCGGCTGGCGGAAGGTTCCCAGCTGGGACTGGCACCGGGCCGGCGTGGATTCGCACCGCTCCCGGACCATCCTGGGCGCCTGTTCGGCGGCGTCGGGCCTGGAACGCCTGGCCGCGCAGCCGCTGGGACCCGGGGTCTCCGCGAAGCTGCAGTCCGTGCCTGGTATCGGGCCGTGGAGCGCGGCCGAAATCCTGCAGCGCACGCACGGCTCCCCCGACGACGTTTCGGTGGGAGACTTCCACCTGGCCGCATACGTGGGCGCGGCGCTTACCGGTAAACGGACCGACGACGCCGGGATGCTGGCGCTGCTGGAACCGTGGCGCGGACACCGCCAGCGGGTGGTGCGGCTGATCGGGCTGACCGGCTTCCGCAAACAGGCCTTCGGCCCGCGCCTGTCCCCGCAGGACCACCGCCGTCACTGACCGGGGTGTGGACGGCAGCGTTCGCCTAGAGTTATTCCCATGAGTGCACCCGTAGACCTGACCGCCGTTTTCGTCCCGAACCCCGGAGAGTTCTTCCGGGTCAAGCTGGCCCTGGAGATCGCCATTGAGCAGGTCACCGCGGAGCCTGGATGCCTGCGCTACGAAATCACAGAGGAGTCCGAGGACCGGATTGTGCTGACCGAGCAGTGGGCCTCCGAGGAGGATCTTGACCGCCATGCCCGCGGCGCGGCCAAGCAGGACCTCGACGAATCCCTCAGCGCCCTGCTGGCCGAGCCGGTGGCCCTGCACCGGGGTTAGGAACCGCCATCAGGGCTGAGCTCCAGCCGGTGGATGGAACCCGGTTCCGCACCAAACCGCCGCAGGACGGCAACCACGGCTTCTTCGTGCTCGTCATCAACTGCCGCGGAGACACGCAGCCGGTCTTCGAAGTCGAGCTGGCGTACTTCTGAGCGGAACACCTGGGAGTGGATCCTGCCGGTGTATACGGTGGTCTCGGTGAGCTCCAGCGACCTGGCTCCGGCCATGAGCATTGCATCGCGCAGCCCGTCGATCCGTTCGGTGTTCACGATCGCACTGACCACGTGCAGTCGGGGTCCGCCCGGCTGGACTGCAGCCTCGCGTCCCTCTCCTGCACCCCGCCCGCTGGTGGAAGGCCGGGTGGTGACACCGCTCAGCGAATAACCGGACTGGCCCTGCTGCACCAGATCCAGTGAGTCCTGCTCCGGACCCGGCTCACGCAGTCCAATGGTCTTGCTGATGACGGCTGCAGCGATCCAGCTGACGACGAAGGAAAAGAGGACCACGCAGACGATAGCCACGGTCTGGTGCCATAGCAGGGCCCCGCCTCCGCCGGTGAAAACGCCGTCTTCGCTGACCGGGTTGATGCTGCTGTCAGCGAAGAAGCCCAGCAGGAATGAACCTGTCACCCCACCCACGAAGTGCACAGCGATGACGTCCAGCGCGTCGTCGTAATGCAGGACGCGCTTCAGCCCCACGGCAAAGCAGCAGACACATCCGGCGATCAGGCCGATGAGCAGCGCTGCACCGGTGCCGACATAACCCGCGCAGGGAGTGATGGTGGCCAGCCCGGCCACCGCACCGGACACGGCTCCCACCAAAGTTGAATGGCCGCTGGTCAACCGCTCCACGAGCAGCCACGTCAGCATGGCCGCCCCTCCGGCAACGTGGGTGTTCACCAGTGCCTGGGCAGCGATGCCGTTGGCCTGCAGTCCGTCTCCGGCGTTAAAGCCGAACCAGCCGAACCACAGGATTCCGGCACCCACAAGCATCAGCGGCAGGTTGTTGGGTGAAGTCTTCAGCCTGGGCCAGCCCCGCCGGCGCCCCACCACCAGCAGCACAGCGATGGCCGCGGCACCTGCCGAGGCATGCACCACGATCCCGCCGGCCCAGTCCTGGGCACCGAGCTGGGTCAGCCAGCCCTTGGGGTGCCAGAGCCAGCGGGCGACCTGGGGATAGACCAGGATCGAAAAAGCCACGAGGAACACTGTCCAGCCGGCGAACCGCAGCCGTCCCGCGGTGGCACCGGTCAGCAGCGCCGGGGTAATGATCGCGAACATCATCTGGTAAGCCACGAACGCGAGCGCCGGAATGGTGACTCCGGTGGTCACGGTATGGAACTGCGGCGTATCCACCCCGATCAGGGCGAAAGCATCAAACTCCCCCACAATCGAGTTCCCCTGGTTACTGAAGGCCAGCGTGTAGCCCACCAGCACCCAGGTCACGGTGATGACGCCGAGCGGAATGATGTTCTGCATCATCATGGTCAGCACGTTCCGCACGGGAACCATGCCGCCGTAGAAAAGCGCCAGCCCGGGTGTCATAAACAGCACCAGGCCGGCGCAGACCAGCACCCATGCGGTATCCGCCCCGTTCACAGCCGGGCTCCGGTCCGGGGCACCCGGTGTCCGTGGGAACCGGAAAGCCACGGAATTCGTGCCCGGACTCCGCCGAAGAAATACTTCCTTGAAAGATTGCCTGTTTCGATTGCCAGGAGTGTCCGCATCCGATCCCCGCTTCCAACTCGTATCCGCATGAGTGGTGCCGCCGAGGGGCCGTGAGAATTGGTGGGGTGTCCCCGGCGAATCGAGCTTACCGGCCGGGAAGCGGCGTTTAGAAGGCCGGAAGCCGAAACCGCCGGTGCCGGAGGCAAACACGGATCAGGTGTTTGCCTCCGGCACCCTGCGCGCTAGTTGGCGTTCGGTCCGGTCACGCCGTGCGGGTCGATCACGTACTTTCGTGCCGCCCCCGAATCGAACTCCCGGTACGCTTCCGGTGCGCCGTCCAAACTGATGGCTGTCGCGTTCACGGCTTTGGCGATCTGCACCTTGTCGTTGAGGATCGCCATCATCAGGTCACGGTTGTACTTCATTACCGGACACTGGCCGGTGGTGAAGGACAGGGACTTTGCCCAGCCCGTCCCCAGGCTCAGGGAGAGCGAGCCAACCTTCGCTGCCTCGTCCACTCCGCCCGGATCACCCGTGACGTAGAGTCCGGGGATGCCAAGCGCACCGCCGGCGGCGGTGACATCCATCAGTGAGTTCAGCACGGTTGCCGGTGCTTCGGATCCGGATCCGTGGCCGTGGCCGCGGGCTTCGAACCCCACAGCATCAACGCCGCAGTCGACCTCTGGCACACCGAGCAGCTGCTCGATCTGGTCCCGTGGATCACCCTTGGAGATATCCACCGTTTCGCAGCCGAAGCTGCGCGCCTGGGCCAGACGGTCCTCATTGAGGTCACCGACAATGACGACGGCGGCACCGAGCAGCTGGGCACCGGCTGCAGCGGCCAGTCCTACTGGTCCCGCACCGGCGATATAGACGGTGGATCCGGTCCGAACCCCGGCCGTTATGGCGCCGTGGTAGCCGGTCGGGAAGATATCCGAGAGCATGGTCAGGTCCATGATCTTCTCCATGGCCTGGTCCTTGTCCGGGAACTTCAGCAGGTTCCAGTCCGCGTAGGGCACCAGCGCATACTCGGCCTGGCCGCCCACCCATCCGCCCATGTCCACGTAGCCGTAGGCACTGCCGGGCCGGTCGGGATTAACGTTCAGGCAGACACCGGTCTTGCGTTCCTTGCAGTTCTTGCACCTGCCGCAGGAGATGTTGAAGGGAACCGACACCAGATCCCCCACCTTGATGAATTCGACGCCGGGGCCGGTTTCAACCACCTCGCCGGTGATTTCATGGCCAAGGATCAGGTTGGGCGGTGCCGTGGTGCGGCCCCGGACCATGTGCTGGTCAGAACCGCAGATGTTCGTTGTTACCACCTTCAGGATTGCGGCGTGGGGCAGTTTCCGCCCCACGTTGGCCGGGTTCACACCCGGTCCGTCCCTCAACTCGAAAGTCGGATAGTCGATGTCCTGGACTTCCACGACACCGGGTTCGATGTATGCAATTGCTCGATTACCGCTCATGGTTCCTCGCCTTGTCACCTAGGTCCTCATTGACTGGTTCCCCGGCAGGCAGGCAGCCGGAGGCCGCTTCGCTCCCCCGGGAGCCCGAGCCTACAACGCGAGCCGGTATGCGGCTAGGGCGAAAGATGCCGATCCGCGAGGTCCAACCGACGCTGCAGCCTTCCTTAAACGGCAGCGGGCAGCCCCTCCGTCCTGGAGGGGCTGCCCGTCAATGCAGTAATGGTGAAGGCGCGTAAGGCGCCGGCACGCTGGCTAGCTCGCCTGACCGTCCTGGCTTGCCGCCGCCTGGCCCTTTTCCTGGGCTGCGATCTGCTCATGGACGGCCTTCATGTCCAGGCCCTTGACGGCTTCAACCAGTTCGGTGAACTGGTTGGCGTTCAGGGCGCCGGGCTGGGAGAAAACGAGCACCTTCTCACGGAAGGCCATCAGTGTGGGGATCGACGTGATGCCGGCGGCGGCTGCGAGCCCTTGCTCAGCCTCCGTGTCCACCTTCGCGAAGGTGACGTCTTCATGCTGCTGCGAGACGGCGTCGTAAACCGGTGCGAACTGCTTACACGGGCCGCACCAGTCAGCCCAGAAGTCAACGAACACAATGTCGTTGTCCTCGATGGTCTCGGGGAACGTTGCCTCGGTGATGTCGATAGTTGCCATGGAACCAACGCTATCGGTCCCATGCGGGGATGTCTGCAACTGTTCGCTCTACGGTGAAGGGCCTGGTTAGGCCATGGCGGAGTATCCCATGTGGGTGACTTTGGCTATTACCGGCATGGCATCATGCAGTTTCTCCCGATCCGCATCGGTGAGCTGGGCCAGCATGCCGGCCAGCAGCGAGTTGCGCTGTTCCGTTTCGACAGCCAGTTTGCGGCTGCCGTCCGGGGTGAGCGTGACCCTGACGCCGCGGGAGTCCAGCGGATCGGGGCTCCTTCGCACCAGTCCGGCGTGTTCCAGCCGGATAATCTGTTCAGTCGCACTGGGAACCTTGATCCCGAGGTTCCGGGCAATGTCACTGACCCGCATGCCGTCTCCGGAGACCATCCGCAGGGTGCCCAGCTGATTGGCAGTAATCCCGAACTCCGTGTCCATATGGCGTACCAGGAAGACAGCTTCACGCAGCGCCTCGATGAAGTCCTCAGCTAAGCGGTCCAGAGCTGTTTCCTCGTTCATGCTTAAGAAGCCTAGACCGCCTAGTCATCTGGGGTTAGGGGCCTCACCGTACTTGCCTGTTTTCCGGCAAGATTGCGTGAACCGGCGGTTCTGCCCTGCCGGTACTCCGCCGGCGGGTTAGGTTGGGCAACAAAAATCCCGCCCCAGCCTGAGGCTGGAGCGGGATTCTTCTTCGGTGGCAGATGAGGGATTCGAACCCCCGTAGGCATTGCCAGCTGATTTACAGTCAGCCCCCTTTGGCCGCTCGGGTAATCTGCCGAAGGCCTTCTTGCGAAGACTTTGTCCGCGGTAACCGCGGGCAAGACAACTTTACAGAAGATTGGCCGCAGAATCGAATCGGGCTCCGGGGCTAGCGTCCGCGGGCGATCCGGGAGCTGATTTGGGCGTAAAAACCCTGGGCCTGTTCGGTGCTGACCTCCCCCCAGGAGACGGCCTCCTCGAGCTCTGTCCGGACACCTGCGAGGCGTTCGGCAGCCGAGGGCCCCTGCCGGGCAACAAAGCCTCCGGCTGCTTGACCTGTCCTGGTTTCCGAAGGCGCGGCCTCCGGGCTGCCGGGCACGCCGGCCTGGGCAGGAGCGGCTGCAGCGCCGAGGCCCATCACGGAGACTGCGGCCAGGACCGATGACGCCGCAGCGGTCCGCAGCAACACACCCGGCCGCCGCCGGCCGGGAGGCGGGGGCTCCAGATCAGGCCCCGGCCCGGATGATCCTTCGTTCTGCTCGCTCATGCGCCCAAGCTTTCCGTGTCCGCTTGGGAGTACTGTGCACGCGGGCTGTACGTCCGCTGTGAGGCATGCCTCCTGCCCGCGAGCGCGGCCTACCGATTAGGCTTGGAGTCAGGAAAGTCCAACAGCCCTCCAAACCAAGGAGTCCACCATGGCCAGTGAGTCAACATTCGACGTCGTCAGCAAGATCGACAAGCAGGAAGTTGCCAATGCCCTGAACCAGGCCCAGAAAGAGATCGCGCAGCGCTACGACTTCAAGGGCGTCGGCGCGGAGATTGATTTCAGCGGCGAGAAGATCCTGATGAAGGCGAACTCCGAGGACCGGGTCAAAGCCGTCCTGGACGTCTTCCAGTCCAAGCTGGTCAAGCGCGGCATCTCGCTGAAGTCCTTCGACGACGGCGAGCCCTACGCGTCGGGCAAGGAGTACCGCATCGAGGGCACCATGAAGGAAGGCATCGCCCAGGACCAGGCGAAGAAGATCAACAAGCTGATCCGCGACGAAGGCCCCAAGGGCGTTAAGTCCCAGATCCAGGGCGATGAACTGCGTGTCAGCTCCAAGTCCCGGGACGACCTGCAGGCCACCATGGCGCTGCTCAAGGGCGCGGACCTCGACGTCGACCTGCAGTTCATCAACTTCCGCTAAGCCCGCGCAGTTCCGCAGCGCAGAAGCGAACGACGGCGGCGCCCCCATTCCGGGGAGCGCCGCCGTCGTTGTTTGTGGTTTCGGGGCGGTCAGGGTGCCAGTTCGACGTCGTCAGCTGCCGGACCATCGGTCTCCGGATCCTGCAGTGCCGCGCCGCCAACGGCCTCGCCCTGCCAAGTCAGCAGCTCCCAGGCGTGCCCGCGGGCCTCGGGCCGGGGCGTGGTTTCCAGGACGACGATCCCGGTGTTGCTCAAAGAATTTTCCACAATGAAGTCCGGCCCGACGTTCCTGGCCCGCAGTGTTGCCCAGGCCCGGATGATGGCGCCGTGGCTGAACACCACCGGGACTCCATGCCCCGCCCGCTGGAGTTCAGCGACCACCTCGTCGAAGCGGCCGATCGTTTCCGCGCCGTCCGGCCCGCCGGGCATCTGGACGGAGAGGTCGCCGTTCACCCAGGCGTAGACCGTCCGCAGGTAGGCCTGGATCGATTCCGGGTCACCCCGCATTTCCAGGGTCCCTGCTGAGACTTCCCGCAGGCCCTCGCGTACTTCGATTGGCTGGGCCAGTGCGTCTGCCAGCGGCTGCGCCGTCAGCTGCGTCCGGATGAGGTTCGACGCGTAGACCGCACTGACCTGCTCATGTCCCAGAGCCTTGGGAAGCGCTGCTGCCTGCGCCATCCCCAGCTCGGTCAGTCCGGGCCCGGGCGCGTCCGTGTCCAGCAGTCGTTCAATATTCGACGGCGTCTGTCCGTGACGGACCAGAATCAGGCGCATCGCTGCATTCCTTCCCAGTTACCTGCCAGTGGCATTCCGCGCTGCTCCACAGACTAGGAGCCGAGCGGGTGTCCGGCCATGTTTTCCAGGCGGCGAATCCGGTCAGCCATGGGCGGGTGGGTCGCCAGCAGGCCGCGGACACCGTTGCGGAAGGGATTGGCGATCATCAGGTGGGAGGTATTCACCAGTTTCTGGTCGGTGTTGGGCAGGGGCGCCTGCTGGGTACCCGTCTCCAGCTTGCGCAGTGCCGAGGCAAGCGCCAGCGGATCGTCGGTGAGCTTCGCGCCGTCTTCATCGGCGTCGTACTCCCGGGTCCGGCCAATGGCCATCTGGATCAGGCTCGCCGCCAGCGGAGCGAGGATGGCCATGGCAATCATGGCCAGCGGGTTGGCGTTGCGCCGGTCACCGCCGCCGAAGAACAGCAGGAACTGCCCGAGGGACGTGATGACGCCGGCAATCGCGGCGGCAATGGAGGAGGTGAGGATGTCGCGGTTGTAGACATGCATGAGCTCATGGCCGAGCACCCCGCGCAGCTCGCGTTCGTTCAGCAGCGCCAGGATCCCCTGGGTGCAGCACACCGCAGCGTTCTGCGGGTTCCGTCCGGTCGCAAAGGCGTTGGGGGCCATGGTCGGGGAAATGTAGAGCCTCGGCATCGGCTGGCCGGCCTTGGCTGAGAGCTCGCGGACAATCCGGTACATTTCGGGGGCCTGCGCTTCCGTCACCGGCACGGCGTGCATGGCGCGGATAGCCAGCTTGTCACTGTTCCAGTAGCTGTATGCCGTGGTGGCCAGGCCGATGAGAAGGAAGATCCAGATAAACGCGGAGTTGCCCGTACCGCTGGAGAGCAGGCCGCCGATTCCCAGCAGCACGGCGAAGAGCACCCCGAAGAGGACTGCAGTCTTCAAACCGTTGAAATGTCGGTGCACGTGTACACGATCCTTCCTGGGCGGAAGGCCCCCGCCTCCCACGGGAGGGCAGGTCCAAAACCTTCCGCATTGACGTTTTCCGTAACCCTTAACGTATTTGCACCGCGCACTGTTCCGCGCACGCTTCGAGGGTGGGTTACGGTTCCCCGGTTACGGTTACGGTTACGGTTCCGGGTGCCGGGCGTCGTATCGCGCGAAGGCGGGCTGCACGCGGGCCAGGACGACGACGGCGGCAACGCACGCGAGTCCGCCGGCCACCGCGGCCCATCCCTCCCCGAGGAACGATGCGTCAATCCCGGAGACCAGGTCCCCCAGCCGCGGCCCGCCGGCGACCACCACGACGAAGACGCCCTGCAGCCTGCCGCGCATCGCATCGGGGGTAGCGGCCTGCAGGATCGTGGAGCGGAAGACACCGCTGATCGAGTCGGCGATCCCCGCAGCTCCCATGGCCAGCGCCGCCGGCAGCAGCCACGGCGAGACCGCGCCGCCCTCGTGCTCTCCGGCGAGCACCACCACAACACCGAAGGCGGCGACCGAGAGTCCCCAGGCCACGACCGACCACATCACGGCCAGCCCCTGCCGGCGCACCAGGCCCAGCGGGCCGGAGAAAAGCCCGGCAAGGAAGGAGCCCGCGGCGGTCGCTGCGAGCAGGATTCCCACCGTCTCGGCGCCGCCGCCGAGCATCAGTGCTCCGATGGCGGGCAGCAGCGCCCTGGGCTGGGCCAGGACCATGGCCGCCAAATCGACGATGAACGTCATGCGGATGTTCGGACGCGTGCCCAGGAAGGTAAAGCCTTCCAGTACGGACTTGAGGCCGGCCTTCTGGACCTGGCCGACGGGCGGCATCGGCTTCAGCCGGTAGAGCGCCCACATGGCCGCGGTGAAGGTGACGACGTCGATCGTGTAGGTCCAGCCGTACCCCACCTGGCCCACCAGCACGCCGGCGAGCAGGGGCCCGATGGCCATCGCCAGGCCGAAGGTGATCATGCTCAGGGCGTTGGCGGCGGGAAGGAGCTCGGGACGGATCAGGCGCGGAATGATGGCACTGCGGGCCGGGTGGTTGAGTCCGCCGGCCCCGGAGTTGATAGCCACGAGGACAAACAGCAGCCAGACGTTGTCCAGGCCCAGCCACGCCTGGACCGCAATTCCGATCGTGGTCAGCCACAGGACGACGGCGGAGAAGAGTGCGACTTTCCGGCGGTCGTAGGCGTCCACCACCGAGCCGCCGTAGAGGCCGGCCAGGATCAGCGGAACCAGGCCCACCACCCCGAGCATGCCGACGTACAGGCTGGAGCGGGTCAGGTCGTAGACCTCCAGGCTCACTGCCACCAGCGTGAGCTGCGTTCCGATTGCGGAGAGTGCTGTTCCGGTCCAGAGCCGGCGGTAATCCGGGCTCTCACGCAGCGGGGTCAGGTCAGCGAGCAGTCTTGGCACCAGAGCAGTCTAAGCGAGCACAGCCCCCGGGACCGGCAGCTCGCCGGGGACGGCGCGGGGGATGCCGCTGGCGATGTGACGGCTCGAAAAGGCAGGACGAAAGCATGCTTAGGGTATTCTGTTTCGCACCTCTCCCCCCATTAAAGGAGGCCCGCCATGCTGACCCGCGATGTTGCCGACGGCATCCACCTGATCCAGCACGCCTACACGAATGCGTACCTCGTTGAGGGCGGCGGCGAAGTCATGATTGTCGACACGGGCCTGCCTGCTGCGCAGCACGCGATTTCCAGTGCCGTGCGTTCGCTGGGCTACGGACCCGGTTCCGTCAGCGCCATTGTGCTGACTCACGGGCATTTCGACCACACAGGCACCGCCGCGAAGCTGCGCACGGAGTTCCGTGCTCCCATCCTGGCCCATCCGGCAGACCATTACATCGCTGCACATCCGTACCGGTACGCCCACGAACGGCCGCGGCTGGAATACCCGGTGCGTTTCCCCGCAGCCCTCCGCTGCCTTGGTGCCATGACCCTGGCCGGGGCGTGGATGGTGCGGGGCGTCAGCGATGTCCTGGAGCTGGCCCCCGATTCCGGTGCCACCCTGCCCGGGGCCCCTGACCTGCTTGCGACCCCCGGCCACACCGCAGGGCATGTGGCCCTGCACTTTCCCGAGCGCGGCGCAGTGATCTGCGGAGATGCGCTGGTAACACTGAATCCCTACACCGGCCAGACCGGACCGCAGATTGTCTCCGGAGCAGCCACGGCCAACAGCGCCGCCGCACTGGACTCGCTCCAGGTCCTGGCCGGCACCGGAGCTCCGCTGCTGCTGCCCGGACACGGGGACCCCTGGACCCAAGGTGCCGAAGCCGCCGTCGAGCAGGCGCTGGCGAAGGGTGCCAGCTAGCTGCCGATGCCGGCAGGCCGGCCCGGCGGGGAATCGGCGCCGTCCAGCTCCTGCGCCACGATGCCGTGCAGTTCAGGGTCCGCAACCGGCCGGAAGTGGCCCATGGCGTCCAGGATGATGTTCCTGGCGCCGTCCAGGGCGCTGCCGCCTGGGATATGCGGGTCGAAGGACGCATACACGGATGAAATGCGCGCGTTTACCTCCAGGCTGGCCTGAAGCAGGCGCAGGTTCCGGTCCCGCGGAGAAAACGCTCGGATGGCAGGGATCAGGAACAACCGGGCGTACGGCGAACCCGAGAACGGGGTGTTGACGGCCACCATCCGGGTGATGCGGTGCCCCTCGGGGCCCAACATCACGCTCTTGCCGATCAGGCCTCCCTTGCTGTGCGCCACGATTGCCGCCTGCCAAAGGTCCTCCTGTTTGAGGTAGTCCTCTACCCTGCGTGCCATCTCATCCACGCGCCCGCGGTTGTAGCCCAGGGTCTTGACGGTGTGTACCGGGTGCCCGTGTTCGGCGAGCGCCGCCGCCAGCGGGCGCAGGAACTGCCAGTTCTCGTAGACACCCGGGATCAGTACCACCGGCTGGCGCAGCTTGCTGCCGCCTGCGGGACGCAGATAGGGTGCCGGATCCAGCCGGAAGAGAAAGCCCTGAATCTGCCAGCGGGCAACGTAGGCGTAGTCGGCTGCCCAGGCCGCCGCACAGGCCACGCGGCGCCGGACCCCCGGGCGCGAAGGCTGCTCCGGTGGGTGGGCTCCCCGCGCCCTGGGCCTCACGTCCCTGCCTCCACCATCCTGTGCACCCAGGCGGCAGTCTCTGCCGGACGGTTCCACATCAGGACGTGCGGCGCCCCGGGAACCTCCCCAATGAGGATCCCGGGGCGTGCGTCCTGCAGCCGCAGCAGCCACGAGGGCGGAACAATGGGGTCCCGGGCACCGCGTACGACGGCGACCGGGCAGGACACCAGCGCCAGTCGGTCTTCCAGGCGGTGATCCATCATCCTCCGCAGGGTGGACAGGTACCAGGGCGGCCCGGCGCGCAGGTAATCAGTGAACAGGATCCGGTTGAGTGCCGGCCGCTCGCGCAGCGTGTCCTGGGCCAGCCGCATGCCCTGCAGGACGGCATGGTGTTCGGCCCGGTTTACCGTAGGCCCCAGCAGCAACAGGGAAGACACCATCTCCGGCGCAGAAATGCCGGTCTCCACGGCCACCTGTCCACCCATGGAGTGGCCCACCATGTGGGCCCTGCCGATTCCCGCCTGGCGCAGGGCCTGGAGAACCACGTCCGCATATCCCTGCATGGTCAGCGGCTCGGGCGGGCGCGGCAGTCCGGCGTGGCCGGGCAGTTCCAGGCAGTGCACCCGGGCGCCGGCGGACAGCTCGGCGGCGAGGCGCTCGAAGTACCGCGCCGAGGCGCCGATGCCGTGGACCAGCACAATGTCCGGCCCCTCCTTGCCCGAGGTGCGCAGGCCGACGTCGTACTCTCCCACACGCAGGCGCTGCACCTTCGTTTCCGCCGCGGTTCCGGACACCTTGTCTCCTTCGGGTTGGCAGCCGCCGAGGCGCTGCAGGCTCCACCCTAGCGCCAGGCTTAGGGTGGCCTTATTATGAGTTATTCAAAATAAGGGAGTATGATAGTTCCATGACTTCCACAGCAGCATCCGCGGCAACCACTGACAAGTGGTCAGCGCAGCTGCGTGCACACGGACGCCGGGTGACCAAGCAGCGCCTGGCCGTGCTGGACGCCGTCGACCACTCACCGCACGCAGATGCGGAAGAAGTCGCAGCTATTGTGCGGACCACCCTTCCGGACATCAGCCTCCAGTCTGTCTACGTAGTCCTCACCGACCTCACCGACACCGGACTCCTGCGCAGGATCGAGCCGCCGCATTCGCCGGCGCGCTACGAGACCCGTGTGAATGACAACCACCATCATGCAATCTGCACCGGCTGCGGCCGGATCGAAGACGTGGACTGCGCCGTCGGGCACGCACCGTGCCTGACGCCCAGCGACACCCACGGCATGAACATCCAGATTGCGGATGTCCTGTATCAGGGGCTCTGCTCCGACTGCGCAGCAAAGGCGAGCGCAGCACAGAGACCCTGATTCACTGCCTTACCGCTCCACCCAAAGAAGAAAGAGAGAGAATGTCGAACTTCACCACCACCCAGACCGGCACTCCGGTTGCCAGCGACGAACACTCGCTGAGCCACGGAGCTGACGGCGCGGTTGTCCTCCACGACCGTTACCTGGTTGAGAAGCTTGCCCAGTTCAACCGGGAGCGCATCCCGGAGCGCATCGTGCACGCCAAGGGCGGCGGCGCGTTCGGCGAATTCACCGTCACCGAAGACGTTTCGAAGTACACCCGTGCAGCTGTTTTCCAGCCCGGCACCACCACGGAGACCGTGCAGCGCTTCTCCTCGGTTGCCGGCGAAATGGGCTCCCCTGATACCTGGCGCGACGTCCGCGGATTCGCGCTGCGTTTCTACAGCTCCGAGGGCAACTACGACATCGTCGGCAACAACACCCCGGTGTTCTTCATCCGCGACGGCATCAAGTTCCCGGACTTCATCCACTCGCAGAAGCGCCTCCCGGGTTCCGGCCTGCGCGACGCCGACATGCAGTGGGATTTCTGGACCAACTCCCCCGAGTCCGCACACCAGGTCACGTACCTGATGGGCGACCGCGGCCTGCCGCGCTCCTGGCGTGAAATGCCCGGCTTCGGCTCCCACACCTACCAGTGGATCAACGCCGCGGGCGAGCGCTTCTGGGTCAAGTACCACTTCGTCTCCAACCAGGGCAACGTCGAAATGACCGGTGCCGAGGCTGAGAAGATCGCCGGCGCCGACGCCGACTACTACCGCCGCGACCTCTACGAGAACATCGCTGCCGGCAACTTCCCGTCCTGGGACCTCTTCGTCCAGGTCATGCCGTACGAAGATGCCAAGACCTACCGGTTCAACCCGTTCGACCTGACCAAGGTCTGGCCGCACGCGGACTACCCGCTGATCAAGGTCGGTACGCACACGCTGAACCGCAACCCGGAGAACTTCTTCGCGCAGATCGAGCAGGTTGCCCTGTCTCCCGCGAACCTGGTCCCCGGCATTGCCGCTTCCCCGGACAAGATGCTGATGGCCCGCATCTTCTCCTACCCGGATGCACAGCGCTACCGCGTGGGCACCAACTACAACCAGCTGCCGGTGAACGCACCGAAGGCTCCGGTGAACAACTACTCGCAGGACGGCTACGGCCGCTTCGCGTTCAACTCCCCGGAGACCCCGGTCTACGCCCCGAACACCCTGGGCGGCCCCGTGGCCGACCCGGCACTCGCCGGTGAAGGCACCTGGGAAAACGACGGCGCGCTGGTGCGTTCCGCCGCTACCCTGCACTCCGAGGACAGCGATTTCGGCCAGGCCGGCACGCTGTACCGCGAGGTGTTCGACGACGCCGCCAAGGCCCGTTTCCTGGAAACCATCACCGGTGCCGTCTCCGGTGTGCAGCGCCCGCACATCCGCGAAGCTGCAATCCAGTACTGGACCAACGTTGACGCCGGGCTCGGCGCCAAGCTCCGTGCCAGCCTCGCCGCCGGCGAGACCACGGCCAACGAGCAGGCCGAGTACGTAGGCGTCGCAGAGTAATCTGCTAGCCCCAGCACGGCTAAGCGGCCGGTCCCTTCGGGGGCCGGCCGCTTTTGCGTTCCACGGTGTTCCTTCCCGCTTCCCATCGAGAGGCCAGTTACGGCTCCTTTGAGCGCTGAGAAGAGCCGTAACTGGCCTCTCGATGGGGGGGTGGGGCGGGCTAGCGGGAGGGCCAATACCAGATCAGCAGCATGGTCACGAGGAAACCGGTCAGGAAGTTCAGCTTCAGGAACCGCTTCCAGCCGGCGTTGGCTTCCTCTGACTGTTCATCCGGGATGGAGAAGAACGGCAGCAGGTTCACCAGGTACGGCACCGCCAGCAGTGCACCCAAAAGGGCCGGCCAGGGCGTGAACAGCATCAGGACGCCGGCGGCGGCATAGGCCCCGAAGGCCAGCCGCACCACGGTGCGTGCCCCCAGGACGGTGGCGATCGAGGAGATTCCGCCCTCCCGGTCCGGGACCACATCCTGTACTGCGCCAAAGGCCTGGCTCGCCATCCCCCACAGGAAGAAGGCACCCAGTACGGCCCACAGCCCGGGGCTGAACTGGGCTCCCGCCAGCACGAGGGCGTACACGGCCGGAGAGACAAAGTGTGTGCTGGAAGTAATGGAGTCCAGGAAGGGCCGTTCCTTGAACCGCAGGCCGGGAGCGCTGTAGGCAATGACGGCGAAGACGCTCACGGCCAGCACCAGCCAGGACAGCGGGGACCCCATCAGTGCCAGCACTACAAGGAACGGAACGTTGGTGGCCACGGAGGCCCACAGGGTGATCCGGTGGAACCTCCGGTCCAGCAGGGCCCCCTCGACGCCGCCCTTCCGCGGGTTACGCAGGTCAGATTCGTAGTCAAACACATCGTTGATGCCGTACATCGCCAGGTTGTACGGAATGAGGAAGTACAGCGTCCCGATGATCCAGGCCGCGTCAATGCCGCCGGCGGTCAGCATGTAGGCCGCCGCAAACGGATAGGCCGTGTTGACCCAGGACAGCGGCCGCGAGGAGACCAGCAGCATACGCAGCGTGGATCCGGGCGTACGGGTGGCGGGGGCGCTCATCGGGTTTCCTCCGGGACGGTAGTCGGACGCGGGGACAGCAGCTCCCAAAGTGCCGGGAGGAGAAGCACGGCGGCGAGCGGGTAGGCGAAGTCCTCCAGCGGAGCCAGCCCCAGGAACGCACCGGAAATCCGTTCCGGGTTGTAGCCGAAGAGGTCCACCGCAATCATCAGGTTGTCAAAGACCGCAGTCAGCAGCAGCAGGACCGCTGCGGTACCGGCGAGCCGGAGCAGGAAGGTGCGGTTGCTGCGCCCGGCACGACGGCGGCGCAGCAGTGCCGCGGCCAGCACCAGGGCAGCGGGCAGCAGGAAGCAGAGGTTCAGCAGCCAGTACGTCACCGAGTGGCCTCCTGTCCGGAACGGTTCCGCCCGAAGTGCGCCGCTGCCACTTTCAGCAGGCCGAACAGCACCATGGTGAGGTAGCAGAGGAAGGCGAGGAAAAAGGCTTCCTCCAGCGGCAGGTGCGGCGCCAGTTCCACTCCGAGCATGAACTGGGTTTCGCCCCGGTAGAAGATGTCCAGCCCGATGCCGAACAGGTCCCAGACAAGGAAGAACGCCAGACCGGCCGCCAGGAGCACGGCAGCCCGCAGCGGGGCGCCGGAGAAGAACAACAGCTTGAAACGATGGTCCAGCAGCGCCATGCAGCCGATCGAGGCCAGCAGGAACAGCAGGTACAGGGACCCCATCAGCCCTGCCGTTCCGCCGCGGTGCCCGGCTCCGGCAGCGCCTCGGTACCCGTTTCGCCCCGCAGCCGCTTGAGGACGAGTTCCGCGCTGATCAGGCACATGGGCAGCCCAATGCCGGGCAGGGTGGAGCCGCCGGCGTAGAGCAGGTTCGTGACCTTGCGGCTGGCATTGGACCCGCGGAAAAAGGCTGACTGCTTCAGCACGTGCGCCGGCCCCAGCAGGGTTCCGCGCCAGGAATTGAAGTCTGAGTGGAAGTCGCCCGGGCCAACCGTACGGCGGACGGTGACCCGCTCGGCCAGGTCGGGGATGTCCGCCCACGAAGCGATCTGCCCAATGACGGTGTCCGCCAGCTTTTCCAGCCCGGGGTCCCCGGCGCCGTCGGTCCCGCCGGTGCCCAGGCCCGGGTCCGACGGGACCGGGACCAGGACAAACAGGTTCTCCTGGCCTGCCGGTGCGGCGTCGGTGTCGGTGGCGGAGGGCCTGCAGATGTAAAGCGAAGCCGGATCAGGAACTGACGTGTTCTTGCCAAAGATCTTCTCGAAGTTCGCTTTCCAGTCCTTGGTGAAGAGCAGCGTGTGGTGCAGCAGCTGGGGCAGTTCGCCGCGGACACCGAGGTGGAGCAGGATGCCCCCGGGACCCGGGATCCGGGATTTCCAGTACTTTTCCGGGTAGGTCTGCAGGGCCGGCGGAAGCAGGGCGGTTTCGGTGTGGTGCAGGTCCGCGGCAGAGACAACCAGGTCAGCCTCGACCGTGGCGGGGTTGCCGGCGGCATCCCGGTACTCCACGCCCGTTGCGCGCGCACGCCGCCGGCCGTCCGGCTCCGTCCGGATACGCGTGACGTCTGCATTGACTTGGACTTTCACGCCTTCGGATTCGGCGAGGGCCGCGATGACGGTAATCAGCCGGTGGAATCCGCCGCGCGGATAAAGCACACCGTCTTCCAGATCCAGGCGGCTCATCAGGTGGTACATGCTCGGGGTCGTGAACGGGGAGGACCCCAGGAACACGGCCGGGTAGCCCAGGATCTGCCGGATCCGCGGGTCGGTGAACTTACCGGCCACAAAGGAGCTCAGGGGCTGCAGCAGCAGGCGGGCCAGCCGCGGGCCCCGGGAGAGCACGTCGGGGCGCAGCAGCGGAAGGAAGGAAGCGAAGGTGCTGTAGAGGAAGCGCTTCTTCGCCATGTCGTAGACGTCGGCAGCCGAGTCCAGATAGGCGGCCAGCCTGGCACCGGCTCCCGGCTCGAGCGATTCGAACAGGGCAATGTTCTTTTCCCGCGTGGCCTGCACATCCACCGGAGCCCCGTCTCCCTCGAAGTACACCCGGTAGCCGGGGTCCAGCTGCACGAGGTCCAGCTGTTCATCGGCGCTGGTTCCCAGCAGGCGGAAAAAGTGGTCGAAGACTTCGGGCATCAGGTACCACGACGGACCTGTGTCGAACCGGAATCCGTCTGTTTCCCAGCTGCCGGTGCGCCCGCCCACCGTGGCATTCTTCTCCAGGACGGTGACTTCGAGGCCATCGCGGGCCAGCAGTGCCGCTGTCGCCAGGCCGGTAATCCCGCCGCCGATCACGACGGCGGTGCGCGGCTTGGTGGTCTTGTTTCTCATGGCGCCCTTTCGGCGTCGGGTGCGGGGGTCCGGGCCGAAGCGGCCCGGCGCAGGCGGTGGGTCACCACAGCGTCGGCTGCGATCCGCAGCTTCACGGGGTTGGGTACCCGGATCCTGGTGGTGCGAAGCAGGGACGCCGGGGTGCGGCGCAGCCGCCGGGCAAGTTCGGCGAAGAGTTCCTGTGCCAGCGCGACGGCGGCGCGGCACGCGCGCGGCAGCTCGGCAATGGCCGCGCCGGACACCCGCAGGTCCGCCTCGATGTCATCAAGGAGGCGGTGCTTGTCCTTCTCGGTGAAGGCATCCACGGTGACTCCCGGGAAGTAGCTGCGGCCCAGGGCTTCGAAATCCTCGGCAAGGTCGCGGAGGAAGTTCACTTTCTGGAAGGCAGCACCCAAACGCTGTGCTCCTTCACGCAGCCGTTTTTCCTGGTCGTCGGGGAGCTCGATTCCTTCCAGGAAACACTGCAGGCACATCAACCCCACCACTTCGGCGGAGCCGTACACGTAGTCGTCAAAGCTGGCCTGGGTGTGTTCGGCGCGGGTGAGGTCTGCCCGCATGGAGGCGAAGAACGGGGCCGTCAGGTCGGTTCCTATGCCGGTGCGGCGCGCGGTCAGGGCGAAGGCATGGACCACCAGGTTGACGCTGTACCCGGTCCTGATGGCGTTGGCGGTTTCGGCTTCCAGATCGTCAAGCATGCGGCGTATCTCCGCCGGAGGAATGCCCGCCGCCGACGCGACGCCGTCGACGATTTCGTCTGCCAGCCGGACCAGGGCGTACACCGTTTCGATCTGCCGGCGGGTCTGCGGTGGCAGCAGCCGCGAGGCCAGGCCGAACGACGTCGAATAGGCCTTGATCATGACTGCTGCTGTTTCGGCTGCTGCCCGGTTGTAGAGGGGAAGTCCCGTTTCGTGCGGCATGCTCACCGGCCCCGGTTCACGGAGCTGGAGACGATGTCGTCCAGCGCGGCAGCCAGGCCAGCGGGGACGTCGCTGCTGGCCAAGTGGCTGCGGGCACTGGATGCATACTGTGCTGCAAGGTCCTGGGCGTAGTCCTGGGCGCCGCAGTCAACCAGGATCTCGCGGGCACGGTCGGCGTCGCCGGGACACATGTCCGGCCGGCCGATGAGCCCCGACAGTTCAGCCCAGCAGGGTGTCTGCGCGGCGTAGGCGATCAGGACGGTGCGCTTGCCTTCACGCAGGTCGCCCATGCTGGATTTCCCGGTGGCGCTTTCGTTGCCGAAGACGCCAAGGAGGTCATCGACCACCTGGTAGGCGATTCCGGTGTCGCGGCCGAACCGGCCAAGCGCCGCGACGGCGTCCGCACCGGCACCGGCGAGCACCGCGCCTGCCCGCAGCGGTGCTTCGAAGGAGTACACCGCCGTCTTCAGCCGTTCCATGTCCAGGATCTCGGTGACGGGCGGAGCCCCCGGCGAGAAGGAGAAGTCGACGTCGATCAGCTCTCCGCCGGCGGAGGCAAAGACGGCTTCGTCAAGGATTCCGGCGAGCAGCTCCCTGGTTCCCGGATCCGTAGTCACCGAATCGAGCATCCGGAACGCGCCGGTCAGGGCCAGGTCTCCGGCGATGATGCCGACGGACAGGCCGCGGTGGCGTGCGACCTCCGCGGGTTCTCCGGCAGTTTCGGCCATCCTGCGGTAGACCCCGGAGACGTTGTCCTGTCCGCGGCGGACAAAATCGAGGTCGATGACATCGTCATGGACGATCAGGGCTGTGTGCAGGAGTTCAAAGGCAGCGCCGACCCGTGCCGCAGCTTCAAGGTCCGTTCCGCCCAGCTGGGTGTAGGCCGCCAGGACGATCTGCGGACGCAGCCGCTTGCCGCCGACGGTGGATTTTTCGAGCGTCTCCCAGAGGCTAAGGTAGCTGGAACTGATACGCTCCGCGCGCTCCTTGGCCGCGGCGAAAAACCCGTCCAGGACACGGTCCACCTGCTTTTGGCCAATTCTCTCGTCAAGCAAGTGTTCTGTCTCCATGCATAAAGTAAACACGCTCATCGTTAGGGGAAGAAATGCCGCAACGCCGGGAAGAAGTCATTTTGGTAGATAACGGGGGCCAAATGATAGGTACCGCGGACAAGTCGACGGTCCACACGGCAAATACTCCCCTGCACCTTGCCTTCTCGACGCACGTCTACCATCCGGACGGGCGCCTGCTGGTGACGCGCCGGGCGCTGGAAAAGCTGACCTGGCCCGGGGTTTGGACGAACTCCTTCTGCGGCCACCCGGGCCCCGGGGAAGCCACGGAAGACGCGGTGGTGCGCCGGGCTGAACGTGAGCTGGGCCTGCGGCTGCGGGACATCGCCGTCGCCCTTCCGGATTTCCGCTACCGCGCCGTGGATGCCTCCGGCATCGTCGAAAACGAGATCTGCCCGGTGTTCACCGCCGTGGCGGAGGCTGATCCTGTGCCAGCCGCGGATGAGGTCATGGACTGGATCTGGGCCGATCCCGGGCAGCTGGCGGAGTCAGTGCGCCTGACGCCGTGGGCCTTCAGCCCTTGGCTGGTGCTGCAGCTGCCGCTGCTGTACCCCGAAAACGCCTGATCCAGCGCTCCCACGGCGCTTCCTGGCGCCAGTGCACCGCCAGGGTATGGAAGGCACGGCGGAACCTGCGGACCAGGTTGGCCGGCCCGATAACGGCCCGCGGTGCCATGCCGACAACCAGGGAACGGTCCCAGGCGCAGCGGTAATCCAGGCAGAGGTGGGCGGAGAGGCAGACGTCGTCGTGCTGTTCAGCGTCCTTCCGGTGGACCGCTTCCCGAACCGCCCGCCAGGCCGTGGACCGCATCGCCAGGTTGGAGCCGAACAGCGGCCGGCGCGCGAGCGCCAGGCGCATCGCCTGGTAGTACGAACCCAGATAGAGCCAGCTCAGCAGCGGCCCGATCCAGCGCGGAAAACCATAGAACCTTCCGGGCCCGCTGAGGGCGGCGAGCTCCGGATCGGCGGCAAAATGTTCTGCTATCCGCTGAATCCAATCAGGCGGCAGGACACAGTCGGCGTCGCAGCGGGCTATCACCTCGCCGCGGGCGGCGTCGTAACCCGCGGCTGCCGCTGCCGGAATCCCCGGGCGCCGTTCAGAAACAACCCGGGCACCGAATTCAGCCGCCACTTCAGCACTGTTGTCCGTGCTGTCGTTGTCCACCACGACGATTTCCAGCGGCTCCACGGCCTGTTCGGTCAGGGAGGCGAGGCAGCCGCGCAGGGCTTCAGCGTCGTCGAGGCAGGGAATGACAACGCTGACGGCGGGCAGCGGGGCGGGCGCAGGCATGTCTGCGATCCTACGTGCATTCGCGGGCGCCGGTTCCGAACCGGATGCTGTGCCTGCCCGGCTGCCCTCGGATACCGTGGCTTTATGATCGACGCACTCCTCCGCAGACCTGCCAGTGGAGCGGAAGTGGTTTCGGACGCCGTACGGCTCCTGGGAGCGGCCAGCTTGCTGGCCGCTCTGCTGCTGTACGGACCGGTGGAATCCGCGCTCTTTGCGCTGGTGCTGATGGGGCTATTGGTATCGCGGTGCCTGCCAGCCGCGCCACTGTTCGATTCGCTGTACGGTCTGACCCTGCTGGTTGCCGCATGGAGCAGCGTGCTGGACCTCTACGCCAGCATCAGCTGGTGGGACCTGGCTGTGCACTTCGCGGCCACCGGAACCATCGCCGTCATGGCCTGGTACCTGCTGGCAGGCTTCGGCGTCGTGACGTGCCGGCCCTCGTCGGGGCGCATCCTGCCCGCCGTCGCCGTTCCCGCCGTCGTCGTCTCCCTCGGCCTGGCCCTGAGCGTGCTGTGGGAGTTCGGCGAATGGTGGGGCCACACCTACGTCGATGACACCATCAACGTCGGCTACCAGGACACGATGGGTGACCTGGCAGCCGCCGGCCTGGGCGCGCTGCTCTCCGGCGTCCTCCTGGCGCGGCTCCTGCGCCGTGAACAGGAAACCGCGCCGGGACTAGCTTCCGGCGCGCCGCTTCAGCGCCGATTCCAGCGCTGAAACCAGGGCGTAAAGCACGATCGAGGCGAGGGTGACCACGACGACCCCGGCCCAGACATGGTCATACCGGGCGCGCGAGACCGCGGAAACGATCCCGTAGCCCAGGCCCTGTCCCGTTGCCAGCCATTCGGCCAGCAGCGCACCGGTGAGGGCACCCGGAATCGAGACCCGAAGCGCGGTGAAGAACGCGGGGGCACAGGACGGCAGCGCCACTTTGCGGAACGCATCGAGCCGGCTTCCCCCGTAGACATGCACCACTTCCAGCATGGCCGGGGATGCCGACCGAAGCCCCGCCACGATGGTCACCAGCGCCGGGAACAGCACAACGATCCCGCCCATGGCGGCCACGGCGGCTTCCTGCCGGCCGAAAACCAGGATGATGACCGGTGCCAGCGCCACCAGCGGGACCGAACGCAGCAGCATGGCCATTGGCATCAGCGCCTGTTCCACGCCGCGGAACAGCGTGAAAACGCAGGCCCCGGCGACGGCAGCCACCATACCCGCGCTGAACCCCATCGCGGCGTCCAGCAGGGTCTGTCCCAGCTGGCCCATGACCAGCGCCCGGTTCTCCGCAGCGTCGGAATCCAGGAAGAGGTACCGCCACACATCCAGCGGTCCCTTGCCGATGTAGCTGGAAACACCAAAGACCTCCAGCATGCCCAGCCACAGTCCGGCCACCACCAGCAGGGAGACCGCCAGCCCGCCGAATATCCGCCCGGCCCCGCGTACGGCCGCGCCCATCAGAGGCCTCCTGTCCGGACGCCCGACGCCCACGGCGCCGCGATCCGGGAGGCGAGCCCCAGGAGGGCGTAGGTTCCCCCGGCCAGGACGGCACACGCCAGTGCCACTCCCCAGACCCTGGCTACCTCCAGCGTCTGCTGCGCGTTGACCATGGCCGGGCCCAGTCCCCGGTCCACCCCGCCCACGTATTCGCCCAGGACGGCGCCGAGCAGGGCTGCCGGTGCTGCGATCTTCAGTGCCGCAAACACGGAAGGAACAGCGGCAATGAGCCTGACTTTGAGGAGCTGGTGGATCCGGCGGCCGCCGAAGACAGTCACGACGTCGAGGCAGGCCTTATCGGCGGCCTTCAGCCCGGCCAGTGCACTCACCATGGTCGTGAAGAAGACGGAAAGCGCTGCCAGCGCGACGGCGGTCCCTGAAGGATCCCCGGTCCGCGGCGGTCCCAGCACAATGAAGATCACCGGTCCTATCGCCACCACCGGAAGGCAGTAGGTGACCACCGCGAGCTGCACGGCGAGGCGTTCAGCCTGCGGGACCAGCAGTACCGCAAAGGCCAGTGCCAGGGCCAGGGCGTTCCCCCAGGCATAGCCTGCACCGGCTTCGGCCAGGGTGACTGACGCATTCCGCCAGTAGAAGCCGAACCCGTCCTCCCCCATCTGGGACAGAACCTGCCATGGGGTCGGGATGGCACCGGGTGCTCCGCCGCCCGGAGAACCGATCCCCCGCAGGAACGTGGCGGCGCCGGCCCACCAGAGCGCCAGGAGCGCAGCCGAGCCCAGTACGCCAACGGTCCAGGGCGGCAGGGGTGCGCGCCTCAATGTGCCTCCCCGGATCCGAAGAGCAGTTCCGAGGCGTGGTCGTGCAGTGCATGGAACTCCGGGGTGCGCATCATGTCCGGGGTCCGGGGCCGGGGCAGGTCCACGCTGATGACTTCCTTGACCCGCCCGGGGCGCGGGCTCATGACCGCCACCGTGTCGGAGAGGAAGATCGCCTCGGAGATGCCGTGGGTAACCATCAGGGTGGTGGCGGGTTTCTCCGTCCAGATGCGCAGCAGCTCCAGGTTCAGCCGCTGGCGGGTCATGTCATCCAGGGCACCGAAAGGCTCGTCCAGGAGAAGCACCGACGGTTTCAGGACCAGGGCCCGGGCGATCGAGACACGCTGCCGCATTCCGCCGGACAGCTGTGCCGGACGTGCTTTCTCGAATCCTTCCAGCCCCACGAGCCGGATCAGTTCCCGGATGTGGGCATCGTCAGCCGGCCGGCCGGAGACTTCAAGCGGCAGCCGGATGTTGGAGTAGACGCTGCGCCACGGCAGCAGGGCCGAATCCTGGAATGCAATCCCCAGTTCGTGCCCCCGGCGGAGGTCCTGGGGTGTCCTGCCGTCCACCATGACCTCCCCGGTGGTTGGTGTCTCCAGTCCGGCGAGGATGCGCAGGACAGTGGACTTTCCGCAGCCCGAAGGTCCCAGCAGAGAGAGGAAAGAGCCCCGAGCCGTCTCCAGGTTGGTTTCCTCCAGTGCGGTGACGATGTTCCTCCCGGTGCGGAAGGTCTTGCCCAGGTTCTGCAGCTGGATGCCGCTGCCCGGGGCGGATGGTGCGCGCGCCTCCGGGCCCGGCGCGGCGGCATCAGTCGCAGACGGGGTGGCGGGGGCGGCTTCAGCGGCGTGCGCAGCCATCTACTTCAGCTCCGGGTTTTCTTCGTAGACCTCAGCGAGCAGGCTCAGGTCGAACACGTCTTCCTTGGCGAGGTCGTAACCAGCCAGCTTGAGGATGGCCAGGTTCTCCTCAATCAGCTCGTCGCTGATGGTAAACAGACCGTTGGCCTCGGTTTCCTCAGTGACAACCAGCTTGGTGTTCTGCTCCTCGGCCTGCATCTTCTCCTTGGCAAGATCAAGGTTCAGATCCGCACCGTAAACCTCGACCGCAAGCCGGGCCGACTCGTCGGGATCGGCGACGGCGTCCTTCCAGCCGCGGAGCGTAGCAAGGAGGAATGCCTTGAGCTCATCTCGCCGGGTCTCGATGTTCTCATCCGTGGTCACGAAGCTCTCGGCGATGAAGGGCAGCCCGTTGTCCGCGAAAGGAAGGACAGCGGTCGTGTGCCCGGACAGCTCGAGCGTCAGGACCTCATTGGTGAGGTAGCCGAAGAAGCCGTCCACGTCGCCGTTGATCAGCGGCTGCGGGTCGTACTGCACCGGGACCTTCTCCAGCGAGGCCGGGTCGATCCCGTTGACCTCCATCAACGCGTCGAACAGGGTTTCGTTCACACCGGCCTGGACGCCGATGCGCTTGCCTTCCAGGTCCGCGGGGGCGGTGATGGGGTTGCCGTCCAGCGAGACAATCACGAACGGATTCTTTTGGTATGTGGTGCCGATGATCTTCAGCGGTGCATCTTCCTCGACAATCACCGGTGCCACACCCATGGGGCTTGAGGTGCCCACCAGGGCTCCGCCGGAGAGGACCATTGTTTCGGACGAAGTTCCGCCCGGCCCGCCGGCAATGAGGTTCACTTCGCTGAAGCCGGCTTCGTCGTAGTACCCGTTGGCGTCGGCGAAGTACTCGCCGGCAAACTCGGCGTTCTTGATCCAGGACAGGTTGAGGTCAAGGGTCCCGTAATCGCCTTCGCCGGCACCGGCTTCTGCCTCGGAGCCTCCGCACGCAGTGACCAGCAGCAGGCTGGACACTGCCGCTGTGGCCGCGAGGATGCGGACAGCCGTGAGACGTTTTTGCAGGCGTGGGGTGATGGTCATGGGTACCGGGCTTTCCGTAGGTGCGGGTGATAACCACTGAGCCTAGGAAGGGATTGTTTCTACGGTCGGCCAGCCGGGTTACGTTGCTGTAAACGGGCGGTTACCCAGAGGGTCCGGGCTTGAAGAACCGCACACACAAAAGGGCCCGCCGCAACACGTTGGCTGCGGCGGGCCCTTAGGCGGGGATGCCGGTTACTTGCTGGTGAACCGGGAATGTTCCTCATGCGCGCGGGCGACCTCGGCGCGGATGTCCTCGATGTCCTTGACCTTGTCGCGGTATTTCTTGTCCATCTGCAGGATCTGCTTCTCCTCTTCGCAGAGGGCACGGTAGATGCGCTCACGCTCGGACTCGTCAGAGGTGTAGGAGAGGTCCAGGTAGTCGACGGCGTGGCGGCGTGCGTTGTTCACGGCAGTCTGCGCCTTGCCCGCGGGGCTGACCAGCGACGCAATGACAGTGACGGCCAGGACGCCGATGATGACGCTCAGCGACAGGCCCGTGCTGATCTCGACGACCGAGACGTGTTCGCCGTTGTTGATGAACCACAGTGTGTTCTCGTGCAGCGCGTGCAGTACCAGCTTCACACCGATGAAGGCAAGGATCGCGGCCAGGCCGTAGGAGAGGTAGATCAGGCGGTCCAGCAGGCCGTCGATCAGGAAGTAGAGCTGGCGCAGCCCCATCAGGGAGAAGGCAGTGGCGGTGAAGACGATAAAGGTGTTCTGCGTCAGGCCGAAGATGGCCGGAATGGAGTCCAGCGCGAAGAGGATGTCCGTTCCGCCGATGGCCACCATCACCAGCAGCATCGGGGTGAGGACCTTCTTGCCGTTCTCGACCGTCATCAGCTTGTCGCCGTCGTAGTGGTCGGTGGTCGGCAGCACGCGCTTGGCAATCCGGATGATGAAGTTGTTCGCTTCATCCTTCTCACTGTCTTCGGGCTTAAGCAGGTTGCCCGCGGTGATCAGCAGGATCAGGCCGAAGAGGTAGAAGACCCAGGAGAAGGAGTTGATCAGGGCCGCGCCCAGGAAGATGAATCCGGTCCGGGCAATCAGGGCGAAGACAATGCCGAAGAGCAGCACCTTCTGCTGGTCCTCCCGGGGCACCCGGAAGGAGGCCATGATGATCAGGAAGACAAAGAGGTTGTCCACGGAGAGGGCCTTCTCCGTGATGTAGCCGGCGAAGTACTCACCGCCCATGGTGACCCCGCCGAAGACCAGCACCAGGATGCCGAAAACAATGGCCAGGCCCACGTAGATGGAGGACCAGACGGCCGCTTCCTTGAGCGTGGGGATATGGGCCTTGCGGATGTGGAAGAAGTAATCGAAGGCCAGCAGGCCGAGGATGACGACGATCGTCACGCCCCAGATGAGGGGGGAAACAGTCATGGAGTCTCTGCTTTCGTAGGGTACGCCAAGGGACCGCAAGTCTCTCCGGCAGTTTGTGGCTGCCCGCTGGTCCCGGCCGGGCGTCGGTGCCCCACGTGTTGACGAGATTCAGCGTGGGTGGATACTCCCCTACGAACGGTCCACTTTACCCGAAGCCCGGGCCCGGCGGCGACGTCCACCACTCAGGCCCCCGGACCGTTCACGGAACCGGACCCGGGCAGGGGGCCGGAGCTGGGCAGGGGGCCGGACCCGGGCAGGGGGCCGGAGCTGGGCAGGGGCCTCTTGAGCAGGATCAGGTCCGCCGGGGTGTCTATGTCCAGACCGTCGGGCTCGCTGCCGCACTCCACCAGATCCACCAGACCCGGGTGGGCGGCCAGGAACGTCCGGGCTCCGGCGTCTCCCCGCGCACCGGCAGCAGCGGCCCGGGCCAGCTGCGGTGCGAACAGCACGGGATGGCCTCGTTTGAGTCCCCCGTTTTCCAGCCGGTATCCCGCGCAGGAGACCCGTGCAGGTGCTCCGCGGGAAATCAGGCGGGCCACGGTCTGCACGCTCAGCCCGGGCTGGTCCGAAAGCGCGACGAGGACCGGTTCCTCGGGCGCCAGCCGCAGCGCCTCCGCCGTGCCGGCCCGGAAAGACGAACCCATGCCGGTTTCCCAGTCCGGGTTCGTCAGGACATGGGCACCGGAGAGGTTGGCCGTGGCCCGGACCCGCCGCGATTCGGCCCCAAGAACCACGATGACGCGCGAACAGCCGCCTCCCGCCAGCACACCGGCAAGATGCTCGATGAGGGGAGCACCGTTAAACGGCAGCAATGCCTTGGGGCCCAGCCCCAGGCGGGTTCCGCTCCCTGCCGCCAGGAGAACCGCACTAACCATGTCCCGAACACAAACACACCGGATGCCTTAACCACAACTGCCGCACGCGGATGAACCTGTGCGGCAGCTGCATGGGGCCGCGGCGGACGCCTGCCGGCCGGGCGGACTCAGCGGATTCAGCCCTCGCAGTCCTTGCAGTACTTCGTGCCGTTCTTCTCCAGCGCGAACTGGGAGCGGTGGCGTACCAGGAAGCAGGAACCGCAGGTGAATTCGTCCTCCTGGGCGGGCACTACCCGGACCAGGAGCTCTTCGCCGGAGAGGTCGGCCCCTGGCAGCTCGAAGGCTTCGGCAGCCTCGGATTCGTCGACGTCAACCACGGCAGACTGCTTGTCGACCCGCCGGGTTTGGAGCTCCTCAATGGACGCAGTCCCGGTGTCCTCTTCAGTCTTGCGTGGTGCGTCATAATCCGTAGCCATATCCAGGCTCACTCTCCAATGCGTGGTGGGTGGGGTCGATCCAAGCAACCCGATGGTAACCGGTACCCCCGGTGCTGGAGGTGCACCAGTGCAATATACGCGACACATTGCGCTCTTCGCGCAAACGCGGACGCATCCGGGGTCCAGCCGCGGAGATGACCGATGACCCGGGACAGCACTATGCCCGCCCCGGATTCCGGGACGGGCATAGTGCGTTAAGCCTGCCTGGCAGCAGCCAGGTCCAGCAGGCTACTGTCCGTCAGGCTGGGGACGTGCCGGATTCATGGTGGACCCGCCGCCGGAGGTGTGCGAATGGTCCGCCGGGTTCGACGTGCCCGCCACGGGGGACGCTCCGCCGCCGTTTGAGCTGCCGGAGCCCGACCCGCTGCCGCTCCCGCTGCCGGACTTGCCGGCCATGTTGTCCTTGGCCCCGGAGGCTGCATCCTTGGCTGAGGATGCAGCGTCCTTGGTCACCGAGGAAACCTTTTCCTGGATTCCCGGGGCCTTCTGCTTTGCCCAGTCGGTGCCCTGGCTCACTTTGTCCTGCACCTTGGGATCGTTCCACAGCGACTTGAGCTTCTCCCGGCCTGCCTGGGAACCAATCAGGTATCCCACGCCGATTCCTGCCAGGAAAGTCATCTTCTTAACCATGGTGCTCCTCATTCCCGCCCCGTCCGAGGCATCATGATGTACCGGTTCTCCCGGCGGCGGAAACCCGCCGCAAGGAATTAAACAGCAACCTTACTACCTGTTTCCCGTCAGGGCACATCCAACAGCCGCGACCGGATCAGGAACCGCTTCCCCTCCGGTGCCTCGACGGAAAAACCGCTTCCCCGTCCGGCAACGACGTCGACGGTCAGGTGGGTGTGCTTCCAGTACTCAAACTGTTCAGCCGACATCCAGAACCCGATCTCTCCGCCGTCGAGGTTGAAGGTGCCGAGCAGCACGTCCGCATCTGAAGTAATGAAGTCCCCTTCGGGGTAACACATGGGTGAGGAACCGTCGCAGCACCCGCCGGACTGGTGGAACATCAGCGGCCCGTGCTGCTCCCTGAGCAATCTCAGCAGGTCCCTCGCCGCCGCTGTCAGCCCTACCCGGGAAGAGGTTTCCCCGGGCAGGGCCGGCGCGGCGTCCAGGACGGCGCCCCGTACCGGTTCCATCAGTACTGGACCACTACCCGTCCGTCGATCCGGCCGGCAGCCAGTTCGTCGAGCACATCATTGATGTCCTCCAGCGGACGCGTGGTGATTCGCGGGTGGATCAAGCCGCGGTCGTAGAAGTCCAGGGCTTCAACCATGTCCTGGCGCGTGCCTACGATCGAACCGCGGATGGTCAGGCCCTTGAGCACGATGTCGAAGATAGGAGCAGGGAAATCCCCCGGGGGCAGCCCGTTGAACACGATCGTTCCGCCCCGCCGGGTCATTCCGATCGCCTGGCCGAACGCGGAGGGATGCACTGCAGTAACCAGCACGGCGTGCGCTCCCCCGGTCTGCGCCTGGACGGCTTCCACCGGATCCCCGTCCAACGCGTTGACGGTCACTTCGGCACCGAGCTCGCGGGCCAGGGCCAGCTTGTCTTCGGCGATGTCGACGGCGGCAACCCGCAGCCCCATGGCCTTGGCATACTGCACGGCAATGTGCCCCAGCCCGCCGATGCCGGAAATCACCACCCACTGTCCCGGACGCGCTTCGGTCATCTTCAGGCCCTTGTAGACCGTGACGCCGGCACAGAGCACCGGAGCGATCTCCACCGGATCCGCTCCGTCCGGGATATGTGCAGCGAACTTGGCGTCCACCAGCATGTATTCCCCGAAGGACCCGTTGACGCTGTAGCCGCCGTTCTGCTGCGCCTCGCACAGCGTTTCCCATCCGGTTCGGCAGTACTCACAGACACCGCAGGCGGACCAGAGCCAGGCGTTGCCGACCATGTCCCCTTCCTGGAGTTCCATGACGCCCTCTCCCACCGACACCACGCGGCCCACACCCTCATGGCCGGGAATGAACGGCGGGGTGGGTTTCACCGGCCAGTCTCCCTGCGCGGCATGCAGGTCCGTGTGGCAGACGCCCGTGGATATGAGCTTGACCAGGACCTCTCCCGGCCCCGGACTGGGAATTTCTGTTTCGCCCACGGTGAGCGGTTCACCCAGGGCGTTTACGACCGCGGCCTTCATATGTTCCATGACGATCTCCTTTAGTGGGGGCTGCTGTTTGCGGGACTGGCAGGTGGAACCGGAGTGGCTAGAAGAAGCCCTGCTTGGATTCGGCGTAGCTGACCAGCAGGTTCTTGGTCTGCTGGTAGTGGTCCAGCATCATGGCGTGATTCTCGCGTCCGATGCCGGAGGACTTGTACCCGCCGAAGGCCGCATGCGCGGGGTACGCGTGGTAGTTGTTCACCCAGACACGTCCGGCCTGGATGTCACGGCCGGCACGGTAAGCGGTGTTGCCGTTCCGGGACCAGACGCCTGCACCCAGACCGTAAAGGGTGTCGTTGGCGATCGCCATGGCCTCACCGTAATCAGAGAACCGCGTCACCGACACCACCGGGCCGAAGATCTCCTCCTGGAAGATGCGCATATTGTTGGTGCCCTCAAAAACGGTCGGCTCAACGTAGTAGCCGCCGGCCAGATCGCCGTCGAGCATGTTGCGCTTGCCTCCGGCGAGGACCTTGGCACCTTCCTGCCCGGCGATGTCCATGTAGGAGAGGATCTTCTCCAGCTGGTCGTTGGAGGCCTGGGCACCCACCATGGTGTTGGTGTCCAGCGGGTTTCCCTGGATCATCTGTGCGGTCCGGGCCAGCGCGTCGTTCATGAAGCTGTCATAGACGGACTCCTGCACGAGGGCCCGGGAAGGACAGGTGCAGACCTCGCCCTGGTTAAGGGCGAACATGTTGAAGCCCTCCAGCGCCTTGTCGTAGAAGGCATCGTCCTGCGCGGCCACGTCGGCAAAGAAGATATTGGGGCTCTTTCCGCCGAGCTCCAGGGTGACCGGAATCAGGTTCTGGCTGGCGTACTGCATGATCAGGCGTCCGGTGGTGGTCTCACCGGTGAAGGCGATCTTCCGGATCCGCTTGGATGAGGCCAGCGGTTTTCCGGCTTCAACGCCGAAGCCGTTGACGATGTTCAGCACGCCGGCGGGCAGCAGGTCCGCGATCAGTTCCGCCAGCACCAGGATCGAGGCGGGGGTCTGCTCTGCGGGCTTGAGCACAACGGCGTTGCCGGCTGCGAGCGCCGGAGCCAGCTTCCAGGTGGCCATGAGGATGGGGAAGTTCCAGGGGATGATCTGTCCCACGACGCCGAGCGGCTCATGGAAGTGGTACGCAGTGGTGTTGTCGTCAATCTGGGACAGTGTGCCTTCCTGGGCGCGGATGGCACCGGCGAAGTACCGGAAGTGATCCATTGCCAGCGGCATGTCGGCGGCGAGGGTCTCGCGAACGGGCTTGCCGTTGTCCCAGGTCTCGGCGACGGCCAGCATCTCGAGGTTCTCTTCGATCCGGTCGGCAATCCGGTTCAGGATGTTGGCCCTTTCGGCCACTGACGTCTTACCCCAGGCCGGTGCTGCCTTGTGGGCCGCGTCCAGGGCCAGGTCAATGTCCTCGGAGGTGCCGCGGGCTACCTCGCAGAAGACCTTGCCGGTCACGGGCGATACGTTCTCGAAGTAGCCTCCCTTGACGGGGGCCACCCATTCTCCGCCAATCCAGTTCTCATACCGCGGTTTGAAAGAAACCAGTGAGTCATTCTGGCCTGGCTGCGCGTAAACGGTCATGACTTGTCTGCTCCTCATTTTGAGCGTTGGTACACGACCTCTGTGTCGTGTTCCGTCGATGACCCGAACAGTACGCAGGCGGACGTAGCATCTGCGTAGCAGGCGGGTTTGCGCACCGTCTGGCGGGTTTCGACAGACAGGATTATGGTTACCTAGGGCAATTTCTCACTGATCGAGATATAAGGACAGCTAATGAGTTCCGCACAAAGTGGCAGCAGTACCGCACCGGGGGCCAGCCGCTACATCCGCTACCGCTGGTGGGGCCTGCTGGCCATTAGCCTCGGGGTAGCGATGATCATCATGGACGCCACCATCGTGTCCGTGTCTGTTCCCTCGATTGTCGGTGACCTGGGTATCTCCAGTACCGAGATCCAGTGGGTACAGGAGATTTACACCCTGCTCTTCGCCGCGCTGCTGCTGACCTGGGGCCGGATTGCAGACAGGGTGGGCCGGCGCCGGATCATGCTGATCGGCGTCGTGCTCTTTGTCGCCGCCTCGGTGCTGTGCGCGCTCGCCGAATCCGGCGGAATCCTGATCCTGGGCCGTGCACTGCAGGGCCTGGGCGGCTCAATGATCCTGCCCACCACCCTGGCGCTGCTGAACGCTAACTTCCAGGGCCGGGACCGCGGCATTGCCTTCGCAGTCTGGGGATCCACGATCGGCGGCATGGCAGCCATCGGCCCCCTGCTGGGCGGCTGGCTGACCGAGAATGCCAGCTGGCGCTGGGCCTTCGGCATCAACATTCCGGTGGGCATGCTGGTGGTTGCCGGGCTCCTGCTGTTCGTGGCGGAATCCTCAGAAGCCGTGACCGGCGCCGCCCAGCGCCTGGACCTCGGTGGCGCCGCGCTGTCCATCCTGGGCTTCGGCGCGCTGGTCTTCGGCCTGATCGAGGGCCGAAGCTACGGCTGGTGGAACGCCACTGAGGACGCACCCTTCCAGGTCGGGTCCCTCTCCCCCGTGCCGGTGGCCTTTGCAGTGGCCGTGGTGGCGCTGGCGAGCTTTGTGCTGCTTGAGCGGTCGCGCACGAACGCCGGCAAGGGCGTCATCCTGGACCTCTCGCTGTTCCGCATCCCGTCCTTCGCCAACGGCAACGTGACCGCCCTGATTGTGAGCTTCGGCGAATTCGGGCTGATCCTTTCGCTGCCGTTGTGGTTCCAGAATGTGCTGGGCTATACCGCCTTCGAAGCGGGACTGGCATTGCTTCCCCTGGCGGTTGGGTCCTTCCTGGCCTCCGGCGGCGTTGCGTCCCTGGCACGCAGGTACAGTCCCGTGGTGGTGGTGCGGATGGGCCTGGCCCTGGAAATCCTCAGCATCGCCGCGCTGGCCCTATTGATCCGTCCGGACAGCACCGCCTGGCTCACTTCCCCGATCCTGCTCTTCTACGGCATCGGCGTCGGCCTGGCCACCGCGCAGCTGACCTCGGTGATCCTGGCCGAAGTTCCGCTCGCCAAGAGCGGCCAGGGTTCCGCTACCCAGAGCACGGCCCGGCAGACAGGGTCAGCACTTGGCATCGCGGTACTGGGAACGGCGTTCTTCACCACGCTGCGCACCGGAACCGAGAACCAGGTTGCTGACGCGGTTGCCGGTGCCCCCCAGCTTGCCGGGGCCGTTGATTCGGTGAATGCCACCTCGGGCGGCAGCATCACGGCCCTGGCAGCAGATCCCCAGACCGCCTTCATTGCCGACGCCGCCCGGGATGCCATGACCAGCGGCGCATCCCTGGCCGGCTGGATCGCCGCCGGGGCACTGCTCATCGGTTTCCTGACCAGCCTGCGGATCAAGCCGGTCATCGGGCCGCAGGCCGGCGAGCCTGCCGGCGTCCGGGCAACGGATGACGGCGGAGAAGCCCGCTCCTAGGCCAGGTCGCGTTCGATCCGCTGCAGCCCCGCGACGATCGCCGCCCGTCGCGGGGAACGCCGGGGCAGCAGCTGCAGCGCCAGGCGCCACGCCTCGGCGTCGTCCATTGCTTCGTCGAGCTTGAGGTACTGCAGTACAGTCTCGACCCCGGCTTCAGACAGAACCGCTTCGCGCAGTTCGGCGCCCAGCCTCCGCCGCAGTTCCACGATGCCGGGAGCCAGGGAATGCGGCAGCACTGGGCCCTTGTAGATGTTCAGTGCCAGTCGGTGCGCGCCGCGCGAGAGGCAGGCGCGAACCTGCCCGGCGTCGAGCACCAGGTCCGCCGGCAGACGGTACGGCCGTGACTCGGGCACAATACGTGCCGATGCCGAACGGGAAAGGAGCTTGCGCAGCCGCAGCATTTCGGCCCGGACACTGCCCACCGAGGCTTCCTCCGGATACGCAAGCACCGCAAGTTCCTCGGCGGTAAGACCGCGCGGATGCAGGGCCAGCAGGGTCATCAGCTCCGAATGGCGCAGGCTCAGCTGCAGCCGGGTCCCGTCCACGCACAGCACGGCGGCATCCGTGCCGAGGATTTGCAGGCTGTCCTGGTACAGGCCGGGCCGCGGCTCCCGGGCCGTACTGTTCCGCCGCCCCTGGGGCCGCTGCTGGCTCTGCAGGCGTTCGACCCGCAGCTGGGTTGTGGCGGCAGCGACGGCGGCTTCGACCAGCGCGAGGGTGTGGACGGCGACAGCCTCTTCCTTGCCGGTAATGTCCACCACGCCCAGCACGCTCCCGGAGTCGGGGTCGTGGACGGGAACCGCGGTGCAGGACCAGGGATGCACCTGCGGGCTGAAGTGCTCGGCTCCCGCGATCTGCACACTGTGTCCGGTCACAAGGGCGGTACCGGGAGCACTGGTGCCGATCGAGTTTTCGGACCAGTCGGTTCCGGGCATGAACATCATGCCTTCCGCCCGGCGCAGCAGCTCGGGATCACCGTCGACCCAGAGCAGCCGTCCCAGCTGGTCCCCTACCGCCACCAGCAACCCGCTGTCCTTGCCCGGATCAACGAGCAGGCGCTGGATGACGGGCATGATCGATGCCAGCGGGTGGGAGGCGCGGTAGACGGCCAGTTCGTCGCCGTCGAACACCAGGGCAGGAGCCGCCGCATCCGGATCAGGCAGGTGGCTCAGCGACCGCTGCCAGGATTCCAGGACCCCGGGCCGCAGCACATCCAGCACCCGGCCCTGTGTCCGCAGGCTTTCATGCGCCAGCCAGGCGTCCTGCTGGAGTGATTCCGCCGTCCGGGGCTTCCGCCCGTGCACGGCACTTCGAGTGTGCTGCACCGTCCAACCTATCCGCGCTGATAAGGAGACCGCTCACTCCGGCAAGCCATTGCCGGGGCAGCCAGGGGCTGCCCGTCCATGGTGACACGGCTCACGTTCCAGGGCCAGCCTCCCAACGGTGCCGGCTCACAGCAGTGCCGGTCTCACAGCAGTGCCGGTCTCACGAGGGCGTGCAGTACCCGCTTAAACGTCTGTTGCCAGGACGCGTGGTGCGCCCTGGCAACAGATCTGCTCAGTGAGGAGAAGCGGGAGACGGCAGCTAGCCGGCGTCGCCGCGGGAGATCCGGGTCATTTCCTCGCGGTCCACGACCTTGACGCGTTCGCGGACCAGCTCACCGATGCCGGGATCGCCGTGGACGTAGCTGGCTCCGAGGGATTTCTCGTAAGCATCAAGCCGCTTCCAGCCTTCCCAGGTGGTGTATTCGACGCCGCGCTCTTCCAGCAGCGAGATGATGGCACCGGGGTTCGGCTCTTCGGCTGCGGGAAGGGTACGCCGGTCCTCCAGCAGGTAGCCGATGGTCTCAAGTGCGTCGCCCTTGGTGTGGCCGATCAGGCCGACCGGTCCGCGCTTGATCCAGCCGGTCGTGTAGATGCCGGGAACCGGTTCGCCGCTGGTGTCCACCACGCGGCCGCCTTCGTTGGGGATCACGCCGCGGCGGGAGTCGTAACCAACCTCAGGCAGTTCGGAGCCGAAGTAGCCCACGGCCCGGTAGACGGCCTGGACCGGGTAGTCCACGAATTCCCCGGTGCCGCGCGCGTTGCCGGTACCGTCGAGCTCGGTGCGTTCCATCTTGATGCCGGCAACCTTGCCGGGAGCGGACGGATCTTCCTGGATCTCCACCGGCGAGTGCAGGAAGTGCAGGTGCAGCCGGCGCGAGGCACCGGTGTCCTGTTCCTCGACCAGCCAGTTGGTCAGGGTGTTGACCATGGTCTTGGTCTGGTTGTTTGTACGGATCTGCTCATCCGAGGCTTCGTCGAACTCGAAGTCCTCGGGGTAGAGAACGATGTCCACGTCGCGGGAATGCGAGAGTTCGCGCAGCTCCAGCGGCGTGAACTTCACCTGTGCCGGCCCGCGGCGGCCAAAGACGTGGACGTCGGTGACGGGCGACTTCTTCAGGCCCTCGTAGACGTTGGACGGAATTTCGGTGGTCAGCAGGTCATCGGCATGCTTGGACAGGATCCGGGCGACGTCGAGGGCCACATTGCCGTTGCCGATCACCGCGATCTCTTTGGCATCCAGCGGCCAGTCACGCGGCACGTCCGGGTTGCCGTCATACCAGGACACGAAGTCCGCACCGCCGAAGGAACCTTCGAGGTCGACGCCCGGGATATTCAGCGGCGCATCCTTGAGCGCCCCGGTGGCGAAAATGATGGCGTCGTAGAAGTGCCGGAAGTCCTTGAGCGTGAGGTCGCGCCCGTAGTTCACGTTGCCGAGGAAGCGGATGTCGCCGCGGTCCAGGACCTTTTCCAGGGCGTTGACGATGCCCTTGATACGCGGGTGGTCCGGAGCCACTCCGTAGCGGATCAAGCCGTAGGGTGCCGGGTACTGGTCGAAGAGGTCGATGCTGACTTCGAAGTCGCGGTCGGCTTTGGTCAGGATGTCTGCCGCGTAAACGCCGGCCGGACCAGCACCGATAATTGCGACCCGCATGGGACGCTTCGAGCTGTCCGGAGCTGAGTTAGACACGTATAGTCCTTCTTCTTGGGAGTCGTGGCACGCAATAGGCGCACAGTTATCTATTCTAATTGCCCCCGTTCGCGCCGTCTAAATGACAAGCCTGCTGCCCCGGGGAATACGCGCAGGGCGTAGTGCGTTACACGGCGTATGCCCCATGAGCCGACAGCCGGCGCTTCTGCCGCCGATGCACCCGTATCTCCCCCCGCGGCTTTCGCGGACCCGCCTGCAGCAGTCCGGGACGGAGCAGGGCGCCGTACCCCGGCGCCGGCAAATGACGAGAAGCTCAGCGGATCGGGCCTGCTTTTTGGAATCGGTGCCTATGGCATCTGGGGATTCCTGCCGCTCTATTTCCTGCTCCTGGAGCCGGCCGGCGCTTTGGAGATTGTGGCGGCCCGGATCGTTTTCTCGCTCGTGTTCTGCGCCTTGCTGCTCTCGGTCATGCGGTCCTGGCACAAGGTCCTGGCAGCCGGCCGCGACCTTCGCCTGCTCGGCACGCTCAGCCTGGCGGCAGTTCTCATCGCGGTGAACTGGCTCGTTTTTGCCTGGGCAGTCTTGAACGGCCATGCCGTCGAGGCGGCACTTGGCTACTTCATCAACCCGCTGGTCTCCGTGCTCCTGGGCGTGTTCCTCCTCAAGGAGAAGCTGCGGCCGCTGCAGTGGGCCGCCATAGCCGTCAGTTTCATTGCTGTACTGGTCCTGGCCCTGGGCTACGGGAACGTTCCCTGGGTGTCCCTGGCCCTTGCCTTCAGTTTCGGATTCTACGGCCTGGTCAAAAAGGGAGTGGGAGGAAAAGTCGACGCCGTTTCCAGCCTCTCGATCGAGACTGCCGTCCTCGTGCCGGTTGCCGCCGCAGTACTGGTGATCATGTCCCTGAACGGGAGCGGAACCCTGCTGACCTTCGGACCCGCCCATTTCTGGCTGCTCGCAGGATCAGGGATCGCCACCGCCGTGCCGCTGATCTTCTTCGGCGCCGCCGCGGGCAGGCTCCCGCTGACTACGATCGGCATGCTGCAGTACCTGGCGCCCATCCTGCAGTTCACCATGGCCCTGCTGGTCTTCAACGAGGCCATGCCGCCGGAGCGCTGGGCCGGTTTTGGACTGGTCTGGCTGGCACTGGCGATACTCAGCATCGACATGCTGGGATCCCAGCGCCGGTCCCGGCTGCGCAGGGCGGCCATGGCCTAGGACTTTCCACGCTTCTGCCCGGCCCTGCCGGGAACGGACAGACACGGACGAACGGCGAAGGAGCAATCCTTCGCCGTTCGTCTGTCCGGGGGCAGATCGCTAACCCGCCTCAGTGGGGTGCCTGCGGCGGAGCAGCAGGAGCGCGGCCGCTCCCCCGAGCACCATGAAGGCACCTGCAGCAGCGGTCAGGGCCTGCCCCGGCGCGACACCGGTGGCAGCCAGCGCCGCCGGCGCGGCCGTGGCGGCCGGTGCCGGTGCACCCAGCACCGTCACAACCGGCTGCACGGAGAAGGACTGCCATCCGGCGAGTGTTCCCTCCAGGGTGTACAACGCCACGCGGTGCTCTCCCGCCTCCAGGCTGGCCGGGATCTGAACCGGGAGCGTCCCGTCCGCGTTGACGCTCAGGATGCCGGCCTTAATGGGCGTGGAGTGCAGGAATACCTGGTACTGCTCGCCGGGTGTGAGGCCCGTCAGGCGCAGTTGGCTTCCGGTCGCCTGGGCGGCAAAGCTGCCGCGGGTCCCGGGTACCAACAGTGCCGGATCGCTGGTTTGCAGTTCGGTCCGTGCCCCCGCCGGTGCCGGAGAAGGCGTTTCGGCGGGATCCGGATCCGGGGAAGCGGACGGTTCCGCGGGCGCTTCCGGCACGGGTGCGGTGACCGCTGGTTCAGCCGGTGCCGGTGCCGGCAGTTCCGCCTCCGTCGGCGCGGTGGGCGCAGGCTCAGCCGGCGGCAACGGTGCGGGGAGGGTTGGAGCGACCTCCGGGACGGCTTCCGGTGCCGGTGCCGGTTCTGGCGCCGGGTCGTCAACGGGAGAGGGTGCCGGAGCCGGGTCCGCCTCAGTCCCGGCAGCCGGAGCCGGGTCCGCCTCAGTCCCGGCAGCCGGTGCCGGTTCGGGCGTCAGTGCCGGCTCCGGCGTCTGTGCCGGCGTTTGCGCAGGCGTTTCGACCGGCTTCTGGGCCGGCGTTTCGGGCGCATCGGTCGCTGGCTGCGCAGGCGTCTCCGGCGTTTCGGCCGGTTTGTGCGTCTGCATCTGCTCGGCAGGCTGCGTTTGAGCCGGTGTCGGTGCCGGTTCAGGTTCCGGCGCCGCAGGGGCGGGCGCGGGCTGCTCGTACTGGCCGAAGTTGACGGTCGCCAGGTAGACGCCCTTGTTCGGCCCGGAGGTGAGCAGGACAACTCCAATACCCAAGTCGGTGTCCGCGGCCCGGAGCATGTTTGCACGGTGGGGCTCGGAGTTGACCCACCACTCAAAGGCCTGGTCCACGCTCATGTTCCAGGCGATGTTCTCTGACCAGTGCCTGGCGCCGACCGGATACTGGGAGGCGAAGGACGGATTGTGGGTGAAGGTACCCGCCCCGTCCCTATTGGCTGTCTGCGCAGACCTCAGCGTCCAGTCCTGCGCCACGGCCGCGATTCCGTTGTTCCACACCAGGGGCTTCAGCGCGTGCTTTGCGCGGTAATCGTTGACCAGGGTGTGGAGCCGGACGGCCGCCTGGCCGTCTACTGCCGTGGCGGACGCCGCCGGCAGTGAAACGGCGGTCGCCCCCACCGCCAGTGCGAGCGCAGTAAAAACGCCCGCGAGTTTCCTCAATCGCATTGCTTTGTAGTCCTTGCCTCGAGACCCGCGGATTTCCCCGTGGAGGCCTGTCCTGCGCAGCCATCCCCAAAACGGCCGCGACACGCCGCGTAATTACGGGGTGCTTGACATGCAATGTAATCGAGGACACTCGAATTTACAATCTTCACATTGGCTAACTCTCTTCACTTTCATCCCGTAAATCACGGCAAAAGCAGAAAGGAACTGCAGGAGCACCGGGCTCCTGCAGTTCCTTTGAAGGCAGCAGACCTAGACGTTGGCCGCGCCTGCTTCTTCCGGAGCCTGCTCAGCGGCAGTGCCGGAGTGGCCGACGCGGAGCGTCTCGCCCTGGAAGAATCCGGGGTTCCGGCGGTACATCACCAGCATCAGGACGGCACCAAGTCCGATCACGCCCATTCCCAGGACGAAGACCAGGCCAACGCCGCCCAGGGAAGATCCGGAACCGTAGTCAGGATCCATGGAGTCCACGGCTGTCTTGGCGAACATCACGAACAGGATCACGCCGCCCAGCCCCGGGGCAAGGATCTTCAGCAGGAAGCTGCGGACGGAGGTGAAGGCTTCCCGGCGGAAGTACCAGACACATGCCAAGGCGGTGATGCCGTAGTAGAAGCAGATCATCAGGCCCAGGGCGGTGATGGTGTCCCACAGTGCATTCTCAGACAGGAGCCTGGTGATGACGTAGAAGCCTGCTGCAGCCACGGCTGCCGCGACCGTGGCGTAACCGGGGGATTTGTAGGCCGGGCTGATCCTGCCAAAACGGCCGGGCAGGGCACGGTAGTGCCCCATGGCCAGCAGGGTCCGCGCCGGCGAAACGAAGGTCGACTGCAGGGACGCCGCCGAACTGCTCAGGATGGACAGTGACATAAGGATCGCGAACGGACCCATGACAGGGCCGGCCAGGACCGCAAAGATGCTCTCCTGGTTCTCCGGGTTGCCTGCTCCGAGCTCTCCGTCTCCTACACCTGCATAGGAGATCACCGCCAGGGCGATCATCATGTAGATCAGCACGATCACGAAGACTGTGGCAGTGGCGGCACGGCCCGGCGTCCGGTCCGGATTACGGGTCTCCTCATTCATGGTCAGGGTGACGTCCCAGCCCCAGTACACGAAGATCGACAGCGAGACTCCGGCAGCAAAGGCGGAGAAGGACTCAACCGCGAACGGATTGAACCAGTCTGCGCTGATCTGCAGCGGATCGAACGCCGTGCCCTGTGCCACGTGGATAAACGCAGCCACCGAGAACCATGTGAGCACCACCAGCTGGAAACCCACCAGGACATACTGCACGGTCTTGGTGGTCTCAACGCCGCGGTAGGAAATCCAGCAGGCCAGGGCAATGAAGGCCAGGGTGGTAGCAATGTTCACCGGAAGGTTCCGGGTCAGGTCTGCCAGCGCATCGTTGCCCGTTACCTGCGCGAGCATGAGGTAGAAAAAGTCGACTGCCACCGCAGCAAGGTTGGAGAGCACGATGATAGTCGCCGCAATCAGCCCCCACCCGCCCATCCAGCCCACCCACGGCCCGAAGGCACGTGTTGCCCAGGTGAAGGAGGTGCCGGAATCCGGCATGGCCGTGTTCAGTTGCCGGTAGCCGATGGCCACGAGGATCATCGGAATGAAGCCCACCAGGAAGATCGCCGGGAGCTGGACTCCAACTTCTGCGACCGTCGGGCCCAGCCCTGAGGTGAGTGTGTAGGCCGGGGCGATGCAGGAGATGCCAATGACGACGGCGCCCAGGAGGCCCACCTGCCCGCCTTTGAGTCCCTTGCTGCTCAGGCCGGTGCCCTGGGCACCGGCTGCGGATTTACGGGGCCTTGTGCTCATTGCGGTTCTCCTGGCTGGGTGTTGGGGAACTCCGGGCCCAACGGCGCGGGTCCGGTGTAGTTGCGCGGCACCACCACCATGGGAACGGGCAGGCTGCGCAGCACCTTGGATGCCGTGGGGCCGATAAAGAGCTGGTTTTGCCGGGCAAGGCGGCTGGATCCGATCACCAGGATCTCGCCGTCGTCGAATTCCATGCCGTCCACGGCGTTCTCGATGGTGCGGCCCTGGGCCGCCTCGCCGGTAACCTCGCTGCGTCCGGACGTGAGGACCTTGGCACGGGCCACCCGGTCGGCGATGTGCAGCCGGGCTTCGTCCATGGCAGCTCCGTCCTGGGAGTCCACCGCGAGCATCGATACGAGCCGCAGCGGCAGCCCCCGGCGTGCTGCGGATTCCGAGGCGACCTCAAGCACGTCTTCGGCACCCCGGCGCTCCCCCACGGCGCAGGTGATCCGCGAAATCGGGGCCACCCGGCTGTAGCCGCGCGGAGCGAGCGCCACGGGGATGTGGGCCGCGTGCAGCAGGGCGTTGGCAACGCTGCCGATGGTGAAGCGTTTGAAGAGGCCGTTGCTCCCGGCGCCTACGACGATGAGTTCGGCACCGAACTCGGCTGCCGCATCGATCAGTCCGCGGGCGTCCGAATCCGCGGGACGGATATGGCCCCGGGCCTCGACATCTTCCGGGACCAGGGCCAGGGCCTCGTCCAGCCAGGTCCGCATCTGTTCGGCCAGCAGGCCGGCATAGGAGCGGTCCGGCGGATAGACCGCTGTGTAGGGGGATTCCTCGGGATCCACCATCACCACGTCCAGTGAAGCGCCCTGGCTCCGGGCAATGGCGCAGGCCAGGTTCAGCGCGTCCCTGCCCCGTTCAGTGGCTGTATAGCCGACGACGTAACGCACGGCGTCAGTCTTCGAACCGCGCGATGATGCGCTCTGCCGTCAGCGCGCCCATGCGGACGGCACCGTCGACGTGCTGGTAGCCCTCCGCCGCCAGATCGGAGCAGGACCAGTAGATTGGCCCCACCGGGGCCAGCTGGTCCGGTCCGTACCGGTGCAGGCCGCCGAGGTCATAGCTGGCGGCGTAGGCGCCGCGGGTCCATTCCTCCGAACCCCAGTCAGACTCGTAGTAGACCTCGGGTGCCAGGGCCTGCTCCCCCAGGTAGCCGGCAATGGACTCCAGGATCGCCGTCTTGCGTTCCCCGGCGCTGAGCTCGAACATGGCATCGGCTTTTTCGTCGGAGACAAAGCCCACCAGCGTGCCGCGGGGATCGCCGTGGTTTGTGTTGTCATAGACCTCCTGCACCAGCTCATGGGCGCCGAAGCAGGTACCGGAGAGTCCTGCCTCCCGCCAGAACGGCGTCGCATAGACGGCGTGGACCTTGATCACCAGTCCCAGGGACTGGTGCTGGTGCATCTGGTGCTGCCGGCGGGGCAGGGGCGGGTCAAAGGAGACGCGGGAGTAGAGGTTCGGCGGGACCGCCATGATGGCGTAGCGGGCGGTGACCGTGACGCCGTCGGCCTCAGCCGTGACCGAGGTGCCCTCCGGACCGTCGGACCAGCGCAGCGTACGCACCGGAGCGTTGAGTACGACGTCGTCGCCCAGCTCAGCGGCCATGCGCTCGGAAACCTGCTGCATGCCGCCCGCCACGCGGCGGTCCAGGATGAAGTTCTCGTCCACGAGGTTGGAGAAGGACCCCGCCGAGGCTGCCATGAGCAGTGCCTGCAGTACGGAGAAGGAATGGGCCGGTTTGGTGAGCATGCCGCCGGCCACGAACAGGCCAATGTTGTTGCAGGCTTCCTCATCCTGTGATTGGCTGCGCAGCCACTGGGAGAACGAAACCGTGTCCAGTTCACGCGCCTGGGGATGTGTCCACGGCGCCGCCGGATCGGTTTGCGCGGTCATTGCGTCCAGGAGCTCGATCAGCCGCTCCATTTCCTTCGCTGTCGACTCCGCTACCGGGAACATCTCCCCCGAGTAGCGCACGGCGCGGCGGTCGGAGCCGATGTACACGGATTCGCCCTCGCGGTAGCGCGGGAACGTTTCCAGGCCCAGTTCCTCCACCAGTTCGCTCAGCGCTTCCTGGTCCGGTGAGATCCACTGTCCGCCGATCTCCAGGAAAGCGCCGTCGACGGTATCTGACCAGGTCCGCCCGCCAACGCGGCTGCGGGCTTCAAGCACGGCTACGGTCAGGCCAGCGGCCTTCAGCTTCCGCGCTGCCCTCAGGCCGGAAGGTCCTGCACCAATGATGACGACGTTACGTTCCAGGCTCTGCACTGTGTGTCCTCTCTCGACGGCCGCATACGGCCGCGCCATGCCATAAATGAATACGATTCATTTAGTCGACACTCTAGCCGACCGCAGCTGCGCGCAGAGAGGCGTGTGCGAATATTAATTTTTGGGATACCCAAGCGCCCGTGACCTTTGGAGGAACACATGCCGGCACCACGCGCCAGGCGAAGCGCCGGACGCCCCCACCAGCGTGTGCTCACCCAGGAGAACATCACTGCGGCGGCCCTTGAGGTCATTGGCAGCCGGGGTTACGAGGGCTTCACCATGTCCTCGCTTGCCGCAAAGCTCCAGGTAGCGCCCTCGGCCCTGTACAACCACGCCGCCTCGAAACAGGAAGTCCTTCGCTGGATCCAGGACGACCTCATGGCGGAAGTCGACGTCTCCGCGTTTGCCTCGGAACCATGGGAGCAGGCAGTCCGCGTCTGGGCCCGCTCCTACCGCAGCGTCTTCGTCCGGCACACTCCCCTGATTCCGGTCATCGCCGTCCTGCAGGTCAGCGGCGCGCCGCGGACGCTTGCCATGTACGAGGCAGTCACGGCCGGATTCCTCCGGGCGGGATGGCAGGAGGCCGCCATAGTTCCGGCTATCGTCGCGCTGGAATCCTTTATTTTCGGCTCAGCGTTCGACGCCGTTGCGCCCGAGGACATTTTCGACACCGGCTCGCTGGCGGACCAGAGCCCGCTTTTCACCTCGGCCGTCGCAGCAGCCCACGCCCGGGAAGGCGGCAAGGGTGCCGAGGAGGCTTTCGAAGCCGGTTTGGATGCGGTGGTCCGGGGGTTTTCGGGGCAGCTTCCCGTCCCCGGCCACGCTTGAAGATGAGACCAGCGCGCTGCTGACAAAACTGCTGACAAAAGAGGGCGGCCCCCGGAAATGTTCCGGAGACCGCCCGTTAATCCTTGCCGCTGCAGCCTAGGCCTGCGCGCGGATCGCTGCTTCCAGCACGTCAAGGCCGTCCGAGAGCAGTTCGTCGCTGATCACCAGCGGCGGCAGCAGGCGGATGACGTTCCCGTAGGTGCCGCAGGTGAGGATGATGACGCCCTCGGCCAGGCAGGCCGCGGCGATCGCCTTGGCTGCTTCGGCGTTGGGAGCCTTGGACCCGGGCTTGACCAGTTCAATGGCCAGCATGGCGCCGCGGCCGCGGACTTCGCCGATGACGCCGGTCTTTTCAGCGGTCTCCTGCAGACGGGGAACGGTTAGTTCCTCAATCCGGCGTGCACGGCCGGCAAGGTCCTGTTCGATCATGGTTTCGATGACTGCCAGTGCCGAGGCGCAGGCCACCGGGTTGCCGCCGTACGTGCCGCCCAGACCGCCGGGGTGGACGGCGTCGAGCAGGTCCGCCCGGCCGGTCACCGCGGAGAGCGGCATGCCGCCGGCAATGCCCTTGGCCATCGTCATGATGTCCGGAACAACACCTTCGTGGTTCACGGCGAACCACTCACCGGTGCGGCAGAAACCGGACTGGACTTCATCCGCGATGAAGACGATTCCGTTTTCCTTGGCCCAAGCTGCCAGGCGGGGAAGGAAGCCCTCCGCGGGGACGATGAAGCCGCCTTCACCCTGGATCGGCTCGATCAGGAGGGCAGCAAGCTGGTCGGCGCCGATCTGCTTCTCGATGGCCAGGATCGCGCGCTCTGCGGCCTCGGTGCCGGTGATCTCCGGGTTCTCTTCACGGAACGGGTAGCTCATGGGCATGCGGTAGATCTCGGAGGCGAAGGGACCGAAACCGGTCTTGTAGGGCATCGCCTTCGCGGTCAGGCCCATGGTGAGGTTGGTGCGGCCGTGGTAGGCGTGGTCGAATGCAACGACAGCCTGGCGGCCGGTGGCCGAACGGGCAATCTTGATGGCGTTCTCCACAGCTTCGGCGCCGGAGTTGAAGAGCACGGTGCGCTTCTCGTGGGTGCCCGGGGTGAGCTCTGCCAGCTTCTCGGCGACAGCCACATAGCCTTCGTACGGCGTGACCATGAAGCAGGTGTGCGTGAACCGGGCAACCTGCTCCTGGGCCGCAGCGACGACGGCGGGATCAGAGGCGCCTACGCTGGTAACTGCGATTCCCGAACCGAGGTCGATGAACGAATTGCCGTCAACGTCCTGGATGATGCCGCCGTCGGCGTCCTGGACATACACGGGAACGCTGGACGCGACTCCCTTGGCGACGACGGCTGCACGGCGCTCATTCAGCGCAGCGGACTTGGGCCCGGGGAAGGTTCCGGTAATGTTCCGCTTCTGCTCCAGCCGGTAGGTCGGTTCAGTGGCTGATGTGCTCATGGTTCTGCCTCTCAAGGGAAAAGTGATGGGGGCTATAGGCCGCAGTGATCCAAATTTACGCTCCAGGCCGGAACTGAGGGACGGTCATCCGCACAACAGGGCCAGCCACTTGCCGTGCATCCGTCCAATCCGGACATCCTATAGTTGAACCCGTGCCTATCTCCCTCACCACCCTCCTCGATGCCGAAAACCTGGGTCTTGCGGTCAAGGGGACCGCACCCGTTGAACCCGTTGAAGTGCAGTGGGTAGCGGTGACCGAGCTCGAAGATCCGTCCCCTTTCCTGAGCGGCGGTGAAGTGGTTCTGACCACCGGCATCCGGCAGCGGACCGGTGCGGTGCAGCGCCGGTTCGTCGAGAGTGTGCACCGTGCAGGGGCACTAGCCATCGGCTTCGGTACCGGACTGAGCCAGGCCCGTGTGCCCGGACCCCTCTTGGAAGAAGCCAACCGCCTGGGCGTGCCGGTATTCGAGGTTCCCTACGACACCCCGTTCATTGCCATCGGAAAGCTCGTGGCCGACGCCTTGTCGGCAGACCACACCGAGCACCTGCGCGATCTGCTCTCTGGGCACCAGATCCTGGCCCAGGCGCTGCTCTCCGGGCAGGGCCTCGCCGGTCTGCTGCGGCAGCTGGGCCGCATCCTCGGATCCGAGGTGGCCCTCTACCGCTACGGCAGCCGCGTCTTCAGCACCGGGGAGCCTCCGGAAGGAACCCGCTGGCACAGCACGCCGATCGCCACCGGGATGCGGGACCGCTGCACCCTTGAAGTAGCTGAACCGTTCCGCCAGCCGGATCTGCTCGCCTATGCCCAGAGCCTGATCAGTGTGGAGCTGAACAACCTCTCACGCAGGCGGGCACGCGAACGCGTGGTGAACGGCCAGCTGCTGGCCGATGTGGTGGCGGGCAAGCTCTCCGGCCAGGACGCCGTCCACCGGCTGCGTGCCGCGGGAGTGGACACCGAGCGCCGCCAGCTGACCTTGCTGGTGGAGGCTGTCCCGGGCCAGGCTCGGCTCCTGCCGTCCCTGCCCCTGCCGGCACTCTTCGACTCCGCCGTCACTGCCATCTGCGAGGACCGGCTGGCACTCCTGGTGGCCGACGGCAATTCCACGGAGCTGGCCGCCGCGCTGGGTGGATACCTGCGGGAAGCGGGCATCACCGCCAAGGTGGGCGCGGGCGGCGCCTACGCCGAACCGGCGGGCCTTCGCTGGGGCTACTACGAGGCAAAGGAAGGGCTGCTGCGCGGCGCCGCGGTCAACGAACCCGACCGTCTGAGCCTGGCGTCGCTGCTGATGGCCAGCCGGGACGTCCCGCTGGCGGACCTCGCCGCGGAGGCACTGGACCCGCTGACGGACTTTGACAAGGCCCACGACGCGGAGCTGGTCCCCACTCTCGAGAAGTACCTGGCGCTGAATGGTTCGGTCGCCAAGGTCGCCCAGGCCCTGGGCCTGCACCGGAACACAGTGCGTTACCGGCTCTCCCAAATTGCTGACCTTTCGGGCTACGACCCGTCCGTCACGGCAGACCGCGTCCACCTGTACCTCGCGCTGAACGTCCGCCGGCTCGCCGGGTAGGCGGGCTTGGCGGTGCCGTCCCCTGCCTGGCCTCCGGCGGCACGGTTTTGTGCCCCTTTGTGCCGGACTTTACTCTGTAGGGATGGACTTGCCAGCGCAGCCCGCCAGGACCCTTCACTGGGCGGGCACCGACGACCCCGGCCGCCGGGATACCGCCGTCGTCTCCTTCCGCGAAACGGAACTGGCCGCCAGCGGCACGTCCACGTGCGATGACTACCGCGCAACCTGGACGCTGAGCACTTCCCCCGGCTGGGTGACACGCCGGCTGCAGGTAGAGGTGACGGGGCCGGACTGGTCGCGCTCCCTCGAACTGACACGCTCGGTCGACGGGCGCTGGGATTCCCAGGTGAGATCCTCCGGCAACCCTGACCTGCCTGAACCCGGCATCGAAGATCCCCTGGCCCTGGACAACGCGCAGGACTGCGACCTCGGTCTCTGCCCGCTGACCAACACCATGCCGATCCTGCGACTGGACCTGCTTAACCATGCCGCGCCGCCTGACGAGACACGGCTGACCATGGCGTGGGTGGAAATGCCCAGCCTGCGCGTACTGGCCAGCGAACAGGTCTACTCGCAGGTCTCCCCCTACCGCGAAGAACGCGGGAACGCGATTGTCCTTTACAGCTCCGCCACGCGCGGCTTCACCGCGGAACTCACGGTCGACGCCGACGGCGCCGTGATCGACTACCCCGGACTTGCCCGCCGGACCGGTTAGCTGCGCCCGTCACTGCCGGGAACCGGCGCGGACCTTCCGGCCCCGGCGCACGGCTAGGATTGAAGTACGCCCGCCTGCAACGTTGGAGATCCCCCAATGAGTGAAATGTTCCTGGAAAAGTTCCGCGCCCTGGTTCCGAAGTACCTTGAGGACAAATGGCGCCCCGAGGACGGCCTGGCTCCGGACGAGCTCGACGAGATCCTCGACGAACACGACTTCGACATTCCGCTGGTCCTGCGTGAGTTCTATCTGGCACTGGGCAGCTGCGAAGACCTGATGGAGGCCTACCACTTCTTCTGGGACCCCGACGAGCTCGAGGTCGAGGACGGCTACCTGCTCTTCCTGGAAGACGAGGACGAGAAGTTCGCCTGGGGATTCCGCGTCGACCAGCTGGCCGTGCCGGACCCGATCGTCTGGCGCCGCAACAACGCCCGCGGCGAGTGGCAGAGCGAAGAAGGCACCTTCAGCGAGTATGTCTTCGACATGTTCGAGTGGGTCTTCGAGGACGACGAAAACCTGGACGACCAGTAGTACCGGCCGCGGGTGCTGGGCACCCGCGGCGTACGGGCCTTACGCCTCGCGCTCCACGACGGCTTCGGCAAACGCTGCCAGGGATGCCTTGACCACGGAATCGGGCATCGGCTCCAGGGCTGCGACGGCGTCTGCAGCCCACTGGCGTGCGACGTCCCAGGCCTGGGCAGTGGCACGGTTGCCGCGGACTGCGGCAACCGCAGCAGCCAGGGCCTCATCCGATGTCAGGTCCGCGTCCACGAGTTCCAGGACCGCGGCAGCATCCGCGTCACCGGCAGCGGCGTTGCGCCGCAGCAGCAGGACCGGAAGGGTGGGGACGCCTTCGCGCAGGTCGGTGCCGGGCGTCTTCCCCGACTTGTCCTTCAGCCCGGCGACGTCGATGACATCGTCGGCGAGCTGGAAGGCCACGCCAATCTTCTCGCCGTACTCGACCATGATCTCGACAGTCTTCGCATCAGCCCCGCCGAACAGTGCACCCAGCTGGCCGGACGCCGCAATCAGCGAGCCGGTTTTTCCGCCGATGACGGACAGGTAGTGTTCCAGCGGATCCTCGCCGTCGGCCGGTCCCATGGTCTCCTGCAGCTGCCCCATGACCAGGCGTTCGAACGTGCGGGCCTGGATCGCCAAGGCTTCGGGACCCAGAACGGACACCAGGGAGGAAGCGCGCGCAAAGATCAGGTCGCCGGTCAGGACGGCCACCGAGTTTCCCCATACTTCGTGGGCTGTGGGGGCCCCGCGGCGCACCGGAGCCGAGTCCATCACGTCGTCGTGATAGAGGGTGGCAAGGTGGGTCAGTTCAACAACGACGGCGGAGGTACGAACCTCGGGCCCGCCCGGGTTCGGTCCCAGGTGGGAGGCCAGCAGCACCAGTAGCGGGCGGATACGCTTCCCGCCTGCTTCGAGCAGGTGCCTGGAGGTGGCGTCAGCGAAAGGGTCCGAGTTGGCAATCGCTTCCCGAAGCTCCTCTTCCACCTTCTCAAGACCGGACACGATGGCGGGCCCCAGGACAGGATCCTCGGCGAGGGGCGCAAATCCCGGCGGCAGCGCCATCTCAGCGTCCCCGAAGGCGTCCGGGCTGGCATTGGTGGATTCAGTCACTGTTCAAGGCTAACTTCTCGGCGGGACGGGTTGGCAGGGTTAGACATGGCCGGCCTCAGCGGCAGGGCGTGCACCCCGGGCCGGGGCAGGCACGGAGTCCTGGTTTGAAGCGGCTGGAACAAGCATTTCCATCAAGGCAATCACTCTATCCTCCACCCTCCGGGGCGATGCATCGGTGAGGTTCGCGAGCATCCGCACCACGAACTTCATCAGCACGGGGATCGGCATACCGGTGCGCAGCGCCAGTTTCATGACCGCGGGCTTGCCGATCAGGCCGGCAAAAATGCGGCCCAGGGTGAAGTGGCTGCCCCACTCGGACCGCACGCGGTCCGCATACCCGGCCAGGACGCCGTCGTAAGCGGCTTGTGCCGAAAGCATGCCCGGACGGGAGGCAGCCTGGCCGGCGGAGACAATGTAATCCGCCGCAAACCGGGCTGATTCCATCGCGTAGGAAATGCCCTCGCCGTTGAAGGGACTGACCATTCCGCCGGCGTCGCCCAGGAGCAGCAGCCCGGGCGAATAGTGCGGAGTGCGGTTGAAGCCCATGGGCAGGGCCGCTCCGCGGATTTCCCCCACCTGGTTCTCCGGGGTGAAGCCCCACTCCGGAGGCATTCCCGCCGTCCAGTCACGCAGGACCTTGCGATAGTCCAGCTTGCCGAATTCCTTGGAGGAGTTCAGGATTCCCAGTCCGACGTTGGAGGTTCCGTCTCCCACGCCGAAGACCCAGCCGTAGCCGGGAAGCGGATTGCCGGAGGCATCGGGCAGTTCCAGCCAGCCTTCCATCCAGTCGTCATTGGTGCGCGGGGACGTGAAGTACGTGCGCACCGCGACGCCGAGGGGCCGGTCATCGCGTTTTTCCAGGCCCAGGCTCAGGGCGGTGCGGCTGGAGTTCCCATCGGCAGCGAGGACCACGTCGGCGGCGAATTCGCGGGTTTCTCCCGTGCGCCGGCCGTTCTCGTCGAGGACATTCGCGCGCACACCGCAGACCCGTCCGGTGTCATCGCGCAGCGCCTCCGTGACGCTGTGCCGCTCCAGGATGACGGCTCCGGCAGAGCGCGCATGCTGCGCCAGTTCTTCGTCGAAGCCCAGGCGCGTGCGCACCAGTCCGTAGGAGGGGAAATCCTCAAGGTCCGGCCAGGGCAGCTCAACCGTGCGTCCCGCAGCGATCAGGCGCAGGCCCTTGTTCCTGCGCCAGCCCGCAGCTTCCTCATGCGGCAGGCCGAGTAACTGGATTTCCCGGACGGCGCGCGGAGTCAGTCCGTCGCCGCAGACTTTTTCACGCGGAAAGGACGTCTTCTCCAGTACGGTCACGTCGATCCCGGCAGAGGCCAGGTAATAGGCTGCGGTGGAGCCGGCGGGGCCTGCCCCGACTATCAGGACGCTCACGTCAGCCGGCGGTCCCGCCCGGCTTGACGGCGCGGTGGATCGCGACGATTCCGCCGGAGAGGTTGCGGTAGGCAACGTCCTGCCAGCCGGCAGCGGAAATCCAGGCTGCCAGCCCATCCTGGTCCGGCCACGCACGGATCGATTCGGCCAGGTAAACGTAGGCGTCCGGGTTGGAAGCCACCTTGCGGGCGATCGGGGGCAGCGCGCGCATCAGGTACTCGGTGTACATAGTGCGCCACACCGGTACCACCGGAGAGGAGAACTCAGCAATGACCAGCGTTCCGCCGGGCTTGGTCACCCGGTACATCTCTTCCAGGGCCTTCTGCGGTTCATTCACATTGCGCAGGCCGAAGGAGATAGTGGCGGCATCAAAGGATTCGTCAGCGAACGGCAGGTTGGTGGCGTCTCCGGCCACGAAGTCGATGTCCGGGCGGCGCCGCTTGCCCACCGTGAGCATGCCCAGGGAAAAATCACAGGCGACGACGCCGATTCCCGCATCGGCGTAGGGCTCACTGGAAGTGCCGGTGCCGGCTGCAAGGTCCAGCACGCGCTGGCCGCGGCGTGCACCTACTGCCTCGACCACCAGGCGCCGCCAGCGGCGGGTCTGGCCCAGGGACAGCACGTCGTTGACGATGTCGTATTTGGGTGCCACCTCGTCAAACATGGCAGCGACTTCATCAGGGCGTTTTTCCAAAGTTGCGCGCTTCACCCGCTCATTGTCTCAAACAATGTTCGGCCAGCCGAACCGGAAACTACCCGTTTGCATTTGGTCACAAACCCGTGTGTTTCCCGGCGCTGTCCCGACGGCATGAATATGGGGCAATCAGGCATGCGGAGTACAGTCGGAGATACTATGACCACCCTGCGTTCCCTTACTGTTCCCCTGGGCGTGCCTTCAGCCGCCATTGGACTCCTGGAGTACCTGGTCCGCGACGACCAGCTGTGCTGGGTCCGCCACGGCGAAGGCCTCGTCGGTTTCGGGGAAACCCTCCGGCACACCGCGACCGGACCGGAGCGCTTCGCTTCCGCCCGTTCCTGGTGGAACACGGTCAGCGCGGCCGCCGACGTCCAGGACGAGGTCCAGGTTCCGGGAACCGGCCTCGCCGCCTTCGGGTCCTTTGCCTTCTCCAAGCGCTCCCCCTTCCTCTCCCGCGTCGTGGTGCCGGAAATCGTTGTGGGTTCCCGCAACGGAACCGCTTGGGCCACCCTCACCACACTCGATCCGGACGCGGTCCTCGACCGGGAGTCGGTGGCAGCGGCCCTGGCCGGCTATCTGGAGGAAATCTCCGCGGACTCGCTGTCCCTGGGCAGCGACGCCATCCTGCCCGGAATGCTCTCCGAATCGGAATGGAAGAACGCCGTCGCCCGCTCAGTGGCCCATATCGCCGCCGGGGAGCTAAGCAAGATTGTCCTGGCCCGCGACATCGTGGCCAGCCTGTCCTCCCCCATAGCCACGGCGCAGGTCCTGCGGGAACTGGCGCTGCGCTACGCGAGCTGCTGGACCTATTCAGTGGACGGACTGATCGGGTCCACGCCGGAAATGCTGATCAAGGTAGAGGACGGCAAGGCCCGGGCACGGGTGCTGGCCGGGACGCTGGACCGCGCCACCGCCCCGCTGGACGATCCCGGCTATGCCAAGCGGGTCCTGGCCGGCTCGGAAAAGCAGCAGCACGAACACGCCATCGCCATTGATTCCGTGACCCGCCAGCTGGAGCCCTTCACGTCCTCCATGACCTCGCACAGCGAGCCCTTCGTGCTGGAACTGCCCAACGTGTGGCACCTGGCCTCTGATGTCACGGCCGACCTGCAGCCCCGCGACGGCGCCCTGCCCACGCCGCTGGACCTCGTCGAAGCGCTCCACCCCACCGCCGCCGTCTGCGGGTATCCCACCAGCGTGGCCGGGGAACTGATCAGTGAACTTGAACACATGGACCGCGGTCCGTATGCCGGTCCGGTGGGCTGGTTCGACGCCGCCGGGAACGGGGAATGGGGCATCGCTCTTCGCGGGGCGGTCATCGAAGAACCCCAAGCTGTCCGCCTGTTTGCAGGCTGCGGAATCGTCTCCGGTTCCAATCCGGCCGCCGAGCTGGAGGAAACCTGGTCCAAGTTCCGTCCGATGCTCGAAGCCCTGGGACTGGACCGGGCGAGGGTGCTCTCCGGCCAGCCTTCCTGAGCGGCGCGTACAATTTATTCCCGGAGAGCGGCCTTTGGCCGCCTTTTTCCTGCCCCCAACCGGAGCCGAACGCTCCGTTCCGACCTAAGGTTCTAAACCCATGCACCACAAAGCACGCAACGCCGTCGCCGCTGTTCTGGCCCTCGGTGCCCTCAGCCTCGCCGCCTGCAGCTCAGGGTCTGACGCCGCCGGGGACTCCGGCCTGGGACTGGTCAAGGACGGCACACTGACTGTCTGCTCCAACGTTCCGTTCCAGCCGTTCGAGTATGTCGATGACAACGGTGAGTACACCGGGTTCGACATGGACCTGACCCGGGAGATCGCCGCGGGCATGGACCTGGAATGGCAAGTGCAGAACGTGAGCTTCGACGGCCTGCAGAGCGGTACCGTCCTGGCCGCCGGCCAGTGCGACGTGATCGCTGCTGCCATGTCCGTCACGCCCGAGCGTGAAGCCAAGATGGCGTTCTCCGAGCCGTACTACGACTCCCTGCAGTCCCTGCTGGTTCCCAAGGATTCTGCCGTGAAGTCCCTGGAAGACCTGGCCGGCAAGAAGATCGGCGTGCAGCAGGGCACCACCGGCGAGTCCTATGCCCGTGAAAACGCCGGCGACGCCGAAGTTGTCTCCTTCCAGACCGACGCTGAGCTTTTCCCCGCCCTGCAGGCAGGCGCGATCGACGCCGTCCTCCAGGATCTGCCGGTCAATCTGGACCACACTGACGGCGGCGCCTTCACCATCTCCGCCACCTACGAAACGGACGAAGTCTACGGGCTGGCCATGAAGAAGGACGGCAGCGCTGAACTGGTTGCCGCCGTGAACGCTGAGCTCGCTGAGCTGCGCTCCAACGGCAAGTACCAGGAGCTCTACGACAAGTACTTCACCGAATAAGCACCCGCAGCTGCACGACGGCGCTGGCCTTGGTCAACCAGGGTCCGCGCCGTCTGTTGTGCAGGGCAGACTGTGACCGGCGGCACCCGGCCGAATGGGATGCGTACAATCGAGACTGCTCGCCCATATCGTCCGGAACCGCCCGCGGTTCCGCCCAGCTCCAAGAGAAGGTACCAATCCATGCCGTACAAAGCACGATCCACCGTCCTGGCCGCTGCGGCGCTTTCCGCGCTGGTACTGTCCGCCTGCGGCGGCGAAAGCGACAGCGCCTCTGACTCCGGAATGAACCTCGTATCCGAGGGCACGCTCACCGTGTGCTCGGATGTCCCCTACGCCCCGTTCGAATTCGAAGGTGAAGACGGCGAATACACCGGCTTCGACATGGATCTCGTCAAGGAGATCGCAACCGGCATGGGCCTTGAACTGGCCGTTCAGGACGTCGGCTTCGACGGCCTGCAGAGCGGCACCTCGCTGGCCGCAGGCCAGTGCGACCTCGTTGCCAGCGCCATGACCATCACCGAGGAGCGGAAGAAGAACCTCACGTTCTCCGATCCGTACTATGACTCGCTCCAGTCCATCCTGGTGCCCGAGGGCTCGGACATCACCGGCATCGAGGATCTCGCCGGAAAGAACCTGGGCGTGCAGCAGGGCACCACCGGTGAAGCCTACGCACGGGACAACGCTCCCGAAGCCAACATCAGCTCCTTCCCGAGCGATGCCGAACTCTACCCGGCGCTGCAGGCCGGCCAGGTAGACGCCGTCCTGCAGGATCTTCCCGTCAACCTGGGGCACACCGAGGAAGGCGCCTTCACCATCGCGGAAGAGTTCGAGACCAATGAATCCTACGGGTTCGCCATGGCCAAGGACGCCCCCGAAGAACTGGTTTCAGCCGTCAACGAGCAGCTGACCGAGCTGCGCGACAACGGCAAGTACCAGGAGATCTACGACAAGTACTTCACCGAATAACACCTGACTGACCGACTGCCGTCCCGGGTGGAAGAACCTGCCCGGGACGGCGCCATTCACTTCCGCGGAAGGCTCCCCCCTTGAAACCGTCCACCCGCAGACGCCTCACCCGGGGCATCCTGTATGCCGTCTTCGTTCTGGCTGTCCTCGCCGTAGTCCTGCTCGCGGACTGGAAGGCGATCGGGGTCAACTTCTTCGACGCAGAAGTGGCCCGCCGGGCGTTCCCGGACATCATTACTGTGGCGGTCAAGAACACCGTCATCTACACCGTCATCGCGTTCATCGGCGGACTGATCCTCGGCCTCATTCTGGCCCTCATGAAGCTCTCCCCCGTGGGGCCCTACCGCTGGGCTGCAACGGTCTACATCGAAATCTTCCGCGGACTGCCGGCCCTGCTGGTCATCTTCGCGATTGCCTTCGCGGTGCCGATCGCCTTCTCCTGGCGTCCGCCGGGCGGCAGCGCCGGTGCCGGCCTGATCGCCCTCATCATGGTCTCCGGCGCCTACATCGCCGAGACCATCCGCGCAGGCATCCAGGCTGTTCCGGCCGGACAGACCGAAGCTGCACGCTCGCTGGGCATGGGCCCGGCCTGGACCATGGTCTCGGTCACCCTGCCCCAGGCGTTCCGTATCATTACCCCGCCCCTGACCAATGAACTGGTGATCCTGATCAAGGACACCTCCCTGCTCTTCATTGCCGGCATGGCCCTGCAGGACCGCGAACTGACAACGTTCGCCCGGGATTCCGTCTCCCAGTCCGCCAACGCCACTCCCCTGGTGCTGGCGGCAGCCATGTACCTGGTCATCACCCTGCCGCTGACGCAGCTGGTCGCCAAACTCGAACGCCACAACCAGAGAGGCCGGTAACCTCAAGTGAGCACAGCGGCACAGAACCGGGCCGGCAACGTCCCGGCCATCGAAGTAAAGAACCTGCACAAGTCCTTCGGCGACAACGAAGTGCTCAAGGGCATCGACTTCCACGTCAACCAGGGCGAGGTTGTCTGCGTTATCGGCCCGTCCGGCTCCGGAAAGTCCACCCTCCTGCGGTGCGTGAACCGGCTCGAGGAACCGACCAGCGGCACCATCATGGTGGAGGGCACCGACATTACGGACCCGGAGACGGACCTCGATGCCGTCCGCACCCGGATCGGGATGGTCTTCCAGCAGTTCAACCTGTTCCCGCACCTGAACGTGCTGCAGAACCTGACCCTGGCCCAGCGCCGGGCCAAGAAGCGCGGCAAGGCAGAGGCCGAGGAAACCGCCATGAAGAACCTGGCGAAGGTGGGCCTGGCCGACCGCGCCAAGGCGTTCCCCGCCCAGCTCTCCGGCGGCCAGCAGCAGCGCGTGGCGATTGCCCGCGCCCTGTCCATGGACCCGGACATGATGCTCTTCGACGAGCCCACCTCGGCACTTGACCCGGAACTGGTCGGCGACGTCCTGGAGGTCATGCGCCAGCTGGCCCAGGAAGGCATGACCATGATGGTGGTGACCCACGAGATGGGCTTCGCCCGCGAGGTCGGAGACCGCGTGGTGTTCATGGACGGCGGCGTCGTCGTAGAACAGGGCGCACCGGCGGCCGTGCTGGGCAACCCGCAGAATGAGCGGACCCGGTCCTTCCTCTCCAAGGTTCTCTAGCTCTCCGCGAAGAAGCGGCTGTGGCCTGCACCTTCACCGGTGCAGGCCACAGCCGCTTTTTCTGCCGTTTTGGCGTTAGCCGACGGCGCCCTGCACGGCAGCCTGAACCCTGCGATGCAGTGCCCGCAGCCCGGAGCGCTGCACCGGGACTTCGATCACGGACCTGCCATGCACCGGAGCCTGGAGCGCCGCGGTAAGTTCGGCCGTCGTCCGGGCCAGCTGGTGGCGGACGCCGTAGCCGGCGCACAAGGCGGGAATGTCTGCCTGGTGGGGTGTGCCGAAGAAGCGTTCGACGACGCCTCGGTACTGGTCGCTCTCTCCCAGCTCGCCGTGCTCCAGCGTGGTGAAGATGCCGCCGCCGGCGTCGTTCAGGATCACCAGCTGCAGGTCCGGCTCGGTCTCGCCGTTGGGGAGCAGCAAGGCGCCGGCGTCGTGCAGGAAAGTGAGGTCTCCGAGCAGAAGCCGGGTGGGGATGCCGTGCGCAAGCGCGATTCCGGAGGCCGTGGCGATCGTCCCGTCGATGCCGGCCAGGCCGCGGTTCGCGTAGACGTCGAGCGGGTGCCAGGCGCCGGAGGCCACCAGGTCCACGTCCCGGATGGTGTTGGAGGATCCCAGCACCAGGTTTCCGTCAGAGTGGTGCCAGACCAGACCGGCGACATGGAGTCCGCTCAGTTCAGCTTCTGAGGCGAGCAGGTCCTCGAGTGCGGCCTCGGCAGCGGCGGAGGCCAGCTGCCACGCCTCAAGCCAGCCGGGCGAACCGGTTCCGGCGAAGTGCAGCAGTGCCGGGAGGTCGGAGATCAGGGTTTCCGGGCGCTTGCCGGGGATGAACCAGTTGACCGGCCGCGGCACGTAGAGCGCTTTCCTGACCTCGGGGCGGGCCAGCAGGGCAGTGATGGGCCTGGACAGTGTTGGCCGGCCAAAGACCACCACCCGTTCGATCTGCCCGCCGAGCTCCTCAAGCAGCAGCCGGTAGGCGGTGACGGAGTTCGGCCCGAAACGCGCGTTGGAGGAGGGTTCAGCAAACAGCGGCAGCCCAGCCCGCTGGGCAAACATCGCCGCGATTTCCCCTGCCCCGTCACCGGCCACCACAACAGTGCGGTGCGTTCCGCCGAGGTCTGCCAGCACCCCGGGCGTGTGCTCGGCACCGGCCGGCAGCACCGGAGCGGCTGTGCTGGCCGGGCCCAGTCCCAGGGCATCTGCCTCGGTGGGGACCAGAGGATCGCGGAACTGCAGGTTGATGTGCACCGGTCCGGCCGGGACGCTGCCGCCGACGCGGTCGAAGGCGGCGGTGATGGCACCGGCCGGGTCCTCCCCCGCACCCACGTTCGCTTCCGCGGCGGGGAACTTCCCGAAAATGGCGTCCTGGGCCGTGGTCTGGTTGGCTCCGGTGCCATGGAGTTCAGCCGGACGGTCAGCGGAAAGCACGACCAGCGCGATGCCCGCGTGGTGCGCCTCCATGACAGCCGGGAGCAGCTCACCCACGGCGGTGCCCGACGTCGTTGCCACGGCTGCCGGGCGTTTCCCGCCCCTTGCCAGTCCCAGGGCCGTGAACCCGGCAACCCGCTCATCAATGCGGACATGGACCTGGACCAGGCCCTGCACCTGTGCCTCGGCCAGCGCATAGGCCAGGGGTGCGCTGCGCGAGCCCGGGGCAAGGACAACGTCCCGCACTCCTGCCCGTGCCAGGGCCGCGACGGCCGAGCGGGCGGCCTGAAGCGAGCTGAGTTGCCCAGCCGCGGGCTCAGAGCCGGGGAGCTGGCTGGAGGAATTCGAGGATCCGGTCACCCCTCCATCCTAGGGTTTGGAGTCAGTCTGCCCACCCGTGCCGACCCCTGGAGCCTCGGCAGGGCGCAACCTCCGCAGCACTCCGGTTTGCTGCAGGAGCGAGAAGCGGTCGGGCACGCCCCAGTGCTCGGTGATCTTTCCGTCGACGACCGTGGCCACATCAATGACGGTCAGCTCCACGTGTTTGCCGCTGGGCGGGCCGAAGAACGGCCCGGTGTTGGTGCCCCGGCCGTAGAACCGCACCCACCCGGTGTCGCCGCGGGTGGCCCAGTCTTCCAGGTCATAGGTGAGGTCGGGCATGGCCTCATGGACCTGGCGAATGGCTTCACGGACCCGTTCAAGTGCCGCTGCCCCCTGCCCGTCGAGGCCGAACTGGTGCTCGATGAGGTCAGGAGAGCACAGTTCGTCCACGATGCCGGTGTTGCCGAGGGAAAAGCCTTCAAAGAGTATCCGCCGCAGCACGCCCACACTTTCCGGCAGTTCGATGTCGTCCATGGCCTGAACGATAGGCTTCCCGGCCGTGCCGGGGAAGGCTGTCCCGAGATTAGGGCTCAGGCGCCCCGATGAGCCGCGAGTACACCCGCTCCAGCCGGTCGATCCACCACGCCGAGCGGGCGGGCGATGCCGCATGGCGCGCCAGCAGCGCCTCGGAAACTCCCGGATCACGCACTGCCAGCACACCGTCGTCGGGCACCAGGGGTTGTTCCGAGACGTCGCCTTCCATCAGCGACAGCGTTCCCAGCCCGCAGGCCCAGGGCAGTTCGGGCAGGGCAGCAGCCAGTGCGACGCCGGCCCTGATTCCCACGGACGTGTCCAGGGCGGAGCTGACGACGGCGGGAAGGCCGGCCTGTGCGACCACGTCCAGTGCCCTGCGCACTCCGCCGAGCGGTGCGGCCTTGATCACCAGGAGATCGGCGGCTTCCTCGCGGGCCACCAGCAGCGGATCGGTTTCCTTCCGAACCGACTCGTCCGCCGCGACGGGCACCGGAACCTCCCGGCGTGCCAGCTCCAGCCGGACCGCCCGCAGGCCGGGGATGTCCGCTGCCGGCTGTTCGGCGTACTCCAGGCCGTAGTCCGCGAGCAGGGTCAGGGCGTGGACTGCCTCGTCTACGCTCCAGCCGCCGTTGGCGTCCACCTTGAGGCCGGCCTCCGGCAGCAGGCGGCGCACTTCGGCCACCCGGGCCAGGTCATCGGCCAAGGCCTGTCCGCGCTCGGCGACCTTCACCTTGACGGCGGGAACGGTACCGAAGCGGGCAAGGATTGCTTCCACCTTCTCCGGCGCCACGGCAGGGACCGTGGCATTGACCGGGACGCTTCCGCGGACCGGCTCGGGGAAGCCGTGCCAGGCAGACTCGAGGGCGCAGGCAAGCCAGGGTGCTGCCTCACCGTCGTCGTACTCCGGGAACGGCGAGAACTCGCCCCATCCGGCAGGCCCCTGCAGCAGCAAGGCCTCGCGGTGCAGGATCCCGCGGAACTTGACCCGCATCGGGAGGGACACAACGTGTGCCCCGCCGCGCAGGGCGTCGAGGCTCGGAAACGGATTCGGCTGCACGCTTCCCAGCCTACCCGCGCCGGTTCAGCGGCTGCTCACAGCAAACCGCCAAGCACCTGTGGCAGGCTGGAGGGAATGGATACGCGCAATCTCCTGAACCGACGGGCGCCGGCCAAGCGCCGGGCAGGGCACAATCCCGCCCTTTTCCTTTTCGCGGCGCTGCTGGCGGCTGCTTGCACCGCCGTGACGTACCTCGGTTTCGTCCGTACCACTACCGGGCAGCTGGCCGATGAGTCCGCCTGGCGCGAGGCGGAAGCAGTGGCTCCGAGCACCCGCTACCCGGCCTTGGAGATCCTGGACTTCCTGCCGCTGCTTTCGGCGTTTATCGCCCTGGCCGTCATTGTCGCCGTGAGCATCTCCCGGCGGCGGTTCTCTGTGGCTGTTATCGCCATCGCCACCATGGCCGGCGCGAACCTGGCTACCCAGCTGCTGAAGAACCTGCTGCTGGACCGGCCGTACCGCGGCGTGATCACCCTGGACTTCAATTCCCTGCCGTCCGGGCACACCACCATGGCCGCTTCCGCCATGGCCGCAGTGTTCCTGGTTTCAGCGCCGCGCTGGCGCCCCGCGGTTGCCGCACTGGGCGGCACCTACGCGGTCCTCGCCGGCGCGGCGACGTTCTTCAACCTCTGGCACCGCCCTGCCGACGTCGTCGCCGCCTTCCTGGTGGTCGCCACCTGCACCCTGGTGGGCGGGCTGGTCATGATGCGGACGAACCCTGAGTGGAACACCTTGCCGGCAGGCGGCCGTTCCGGCGGAAGGTTCTGGACCCGGCTCAGCGCCATTGTCGGTGCCCTGGCCCTCGCGGTATCGCTGGCGCTGTACGCCTACGCCACCTGGGGCAGCGGAATTGCCCTGCTGGATGACAAGCCGCTGTACTTCGCAGGCGGCCTGGCATTGGTCGTCGGGACCGGTTATGTGATCGCGGCGCTGGGCTCCTGGCTGTTTAGCCAGCAGGCGGGCGACCGCTAGCCGTTCCCCCCGGCGGCCGAAGAGGGCCGGCCCTTGGGAACGTAGCGCCACAGTACCGCGGCTCCGGCCAGGCCGAGCACCGCCGTCGCTCCGATGCCGGCCGCGAGCGAGAAAAGGGCGGTGACGCCGGAGAGTATTCCCGGTCCGCTGAGGATGCCGATGTCGGAGAGCAGCCGCCAGAGACCAAGGAACTGCGGGCGTCCCGGAGACGGGGAGAAATCTGCGCCCAGGGTCATGACGATTCCCGAGCCGATGCCGTTGCCGAAACCGATCAGCAGGGCGGCCAGCAGCAGTTCCAGCGGACTCGAGGTCAGCGGCAGCAAAGCGAGTCCGGCGGCCATGAAAAGCATGCAGGGAACCGCTACGGCACGGCGTCCGCGCAGGTCCATGACCCGGCCCGCAGGATAGAAGATCAGCATGTCGATGCCCGCGGAGATGCCGTAGATAATCGCCGTCTGTGCTGGGTCGATGCCCAGGTGCAGTGCCCAGAGCGGGATGACCGCCTGGCGCGTGGCCCGGACCGCGGCGATGAGCAGGACGCCGATCCCCACCGTGCGGAAGGTCCGTGAATGGCCGGAGAGGATCTGGCCGATTGCCGGAGACGCTGCGGCTTCCTCCCCCGGCTCTTCGCGGCTGCGCTGTCCGGGCCGCCGGGGACGAACCGTCAGTTCCGGGACCGTCAGGCTGAGCAGCCCTGCGCCCAGCGCCGCGGCAGCACCGACCCAGTACGCACCCGGGGTTCCCGCGAAGTGCATCGCTGCCGCGGCGGCGAACGGCCCCATGAACACACCGATCCGGTTTGAACCGCCCAGCGTCGAAAGCGCGCGGGCCCGGAAATGCAGCGGCACTGCTTCCGTGACGTAGGTCTGCCGTGCGAGGCCAAACACTGCACCCGCCATGCCAACCATAAAAACTGCCAGGGCAAAGACCCACAGCACCGGAACCGTGGCGGCGAGGACCATGGCCAGGGCACACCATCCGGCGGCGGCTACCAGTGCCCACTTTTCGCCGAAGCGGGTAGTGATCAGCGTGGCGGGAACGTTGGTGAGCAGGGACCCGACGCCGGTCAGGGTAATGATGAGCGCGGCCAGCGCCACTGTGGCGCCCAAGTCCCGTGCGGTCAGTGCGATCACCGGAAGGATCGCCCCAATGGCCGTTCCGTAAAGCACTGTCGGCCCGAAGGCCGGGACGGCGATGCCGCGGAGGCTGAAGTTCTCTATTGCTTCAGCCACTTCCACCGGGCCAGGGTCCGCAGCCGGGTCAGCAGCGCCCGGGACTGTTCGGGCCCGTACGGCAGGATGGGGATCGCCTTGGTCATGTCCACGGAGGCCTGGTCCATGGCGCTCCGGGTCACGGCGACAGCGGTGCGCATCTTGTTCATCTGGGTGGTGACGAAGTCCATGGTGACGGGTTTGCCGTGCCCCGGAATGACAGTCGCGTAAAGATCCTCGAGCGCAGCGATTTTCCCGAGCGTGCGGATCCAGTCCTTGGGGTAGGAATCCCCGAAATCCGGATCAGCGCCCTCCTCCACGAGGTCACCGGCAAAGACGACGTCCGGTGTTCCCACCAGCAGGTCATGGTCGGTGTGGCCCCGGCCAAGGTGGAACAGCGTCACGGATATGCCGCCGAGATCCAGGTCCACCGGAGCGCCGTCCACCAGCCGGTTCGGGCCGGCAATCGCGGTGTTCGCGCCGGAGCCCGCTGCCATCTCGGGTTCGTGCGCCGCGACCGAGGCCCGCTGCAACTCCGCCTCGGCTGCTATGGCCTTGGCACAGCCGCTGGTCGCCCAGATCTCCTCGACGCCGTTGGCCAGCAGGTAGGCGTTGCCGAAGTAATGGTCGTAGTGCGCATGGGTGTTAACCGCGGTCACAGGCAGGTCCGTCAGCTGCCGGACCGCCCCGAGGATAGCCTCGGCCTGCCGCGGACCGGCACCGGTATCCACCAGCAGGGCACGTTCGTCCCCAAGAACCAGTCCGGTGTTCATGGCCCAGCCGGGGTTGGTCCGCACATAAGTGCGCGGAGCTACCTCGAGCCAGTCGCCGGGTATCTGCGGGCTTGTCTGCATCATCGCGTCCGTCCTTCGGGTCTATGCGCTACCCAACTTACCGTGGAACGGCAGGTCACAGGTCGGCCAGGACGCTTCCGGGGTTCTCTATGGCGTCCGCGACGTAACGAAGGAAGCCGCCGGCCGTTCCGCCGTCGCAGACGCGGTGGTCAAAGACCAGCGTCAGCTCGGTCAGTTTGCGCACTGCCAGTTCGCCGTCCACTACCCAGGGCTTGTCGATGATGCGGCCGATTCCGAGGATGGCCGATTCGGGATAGTTGATGATGGCGGCACTGCCGTCCACGCCGAAGACTCCGTAGTTGTTCAGGGTGAACGTCCCGGAGGTCAGTTCGGCGGGAGTCGCAGCGCCGGAGCGCGCCGAGGCCGTGAGGCGCCGGATCTCGGCGTCGAGTTCCCGGGCGCTGAGTTTTTCCGCGTGCCGGATCGACGGGACCATGAGCCCGCGGTCGGTCTGCGCGGCAAAGCCCAGGTTGACGCCGTCGAACGAGACCAGCTCGGCATCGCCGTCCGGATTCGGAACGTAGCGTGTGTTCAGTTCCGGGAAGCGGCGCAGCCCGGCCAGGACGAACCGGGCCAGGAACGCCATCAGCCCGGGCGTGTTCTCCGGATCCCGGCGCTTGAGGCCGGCGCGCAAGTCAAGCAGTGCGGTGGCGTCGACGTCCACCCAGACCGTGGCCTCGGGGATCTCGGAACGGCTGGCGCTCAGGTTCGCTGCGACCGTGCGGCGCAGTCCCCGCACCGGGGTCCGTCCCGTGACGGCAAGGCCGGAACGGGCGTCGGTTCCCTCCGCGGGGGCCGAACCTGCCGGGGCAGCTGTCCGGACCGCGGTGTCCGCCGGGAGCATTTCAGTCGTTCCCGCGATAGCTCGCTCGACGTCGCGGCGCAGCACCAGTCCATCGGGACCGGACCCGTCCAGGTTGCGCAGCAGCAGGCCCGCGTCACGGGCAAGCTTGCGGACCAGCGGAGAGATACAGCGGGGTGCTTCGAGTGTGGCTACCGCGCTCCGGGACAGGTCACTGGCCGGCGACATGTCACTGACCGGCCCGGCCAGCGCAGCCGAAGCGGCGGGTACAGCGGAAACGGCCGGGGCAGCCCGGACCGCGGAAGCAACCGGGACCGCGGATCCTGCAGTCCGGCGCGGAGGGCGGGTCCGGCGGTTGATGCCGTGTCCTCCGGGAGTTCCATAGCCGATCAGGACGTTGCCTGAGCCGGCACGTTCTTCCTGCCGGTAGGCTTCACCCGCGGCATCAGCCGGAGAAGGAGCCGCTGCTTTCGCATCGGCGGCGGGAGCCGGCTCGGGAACGCCGGCCACCGCCGTCGTCCGCACTGAAATCAGCGGCTTGCCGACGTCGATGCTTTCGCCCGCAGCGCCGTGGAGGGTTTCCACGATTCCGGCATACGGCGAGGGAACCTCGACCAGTGATTTGGCGGTTTCCACCTCGGCGACCGGCTGGTCGACGGCGATCGTGTCGCCCTCGGCGACGAGCCAGTTCACCAGCTCGGCGTCGGTCAGGCCTTCGCCCAGGTCCGGGAGCAGGAAGGTACGCACGCTCACTGTTCCTCCCACTGGAGTTCGTCAACGGTGTCGAGGATGCGGTCCACTCCGGGGAGGAAGAAGTGCTCCAGCTTCGGTGCCGGATACGGGATGTCGAACCCGGTAACCCGCAGAACCGGAGCAGCGAGCGAGTGGAAGCAGCGTTCCTGGATGCGGGCGGTGATCTCGGAAGCGACGGAGGCAAATCCCGGTGCTTCGGAAATGACGACAGCCCGGCCGGTCTTGCGAACGGAGGCACAGATAGTTTCGTCGTCGAACGGAACGATGCTGCGCACGTCGATGACTTCCAGGCTGCGTCCCTCAGCGGCGGCAGCCTCTGCCGCGGCAAGGGCGGTGGGAACCGAGGGTCCGTAGGCGATCAGCGTGGCGTCGGAGCCCTGCCGGGCCACGGCGGCTGAACCGATGCCGGCGGCCGGCTGGACAGCGGCGCCGCCCTTGGCGCCGTCGTTCGCCCCGTCCCGCGACTGGTCGGAGGCCGCACGCAGTGCTGCCAGGTCCACTTCTTCCTTGGTCCAGTACAGCTTCTTGGGTTCCAGGAAGACCACGGGGTCCGGGAAGCGGATGGCTTCACGCAGCAGGGTGTAGGCGTCGGCAACAGTGGCCGGCGCCAGCACGGTCAGGCCGGGGGTGTGCGCGTAGTAGGACTCGGAGGAATCGCAGTGGTGTTCCACGCCGCCGATTCCGCCGGCGTACGGGATGCGGATGACCAGCGGCAGCTTGACCTTGCCGCGGGTGCGGTTGGACATCTTGGCCACATGGCTGACGACCTGTTCGAAGGCCGGGTAGGCGAAGGCATCGAACTGCATCTCCACCACCGGGCGCATGCCGTTCATGGCCATGCCCACGGCCATGCCCATGATGCCGGACTCGGCCAGCGGTGTGTCGAAGCAGCGGTCTTCACCGAAGCGTGCGGTGAGCCCGTCCGTGATGCGGAAGACTCCGCCGAGCGGTCCCACGTCCTCACCGAAGACGACGACGGCGGGATCGGCGCCGAGCTCATCGGCCAGCGCTGTGTTCAGCGCCTTCGCGAAGGTCAGGCTGACGCGTGTGTCCTCGGAGGCAGGCGCCTGTTCCATAACTGTCATTGTGCGCAGCGCTCCTTAGCCCTGGGTCCGTGCAATTTCGTCCTGCAGCAGGGCGGCCTGCTCGGCCAGCTGCGGGGTGCGCCGTTCATAGACGTAGTTGAAGAGGTCCATGGGTTCAGGCACGGTGTCGGTGTTCAGTCCGTCGCGGATGAGGGAGGCAGTCGTCTCGGCATCGGCAGCCATGGCTTCTTCGGCCGCGTCATCCAGCACGCCCAGTCCGCGCAGGTAGGTGCGCAGACGCTTCAGCGGATCCCGCGGTACCCACTTTTCGACGTCGGCCTCGTTGCGGTACCGGGTCGCGTCGTCCGCGTTGGTGTGCGCCTGCATCCGGTAGGTATGGGCTTCCACCAGTGCCGGCCCGCCGCCTTCACGGGCACGTTCGACGGCGGCGCCCAGGACGGCCAGCAGCGCGGCGGCGTCGTTGCCGTCCACCCGCTCACCCGGCATGCCGTAGCCGATGGCCTTGTGCGCCAGGGACGGTGCGACGCTCTGGTTCTTCAGCGGCACCGAGATGGCGTATTCGTTGTTCTGGACAAAGAAGACCACGGGAACGTGGAACACGGCGGCGAAGTTCAGCGCCTCGTGGAAATCGCCTTCGCTGGTGGCGCCGTCGCCGCACATGGCCAGCACCACGGTGTTCTCGCCGCGCAGCTTCGCAGCGTGGGCCACGCCGACGGCGTGCAGCAGCTGGGTGGCCAGCGGAGTCGCCTGCGGGGCCACCTGGTGCTCGTAGGGGTTGTACCCGGCGTGCCAGTCGCCCTTGAGCAGGGTCAGTACCTGGAGCGGATCCACGCCGCGGTGGATCACCGCCACGGTGTCGCGGTAGGTCGGAAAGAGCCAGTCGCCGTCGGAGAGCACTGCGGCGGCTGCGACCTGGCAGGCTTCCTGGCCGTGCGAAGAGGGGTAGACAGCCAGCCGTCCCTGGCGCACCAGGGCGTTGGCCTGGTCGTTGATGCGGCGGCCCGAGACCAGTCCCGCGTAGGCCGCCTGGAGTGCGTCGCCGTCAGGCAGAGGATATTTTCCGGAAGGCCGGTGGACGCCGTCTGCATCAATGAGCTGGACGGGCTCCGCCGAGGGAAGCATGGTGGCGGTGCGGTCCTCGTTATCCTCCGGACGCAGGCCCGGGGTGGACCCGGCGCGGGTGTTGCCGGTGGGAATAGTCATGGGTGCCTCCGTCAGCAAGCGGCGGATGCGGACGGCCCCGTGTACCTTTTCGAGGACCTCCGGCTCCACCCGCACGATGGAATTTCTGTAAGGCCAGTATGGGGAATCGCACCATTCGCATCCACCACTGCTCAAAATCCTAGATTTTTTGCACGCCTGACCGTATTGTGATGGACGAGTTGTAAATGTGAGCTGGATTACCATGAAGGACGTAGACACTATGGCGGAGACGCAAACGGCCCTGGATGACATCGACAAGCGGATCCTGGGCGAGCTGACCCGTGACGGACGGGCCTCCGTCAGCGCCGTTGCCGAAGCCGTGCATATTTCCCGCGCCCACGCCTACTCGCGCATTTCGAAGCTGACCAGCTCAGGGGTCCTCACCCGCTTTACGGCCCTTGTGGATCCGGCCAAGGCAGGGCTGCGGTCCAGCGCCTACGTCACCCTGAAGGTCCGCCAGCACTCCTGGCGCGAGCTCAAGGAACAGCTGCGCAAGATTCCCGAGATCCACCACATTGCCCTGGTGGGCGGCTCCTTCGACGTGATCCTGCTGGTCCGGGCCGAGGACAACCTCCACCTGCGCCAGGTGATCTTCGACCAGCTGCAGTCCATGCCCGGAGTACTGGACACCCAGACGTTCCTGGTCTTCGAGGACCTCGACGTCCGCTGACCCTCCTCTTCTATACCCGCGAGAGGCCAGTTACGGCTCGTCTCGCGCGGGAAACGAGCCGCAACTGGCCTCTCGGTGAGGGGAGGGGAGGTGAGGTGAGGTGAGGTGAGGTGGGGGTCAGTTTTCGTCGTGCCCCTGGTCCATGCTCATCTGGTTTTCGGCCGGAGGGGTTTCCCCCGGAGGCACGCCCCCGCCAGGCTCGAGGCCGGTGATGTTACCCTCTGCGGGATCGGGATTGGCGCGGCTGCCCTTTTCGCCGCTGCCGGCATGGTTGCCGGTGCCTTCTCCCGTACCGGGACCCTTCTGGGCCGATTCGGCGTCCTTGGGCTTGTCAGGATTCGCCGGATCATTGTTGGGATCGTAGCTCTGCGTCATCGTTGCCTTTCGTCTGCCCCGAAGGGGAAACCGGAAATCAATCAGCATGCTGATAATTCCAACCTAGCGCCGCCCCGGCAGCGGAGCAATCTTCAGCCGAAAAGCTGCTCTCCCACGAAACCGCCCTCCGGGGCGCCCGGAGGAACAGCAAAAACCGCTGAACCAATCGGCGTCGTCCATTCGTTGAGCAGGTCCAGTTTGTCCAGCCGCTCCTGGATGGGCAGGAACTGTGCTCTCACGTCAGCCTGGAAAGCAACGAAGATCTGGCCCGCGTCGGAAATGGTCCCGCCGGGTTCCGGAACGGCGTCGTAGTTGTAGCCCCGGCGGTAGATGCGCTGCCGCGGGTCCTCCGGACGGGCACGGCGCATGTGCGAATACTCCGGAATGACACGGAACCCTAGCGGGGTCACGGCGTCGAAATCCGGTTCGTCATGCTCGGCGGTCCCGGTCAGCGGCGCACCGTTGTCCAGTCTCCGGCCCACTGCTTCCTCCCGTCCGCGGCGGTCCAGTTCGTCCCAGGTGTCCAGGTTCATGGCGATTCGGCGGACCACCATGGACGTTCCGCCCTCCAGCCACGCGGGGATCTGTGTATCCCCCCAGACCACGCGGTCGAACTCAGGCGTGCCGGGCCGGGGATTCGCCGAGCCGTCCACCTGCCCAAAGAGATTGCGCATGGTGGTTCCCGCCGCTTCGCTGCCGTAGGCGTGCCGGAACCCGGTTTGGATCCAGCGCACGACGGCGAACGCACGGCTGTCCTTGAGCAGCATCCGCTGGGCGTGGGCAAGCGTGAGCGGATCATCTGCCCCGATCTGGAGCAGCAGGTCTCCCCCGCTCCAGCGGTCCTGCAGCGCATCGATGCTGAACGCCGGCAAGGGCCCCAGCCACGGCGGCGCCAGGTGCGGGGCGATGGCAGCAACGAGTCCGGGCCCGAATCCGAAGGTCACGGTGAGGCGTGCAGGATTGCCGGCCAGTTCCGGTTCCGTGTCCGCCAGCGCTGCCCGCCCCTGGGTGAGGGAGGCGGCGTCGTCGCTGAGCAGGCGCAGCCAGGACCGGATCCGCTCCCGTCCCACACCCCCGCGCAGGTCCAGCGCGACGAACGCTGCGTGCGCCTGCGGCGCCGTCGCGACGCCGGCCTGGTGCCTGCCGTAGAACGGGACAGTCTCGGCCCCGTTGGCCCCGGACGTATCCAGGGCGGTGCGTGTCAGCTCTGGACTGTCATTCCGGCCTCCGGCGAACTGTGCGCCCACCGCGGCAACCGCTCCCAGGCCCGCCGCCGCTCCTCCGAAAAGGAGGCGCCGGCGGCCAACCCCCTGCGCTTCTGCAGGACTCATCAGTTCTCCGCAGTGCCGTGGGTCTCCCCGGCGCCGTGGGTGTGCCCGTCGTCCGTGTGGCCGGCGTCCCCGTGTCCCGCATCTCCGTGGCCGGTTTCGGGCGCGTAGGTTTCATTGGCCCCGGCGAAGTCCTTGGCGGTGGCCTGGACGTCCAGGGTGCTGCCGTCAGCCAGTTCCAGCGTGATGTCCACCGTGTCACCGGCCAGCAGTCCGGCCTCCAGCTGCATCAGCATCAGGTGGCTGCCGCCGGGCTCGAGCACATATTCACCGCCTGCGGGAACGGTAAAGCCGCCTTCGATTTCCTGCATGGTCATGGCCCCGTCGGCGCCCATGGCCGTCTCGTGCAGTTCAACCATGCCGGCAGAAGGTGAGCTCGCGGCAACTACCGTGATGTCCTCAACTCCGGTGTTCTCCAGCGTGCCAAATGCTCCGGTCATGCCGTCGGCCTCGGCCGCCTTTGCCCACGCGCCGCTGACGGCCAGGGATGCCGCCTGCTCGGCGGCGGCCTGGGTCGGTTCGGCAGCGGGGCTGCCGGCTTCGGCGCAGCCCGCAAGTCCAGCTGCGGAGAGAGCGAGGACAGCTGCGGCAAGGGTAAGTTTCTTTTTCATTCTGGGTACTCCAATGGTGTGCTCGGCACGCTGTGCGGCACGAAAAAGTGGGTGAGGGCTGCTTTCGGGAAGGCCGAAGGCGCCGCTGCCGCGCTAAGTGCGGCCTGGCTGGTGGGTGCTAGCTGTGATTCCCGCGGCGCTTGCGCACCTGGACAACGATCGCCCACGCAGCGAGGGCAGCGGCAGCTCCTACGGCTGCGCCGGCAAGTGCCCACGGAACGTGCGACCCAACCGAGGAAGCATCCTCGGCGGCGTCCGACGGCTCCGCAGAGGCACTGGCAACGGCCGGTGCGCTGGAAGCGGTGCCCGCTGCCTGGGAGGTGGCCGGTGTTGCCGGCTCCGCCTCGGGGGACGCGACCGTGAAGCTGAACGAGCCCGTGATCGGATGTCCGTCGCCGGAAACGGCCCGCCAGTTGACCTGGTAGTCCCCGTTTTCCAGGGCCGGCAGCGCCTGGACCAGGGTTTCCCGGTTCAGGACAGGTTCGCCTTCTGCAACGGTGGTTCCCGCGGCGTCGACGACGATGACCTGGTTGCCGAGGTCCATCAGTTCGGAGCTGAAGACCAGGGCGATTTCCGCGGGCGCTGCTTCGAGGACGCTGCCGTCAGCGGGGGTGGAGGAGACAAGCTCATCGTGAGCCGACGCCGAAGGTGCGGCGGCGAGGGCCGCGGCGAAGGCGCCGAGAAGGACTGCGGCGAAGAGCAGGAATCGGGTGTGGGCGTGCCGGTAGAGAGAGGTAGCCATAGCTGCTTTCCGTTCCGTGGGGCGGAACTGGGATTCATTCGTGCGGGTGCGCGGATGCGCCTAGCGGGACACGAATGCTGCAGGAGGGCCGCGGTGGCGAAGCGTCAGGAGCGGAATGCCGAGGCTGCGCAGCCCCTGGGGCTGGATGGCCAGCACTGCGGCGGGGGCGGGAGGAAAATGGTGCGGCTGGAACAGCGGCAGCAGTGCGCCGGGACGCAGGCCGAGGGATTCCAGGAGCCTGCGGGCTGTTTGCTCGCCGAATGCCAGGATCCAGATGGTCGCCGCTGCGGCGAGGGCGTGGCTGAGCCACATGGCTGCCGCGGCGTCGACGGATCCGGCAGCGGTGACCGCGGCGGCGGCGGGACCGGCGGGGAAGGGCATTCCGTGGCCGGCATGGCCGGCGTGGGCGCCGATGGCCGCAGGTGCGGAGCCGATACTGAAAAGCAGATGGAACAAGCCCTGGCTAAAGACAACTGCTGCGGACAGCCTGCCCAGGGACAGGTTGCGTCCGGCAAGCAGGCAGCTCACCATGGCCGAGACTGCGAGGGAGAAAAGGACCAGCGCGGGCTCAGGCGCCGCGCCTCCGCCCAGCACGTGGGACGCTGCCGCAACGGCTGTGGCTGCGGATGCACCGGCCCAGCCGCGCACCAAGCGTGCGGCACGCGCTGTCATGTCTCCTCCTCGGGCACGAATGCCGGGAAGCAGTCCTCAACCGGCCCTGCCATTCTCCCGGAGTTTACCGGCGGTGTCGAATAACCGCCCTCCCCCGCTCAGCCCTTGAAGCTGGGCTTGCGCTTTTCGTTGAAGGCAGCGAAGCCTTCGGCGTAGTCGTCCGTGCCGCAGAGCATGCCCTGGGCCTTGTTCTCGTCCTCGATGGAATCCCAGAGCCCCAGCCGGGAATCGCGGATCTGGGCGACCAGTTCCTTCGAAGCGCGGAAGGCTCCGGTAGCGCCGGTGGCCACGCGGGCGACTGTGGCCCGGGTGGACTCCAGCAGCTCATCGGCCGGGAAGACCCGGCTGAACAGCCCGGCGGCCACGGCTTCGGATCCGCTCATCAGGTCGGCCGTGTAAATCAGGTCCAGCGTGCGGTGCGCACCGAGGCGTTCGGTGAACAGCCAGTGTCCGCCTGAGTCCAGGGTTGCCCCCAGGTTGGCGAACGGGGAACCGATCTTGGCGTTGTCCGCCACGTAGACCACGTCAGTTGCGACGAGCAGGCCCAGCCCGACGCCGAGGCACGCGCCCTGCGCCGCAGCGAAGGTGGGTGCCGGGAAGGATGCCATCTTCCTCAGCAGCGGAGTCACGAGTTCGCCAAGGTAGGCGTAGGCATCGTCATCGGCCGGAACGACGCCGGAGATGTCGCGTCCGGCGCAGAACGCCCTGCCTTCCCCGCGCAGCAGCAGCGCCCGCACCCCGGCGGCCTCGGCGTCGTCGTACGCCTTGTACAGATCTGCCAGCGCCGCCTCGTCCAGCGAGTTCAGTTTTTTCGGCGCGTTGAGGACAACCTCGGCCACGCCGTCGGCGATGTTCAGCTGGACCATGGACTCGGTGGGTGCGGGGCTCTGCTCGCTCATGGGTTCTGCGTACTCCTAGGCGTCGTAGTCGACGGTGACTTCGGGGCTGGTGGGACGGCTCTGGCAGGTCAGGATGTAACCCTTTTCGATTTCATCCGGTTCCAGCGCGTAGTTCTCTTCCATCTCGACCGTGCCGGAGACGACCTTGGCCCGGCAGGTGCCGCAGACGCCGCCGGCGCACGCGAACGGCACGTCGGGGCGGACGCGCAGCGCGGCGTTGAGGATCGATTCACGCGCATGGGTCGGGCTGGCAACCTTGCCCTGCAGTCCGTCCAGCCGGAAACTGATCTCGTAGTTGTCCGCCGAGGGATCCACCTCGACCGGCCGGCCGATCTGTCCCTCGGGCTTGCCCGGCTGGCCGGTGGTGAACAGTTCGAAGCGGACCTTCTCCGATTCGACGCCGCGCTCGGCCAGGGTGTCCCGGCACAGCTGCACGAGCTCGAACGGTCCGCAGAGGAACCATTCGTCGACGTCGCGGGTGGGCAGCACGGATTCAATCAGCGAGGAGAGCTTCTCGCCGTCGATCCGGCCGGAAAGCAGCGGCGAGATGCGCTGTTCGCGGGAAAGCACATGGTGCAGGGCGAACCGAGCCGGGTACTTGTCCTTCAGGTCTGCCAGTTCCTCCAGGAACATCACGTCCATGGCGGCCTTGTTGGCGTAGACCAGGTCAAACCGGACGTTCTCCGAGGCGGCCAGCACGGTGCGGGCGATCGAGATCACCGGGGTGATGCCGGAACCGGCGGCAACGGCCACGAACACGTTCTCATCCGTGACGTCGATGTCTTCGGGGTGGTTCAGCGCGGTCATGGGGTGCTTGGAGATGAAGCCGCCGGTGGGGCTCATGACGTCCAGGACGTCCCCGGCCTTGAGGTTCTCATTGGCCCAGGTGGAGAACTTGCCGCCGAGGTCGCGCTTGATGGCAACGCGGATCTCGCCCGGCTTCGGCTCGGCGCAGATGGAGTAGCTGCGGCGGATCTCCGCACCGTCCAGGGTGGTGCGGAGCGCAACGTACTGTCCGGGCAGGTAGTCGAAGGACCCGGCCAGTTCCTCGGGAACGGCAAAAGTGACCTCGATGGCGTCTTCGGTGAGCCGGCGGACAGCACTGACCGTCAGCGGGTGGAAGGCGGTGCGGCGCGAAGCCGGGGCTGCGCCGGCCTCGGTGGTGGAGGTTGTCATGGTTAGAGCACCTTGAAGTAGTCGAAGGGTTCCTGGCAGTCGCGGCAGACGTACAGCGCCTTGCAGGAAGTGGAGCCAAAGCGTGTCATTTCACGCGTATTCAGGGAGGAGCACTGCGGGCATTTGACGCTCATGCCCAGCCGGACGGGACCCGCGGCGGCCCGCCCGGTGGGCGGCGCGATTCCGTACTGGTTGAGCTTGGTCTTGCCGGCCTCGCTCATCCAGTCCGTGGTCCACGCCGGGGCCAGGACCAGGTCCACCTGGACCTGGCCGTAGCCCGAGGCGCGGAGGACAGCAGTTACGTCGTCGCGGATGGCGTCCATGGCGGGGCAGCCGGAGTAGGTGGGGGTGATGGCCACCCGCACCGCGTTCCCCGGCTGCACCTCGACGGCGCGCAGCACCCCAAGGTCCTCAATGGTAAGGACCGGGATCTCCGGATCGCAGACTGTGGCGGCAATGTCCCAGGCCGCGGCTGCTGCCGGGTCCTGCGGGCGCAGTTCCGTGCTTGCCGCCGGGTCCACGGGTACTGCCTGTGTCTCGTTCATGGCTGTTACCAGGTCGCGCCGGGGTGCTGGCGGGCCAGGACCTGCATCTCCGCCAGGATGTACCCGAGGTACTCGCTGTGGGCACCGCGGCGGCCACCGCCGGGCGCAGGCTGCACCACGGGAGCCTCAAGTTCGGCTTCAGCCAGGACTGCGCCGACCTTCTCGTCGAACGCTGCGCGGAGCGTCGAAGGCAGGACGGCGATCCCCTCGAGGGAGCGGACCAGGTCGTCATCCTCGAACAGTTCGGCAACGTGGGGCCAGACCAGTTCCAGGGCCCGGATCATCCGGGTGCGGGACTCTTCGGTGCCCAGGCCGAGGCGGAGGACCCACTGCGCGCTGTGGTCGCGGTGGTAATCGACTTCCTTCACTGCTTTGGCAGCGATGGCGGCGAGGGTCTCGTCCTTGGAGGAGAGCATCGCGGTGTAGAGCTCGTACTGGAAGAAGGAGACGACGAGCTGCCGGGCGATGGTCCGGGCGAAGTCGCCGTTCTCCTGCTCGAACATATGCGCCGAACGGTATTCTTCTTCGGTGCGCCAGTAAGCCAGGTCGTCCTCGGTCTTGCCCCAGGCCGTGCCGGCGTAGGTCAGGAAGGAACGGGCATGGCCAATCAGGTCCAGGGCAATGTTGGAGAGGGCAATGTCCTCTTCCAGTTCCGGAGCCCGGGAAATCCACCAGCCCAGGCGCTGGGCCAGGATCAGGGAGTCGTCACCCAGGCGCAGGGCGTATTCCGCAACTGCTTCCGGAGCCTTGACCTCAGAGGCTGCAATGTCCTCCGGACGGAGGGCGTTTCCGGGGGTAATCCGGGTGGCGCTGTCCGTGTTCACAGGTGCTTCACCCCTTCAGACTTGCGGTAGTACGTTGCGTGCCGGTAGTCCTTGCCCTGCGGGGACTCGAAGAACTGGCCCTTGGCGTCGGGGTCGGTGGAAATGATCGCCTCAGCCGGGACCACCCAGAGCGAAACTCCTTCGTTGCGCCGGGTGTAAAGGTCACGCGCGTTGCGAACTGCCATGTCGGCGTCGGGAGCATGCAGTGAACCCGCGTGGACGTGGGAGAGGCCGCGGGAAGAGCGGACAAATACTTCCCACAGCGGCCAGGCCGCGTTGACGCCTGTGTTCGGGGCAACCGAACCGGACGTTGCCGCCGTCTTGGTGCCGTCGTCGCCCGTTGTCGAACCGGAAACCATGCTTATGCCACCTCTGTCTTTCGTGCCTGTTTTGCCGCATAGGCGGCTGCTGCTTCGCGCACCCAGGCGCCGTCTTCGTGTGCCTCGCGGCGGCGGGCCAGCCGCTGGGCGTTGCAGGGACCGCGTCCTGCGAGGACTTCCTTGAACTCGTTCCAGTCCAGCGGTCCGTGCTCCCATTTACCGGTTTCTTCGTTGAACCGGATCTGGTCATCGGGGAGGGTCAGGCCAAGGACCTTGACCTGCTCGTAAATCATGCCGACAAAGCGCTGGCGAAGTTCATCGTTGGAGAAGCGCTTGATGTTCCACGCCATGGACTGGCGCGAGTTGGGGGAATCGTCATCCGGCGGGCCGAACATCATCAGCGCCGGTGCGTACCAGCGGTTGATGGAGTCCTGGGCCATCTGCTTCTGGGCTTCGGTGCCGCTGGCAAGCTCCAGCAGGATTTCGAAACCCTGTCGCTGGTGGAAGGACTCTTCCTTGCAGATGCGCACCATGGCACGGCCGTACGGGCCGTAGGAGGCACGGCAGAGCGGAACCTGATTGGCAATGGCCGCGCCGTCGACCAGCCAGCCGATGGCACCCATGTCGGCCCAGGTGCGGGTCGGGTAGTTGAAGATCGAGGAGTAGCGGGCCTTGCCCGCGATCAGGTCCTCGGTCATCTTGTCCCGCGGGGTGCCGAGGGTCTCGGCTGCGGAGTAGAGGTACAGGCCGTGGCCTGCTTCATCCTGGACCTTGGCCATCAGGATGGCTTTGCGCTTCAGCGAAGGTGCCCGGGTGATCCAGTTGGCTTCGGGCTGCATTCCGATGATCTCGGAGTGCGCATGCTGGGAGACCTGGCGGACCAGGGTCTTGCGGTAGCCTTCGGGCATCCAGTCCCGGGGTTCAATCCTCGAGTCCTGGGCGATGATTGCGTCAAAGGCTGCCTGTCCTGCCGCGTCATCGTCGCTGTTGGCCGGGACGGCGTACAGGTCGCGCTGGGCATCCATCTGCGTAGCCATATATGTCACCTCACTGTTTGTCCACGTGACCGCGGTCCGCTCCGCGGAAGTCGTCCGGCCAATAATTACCGACCGTTCGTTCAGAATATGCGTGTGAGCGGTGGCACGTCAAGACGGATGTGCTCTGTTGCGCCGGGCTGCCGGTTTTCGCCAGCCCGCCTGGTGGATCCGTGGCCGCGCCTGCGGTCCTGCAGGATCCTTCTCCTGTGGACCCTGCAGGAACCGGGCAGTCCGGATTCCTCCAGGGAGACCCCAACAGGAAACGGGCAGTCCTGCGGATTCCTCCAGGGAGACCCCAACAGGAAACGGGCAGTCCGGAAACGGCGGCCGAACGGGTTACCTTTGGAATGACATCCAGCAGGGAGGAGGCACGCATGGCCGACATCGGCTCATCGGAGCGGACGGAGCTCCAGGAAGACATCCGCAAGGACTTTTCGCCCGCCGCCCTCGTCTCCCAGCTGCTGGTACCCATCCTGCTCGGTCTTCTGGGATTCTGTGCGGTAGCCGCCGCCGTCTCGTCCACCGCCGGTGTCATGGGGGTCACCGTCAGCGGCTTGGCCGTCGTCGTGACCCTGCTTCTTGCTGCAGGACTGTCGCCGCGCTACCTTCCCGCCTTCAGCCGCGGCAGCTGGCCCAGGGTGTTTGCCGCCGCCGCAGCAGCCGGCGCCCTGCACCTTCTCCTGTACTGGACCGCCGGCAGCACGGTTCTGCTGAGCCTTCCGGCCTTTCCGATCGCCTTGGCCGGAGGCGCCCTGCTGCTGGCAACGTCTCTGTGGTCCCAGTTCCGGCGCGGCCCGGCCGCCGAAGATCCGGTGACGCTGCCGCAGACTCCAGCCCGCCCCTTCGCCCAAACCCTTGTGCTGGTCCTGGCGAACTGGGTGTTCTTTGCCGCCGCCGGTATGTTCAGCGCCTGGATCATGCTCGGGCGCTAGGGGCTGCGGCTTTCGGGCATTCCGGGGTCCTGGCGGAGCAGGTGTTCTTCGCCGTCGCCGGATTGTTCAGCGCCTGCATCGTGCTCGTGCAGCGCCCACTGCCGGCTCCCGGCGACTCCGCTGCGTCTTGTCCCTGCAACAACTGCGTTCCGGGAAAAGGCTGCAATCAGTGACACGGTTTTCCTGCACTTTGGGTATTTCGCTGCGTTCTGTGCATTTTGCAGCTCTGCGCCAAGCAGCAAAACGTACAAAGTGCAGCAAACCGGTCACATCGCAGCAAAACCCCGCAGGTCCGGACCCGGAGCCCGCAGCAAGCCTGCGCGCGACGCCGCCGTCGCCCCACGCGCCCCCATGCCGTCCCCGCCCGCGCCGTCGCGCGTCCACGCCCGCGCCACCCCGCCAGCACGCCGCCGTCACCCCACGCGCCCCCATGCCGTCCCCGCCCGCGCCGTTGCGCGTCCACGCCCGCGCCACCCCGCACCACCCGCCCCAGCTCCGCCCCGAGCGTAAAGGCGGCGCGCGCCGTCGCGGGCCGGTGGGCGGGTCGATATATTCGGGACCATGACTACACCCATTCCCCCGGTTGCCAAAAAAGTCCCCGTCGAACGCACCCACCACGGTCAGACGTTCACCGACGACTATGAATGGCTGCGGGAGAAGGAGAGCCCGGAGGTCATCACACACCTCCAGGCGGAGAACGCCTACACCGAGGCCGTCACGGCGGACCAGGAGCCGCTGCGCCAGCAGATCTTCGACGAGATCAAGTCCCGCACCGTGGAGACGGATCTTTCCGTACCGGCGCGCAAGCGCGGCTGGTGGTACTACACGCGGACCGAGGAAGGCCAGCAGTACGCCATCCACTGCCGCACCGCGGCACAGGACACCGGTGACCTGCACGCGGACTGGACTCCTCCCGTCGTCGAACCCGGGGTTCCCGTTCCGGGTGAGCAGATCCTCATCGACGGCAATGCCGAAGCCGAGGGCAAGCCGTTCTTCTCCCTCGGCGGCCTGGCGGTCACTGAGGACGGCAACCTGCTGGCCTACTGCGAGGACAATGCCGGGGATGAACGGTTCACGCTGCGGATCAAGGACCTGCGCACCGGCGAACTGCTGCCCGACGTCGTGTCCAACGTCTTCTACTCGCTCGCCTTCTCCCCGGACGGCACGCGGGTCTTCTATACCGTCGTCGACGATTCCTGGCGCCCGTATCAGATCAAGGCGCACACCCTGGGCACCGATGTCAGCGAGGACACCGTGATTTACCAGGAGGACGACGTCGCCATGTGGACGGGCTTCGACCTCTCGGCGGACCGGAAGCAGCTCCTGATCAGCATCAGCTGCTCCGAGTACAGCGAGTACCGGGTCCTTGATTTCGACGACGCCGCCGGCACCGTGCGCACCCTGATTCCGCGCAGCGAACGCATCCTGTACGAAGCCGAGCCGTTCACGCGCGAGGGCGAACGCCAGTACCTCATCACGCACAACCGAAACGCACTGAACTCCATGCTGTCCCTGGTCGCCGGCCCGGAGTTCTCCAAGCCGCTGGACGAGCAGGTTTGGCACACCGTGGTGGCGCACGACGACGAGGTGCGGGTCAACGGCGCCTCCGTCACCTCAACGCACGTGCTGGTTTCGGTCCGGAAGGACACCACGGAGCGGGTCCAGATCCTGCCCCTGGCCGGGATCGGCACGCAGGAGCAGGCTGAGCCGAGCGAACCGTCCTTCGACGAGGAGCTCTACACGGCCGGGCTCACCAACGCCGAGTACGATTCTCCGGTCATCCGGATCAGCTACACCTCTTACCTCACCCCGCCGCGCGTCTACGACTACGTCCTGGCGACCGGGGGGCTGGAACTGCGCAAGGAAACCCCCGTCCGCGGCGGCTACGATCCGGCCAACTACGCCGCGGAGCGGGAATGGGCGACGGCGCCGGACGGCACCCAGGTGCCGCTCTCGATCCTGCGCCGCCGGGAGGTGGAGCGGAACGGGTCCAACCCGGCCCTGGTCTATGCGTACGGCAGCTATGAGATCTCCATGGATCCGGGCTTCAACATTGCCCGGCTTTCCCTGCTGGACCGGGGCGTGGTGTTCGTCGTCGCGCATATCCGCGGCGGCGGCGAGATGGGCCGGGCCTGGTATGACCAGGGCAAGAAGCTGAACAAGAAGAACACGTTCACCGACTTCGTGGCCGCCACGGAGCACGTGGCTTCGACCGGCTGGGCCGATCCGGAGCGGATTGCGGCCATGGGCGGATCGGCCGGCGGCCTGCTGATGGGCGCCATCGCGAACCTGGCTCCCGAGAAGTACAAGGCCATCGTGGCGCAGGTTCCGTTCGTGGATGCCCTGACCACCATCCTTGACCCGGAGCTCCCGCTCTCGGCCCTGGAATGGGAAGAGTGGGGCAACCCGATCACCGATCCCGACGTCTACCAGTACATGAGCGAGTACAGCCCGTACGAGAATGTCCGGGCCGTGGACTACCCGCGGATCGCCGCCGTCACCAGCTTCAACGACACGCGTGTGCTGTATGTGGAGCCAGCCAAGTGGGTCGCCAAGCTACGCGAAACCGGAACGGGTTCCGAACCGGTGGTGCTCAAGATCGAGATGGACGGCGGCCACGGCGGGGCTTCCGGCCGCTACGAGGCGTGGAAGGACCGGGCCTGGGACTACGCGTTCGTGCTAGCTGCGCTCGGCGCCCGGGAACTGCTGCCCGGCGTCGATTCCCCGGTTCCGGCGCAGTAAAGCCGCAAGGACGACGACGGCGGGGGCCCGGGTGTGCAACGGCACCCGGGCCCCTTTCGTTGGGACCCGCTCGCCGGGGTTAGTCGAGGCCGCCGGCTTCCGGGGACTGCGGGCGGGGGCGCGGCCGGGTTTCCTTGCCGCGCGGCCGGCGTCCCGGCCGGAACAGCCCTGCGACGACGAAGGCCAGGGTCAGCGCGATGACGCCCAGGACAATGAGGTCGAGGTTGTCCCGGACAAAGGGAACCCGGTCACCCAGCAGGTAGCCGAGCAGCGTCACGCTCACTGCCCAGACCGCCGCTCCGATGGCGTTGTAGGCGATGAAGGTGGGGTAATGCATCCGGCCCACCCCGGCCACCACGGGTGTGAAGGTCCGGACGACGGGCACGAACCTGGCCAGGACCACGGCCTTGCCGCCGTGTTTGGCGAAGAACTTCTCGGCGCGGGTGACGTTATCCCGGCTGAAGAACCTGGACTCGGGCCGGTTGAAGACCACCGGGCCTGCCTTGCGGCCGATGTAGTAGCCCAATTGATCCCCGGCAAAGGCGCTCAGGGCAACCAGCAGGATCAGCAGCCAGACGTTGATCTGGATAGCGCCCGTAGCCACCAGCAGTCCGGCGGTGAAGAGCAGGGAATCGCCGGGCAGGAAAAACCCAATCAGCAGCCCGGTCTCCACAAAGACGATGCCGCAGACCAGCAGCACAACCCAGGGGCCGATCGCCGGCTCCGACAGGAACACCTGCGGATCGAGCCAGTCCGGCAAAAGCGAGGACATGACAGGCTGCAGCGCTCCCGGCGCTGCCGTGGCAAGGATCACTTTCACAGGGTAAGCCATGGGCCGCAAGAGAGTCTGGGAGCGCCGTCACGGACGCTCTTCGACTTGACAGTGACTGCGCTCACAGGATTACCTAATGAACATTCGGTAATGAAAAGTGAGGGATCCCATTGGCTGACTCTGTCACCGCTGCTGCACGCGAAACGCGCCCGGCGCACCCCATCCTGGAACATGACGCTACGTCCGAATGGCTGGGGATCGACGTCGTCTCCCTGGGCGACGGCACGGCAGTGACCACCATGGAACTGCGTCCCGAGATGCTCAACGGCTTCGCCATCGCCCACGGCGGCATGGTTTTCGCTTTCGCTGACACGACTTTCGCGCTTGCATGCAATCCAGGGGGCGCAGAGTCGCTCGCTGAAATGGAGAGCATCACGGTGGCTGCCGGAGCCGACATCAACTTCATCTCCTCAGCCCGCGCCGGCGATAAGCTGCGGGCAGAAGCCAGCCGCCGGGCAGCGGCAGGCCGCAGCGGCGTTTACGACATTGAGGTCACTGCCGAATCACCGGACGGTTCTACCCGGGTCATCGCTGAATTCAGGGGCCGCTCACGTACTATTCCAAATCCCGCCCGCCGGAACTGATGCCCGCCCGGCGGTCCGCGCTTTCGCCTTCTCAGCTTCCCCGTCATACCCGCAGAATTGCACCCCACCCCCTCTCAAAGGTTCCACGCATGAAAACTGTTGCCCCTCTCAAGGCCACTGCTGCTGATCCCGCCACCCTCGACGCCGAGGAGCTCATGAGCCGGGACCAGATCGAGGCACTGCAGCTCACCCGTCTCCAGGAGACGGTGCGCTACGCCTACGACCGCGTTCCGCTGTACACCAAGAAGTTCGACGACGCCGGTGTCCACCCGGACGACTTGAAGGAACTCTCCGACCTGGCGAAGTTCCCGTACACCACCAAGGAAGACCTCCGCCAGAGCTACCCGTTCGGCATGTTTGCCGTGCCGATGGACCAGGTCTCCCGTATCCACGCGTCCTCCGGCACCACGGGCCGGCCCACGGTCGTTGGCTACACCAAGGGCGACCTGGACCGCTGGGGCACCCTGGTGGCACGGTCCCTGCGTGCCTCCGGCGTGAAGTCCAACTACAAGGTCCACAACGCTTACGGTTACGGCCTGTTCACCGGCGGACTGGGTGCGCACTTCGGCGCAGAGAAGCTCGGCTGCACTGTCATCCCTATGTCCGGCGGCCAGACCGAACGCCAGATCCAGCTCATCCAGGACTTCCAGCCGGATACGATCCTTTCCACCCCGACCTACCTGCTGACGATCGCTGACGCCATGAAGCGCGCCGGAATCGATCCGCGCTCCACCTCGCTGAAGAACGCAGTTCTGGGTGCCGAGCCGTGGACCGAGGAGATGCGCCACGAACTGCAGCAGACCATGGAGATCGACGCCTGTGACATCTACGGCCTGTCCGAGGTCATGGGTCCCGGCGTCGCCGGCGAGTGCGTTGAGACCAAGGACGGCGCCCATATCTGGGAAGACCACTTCCGTCCGGAAATCATCGACCCGTTCGACGAGACCAAGGTCCTGGACGACGGCGAGCACGGAGAACTCGTCTTCACGTCCCTCACCAAGGAAGCCCTGCCGATTATCCGGTACCGCACGCATGACCTCACGCGTCTGCTCCCGGGCACCGCACGCCCCGGCATGCGGCGCATGGGGCGCATCACCGGCCGCAACGACGACATGATCATCCTGCGCGGCGTCAACCTCTTCCCGAGCCAGATCGAAGAGATCGCCCTGCGGATCCCCGCCCTGAGCCCGCACTTCCAGCTGGAAATCACCCGGCCCGGCCGGATGGATGAGCTGGCGGTGAAGATCGAACGCCGCAGCGAGTCCAGCGCGGACGAATGCGCCAAGGCCGCCGCGGAACTCAAGAGCCAGATCAAGATCCACATTGGTTCGTCCTGCGCCATCCACGTGGTCGAGCCCGGATCGCTGGCCCGTTCCAGCGGCAAGCTCCGCCGCATCTACGACCTGCGCAAGCAGGAGAACACGCCGGCCTAGCAGCCGGGAACGTTCGGTTGGCCGGAAATGCTCCGGCCAACCGAACGTTCATGCGAAAATATCCAGATGCCTAGCCCATCGAATTCCGCGCCTTCATCCTCTTCCGCTGCCAACGGCACCCGCAGGGGACGTCCGGGATATGACCAGCAGACGGTGCTGAACATCGCCGTCGACGTGTTTAACCGCCACGGCTACGAAGCGACCTCGATGGGCATCCTCGCAGAGAACCTGGGCATCACCAAGTCAGCGATTTACCACCATGTTCCGTCCAAGGGCGATCTTCTGCGCCTGGCCCTGGAAAACGCGCTCGGCGGCCTGGAGGGCGTGCTGGATGATCCGCGTGCCTCCACCGGCCCCGCGGATGCCCGCCTGGAATTCGTGCTCCGCGGCACCATCGAAGTCCTGACCGAGCGGCTGCCGTTCGTCACGCTCCTGCTGCGCCTGCGCGGCAACACCGAAATTGAACGCGATGCCCTGGAGCGCCGCCGCCAGTTCGACCGCCGTGTCTCTGAACTGGTGGACGCTGCCCGCGCCGAAGGCTCCCTGCGCAGCGACATCGATCCGCGCACCACTACCCGCCTGCTGTTCGGCACAATCAACTCAATCGTCGAGTGGTACAAGCCCGGAGGGTCCCTGAGCGGCCAGAAGCTCGCCGACGACATTATCTCGATGGTCTTCGAGGGCCTGCACGACAAGCGCTGACCCGTTCTTCATTCCTGAACCTCCCCCTACGTCGAGAGGCCAGTTACGGCCCGTTTGGTGCGCCAAACAAGCCGTAACTGGCCTCTCGATGGGTGTGGGGAGGCTAGGCGCGCTTCTTCTCCACGAGAGTCAGCACGTCGTAAGTGGCGACGATCTCGTCGTTCTGGTTGTGCAGGACAGCATCCCAGGCAACCTCGCCGTACTCGTCCGTTTCACGCGGCGTGATCTTCTTCGCCGTGAGGGTGACCCGGATGGAGTCGCCGGCGGCCACGGGGGTGATGAAGCGCAGGTTTTCCAGGCCGTAGTTGGCCAGTACCGGTCCCGGAGCGGGTTCCACGAACAGTCCGGCGCCCCAGGAAAGCAGCAGGTAGCCGTGCGCCACGATGCCCGGGAAGAACGGGTTCGCCTCGGCTGCTTCCTGGTTGGTGTGGGCGTAGAACGTGTCGCCGGTGCTGTTGGCGAAGGCGGTGATGTCCTCGAGCGTGACCTCACGCAGTTCCGAGGCCATGGCGTCGCCGACCTTCAGCGTCGAGAGGTCCTTGCGGAACGGATGCGTCTCGTCGAAGAACTGGTCAGCACCGGTGTGCCAGACCCCGGTAATGGCCGTCAGCATGTTCGGCGAACCCTGGATGGCGGTGCGCTGCATGTGGTGCTTGACGGCGCGGATGCCGCCGAGCTCCTCGCCGCCGCCGGCGCGGCCGGGGCCGCCGTGGACCAGGTGCGGCACGGGCGAGCCGTGGCCGGTGGAGGTACGGGCAGTTTCGCGGTTCAGCACGTGGACGCGGCCGTGGTGGCCGGCGATTCCGGTCACCAGTTCGCGGACGGTCTGCGGATCGTTGCTGCAGACCGTGGCCACGAGCGAGCCGCCGCCGAGTGCTGCCAGGCGCACGGCGTCGTTCGTATCCTCATAGCCCACCACCGAGGCAACCGGACCGAAGGCCTCAACGGAGTGCAGTGCCTCTGCGTTGGGATCATCCCAGGTCAGCAGTACGGGAGCCATGAAGGCCCCGTCTTCAGCGACGCCGCGGCTGCCGTCTGCCTGGACGCTCTCCGGAGCGTCGAGGGAGCCGAATGCGATCTTGGCGCCGGCGTCGAGCAGGGCCTGGACAGAGGAGCGGACACCGTCGCGCTGCTCCACCGAAGCCAGGGCACCCATGGTGACACCCTCGGCCCGCGGGTCACCGAGGACAACGCGCTCTTCGATGCGCTTGGCGGCGGCGGCAACGACGTCGTTCACCAAAGCCTTGGGCACGATGGCGCGGCGGATCGAGGTGCACTTCTGGCCGGCCTTGACGGTCATTTCCGTGACCAGCGACTTTACGTACGCATCAAATTCCGGGGTGCCGGGAACGGCGTCCGGGCCGAGGATGGAGGCGTTCAGCGAATCGGTTTCGCTGGTGAAGCGCACCCCGCCTTCGATGACGTTGGTGTGGTTCTTCAGCTTGTTGGCGGTCGACGCCGAGCCGGTGAAGGAGACCATGTCACGGTAGTCGAGGTGGTCCAGCAGGTCCCGGGCGGAGCCGGAGATCAGCTGCAGCGAACCTGCCGGAAGGATCCCGGATTCGATCATCATGCGCACTGCGGCTTCGGAGAGGTAGCCGGTGGGCGTTGCGGGCTTCACGATGGTGGGAACGCCGGCGATGAACGCAGGAGCGAACTTCTCGAGCATGCCCCAGACCGGGAAGTTGAACGCGTTGATCTGCACGGCGACGCCGGGGATCGAGGTGTAGACATGCTCGCCGATGAAGGAGCCGTCCTTGGAAAGCACCTCGGCGGCACCGTCGATGACGACCGTGGAGTTGGGCAGTTCGCGGCGGCCCTTGGAACCGAACGTAAAGAGCACACCGATGCCGCCGTCGATGTCCACCAGGGAGTCGATCTTGGTGGCGCCGGTGCGGGCGGAGATTTCGTAAAGTTCCTTCCGGCGGCCGTTCAGGTACTGGGCCAGTTCCTTCAGCTTCAGCGAACGCTGGTGGAAGGTGAGGCCGGCCAGTCCGCGGTGGCCCACGGTGCGGCCGTGCTCCACGGCGGCGGCAATGTCCAGTCCGTCGGTTGACACCAGGGCGAGGATTTCACCGGTGCTGGCGTCCCGGACCTCAGTTGGGTTTGCGGCGGCGCTTTCCGGGGTCCACCACTCGTCCTGGACGAAGCTGGGGACGACTTGCACGTCTATGGCGGTTGAGGTCATCTTTGACGGACCCTTTCGATACTGGACGTTCGTTTTCCTGACCGGGCGAGTTCCGCTGGCTGCGGCTTCCGCCGGACACAGCGATAACTGACCGGACGGTCGGTAATGAATCCAGCCTACATGAGAGTGCCCTGCGGCACACTATGCCAAGCCCGGGATCCGGCTTTTTGACTCGCGGCTGCCCCGGCTGCCACACCACGTGTTTGCTCCTGTCCGCGGCGGCGCTACCGTGGGCCCGGACGACGACGGAAGGTACGACGATGAACCGGAACCCGATGCGCGGCTGGACGAAAGCAGGCCTGGTGCTGCTTCTCGGAAGTGTCCTAACTGCCGGCGGGGTTGCGGCTCCGGCGGCTGCGGGCGGCCAGGACCGCGGCCACCACCGCGGGTGGGACCGGGACCGCGGGTGGGACCACCACCGCGGCTGGGATCGGGGCTGGGATCGGGGCTGGGATCGAGGCTGGGATCGAGACAGGGACCGCGGCGGAGAAGTGGATTACGTTGCCCTGGGTGACTCCTACGCGTCGGGCTTTGGCGGCGGGCCGCTCCTCGATGCCTGCGGCCGGACTGCAGAAGGGTACCCGGCCCTGCTGGATGCCCTTCGCCGGGTGGATCGGGAGGCGGATGTGACGTGTGCCGGGGCGACGGCGTCGAGCACTCCCCCGGGCGCTCCAGCCGGACCCGTGGACCTGCCGGAGCAGATCGCCGCCCTGCGCGCGGATGGTTCCCTGAACCGGGGCACCGACCTGGTCACCGTCACGATTGGCGGCAATGACGTTCAATTCGGCGCCGTCGTCCAGGCCTGCATCGGTCCGGTGCTGCCGGAAACCTGTGCACCCGCCATTGCGAGTGCGACCGCTTACGCGCAAACCACCCTCACGGCGCAGCTGCAGGAATCCCTCCGCCAGGTTCGTGAACTCGCGCCGCGGGCCGAACTGGTACTCGTCGGTTATCCGTACCTGTTCGAAGCCGGAACCGCGGGACCGCTCAGCCCGGAGGCGGTGGCACTGTTCAGCCAGGGGACGGACGCGCTGAACGCGGTGCTGGCCGGACAGGTACAGCGCGGAGAAACCTTCGTGGATGTCACGGATGAGTTCGCCGGGCACGGCGTGGGGTCCGCGGATCCATGGATCATCGCCCTGGGCAGCGAGTTTCAGCTGCACCCGAATGCCACCGGCTACCGCGAAGGCTACCTGGCGGCCATCACCGCAGATGTCCATCTGGGGCATGGGAAGGGCCACTGCCGCGGCCGGCGGTAACCGTTGTCATTGCCGAAACAAGACGCGGCAAGGGACGGGTGCCACCGGCACCTGCTAACGTAATCAATGCTTCACGAGACATGGCCTCCGCACCTTCCCGGTGCGGAAAAGCTCCGACTGGCCATGCACCAACCCCACTGTTCGGCGGGTGGTTCGGATGACGAAGCGGCCCGCGTCCAACCGGAGCGGGCAAGGACACTCTCTTTCGAAGGACACGCTGTGCTTCCCTCCAGTGACCCGCGCTGCACCGCCTTTTCCCCCGGCCACAAGATCCATTGGATCCACGGCGGCCGGCTCAACCGCTACGAGGACTGGATCGACGTCGAAGTCCACGCCGATCCGGAGCTGGACCTGATCTACCTGATAATCGCCGGGCAGCAGCAGCTTATGTGGCACCACGACATTCCGCTCCTCGCCGAAGCCCTCGCGCTCAGCCCCGGGCAGCCCCAGTGGTGCCCCCGGTATTCGTCCCTGATGGTCCCGGGCGCCTTCGAAGGCCGCAACCGGAGTTCTTTTTTCTACTTGGCTACTACCGGGCGGGCGGCTCCCTGCCGGGGACGGGTTCCGCGACATGATCTGAGGATGCAGGACAGCGATTCCGCGTAGGGCAATACTTGGGCGGATTGTTCAGGGGAAGGGGCCGGATGGACACAGCCGAGGTGCGGTTGTGGTGGCTCCCGGTTGGTGCCGGCGGCCATCTGGTGGTCCGCACCAGCCGTTGGTGGGAGCTCTGGCGCGCGCTGCGCGAGCGGCGACGTCCCCGGCCCCTGTTCCACGCAGCACTGGAAGTCACCGCGCGCGGTTCCCGCTATGCGATTGAAATGACCCCGGCGTGGGGCCAGGGCACCGGTCCGCGCGGAGTCGTGGCCACGGGACCAGTGGGACTCCGGTCCCTCGGACGGCTCAGGCTGTTCCGGTACGAGGTGCGGTGCTGGCCGAACGGGGTCATACCGGACCTCGCCTTTGCGCCGGAACCGGCCCTCGTGTTCAATCTGGACGCTGCCGGTGCCGAGGCCCTGCTTGCCCGGGTGCCGCAGGTGCCCCTGAAGGTGTGGGGCGCGAAGGTGCCCGGCGGCGACATGTGGAACTCGAACTCCCTGGTTTCCTGGCTGCTGCAGACCAGCGGTTTTGACGCCGCGGCCCTGCAGCCCCCGCAGGGCGGCAGGGCTCCAGGCTGGCTTGCCGGCATTGATGCCGCACGCCCGCAGTCTCCCCCGGCAGAAGCCGGACAGCGGCCTTAACGGCAGCAGCCCGCATGCTCCGGCCTCAAAGGGGCGAAGGATGCGGGCTGCCGCTCGTTATGAAACTAGCTCCAGTCGAAGAACCCCTTGCCGGTCTTGCGGCCAAGCTCGCCGCGGGCCACCTTGTCCCGCAGGATCTGCGGCGGCTCGAAGCGCGGGCCGAGTGTGGAGGCCAGGTACTCGGCGATGCCGAGGCGCACATCCAGCCCTACAATATCCGTGGTCTTCAGTGGGCCGGTCGGGTGCTTGTAGCCCAGGACCATGGCCGCGTCGATGTCTTCAGCGGACGCAACACCCTCTTCCACCATGCGCATCGCCTCGAGCGCGATCGCCACACCCAGGCGGGAGCTGGCGAAGCCCGGAGCGTCATTGACGACGACGGGAGTCTTGCCCAGGTCGGCCACCCAGGTTCGGGCGGCCTCGGCGAGCTCTTCGGAAGTCTGCTTGCCCAGGACCACCTCGATCAGGGTGGAGGCAGGAACCGGGTTGAAGAAGTGCAGGCCGCAGAAGCGCTCCGGACGCTGCAGCTTTTCGGCCAGCTCCGAAACTGAGAGCGAGGACGTGTTGGAGGCGAGCCAGGCGCCGTCGCCCAACTGCTCCTCCACAGCGGCCAGCGCGGCAGCCTTCAGGGCGAAGTCTTCCGGAACTGCCTCGACGACCAGGCCTGAGCCGGCGAAGTCTGCATAATCGGTGGAGACGCTGAGCCTGGCAACCAGGGCATCGAGGGTCTCGTCCGTGGTGCCGCGCTCAACGCTCTTGGCGAGGTTGGAGGCAACGCGCTCGTACGCTGCGCTGGCTGCCTGCTCATCGCGCTCAACCACGACGACGGCGGCACCGGCGGTGCAGAAGGCGTGGGCAATGCCCGCGCCCATACGGCCGCCGCCGAGGACACCGACCTTGGAGGGAACTGTCATTTGTTTTTCTTCCTTTCCAGGAAAGCCTGCATGCGGTCGAACTTCGCCTCGGACTCGAAGAGGATGCCCTGGGCGAGGGTGTCGATCACGGGGTGCGCCTCGGCGGGCGCGTGGAACACGGACTTGGTGATGCGTACGGCCAGCGGGTCCTGCTTGGCGATCCGGTCAGCTAGTGCGTTGGCGGCGTCCATCAGGTTTTCCGCCTCGTGGACCTCGGTCACCAGGCGGGCTGCCAGGGCTTCCCCGGCGTTCAGGATGCGCCCGGCAAGGAGGATTTCCTTGGCCAGGGGTTCGCCGACGAGTTCCTTCAGCCGCCAGGTGGCGCCGGCTGCGGCCATGATGCCGAGCGAAGTTTCCGGGTTGCCGATCTTCACGGTCGGGGTGGCGATGCGGAAGTCGGCGGCGAAGGCCAGCTCCGCTCCCCCGCCCAGGGCGTAGCCGCCCAGCGCCGCGATGACCGGCATGGGCAGCTTGGCGATGCGGTGGAAGATCGTCGAGTTGATCCCGCGCAGGGCATCCTCGCGGCGGCGTTCGCGCAGCTGGGCGATGTCCGCCCCGGAAGCGAAGATCCCGTTGGTGCCGGAAAGGATCAGGATCTTCGGGTTGTTTTCCAGTTCGGCGCAGAGGGCGTGCAGCTCATCGACCATGGCCTGGTCAATGGCGTTGCGGACCTCCGGACGGTTCAGGACCGCGGAGATGCGGTCTTCCCCGATGGTGACCTTGAGCGTGGTGAAGTGAGCGGAAACTTCCGCGAAGTCCTGCACTACACGGCCTCGATCAGCATGGCGGTGCCCTGGCCCACGCCGACGCACATGGTCGCAATGCCGCGGGAAGCACCTTCGCGTTCCATGCGGCCCAGCAGGGTGATGGCGATGCGCGAGCCGGAGGAGCCGAGCGGGTGGCCGAGGGCGATGGCGCCGCCGTCGTTGTTCACGATTCCTTCGTCCAGGCCCAGGCGGCGGATGCAGGCCAGGGACTGGGTGGCGAAGGCTTCGTTGAGTTCCACGGCGCCAACCTGGTCCAGGCGGATGCCGCTGCGCTGCAGGACCTTCTGCGTGGCCGGAACCGGGCCGATGCCCATGATCTCCGGGGCGACGCCGGCGGAGGCGCCGTCGACGATCCGGGCGCGGGCGGTGAGGCCGTATTCCTTGATAGCGCGCTCGGAGGCGATAATGATCGCCGAGGCGCCGTCGTTCAGGGAGCTGGCGTTGCCTGCAGTGACAATGCCGCCGGGCTTGACCACGGGGCGCAGCTTGCCGAGAACGTCCAGCGTGGTGCCTTCGCGGGGGCCTTCATCGGTGTCCACGACGGTGTCGCCCTTGCGGCCCTTGATCGTGACGGGAACGATTTCGTCCTTGAAGCGTCCGGCAGCGATGGCGGCCAGCGCGTTTTCGTGGGAGCGGACGGCGAACGCGTCGGCGTCTTCACGGGAGATGCTGTCCGTGGAGGCCAGTTCCTCGGCGGTTTCCGGCATGGAGTAGGTCATCTTGCCGTCACGGGAGAGGTCGCCGGAGGCGAAGCGTTCGTTGGCGAAGCGCCAGCCGATCGAGGTGTCGAACGTGTCGCCGGGCTTGGCGAAGGCCTTGGTGGGCTTTTCTGTGACCCAGGGGGCACGGCTCATGGATTCGGTGCCGCCTGCGATCACGATGTCCGCAGCGCCGGCCTTGATCATGTGCGAGGCCATGATGATGGCGGACAGGCCCGAGGCGCAGAGCCGGTTCACGGTAATGCCGGGAACGGTGTCCGGGAAGCCTGCGAGCAGGGCTGCCATGCGGGCCACGTTGCGGTTTTCCTCACCGGCACCGTTGGCGTTGCCGAGGATTACTTCGTCAACGACGGCGGGATCCAGGCCTTCTCGGGCCACGAGCTCGCGCAGCGTCAGTGCTGCCAGGTCATCGGGACGGACGCTGGAAAGCGCACCCCCGTAGCGGCCTACCGGAGTCCGTACTCCGCCAACGAGAAAAGCCTCAGCCATGTCTGCTCCCATGTAATCGCGTCTCTGCCGGCGGGCGTCGCGGCCCACACGGCTGCCGGATTTACCGACCAATCGTTCTATAAACAATCGCAGAACCGGCCGGGACGGTCAAACAGGTGAAGAATAATCCGAAACGCCGGGGTAACGCACGCGCATCCGGCGCCGGTACTCGCCGAGGTCTATGTCGCCGGAAAGCTCCGCGACGAGGTCGGCAACATCCCGGCGGTCCGGAGCTGCCCATCCCGCGTACCAGATCGCCGAGCATGTCTGGCGGACGGCGGTGGTTGTCTCGGACGGCAGGTGCCGGAAGAGTTCCGGCCACCGGACCAGGGCATCGAGGCCTGGGGGAATGGTTCCCGGGTCCATCCAGTTTGGCTGCCGGCCGACAAGCCGCAGCATGACGTCGTCGTGGAATTCCAGCATGCTTCCCCCCTTCTCGGGTGGGCCCCAGTCTAGGCGCGCTTCTCAGGGTGCCGCTGCCACCGGGGAACCCGTTTCCTGTTGCGGACAGAAAATGTCCGCAACCCCGCGACGTACCGGTGCGCAGCGGCCTAGGTTTAGCCCTATGGCTTACGACATCCAGATCTGCATCGACTGCGAAAACGCCCACGCCCAGGCCGACTGGTGGGCACAAACCCTCGGCTGGCCGGTGGAGGAACCGGACCAGGACTTCATCGACGAGATGCTCGCCAAGGGATATGCCGCGCCGGAGGACCTGATCGAGCACAACGGTGTCCGGATGTGGAACGCGGGCTCGGCGATCCTCCAGCCGGTTCCTGCCGGTTCTGCCCTGGCTCCGACAAGGATCCTGTTCCAGCCGGTGCCCGAGCCCAAGACGGTCAAGGACAGGATCCACCTGGACATCCGGCTGGCCGGTGACGACGTCGACGCCACGCGGAGTGCCTTGGAAGCCCGGGGTGCGAAGTTCCTCTGGGAAGCCCGCCAGGGCCCGCATCTCTGGTACACCATGGCAGATCCCGAAGGCAACGAATTCTGCATCAGCTGAGCAGCCGCAGCACGCCGGCGGTGCCTCCCGCTGTCAGGAGCACCACAATCAGGGGCAGCTGCAGCACTGCGGCCGCAGCACCGGCGAGCACCCCGCCAATCCTCTGCCAGTCCGCCGGCAGCTGTCCGTCGTAGAGAGTTGACGTGGCGGCGACGCCCGCAAGAACCAGTGCGATTGCGGTATCAGCTGTCCGGTCACCAGGTTCGGAGAAGCTGCCCCATTGTCCGAGGGTCACTCCGGCCAGCCGCACCAGATAGGTAGCGCCGGCCAGAACTGCACAAGCAACCAGCAGCTCAGCGTCCACCATGACGCCCTCCCGCCGGAAGCAGCAGCAGAGCGAGTGCCGCCAACCCCACCATGGGAGCCACCCCGCCGGGAACCAATGGGACAGCGGCTGCCGCGATCACCACTCCTCCGGCAACGGTTACGGTTGTGCGCCGGTCCCGCAGCTTCCCCAGCAGCATGACCAGAAGAACCGTGGGGAAGACGGCATCCAGCCCCAGTACGGCAGGGTCGGCGACATTCCCCAGAACTGTTCCCAGCCCGGCACCGAGGGGCCACGCGCACAGGACCGCCCCGCCCATTCCCCAGAAGGCCTTGCGCTGTGCGCTCAGGCCGTCCGCCCTCGAGGCATAGGCGACCGTCTCATCATTGACCAGGTGTGCTCCGGCCAACCGGGTCCATCCCGACCCGAGGTACCGGGACGCTGCAAATCCATACAGGCCGTTCCGCAGGTTCACCACCAGCGCTCCCAACGCGGCTACCATCGGTGAGGCTTCCGCCAGGAGGCCGCCCACAAACAGGAGTTCAGCGGAGGCAGCCAGCACGGTGAGGGCCAGCGCAACCGTCAACCACGGGGGAAACCCGGCCTGGACGGCCAGTGCACCATAAGAAATTCCGACAACCAGCACGGCACCTGCCAGCGACGATATCTCGACGGCACTCCGCACTGAGAATGTCATTGAACCCATGTTCATTATAATGAACCAAGTCTTCCAGGTTCGTCAACGGCCTGGGGCAGTTTCGTATAGTGAACGAATGGCAGATCCCGAACTTCAACAGCGCATTGGTGCAGCAGTCCGGAGGGAACGGCTCCGCGCCGGCTGGAGCGCAGCAGAGCTGGCTCGGCGGGCGGGCATCTCCAAGGGGAACGTCTCCCAGCTCGAATCGGGAGCGGGCAACCCGACCGTCGAGACCCTGTGGGCGCTCAGTGATGCGCTCGGCCTCCCGTTCTCCGCACTGGTGGACCCAGGGTCGGCCGGACCGATTCTGGTCAGGGCAGACACTGCCCAGGAGGTTCCCGCAGCGTCGGCCAGCTACAACGCGTCACTGCTCTCGGCATGCCCTCCGGGAGCACGTCGGGACTTATACCTGGTAAAGGCCGAACCAGGCGAGGCAAAGCGGTCCGCGCCGCACCAGCCAGGCACTATCGAGCACGTGGTCCTTGTCACCGGATCCGCCGCCGTCGGCCCGGATGCGGAAGCTGTGCTGCTGCAGCCGGGTGATTATCTGGCGTACCGCGGGGATGCCCCGCACGTTTTTCACGCCATGGAGCCCGGCACTACGGCGATTATCGTGTCCGAACTGCGCTGATCGCCCGGCCTGGAGGCCTGACCCGGACTGAGAGAACCGCCAGGCACCCGGCACTACTGCTGCAGCAGTTCCACCGGGACCGCGTAGGTCAGCAGCACGGCCAGCAGGTTCTTCGCCGCGTGTACGGCGTAGGAAAGCATGAAGTTGTTCCCTGCCCAGATGTAGACCCCGACCAGCACCGCACCCATGGCCAGGTACGGAGCCACCACCGGAAGGGAGAAGTCCGCTTCCTGCACCACGTGGATTGCGGAGAACAGCATCAGGGAGAGCAGGGCACAGACCCAGATGTTCCAGCGGCGGGACAGCTTGCCGATCAGCAGGTGCCGGAAGATGTACTCCTCCACAAAGGGGGCCAGCACCACAAAAAGCGGAACGATGAGCCACGGTGACACCGAAGTCATGAGGTCCTGAGCTGCAGCCTGGTTCACCGAGGTCTGCGGCGGGCCGGTGATCAGCACCAGGACCATGGTCGCCACCAGCATCGCGATGACGGACAGCGGAATCACACCCAGCGTCAGCCAGGGCCGGGTCAGCAGGATCCGGGTTTCACGCACCACGTAGGCCCGGGCGGCGATCACCGCCAGGAACCCTGCGATGAGGTAGAACGTGAAGTTCACCGCGTAGGACGCCAGCACGGGATCTTCGATTACAGCGGTAACCGCGAGCGCCGCGGGAGTCAGGCTCAGAAGCAGCAGCGCACCCACATAGAACGCGAGCGCGGCGCCGTCGACCCTGGTGAACCGGTAACTCAGCGGAGGTTCGCTCAGGACAGCCGGGCGTCCGGGACGGGCCGGAATTTCAGGTGAGGCCATCAATCAACAGTATCGGTCCGGGGGTGCGCAGGCATCAGGCGCCTGCCGATTCCCGTTCCCGCACCAGGAGTCCTTCCAGCCCGTCCAGAATGATCCCCAGGCCAAATCCGAACTCTTCTCCGAAGGCGTAGCCGGGCTGCATCACGCGGTACATGGCCGTTTCGGCGAGGTAGGGCAGGTCGGACGGAGCGAAGGACCGCGCCATGGCCTCCACCACCTCGGGGTCTGAATCCGGAGTGCCAACGGGCAGGCCCGCTTCCTGCAGCGCGAACCCGTAGATATAACTGTCGAGCAGCGCATACGCATGTCCTGCTCCCTCAATGCTGAAACCGGCCTCCCGCAGCACGCGCAGCACAGCGTTGTGGTGCTCCAGGGTTGCAGCGCCCGGAGACGTGCGCGTTTCCAGCAGCCCCACCGACCACGGGTGCCTGGCAAGGGCGCTCCGCAGGGATGCCGCCCGGCGCTCCATCTCCCGGCGCCACGGCCCATCCGACGGGAGGTCAACTTCTGCGAAGACAAGGTCCACCAGACCGTCCAGGATTTCCTCCTTGTTGGCAACGTGGTGGTAGAGGGACATGGGCTTGACCCCCAGTGCCTGCGCCAGGGAGCGCATGGTGAGCGCGCCAAGCCCACCTTCATCGGCAAGCCCGACGGCGCGGAGGAGCACCAAATCGCGGGTCAGCGGCAGGCGGGCGGAGTCCAGTCGTTCATTCATTTCCGCCAACCCTACCGCAGCCATACTTTGTAAGGTAGCGTGCGCCGTACTAAGTAAGGGTGATTCTTCGAAGCGAAAGGCAATGCCATGTCCGGAACGAACGCCAAGCTCCCGCTGAACCGACCCGGGGAGATGCAAGATGACCCCCTGCCTGCCCGCATGCAGGCCGTGGTCCAGGACGGCTACGGCGGACCGGAGGTCCTCAAACTGCAAACGGTCCCCCTTCCTGCCGTCTCCGAAAAGGATGTGCTCGTTAAGGTGCATGCCGCCGGACTCGCCAAGGGAACCTGGCACGTCATGACGGGCACTCCCTACCTGCTGAGAGTGTTCTTCGGCATCCGCAGCCCGCGCCGGCCCGTGGCAGGGCTTAACCTTGCCGGAGTCGTCGTCTCCGTCGGCGCGGGGGTCACGCGGTTCAAGCCCGGAGACCGGGTCTACGGAATCGGAAAGGGATCCTTCGCCGGGTATGCCGCGGCCCGGGAAAGCAAGCTGGCACCCATGCCCGCGCACCTCGATTTTGACCAGGCAGCGGTGGTACCGGTCTCCGGGCTGACGGCACTTCGGGCAGTAACCGATATTGCACGGGTGTCCGCTGGACAGCGTGTTCTCGTCCTTGGAGCGGCCGGCGGAGTGGGCAGCATCGCGGTGCAGCTCGCTGCGGCGGCAGGCGCCGAGGTTACGGGTGCATGTTCCGCAGGCAAGGCCGGCTTCGTCCGGGAGCTCGGCGCCCAGAGAACCCTCGATTACCGGACCGAAGACTTTGCGGCTAAGGAGGGCTTCTACGATGCGGTCATCGATATCGCCGGGAACCCTTCCCTGGGGCGGCTCCGCCGGGCACTCAAGCCGGGTGGCACCGCGGTGCTGGTCGGCGGCGAGGGTGGCGGCAGCCTGACCGGAGGAATGATTGAACGCCAGATCGGCGGCCGGATCCTTGGTGTGTTCGACCGGGGGCGCCGGCACTTCCTGAACGCCCTCGCCAAGGAAAGCGGCCGTGAATTGGAACGGCTCTCACCGCTCCTGGAATCCGGTGCCCTGGTACCCCCGATCGACAGCCGCTTTCCCCTGCATGAGACAGGGGCCGCCATGCAGCGGCTTGAATCAGGCACAGTTCAAGGCAGCATCGTCCTGTTGGTTACGGGGAGCTAACAGCGGCGAAGGGCTCAGACCGTCAGCTCCGTCATCACCTGGGGCATGGCTTCGAGCAGTTCGCTCGCCAGGAAACTCAGCGGACCCTTCGCAGAAGAGAGCCGGTCCCCGGCTGTGGCGTGCAGGTACGTGCCCCAGCAGGCGGCCTGCTCCGGCGAGGCGCCGCGGGCGAGGAATCCGGCTACCGCGCCCGCCAGGACATCACCGCTGCCCGAGGTAGCGAGCCCCGGGTTACCGGCCGGCACTTCCCAGGCGCGTCCGTCGGGCGCGGTGATCCTCCCCCGGCTGGTCACTACGGCGCCATACCGGCGCGCAATCTCCGCAGCGCCAGCCCCGGCGTCGTCCACTGTCTCTTCACCGAGCAGCCGGGCCGCCTCCGCCCGGTTCGGTGTCAGGACGAGCCGGCCCGAGAGGGCGGCGTGGAGTTCGGGCAGGCCCGGAAGCACACCCAGGGCGTAAGCGTCGAGGATGACGGACGCCGCGTCCGCGATCCCCGGGACAAGGCCGCGCAGCAGCTCGGCTGTGTCCTCGGCGTTGTCCAGGCCCGGGCCCACCACTACCACGTCGGCGCCGGGCAGGTCTGTGCCCAGCGCTTCGGCTGCTGCCGCTCCGTCAATGCGCAGTCCGTTTTCCGGCAGTCCCACAGCCCCGCACTCGGGAAGCCCCACGGCGGAGGCGACCGCAGCCGACTCGGCAACGGCCAGTGTCAGGCGCCCCGCCCCGGCCCGCAGCGCTGTCCTGCCGGTGAGGATCGCCGCTCCGGGAGTGCGCCGGGCACCCCCGACCACCAGCACGGTCCCGCGGTCGTCCTTGCCCTCGGCGTCGCGGGAAACCTGCCAGGACCGCAGCAGAGCAGGAGTGAGCAGTTCAGCGGGGGTGGACATTGTCATCTCCTGCATGTTCGGTAACGGGGGCTCCGCCGGTGGCCAGATGGTCCACTGTGTTGAACACTGCCACTTCCCAGGGGCCCGTCCCGGAGGGGCGCACCAGCCGGGTGACCGAGCCGTTGCGGACACTGTTCGCGGCGGCGATATCCAGCAGGTCCGCTTCTAGCAGCCCCTCGCAGACGTAGCGCAGCAGCAGGATCACCGCGTCGTGGCAGACCACTGCCACGCGCCGTCCGTCCTCGCCGTCGTCGAGGTCGCGGAGCAGCGAGCGCAGCCGCAGCGCCACGTCCGCCCACGACTCCCCGCCCGGCGGGCGGTAGGCGAACTTGCCCAGCCACTGCTTGCGCTCGGCTTCTGCGGGATAACGCGCCGCGACGCCGCGGGAGGTCAACAGATCCAGGATGCCAAGTTCCCGGTCACGCAGGCGTTCATCCACCCGGAACGGTGCCAGCCCGGCAATTTCCGCAGTCTGCCGGGCCCGGAGGTAGGGAGAGCACCACACCGACTCAGGGCGCTCATCCGGCGCGATGCCGGCCAGCCAGGCACCCAGCGCGGCCGCCTGGGCTTCGCCGTCCGGGCTGAGCGGTACATCCGGATCCCGGAGTCCGACGTCGATCACCTCCGCGCCCGTGCGCTGGGCCAGCGTGGCAGCAACGTTGCCGGCGCTCTCGCCGTGACGGATGAGGATCAGCTCTGTGGCACCCATTCGTCCGACTCTACTCAGCAGCCGCTCCGTGCCAAGGGCTTAGGCCGGGGCCTTGAGCCGTTCGTCGGTTTTTCCGCCGTTGCGAACGGTGAACGTCAGCAGCAGCGCCAGGGCGGCAAAGACGGCCAGGAGGGTCAAGCCCACGAAGTAACTGGCGTGTTCGGCGTCGTAGGTGGCTCCCATGACCAGCGGCGGGAAGTAGCCGCCCAGCCCGCCTGCGGCGGCAATGATGCCGCCAACGGTGCCAACATCCTTGGGCGGTGCCGCCCGGCCCACCCACGCGAACACCCCGCCGGTGCCCAGGCCCAGGAAAAGGGCCATCAGCAGGAACGCTGTTCCATAGACGCGTTCCTGGCTGGGCTGGAACGCCACCACCATGGCCAGCACCACCGTCCCGGCAAAGGAGGTAAGCGTGACGAGTTTCGGCCCGATCTTGTCCGCGATGGTCCCGCCGATCGGCCGGGCAATCACGGCGGCGACGGCGAAGCCGGCCGTCCTGGTGCCGGCCGCCGTCGCATCGTAGTCATACACGTTGCCCAGATAGGTGGGCAGGTAGTTGGAGAACGCCACGAAGGCTCCGAAGACCACGCCGTAAAGGAAACACAGCTGCCAGGTGACCTTGAGCGTAAAGGCATGCCGGATTTTCGGCAGGGTGGGCTCGGTCGGGCGGCTCCAGGCCGGAGACTCGCGCAGCACCAGCCAGCTGAGCACAGCCATGAGCCCCACGACGCCGGCAATGATCAGGTGGGCATTGAAGTAGCCGACGCCGCTGACCAGCCGGGGAGTGAAGAAGGCCGACACCGCGGTACCCACCATGCCGGCACCGAAAACCCCGGTGGCGAAGCCCTTGCGGCTGCGGTCGTACCAGGCGGAACAGAACGGGATTCCGATAGCGAACACCGTGCCGGCGATTCCGAGGAAAAACGCCACCACGATGATCAGACCGTAGCTGCCGGTCTCCCCGGCGACGGCGGTGAGCAGCACCAGCGGTGCGGTCACGCCCAGCACAATGGTGAACATCCGCCGCCCGCCGTACCTGTCGGTCCAGGCGCCCACCGGAATCCGGGCGATGGAACCCACCAGGATCGGCATGGCAACCAGGATCGAAGCCTGGCTTGGATTCAGGTCCATGGACTGGGTGTACCGGGCGGACAGCGGGCCGATGATGGTCCACGCCCAGAACCCCACGGTGGAAGCAACCGTGGCGGTGATCAGGTTCAGCAGCTGTCCGGACTTGAGGTCCGGCGCCGCGGATGCGGATGGTGCCGATGCCATGGCCGTCCTATCTCTCTACGGATTCCTCACTGCGGGGGAACGCCTTTCCGGTCCCGGTCCGGTGTTCCCACCGGGGCCCAGCCGCGGCGGGGAGGCACCGCGCCGGGAGCCCCGCGCTTCCCGCGGGAGCGGTAGACGATGTAGGGGCGGAAAAGGTACTGCAGCGGAGCTGTGAAGGCATGCACCAGCCGGGTGAAGGGCCAGATGGCGAACAGGGCCAGCCCCCACAGGGTGTGGATCTTGAAGGACAGGCTCGCCGCGGTCATCGCCGCAATGTCCGGCTGGAAGATGAAGATGGACCGGAACCAGGGCGAGACCGTTTCGCGGTAGTCGGTAATGCCCGGATCGAACACTGAAATCAGGGTGGTTGCCAGCCCGGCGAACAGCGCCGCGACCAGGACGACGTACATCAGCTTGTCATTCCGCGTCGTCGCCATGAATACGGGCCCGGTGGTGCGGCGCCGGTAAATCAGCAGCACGATCCCCACCATGGTCCCTACCCCGGCGATCAGCCCGATTCCCAGGGCCATCGCGTGGTAAAGCCCCTCTGAGATGCCCACGTCCCTGGTCCAGGACTGGGGAATCACGAGGCCGATGAAGTGCCCGGCAATCACTGCCAGGATCCCGAAGTGGAAAAGCGGCGAGGCGATGCGCAGGATGCGGGCCTCGTAGAGCTGGGAGGAACGGGTGGTCCAGCCAAACTGGTCATACCGGTACCGCCAGATGGAGCCGAGCACCAGGACGGCGATCACCACGTAGGGAAGCACCCCCCAGAGCATGACATCACCCAGGGTGACCTGCACGTTTTCCGGCGGCGGCACATCCAGCGGGACAGCGGGCGCGGCGCTTCTCATGGCCGGGTCCTCTCCGAGAGCGGCAGCAGCCGGGAGCTGTAGGGTTCCAGTCCCACGGATTCGGTGGGCGGGCCGTACCCGGCGGTGCGCATCACGGTCTGGGCATCTTCCGGCGAGACACCCGGCAGGGTGGAGCAGACCAGGGCCAGCACATGGTGATAGGGCAGGTCAGCGTCCCGCAGCGCCAGGCGCAGCAGCTCCAGCGACGGGCGGTAACGCTGCAACAGCTCATACCCGTCGGGCGGTGAGACCTTCGCGGCGAATTCCAGGACCAGCGGCAGGTAGTCGGGCAGTTCCGTGCCTTCGGGGAGCATCCCGTGTTCCCGGTAGACCTCCTTGAAAGCGGCCAGTGCCTGGCCGCGGCGGCGGGTGTCACCGTCCGTCCAGTAGGTCAGGTGCAGGCTGTGCCGTTTGGACAGGTCGAATTCCTGGACGTAGTCCGCCTGGACGTCACGCAGCGGGCGCGCGGTCAGCCAGGCGAAGAGTTCCTGCATCCCCGGGTCCAGGGCGCCGGCTTCCTCCAGCGCAGTGCGCAGCACCGGCGCTGATTCCAGAAGGTGCTCCTCCGGATACTGCAGCAGCAGCGAGGCCACCTGGCGGACGACGGCGCTGCGCCCGGGAGTGCGGTCCGCGTAGGCTTCCGGGGCCATCGTTCCCTTGCCGGGTTTGCCCAGCAGCTTCTCCAGCAGGCTCATCTGCGCTCACCGCCATTGCCCTGTCCCGGGGGAAACAGACCGCGGGGCGAACCGCGGCCGTCCCAGTTCAGCAGGTTCACCCGCCCGGCCATGTCCCGGTTCCCGGCCGGATCATCACCTCGCTGGCGCGCTTCAAGGGCGGCGAAGTTCTCCACCGCCACCGGCATGGGCCGTCCGGAGGCTTCACCGAACACGCCGGTCTGGCCCATGCCCGGTCCGCCGTCAGTGTCCAGGGAGCAGCCGATTTCCTCGAGGTTGTGGGCGTCCTCCAGATGGGCGCTGGGGATGACGTAGCGCTCTTCGTACTTGGCGACAGCCATCAGCCGGTACATCCTCACGATGGCCTCGCCGGTCATGCCGGCGTCTTCGGCGATGGATTCGTCCGGCGGGTCCCCCAGCGTGATGTCCCGCATGTAGGCACGCATTGCGGCGAGTTTCCGCAGCACCAACGTCACCAGGTCCGTGTCCCCGGCCGTGAACAGTTCGGCCAAGTACTCCACGGGGATGCGCAGCGCTTCGATGGCACCGAACAGGTTGGCTGCGTCCTCGCCGTCGTGCCCCTGGTCCTTGAGCACATCCACGATCGGAGAGAGCGGCGGCACGTACCAGACCATGGGCATGGTCCGGTATTCGGGATGCAGCGGGAGGGCCACCCGCAGTTCCTTGGCCAGGGTGTAGACCGGGGAACGGCGGGCCGCGTCCAGCCAGTCCTCCGGAATGCCTTCGGCCCGGGCTGCGGCGATGACCTCCGGGTCGTTGGGATCCATCATCAGGTCCAGCTGCGCCTCGTAGAGATCCTGCTCGTTGGGGGTTGCCGCCGCTTCGGTGACCCGGTCGGCGTCGTACAGGAAAATCCCGATGTACCGCAGCCGGCCCACGCAGGTCTCCGCGCACACGGTGGGGATCCCCACCTCGATCCGCGGGTAGCAGAAGGTGCACTTCTCGGCCTTGCCGGAACGGTGGTTGAAGTACATCTTCTTGTAGGGGCAGCCGGTAACGCACTGCCGCCAGCCGCGGCAGCGGTCCTGGTCCACCAGGACAATGCCGTCCTCCTCGCGCTTGTAGATCGCGCCCGAGGGGCAGGAGGCCATGCAGGACGGGTTGAGGCAGTGCTCGCAGATCCGCGGCAGGTAGAACATGAAGGTCTGGTCGAACTCGAACTTGACCTTGTCCTCGGCATCGCGGCGGAGCTTTTCCACCACGGGGTCCTGGCTGGCGTGCTCCGGGGCGCCGCCAAGATCGTCATCCCAGTTGGCCGACCAGGTGATCTTCGTGTCCTCGCCGGTGATCAGGGATTTCGGGCGCGCGACCGGGAAGTCGTTGCCGGCGGGCGCCTGGATCAGGTTCTCATAGTCGTAGGTCCAGGGTTCGTAGTAGTCGCTGAGTTCGGGCTGCACGGGGCTGGCGAACAGGCCGAAGAGTTTTGCCATCCGCCCGCCGGCCTTCAGCTTCAGGTTTCCCCGGCTGTTCAGCTCCCAGCCGCCCTTCCACTTCTCCTGGTCCTCGTAGCGCCGCGGGTAGCCCTGGCCCGGGCGGGTTTCGACGTTGTTGAACCAGACGTACTCCGTGCCGGCACGGTTGGTCCACGCCTGCTTGCAGGTCACCGAGCACGTGTGGCAGCCGATGCACTTGTCCAGCGCCATCACCATCGCCGTCTGCGCCATGATCCTCATCAGTAGCTCACCTCCTGCGAGCGCCGGCGGACCACCGAGACGATGTCCCGCTGGTTGCCCGTGGGGCCCAGGTAGTTGAAGGCCCAGGAAAGCTGGGCGTAACCGCCGATCATGTGGGTGGGTTTGACCAGGATCCGCGTCACGGAGTTGTGGATGCCGCCGCGGCGGCCCGTGGCTTCGGACTTCGGTGTGTCGATGATCCGCTCCTGCGCGTGGTGGACGTAGACGACGCCGGCCGGCATGCGGCTGCTGACGATCGCCCGTCCCACCAGGACCCCGTTGGTGTTCACGCACTCCACCCAGTCGTTGTCCCGCACCTGGATCAGTTCCGCGTCCTGCGGACTCATCCACACCGCTGTCCCGCCGCGTGAGAGGGAAAGCATGAACAGGTTGTCCTGGTATTCGGAGTGGATGGACCACTTGTTGTGCGGCGTCAGGTAGCGAACGGCCACGGACAGCTCGCCCCGCGTGCCGAGCTGCGGTTCACCGAACAGGCGGGCCATGTCCAGCGGCGGCCGGAACACCGGCAGTGCCTCGCCCATGTCCCGGATCCAGTCGTGGTCCAGGAAGAAGTGCATCCGGCCGGTGAGGGTGTGGAAAGGTTTCAGCCGCTCGATATTGATCGTGAACGGCGCATAGCGGCGTCCGCCGGATTCCGACCCGGACCATTCCGGGGAGGTGATCACCGGCGTCGGACGGTCCTGAGTGTCCCGGAACGTTATCAGTTTGTCCTGTGCACCGATGGCCAGGTCTGCCAGCGGCGTTCCGGTGCGTTTTTCCAGGGTTTCGAAGCCCTGGACCGCGAGTTCACCGTTGGTCGTTCCGGAGAACAGGAGGATCGCCTCGGCCATCCGGGCGTCGGTGTCGACGGCGGGGCGGCCGCGGGCTGCGCCGGAGTCGAACACCCCGTGCTTTGCGGCCAGCTGCCGGACCTGCTTGGAAACGTCATAGGTGACGTACTTCGTGGTGAAGCCCAGCTTTTCGGCCAGCGGGCCCATTGCCACGAATTTGTCCCCGATCGCCGTGTAGTCCCGTTCCACCACCGCCAGGTTGGGCAGGTTCACTCCCGGGACCGCGGGAATCTCCGTGTCTTTCCAGTCGGGGGCATGGCCGCCGGGCTGCGCAATTTCACCGGGGGTGTCATGGGTCAGGGCAGTGGCGACCAGGTCCTTCCGCACGCCCAGGTGCCTTCCGGCCTGCCGCGAGAACTCCTCGGCGAGCAGCCGGAACAGGTCGAAGTCCGATTTCGCTTCCCACGGCGGGGCAATGGCAGGTGTGAAGGCATGCACGTAAGGGTGCATGTCCGTGGAGGAGAGGTCGTACTTTTCGTACCAGGTCGCCGCGGGGAACACGACGTCGGAGAGCAGGGTGGAGCTGGTCATCCGGAAGTCCGCAGAGACCAGCAGGTCCAGCTTTCCCTGCGGCGCGTCCTCCCTCCAGACCACGTCCCTCGGCCGGGCATCGCCGTGGTCCTTCCCCATGACGTTGTTCAGGGTGCCGAGGAGATGCTTCTGGAAGTACTCCTCCCCCTTGGCCGAAGAGCCCAGCAGGTTGGAACGCCAGAGGATCAGCGTCCGCGGCCAGTTCTCCGGTGCGTCAACGTCCTCCACCGCAAAGCGCAGCTTCCCCTCCTTGAGCCGGTCCGCAACCCAGCGGGCCTCGGTGGGCGCTTCACCGCGCGCGACGCCGCCGGCTGCCTCATCCGCCACGTCCAGGGAGTTTTTGGCGTCGAACTGCGGAAAGAACGGCATCCAGCCCATCCGGGTGGACTTGGCGATCACGTCCGCCGAATGCATGCCGCGAAGGTGTCCCTCCGCCAGCGGGGACTGCACGGCATCGGTGGAATACCCGTCGGAGCGGAACTGGTCGGTATGCATGTACCAGAATGCCGTGCCGATCATGAACCGCGGCGGACGGTTCCAGTCCCCGGCAGAGGCCATGGCCGCCCAGCCGGTGATCGGGCGGCACTTTTCCTGCCCCACATAGTGCGCCCAGCCCCCGCCGTTGCGGCCCTCGCAGCCGGTCAGCATCAGCATGGCCAGGATCGCCCGGTACGTGACGTCCCCGTGGTACCACTGGCAGATCCCGGCACCCAGGATGATCATCGACCGGCCTTTGGATTTCTCCGCGTTGGCGGCGAACTCCCGGGCGGTCCGGATCACTGCCGAGGGTTTGACCGAGGTCAGTTCCTCCTGCCAGGCGGGCGTGTAGGCCGTGGCGGCGTCGTCGTACCCCGCCGCCCAGTCCCCGGGCAGACCCTCCCGGCCCACGCCGTACTGGGCCAGCATCAGATCAAAAACGGTGGTCACCCGTTTCCCCGCCACGGTTGTTACCGGCACGCCGCGGTGCACCACTGACCCCGCCCCGGACGGGTCGGAGAACACCGGCAGGTCCACGCCGCTGGTCTCTCCCAGCCAGCCGGCGGCGTCGGCCAGGGAGAGGGCGGGCACCACGCCGTCCAGGTCCAGGTTCCACTTGCCGGCGTCGTCGTCGTTGTACCGGAAACCCAGGGAACCGTTGGGCACCACCGGTGCACCGCTGGTCCGGTCCAGCAGGACCGTCTTGAAGGCGGCGTCGGCTGCCTCTCCGGCGTCACCGCCCAGATCCTGCGCGGTGAGGAACTTGCCCGGGACCGTTGTCCCGCCGGGACCGTCCACCAGCGTCACCAGGAACGGCAGGTCCGTGTACTGCAGGACGTAGTCCTCGAAGAACGGCACCCGCCGGTCCACGAAGTTCTCCTTCAGGATCACGTGCCCCATAGCCATGGCCATGGCGGCGTCGGAGCCCGCCTGGACCGGCAGCCATTCATCGGCGAACTTGGTGTTGTCCGCGTAGTCCGGGCTCACCGACACCACCTTGGTGCCGCGGTAGCGCCCTTCGACCATCCAGTGCGCATCAGGGGTCCGGGTCACCGGAATGTTCGAGCCCCACATCATCAGGTAGGTCGCGTCCCACCAGTCACCGGATTCCGGAACGTCGGTCTGGTCGCCGAAGACCTGCGGACTGGCTACCGGAAGGTCCGCGTACCAGTCGTAGAAGCTGTTCATCACCCCGCCGATGAGATTGATGAACCGGGCGCCGGCCGCGTGGGACACCATCGACATGGCAGGAATCGGAGAGAAACCGGTACACCTGTCCGGGCCGAAGTTCTTGACCGTGGAAACGTGCGCCGCCGCCGTCATCTCCAGGGCTTCCTGCCAGCTGGACCGGACCAGGCCGCCCTTGCCGCGCGCCTGCTGCCAGGTGCGGCGCTTCTCCGGATCTGCAATGAGCGATTCCCAGGCCAGCACCGGATCGCCGCCGGAAGACCGCTTTGCGTCCCGGTACATTTCCAGCAGGACCGCGCGGATATAGGGAAAGCGGACCCGTGTGGGCGAATAGGTGTACCAGGAGAAGGCGGCGCCGCGCGGGCAGCCCCGGGGTTCGTACTCGGGCCGGTCCGGGCCGACGGTGGGATAGTCGGTTTCCTGCGCCTCCCAGGTGATGATCCCGTCCTTGACATAGACCTTCCAGGAGCAGGACCCTGTGCAGTTCACGCCGTGCGTGGAGCGGACCACCTTGTCGTGGCTCCAGCGGTTCCGGTAGAAGGCATCGCCCTTCCGTCCGCCTTCACGGAAAACCGCCCGGCCGTCGGCGGTTTCATCCCAGCGAGTGAAGAACCTGCCGAGTTTGAGAAGTGCGTCTGATGCGGGGCCGTCTGTCCCCGTAGCGGAGCTGCTAGCCATTTCTACAAGCTACGCCTGGCCCCCGGACGCTCATAGGATACCGGTCGAAAACCGTCCGGACCGGGCCCAGATGCCGCCGCGATAAACTCGAGACCGTGAGCACACATCTTCCCGAGCAGGTTTCTGACATCTTCGATCCCCGGCAGTGGAGGGTGGTTGGCGGCTTCGACGATTTCCAGGACATGACCTATCACCGCCAGGTGGAGCGCGACGCCGACGGCGCCGTCGTGCGTGACCTTCCCACGGTGCGGATTGCCTTCAACCGCCCGGAGGTCCGCAACGCGTTCCGTCCCGGTACCGTTGACGAGCTGTACCGGGCCATGGACCATGCCCGGATGACCCCCGACGTCGCGACAGTGCTGCTGACCGGCAACGGTCCCTCGCCGAAGGACGGCGGGCACTCCTTCTGTTCCGGCGGCGATCAGCGGATCCGCGGCCGGGACGGGTACCGGTATGCAGACGGGGAGACCCAGGAAACCATCGATCCGGCCCGCGCCGGACGGCTGCACATCCTGGAGGTCCAGCGCCTGATGCGGACCATGCCCAAGGTGGTCATCGCCGTCGTCAACGGCTGGGCTGCCGGCGGCGGACACAGCCTGCATGTGGTGGCGGACCTGACCATCGCTTCGCGCCAGTACGGCAAGTTCAAGCAGACCGACGCCACTGTGGGCAGCTTCGACGCCGGCTACGGTTCGGCGCTGCTGGCGCGCCAGATCGGGCAGAAGCGTGCCCGTGAGATCTTCTTCCTGGCCCGCGAGTATTCCGCCGAGGACATGGTGGCCATGGGCGCCGTGAACGAAGCCGTGGACCACGAGAACCTGGAAAAGGTGGCCCTGGAATACGCCGCCGACATCGCGCGGCAGTCCCCCCAGGCGATCCGTATGCTGAAGTTCGCGTTCAACCTGCCCGACGACGGCCTGGCCGGCCAGCAGGTCTTCGCCGGTGAGGCGACGCGGCTGGCCTACATGACGGATGAGGCGGTCGAAGGCAAGGAAGCGTTCCTGGCCAAACGGGACCCGGACTGGTCCTCCTTCCCCTACTACTTCTAGGACGCCATGGAACTGCTTCCCGTCCACACTCCCGCCGGCTTCAATGCCGGTGACCTGCTGCCCCCGTTGGCAGCAGCGCTGGCCGGGGAAGGTCCTGCCGTGGCTCCGCATGCTGACCCGGCGCAGACCTTCACCGGGGAACTGCCCAATGACGATATTGCGCTGGTGATCAGTACGTCCGGTTCCACCGGGACCCCGAAACAGACCATGCTCAGCACCGATGCCCTTGCGGCCTCCTCGATGGCGACGGCGATGCATCTGGGCAGGGACGGCCAGTGGCTGCTGGCCCTGCCGGTCCACTACATTGCCGGTGTCCAGGTCCTGGTCCGCTCCCTGTTTGCCGGAACGGAGCCGGTCCTGCTGGACACCGGATCCCCGTTCAGCCCGGAGGCCTTCACAACGGCGGCCCAGGCGATGACAGACCGCACACGGCTCACGTCCCTGGTTCCCACCCAGCTGCACCGCCTGCTCACCGATCCCGCGGAGGACACCTTGTCCGTGCTGCGCAGGTTCGACACGATTCTGCTCGGCGGAGCGGCCGCCAGCCCGGCGCTGCTGGCCGAAGCCGCTGCCCTGGGCCTGAATGTGGTGCGCACCTACGGCATGAGCGAGACCGCGGGCGGCTGCGTGTACGACGGGGCTCCCCTGCCCGGCGTCGATGTGCAGGAGGACCAGGGACGGCTGTGGATCGCCGGGGACATGCTGGCCGACGGTTACCTCGGTGCTCCCGAGCTCACTGCGGAGCGGTTCGCCTTCCACTCCGGCAAGCGCTGGTTCCGCACTGATGACACCGGGTCCGTTGCCGCAGACGGAACCGTATCCGTCTCCGGAAGGCTCGACGACGTCATTGTCACCGGCGGGGTCAAAGTCTCCGGCACTGCCGTTGCCGCCGCGGCCGAGCAGCTCGCCGAGGTCCGCGAGGCAGTTGCCCTCGGGCTTGAGGACCCCGAATGGGGCGCCGTCGTGGGCATCGTCGTCGTCGGCTCCGTGGAAGCTGACCGGCTGCGGAACACGATCCGCTCCGTCCTTGGCGCGCCGGCGGTCCCGAAGGTCGTTGTGGAACTGGAGCGGATGCCGCTGCTGCCCGGCGGCAAGACCGACCGCGTGGCCATCCGCAGGCTGCTCGCCGCCGCCCGCGGCTAGCCCAGCTCACCCCTCCCCCTCCCAGCCCACCCCATCGAGAGGCCAGTTACGGCTCTTCTCAGCGCTGGGATGAGCCGTAACTGGCCTCTCGACGCACGGTGGAAGGCGTTTTCGCGCTCCCGGCGGCCGTGCGGGAGAATGAAGCTGGCCGGCAGGAGCGCATCCTGGCGGCCAGCATCAGCCTAAAAAAGCCAACGAAGAAGGATTAACTGTGGCCACACCGGCGCAATGGTTCGAAGGAGCACGTCCGAGGACTCTGCCGATGGCGGTTGCCCCCGTCATCATCGGTACGGCAGCGGCGTATGACCTCGGAGGCCTCCGCTGGGTGAACGCCCTGCTGGCCGCCGTTGTGGCGATCCTCCTGCAGGTGGGCGTGAACTATGCCAACGACTATTCCGACGGCGTCCGCGGCACCGATGACAACCGGGTGGGCCCGCTGCGGCTCACCGGTTCGGGCGCGGCCGCGGCGAAGCACGTCAAGTACGCAGCGTTCGCCTGTTTCGGTGTTGCCATGGCTGCAGGCCTGGCACTCGTGGTCCTCTCCCAGGCCTGGTTCCTGCTGCTGGTGGGAGTGGGCTGCATCGCCGCTGCATGGGGCTACACCGGCGGGCGCAACCCCTACGGCTACATGGGCCTGGGCGACGTCTTCGTCTTTGTGTTCTTCGGCCTGGTGGCGACGCTCGGAACCACGTTCACCCAGGCCGGGCAGGTCAGCGGCGCGGCATGGATCGGTGCCGTCTCGACCGGCCTGATCGCCACAGCGCTCCTGATGGCCAACAACGTCCGCGACATTCCCACCGACCGAGAGTCGGGTAAACGGACCCTGGCCGTACGTCTGGGGGACGACGCCGCGCGGATCAGTTACGTGATGATGCTCGCGCTGGCACTGCTGCTTCCGCTGCTGCTGGTGGGCGATTACCCGTGGGTGCTGCTGGTCCTGCTGCTGCTGCCTGCGTGCCTGATGCCCAGCTGGCTGATGCTCAAGGGCAAAAAGCGCCGCAGCCTGATTCCGGTGCTCAAGCAGACCGGCCTGATCAACCTGGGCTTCAGCGTGATCTACGGACTAGCCCTGGTGCTGACCCGCCTGCTGGCTTAGCTAGCCCCGTAAGCCCTGACCAGAGAGCAGGCACGTCCGGCGGTCTCGGCGTCCGGCATCGAAATGACGCACTTCGGCCTGGAGCCGCCTGTCAGGATCAGAGCGGGACCGCTGCGCACAATGAACCCGGTTCCGGCCGGGCTGATCCGGTAGCCCCAGCCGCCAAAGTCCAGCGCCTGTATATCCTGCACGGACACACTGGTGATTTCCCGGTATTCAAGCGGCATCAGTTTCCAGAACCCACCAGCCAGAACCCGCACGCCGGCGTCGTCAATTACTGCATTTCCCGAGCAGAAGATCCAGATCAGCGCGGCGGCGGGAAGCCCCAGCAGGGCCAGGGCCGGATGGACAAAGACGAGGCTCATGGCTACCGCGGCGCCGGTGCCCAGGCTGAGCAGCCAGCTGACCGGCCCCATTGAGATCTTGATGACCATGCTTTCCCGGTTGGCGGCAGCCCGACGCGCAGCTGCGGCTACGGCTGAGTCTTCACTGGCTGCGTCGGCGTCGGCGGCCACAGTATCTGCGTCGGGAGTACGGTCCACCTCCCCAGGCCTGTACAGCCAGCCGCAGACAGCACCGGCCACACAGCCTGCGACGGCGGATATCCACATCACCGGGGAATCGATCTCAGCTTGTGAAGCATCAGCGAGCCCAATCTGTCCGGCGACGACGGCGACGGCCAGACCAGTCATCAGCACGCCAAGGGCGATTCCGAGCCCAACCCCGATGCGGGCAATGACCGCCGAATAGCCACGGGTCAGGACGGACAGGCCCGCGACGACAGCACCGGTTCCTCCGCTGGCAAAAACCGCAACGGCCGCCATGCCCCACAACGACGAGTACCCGTCGACACCGTCGGGGCCCCAGTGGCTCGCCAGCTGGTCGGGAAGGCTGCCGGCCACCGTGGCCATCCACCCTGCGGCAGTCAGTCCCAGGGCCAGCGGGCCGGCAATCACTGCGAGCAGCCAGCGCCGGTTGTAGGTGCTTTCGCTCTGCTCTGATCGGTTGCTGAGTTCTGTATTTGCCATGCGCTCCCCCACTGCTTACCCGGCGTTTGGCGGGTAGGACTGTCCGTCGACCCTAACAGGGACGCACGGAGGGTCCGGTGTCAGTTCTCGCGGGGTTTGCGGTCGGCGTCGATTGTGACGTCCGGATTGCTGTCCAGCATGGAGTCCTCGGCCGCCGAATCGTCGAGCTCTGCCCGGTTGCGCGACGGCGGAGTTTTTTCGCTGAAACGGCTCTGCAGGGTGACGGCAGCGGCGTCGCGCATATCGCGGAAGAACAGGTACGTAACGCACCAGGCCAGGACCGCTGCCACCAGGGCAGACAGCACGAGACCCAGCTGCAGGTACAGCCCTGCAACAAAGAAGACGGCCACCAGACCAAGGCGGAGAGCGGTAAATTTCCAGAAAGCCACGTTCCTATTCTACGGGCACGCCCGGACCCTGCCTTCCGGATCGCACGGCCGGGCATGGAGGTCACGCAGATTGCCTTGAACAGCACCCAGTCAGCCCTCAGCTCACTCCACTACACTGGGGTCATGCCCCGCCTCGTACTCCTCGGCGTCATCGTCGTCGCAGCCGTCATCATCTACGCGGTCATTGACTGCCTTATGTCCTCTGCCCGGGAAGTGCGCAGCATCTCCAAGCCGGCCTGGCTCGCCACGATTGTGCTGCTGCCGGTCTTGGGTGCCATCCTGTGGTTCCTTTTCGGCCGGCCGGGCCGACGGCCGGAGCCCAGGCCCCGTGCCAACCGGCACCCCACTGCCCCGGACGATGATCCCGAGTTCCTCCGCAACCTGGAGATCCGCCGCCGGCAGAAAGAGAAGGAAGCGGAACTCAAGCGCCGCGAGCAGGAACTGGCCGACCGCGAGAAGCGCTCAAAGCAGAACGACGACGAGAAGCCCAGCAGCAACTAGCTCAAGCTCCAATGCAAAAGCCCCGTTCCGGATCCGGAGCGGGGCTTTTGCTTGCCCTGCGATCTTTTCGGACGCAGCGTTCCATGCCCGGCCGCCGGACGTACAATTCCTGCATCGCGTCGTGGCGGCTGGCGTCCCGGGGCCTGAAATCTCCCGGGTCTGAAGGGAGCTATCACATGACCGACAGCCCTGATGCCGAACGGAAGGCCGCGGCGGCCTCCTCCGGAGCGCATGCCAGGAAATGGAGTGTGGACATTGGCCCTGTCTGGGCCGGTTTGATAACGGGCGGGCTGGCCCTGGCCGGCACGGCCATCGGTATCGTCGTCAGCGGCCAGCAGGAACGCGAAAGTTTCCTGCGCGATGAGCGGCTGGACAGATACTCCTCCCATGCCAGTGCAACGCAGATCTTCCTGGTGGACCTTGATACATGGGCGGCAGCCGCAGAATCCCAAAGCGACGGCGAAGCACAGGCACGGGCCGACGTCGAAGAGTCCTACCGGACGGCCGTTGAAGCGGCCTGGGATGTCCGCCTTATCGCACCCGCCGAAGCCGAAGAGCTAAACCAGCTCATTTCCCAGAAAGTGGACAGCGCCTACACCTACCTGAAGGACGGATACACCGAGGGAGAGAGCGAGAACCTGAAGGCCCTGGGCGCCGAGGTGAATCGACTCGTCTCAGACCTGGCGGAGCACGCCGCCACCGGGATCCGGCCGTCCGCGCCCGCCGGGGAACACCAACTGTCCCTGACCGCAGATGGCGGAGACATCTACACCTGTGAGCGGGCACCGTGAGCTGCTGAAAACCCCGCCCCGGCCGAAGCCGGAACGGGGTTCTGCGAAAGCCGGGGACAGGGTGGGAGGCGCAATCCCCGCCGCCCGAAGGCAGTGCCTAGACGCCGGAGTAGCTGTGCAGCCCGGCGAAGTAGACGTTCACGATGGTGAAGTTGAAGACCACGCAGAGGTAGCCGACGATCGAGAGCCAGGCGGCACGGGTGCCGGTCCAGCCGCGGGTGGCGCGGGCGTGCAGATAGCCGGCGTAGACAACCCAGATCACGAACGTCCAGACTTCCTTGGTGTCCCAGCCCCAGTAACGGCCCCAGGCCTGTTCGGCCCACACGGCGCCGGCCATCAGGGTGAACGTCCACAGCACGAATGCAACGGCGTTGATGCGGTAGGAGAAGTTCTCCAGCGACTGGGCGGACGGAACGATCTTCAGGAACGCCAGGCGCTCCTTGGCTCCGGCACGGACCTTGGCCTCGCGGTCGGCCTGCAGCAGCTGCAGGACGGACATGGCGAAGGTCAGCGTGAACAGCGCCGAAGCAATGACGGCAACCGACACATGGATGATCAGCCAGTAGCTCTGCAGTGCGGGGATGAGGTGGCCTACCGGGGTCGGGAAGCCGATGGTCGCAGCCATCATCATGATCAGGACCAGGCCGATGACGAAGGTACCGAGGAAACGCAGGTCCCGCCGCAGCAGTACCAGCAGGAAGATCACGGAAACCACCAGGGCGCCGGTGGTGCAGAACTCGTACATGTTGCCCCACGGCACACGGTGGGCGGCCATGCCGCGCATGACGACGGCGGCGGCATGGATCAGCGTGCCAAGCACCGTGAGGGCCACGGCAACGCGGGCAGCGTTGCGGCGCGCACCGGTGTAGCCCATGGCATCGTCGGCAGTGACGGCTTCGCCGCCTCCCCACTGGCGTGCTGATCCTTCAGGGCCCGCAGGAGCGCCGGCGGTCGCCATGACGCGCTGCGCCGGTGCTGCGGATGCAGCTTTCTGGTCGATCGCCTTCAGGGTCTTGCTGCTCTTAGCCAGGTCCCAGGTGAACGCAAGGAACGCCACCGTGTAGGTGAAAGCGGCGAGCAGCATGAAGAGGTCGCTGTACTCCGCAAGTTGGTAGTCGATGGAGGGCATTAGGAGTCCTTACCTGTTTCTTCCGTGCGTCCGGCCTTGCCGGCCACTGATGCGTCAGCCAGGTCGCCCGGGCCTTCCGCCTGTGCTGCGGCGGGTCCGCCCGCCAGCCACTTCTTTTCGAGCAAACCGCGCAGGGCTTCGGCTTCGGCTTCAAGGCGCGGATCCTCGCCGCGGGCCAGCAAACCGTACTCGACCATTATGCGGCCATCCCCGCTGGTCCCTGTACGCACCCACACCCGTCGGCGGGCGAGGAACAGGGAAGCGGACAGTCCGGCAAGGCTGAGTACCGAGAAGATCAGCACCCCTACCTTGGCCGGATCGTAGTGGATGTCCAGAGCTGCGTAGCGCAGCAGTCCGTCGAAACTGATCGATCCCTTGCCCTCGGGCAAGTCATAGATCTGGTTCATGCCGAGCACGATTCCGCCGGCATCCAGGTCCCTGTTGTTCAAGGGGGTGAGGTCGTCGGTATCGAGGACGAAGACATTGCTCGGGACACCGTTGTCCAGGCCGAGGTCGCCGTAGTAGGAGTTCAGGTTCAGCTGCGGGTTGACCGGATCGGGGTCGCCGGAGAAAGCGACACCCTCGGGGTCCAGCATGGCGGTGGGCAGGAAGAACCCGACGAAACCGAGCTGGTCGGGCTTGGCGTCCGGTGCCTTGATCACCATCAGGGAGGTGTAGACGCCGTCCGTGGGAACGCCTACCACCGGGCCCTGGAAGGCGATGTCTCCGGCGCCGTCGCGCACCGTGACCACCGGCGCGTAGCCGTTGCCCACCAGGTAGACCTTTGTTCCGCCGATGCTCAGCGGCTTGTTGACCTTCAGCGTCTCGGACCGCGGAGCCTCATCGGGGTCTTCCTGCACGGTGACGCTGGCGGTGAAGTCCAGCGGCTGGACGTTGCCGTTGGCCTGCCGGTCGAAGGTGACGTCGAAGTCGTCCAGGGTCAGGGAGTACGGGGCCAGCTGGGACTCGGAGAAGTTGGTGCCGGGGCTGAAAGTGTCATAACCCACGAGGGTATTCACAAAGGTGTCCCCTTCGACCACCACGCGCTGGCCGTTGTAGCCCACGAGCCCGCCGATCGCCACAGAGGCCAGGACCCCGATCAGCGATACATGGAAGACAAGGTTGCCGGTCTCCTTGGCGAAGCCGCGTTCGGCGCCCACGGAGGGACGGTCCGAGTCCAGGTCACGGGCCTCCACCCGGTAGCCGCGCTTGCGCAGGACCTGGGCAGCGTCGCGGGCTGCCTGCCCGGCGGTGAGGCCGGTGCCGGCGGGAACCACCATGGTTCCGTATTCCGGAAGCCGCGAAAGCTTCGTGGGAGTCCTCGGGGGCTTGGAGCGCAGCGCCTTCCAATGGACCTTGGCGCGCGGAATCACACAGCCGATCAGGGAGATGAAGAGAAGCAGGTAAATGGCCGAGAACCAGATGGAGGAGTACACATCGAACAGCTGGAAGCGGTCCAGCCAGGGTCCTGTGCCCGGGTTGTCCTGAATGTACTGCGTGACAGCTGCGGGGTTGGCCGGGCGCTGCGGGAAGAGTGAACCCGGCACCGCCGCCACCGCCAGCAGCAGCAGCAGGAACAGCGCCGTGCGCATGCTCGTGAGCTGGGTCCACGCCCAGCGCAGCGTGCCCAGCAGGCCGAGGGAGGGAAGGGCGACGTCGTCGGCCTTCTTTTTCCCCGGCTTGCCGGCAGGCGGCGTGGTTGCGTTGGCAGACGGCGCGCCGGAGGGCGGTGTCTGCATCTCTTCGCTGTCCGGTTCAGGTTTCAACTGGTTCTCATTGTTCTGTGGAGTCGGGTTCCGGCCAGCTGGCGGCCGGAGTCTCGGACATGGGACATGCTCATCAGATGGGCAGGGTGACACTATCCAACCAGCCTTGGAGCTGGTTGATCCAAACATTCCAGACGCCGGTGACCATCAGCAGCCCCAGCGCGATCAGCATGCCGCCGCCAAAACGCTGCAGCGCAAGCCGGTGGCGGCGGAAGAAGCCCAGTGCGCCCATCCCGCGCCGGACGCCCAGGGCAATCAGCAGGAAGGGCAGTCCCAGGCCAAGGCAGTAGACGAACGTGAGCAATGCCCCCTTGGCCGCCGAGGCATCGTCGCCGGAAAAGGAGAGCAGCTGGACTGCGGAGAGGGTCGGCCCCATGCACGGTGCCCAGCCCAAACCGAAAGTGATGCCCAGCAGGGGTGCGCCCCACAGGCCGGCCGGCGGCCGTGCCTCGATCTTGCGGTCGCGCTGGAACCAGGACAGCCCACCCATGAAGATCACGCCCATCAGGATGATCAGCACGCCCAGGACCTGCGGAATCCAGGCCTGGTCCGGCCCGCGCAGCCATGCCCCGAGCTGTCCGATCCCGGCTCCGATGGCGACAAAAACCACGGAGAACCCCAGGATAAAGAGTGCAATGCCCGTCAGCATCCGCCCCCGGCGCTGCTTTTCCAGGTCAATGCCCGTCAGCCCCGTCACGTATCCCAGGTATCCGGGCACGAGCGGCAGCACGCAGGGGGAAAGAAAGGAAACCAGGCCGGCGAGGATCGCCACCGGGATGGCCAGCAGCATCGACCCGTTAAGGATCGTTTCCGCGAAGACGTTGGCGGCCGGCAGCGCGGCGGGAAGCAGGGGCGGCACGGCTACGCAGCCAGCGCGTCGCTGATCAGGGTCTTGAGCGTTCCCTTTTCAGCCAGGCCCAGGATCCGCGCAGCGACCCGGCCTTCACGGTCAAGCACCAGCGTTGTCGGCACAGCCTGCGGCGGTACGAAGCCCGTCATCGCGAGCAGCACGTCCCCGTTGCGGTCCTCGAAACTGGGGTAGGGAATGGCGAAGTTCCGTTCAAAGGCTTCCGCCGTCTTGGCCTCGTCGCGGATATTCACGCCGTAGAACCGGGCGCCTTCGGGCGAGAACTGCTCATGCAGTTCCACGAGGTCAGGAGCTTCCTTGCGGCACGGCGCACAGGCTGCGTACCAGAAATTAAGGACGACGACGTCGCCCGCCCAGTCCGCGTTGGTCACCGTAGTGCCGTCAAAAAGGGTTCCGGACAGTTTAACGGGCTCACCGCGTTCGGAGACTGCGTATTCCGTGACGGACCCGTCGCCGGCGATGTAGTTCTTGTTGTCTCCGGCTTTGGCCTGGGCGGCAAGCGGGTCCTCAACCGTGCATCCGGCCAGGGCGGCGGCCAGGGGCACGCCTACGGCCAGCCCGGCACCAATCCGCAGGAAGGACCTGCGGTGCATGGCATCGGACTGGTTGTCGCTCTGAGGTTTCTTCACGGATTTCCAGCTTTCATCGCGGCAGGGGAGGGCCACTTCTACAACGCGTAGTAATTGTATTATGCGCCGGGGATGTTCGCTGCCCCGGGCAGCAGGTCCGCGGAGGGCTCCGCATAACGAACGCCGGACAACACGTCGCCCTCGAAATCCAGGGTGGTTACGGAGGTCAGTGTGCATTCCCTGTTCCGCGGGTCATGCCACAGCCGCCGCCCCTCAGCGGCAAGCCTGGTGACCCAAATCGGCAGCTGATGGCTCACGAGGACGGCTTCGGCGCCGTCGCCGCCTGTTTCCAGTGCCCGGACCCGGGCGTCCTGCACGGCAGCCATGACGCGGTCCACCTGCTGGACATAGGGCTCACCCCAGGAAGGCTTCATGGGATTCCGGAGCAGCGGCCAGTAGCGCGGGCTGCGCAGCCGGCTCTTCACTCCAGAGAGTCCTTCAAAACGGTTTTCGGCTTCGAGGATCCGCTCGTCCGTCTCGATTTCCAGGCCCAGGGCAGCTGCGATGGGTGCGGCCGTTTCCTGCGCCCTGGTCAGCGGTGAGGCAACCAGGTGCACCAGCTTGGCGCCGTCGTTCTTCTGCGACTGGAAGTGGGAGGCGACGCGGCGGGCCATCTCCTGGCCCAGATCTGAGAGGTGAAACTCGGGCAGGCGCCCGTAAAGGACACCGTCCGGGTTAAAGACTTCTCCATGGCGGACGAGGTGGATCGAGGCACGCGACATGATTCCAAGTCTCGCAGACACGCCGGTGAAGATTAAATCTTCACAAACAGTTGAACCTTTGAGTTTTATGTGTAAGACTCAATGCAATTGCATCTAATAGCCGGGCAGGCGACCGCCGCCCGGTGATCCACGACAGGAGTTACCCCACCATGATCCCTACCGGACTTAACGCAGGCACCTGGAACCTCGACGCTTCCCACAGCGAAGTCGGCTTCACCGTCCGGCACGCCGGCATCAGCAAGGTCCGCGGCAATTTCGACAAGGTCTCGGCTGTCCTCGAAGTCGGCGAGTCCCTTGCCGGCTCCAAGATCTCCGCCACGATCGATTCCTCGTCCTTCAACTCCAACGACGCCAACCGCGACGCCCATGTCAAGGGCCCGGACTTCTTCGACGCCGAGCAGTTCCCCGAACTCACGTTCACCGCCACCAACGTGGAAGGCTCGGGCGAAAGCTACAAGCTCACGGGCGATCTGACCATCAAAGGCACCACCCGCCCCGTGACCCTGGACGTCGAATTCAACGGTGTGGCCGTTGACCCCTTCGGCGCCACCCGCGCCGGATTCTCCGCAACCACCTCGATCAGCCGCAAGGAATTCGGCCTGACGTGGAACGCTGCCCTGGAGACCGGCGGCGTACTGGTGGGCGACAAGGTAACCATCAACGTCGACGCTGCGTTCGTCGCCGCTTAGTCCCAGTCACTTAGCCCCAGTCACTTAGTCCCAGTGCAGGAGCCGTGGACCGGAACCCCCGACGGGTGTTCCGGTCCACGCTTGTTTAATCCACAGTTTCCCCGCCCACGACCGGAGAGTGTGTCCGCGCCGGTGCCGCGCCAGTGCCCCGGCGATAGACTTGTCACCTGACTTCGCAGATGGGCACACTTGCCTGCCGGCACCCGCCGGCAGGCACCAAACGGCAGGCGGGCCCCATGACCACTCCAAACATCCCTGACCCCAGCGATCCCGACGCTCCGCGGGAAACTCCCCCGCCGGACTCCGCGGTGGAAGGCGAACAAGAGCGCCAGCAGCCCCGCTACGGGCAGTACAGCAAGCCGGAACAGCCGTCCGCTCCGCCCCATGCCGGGCAGGAAGACGGTCAGGCTGGCCCAGCCGCCCCGCAGGGCGGACAGCCGGGGCAGTACGGGCAGGCAGGGCAGTACGGGCAGCCGGGGCAGTACGGGCAGCCCAGCCAATATGGGCAGGCACCTGGCCAGCCGCAGTATGGCCAGGGACCCTACGGATATCAGGCTGCCCAGCCTTCGGGCTACCCCTCGCCTGCTGGAACAGGGTCCTCCAAGGGTCCTGCGCCGCGTGAGGTTGAGCTTGGCTTCTGGCTCATCATCGCGGCCGGCGTCCTGTCCTTCATCAGCAACCTGCTGACGTCCCTGAACCTGCCGAACCTGCTCTCCCCCGAACAGACGCAGATGCTGCGGGACAGTGACATAGATCTGCAGGATGCCAGCGGCTTCCTGATCACCTTCTCGGTGCTGGTGGGGCTGATCGGCCTGGGCATGTACGTGCTGATCGCATTCTTCGTTCGACGCGGACACAATTGGGCCCGGATCGTGGGCACCGTCTTCGCTGCTTTCTCGGTTTTCGGGCTGCTGGTGTCCCTTCCGACCTACTTCGCCTCACCGCTGGGGCTGCTGTCCCTGGTCGCCACACTGGCCGGGATAGCCGGGATCGTGATGCTCTACCTGAAGCCGAGCAATCCCTACTTCCAGCGGCACGATTACAACCCTTACCGCCCGTACTAGCCGGTGGCATAAATCTTGGCTGCTCCGGCACCGGTTCACCCTAATGATGGTCACAGCAGCAGGTCCTGGGCGTAGCGTTAGCTGCCCTACAGGGAGCTGACAACCTCCCGGTAGGAGTACTGTTTTCCGGTCTCTTGAAGGCGGCGACGACTATGACCCCACCTCCCGAAGCCCCCAATTCCCCGCAAGCCGGTTCCACGTTTCTTTCCCGCCACTTCCATTTACCAGTCCGGAACCTTGGGTTCCACCGCCTGGCGGTACGGCCATCCCGGACAGGGTGGCCGGAGCGCGATTCCGCTCCGGAAACACCGGATGCGCCTGCACCGGCAGCAGCCCCTGCACCGGAGACTGCACCGGCAGCACCACCGGCGAGCGGCGCAGCCGCAGGCGCTGCACTCGCCGGCGGCGAGCGTCCAGCGATGCGTACTTCACCCCAGCCCGCTGCCAAGCTGCCGCCCCGGCCCGAACGGGCGCCCGTTCCCCAGCCGGTTCCGCCCCCTCGCCTTTCCAGCCGGAAAACCCCCCGCCGCGCTCCGCTGGCGGTCAATGCGGGTGCCTTGCTGATCTTCGCAGCCGGTGTGGTGGTCCTGGTGGCCGGTTTCCGTGCGGCCATGGACCCTGGTCGCGGAGTACCGGAAGCTACGGCACAGCTCCTGGAACTTGGCGTCCCGGCTGACACCCTGCTGGTCCTCGCCAGGGTTGCGGATGTGGCCATGACCGCCGTGACTTTTGGGGCCTGCTTCTTCCTGGCCTCAGTAATCCGCGATGGCCGGAATTGGGCGCGGGTGTGCTGCGCCGCACTGGTAGCCGCAGCTCTCTTCTTCGGCGTCCTGAACCACGCGGAACAGCATGTGGCGGCCGCACTGATCGCCGGCACCGGGCTGGCACTGTCTTTCCTGCCTGGCACCGCGAGGTATTTCGCGAGGGGCCGGGCCCGCACTTTGGGAAGCTGAACTTCTCAGCGCATCAACCGGGCCTGGGCGTCGGTCGCAAGGGCCGCCACCTGGGCGCGCTGGGCATGGTAGGCAAGGATCTGCAGTTCGGTGGCCATGTCCACCTTGCGGATCTGGATTTCGGGCGGAGCCTGCAGCACCACCGGGGCGAAGCTGAGGATGCTTGTGATCCCGGCTGCAATGAGACGGTCGCACATCTGCTGCGCCACGTCTGCCGGGACAGCCAGGACGGCCATGTTGGCCCTGGTCTTTTCGAGCACGGCTTCCATGGCATCGACCGGGCTGATCCGCAACCAGCCGACTTCCTGGCCCACGGTCATCTGGTCAGCGTCGAACAGGGCCACGACCTCGAATCCCCGCGACCCGAACCCGGGGTAGCCTGCCAGCGCCCGCCCCAAATGCCCGGCCCCCACGATGGCGACGCGCCAGTCCAGCGTCAGGCCCAGGGCCGCAGCAATCTGGCCGCTGAGGTACGGGACGTCGTAGCCCACGCCGCGTGTGCCGTAGGAGCCCAGATAGGAGAGGTCCTTGCGGAGTTTTGGTGAGTTGACTCCCGCGGCCTCCGCCAGCTCCTCGGAGGATACCCGCTCGATTCCCTCGGTCATCATGGTCCCCAGCACACGCAGGTATACGGTGAGGCGCGCCAGCGACGCCGCTGGGATGTGCCGCCCGTGGCCGGACGGCTGACGGCTTGCCGGGTCACTCATCCCTGGTACTCACCTCTGCCGCTTTCGTTGCTCAGGGCCCCGCAGCGGCGCCCGCGGACCTCCGTCCGGTACTTGCCCACTCTAGGGCCGCTCCTCGGGGCTCTCCAAGTGTTCTCCTCCTCCACGGACTTCTTCCGTCTCCCCCGGTTATGACGCCAGCAGCCGGCGCAGCCGGGCTTCATCAATGTGCCAGAAGTCCCGCTGGATTCCGTTGATCATCAGGACCGGGACCTCCTCGGAGAAACGGGCAAGGTAGTCGGGGTCACCGTCAATAGAGCGTTCCTGCCACGGAACGCCGAAATCGCCGCACACCCGGTCCAGAACCTTCCGGGCCGCCTCGCACAGGTGGCAGCCCGGGCGCGTCAGCAGCAGGACCTCCGGAACCGGCGCGGACGTTGGTACACCATTCATGACTTCCAACTTAGCCTGCACGGACCCATGTCCGTGGAACAAGCGGGTTTTTCAGTAGACTCGAGCTATGCCCCGATCCACTGCCGTCCGAGCCACCGATTATCCGGCTGCGGCAGGAACTCCGGGAGAAGCGGCTTTTTTCGACGTCGACAATACCCTTATGCGCGGTGCCAGCCTGTTCCATGTGGCGCGCAAGATGCACCAGCGGGGGGTCTTCACCCTTCGGGAGGCCGGCGGTTTCGCGTACAAGCAGCTGCGCTTCATGCTGAAGGGCGAGAACCTCAAGGACGTTCACAGCGTCCGTGACGCAGCCCTGGCCTTCGCAACGGGACTGGCAGCCGAGGACGTCCGTACCCTCGGCGAAGAGGTCTACGACGAAATGATCGTTTCGAAGATCTGGCCCGGCACCCGCGCACTGACCGAACAGCATATGAAGGCGGGCCGGCCGGTGTGGCTGGTCACGGGAACGCCGGTGGAAGTGGCATCGGTGATTGCCAGCCGGCTGTCACTGACAGGAGCCCTGGGGACTGTCAGCGAGGTGGCCGACGGCCTCTACACCGGCCGGCTGGTCGGTGAATTCCTGCACGGTCCGGCCAAGGCAGAAGGCGTCCGTGCCCTCGCCGAGCAGGAGGGACTGGATCTCTCCCGCTGCTGGGCCTACAGCGATTCCTTCAACGACGTGCCGCTGCTGACGTTGGTGGGCCATCCTGTGGCGATCAATCCTGACGCGCGCCTCCGCCGGCACGCCCGCGATCACAACTGGCCCGTCTATGATTTCCGGTCCGGACGCCGTGCCGCCACGCTCGGCCTTAAGACGGCTTCGGCTGCCGGGGCAGCCTACGGATTGTGGCGCGGCTTTTCCTGGGTCCGTTCCCGCTAGGTCCGTCCCCGCGCAGGTCTTAAAAAGCTGAAGCCCGCCAAGTCCTGAACCGGACGGCGGGCTTCTGCGGCGCTAAAGAAGAATCTACTTCTTGTTGCGGCGCTGGTGACGGGTCTTGCGAAGCAGCTTACGGTGCTTCTTCTTAGCCATACGCTTGCGGCGCTTCTTAATAACTGAACCCACAGAGTCCTCACAAACTTGAATTAGGAGCCATGCCGGTTCCTGGATCAGGGGGCCTGGGCGGCCCGCCGTCAACGGTTCCGGCAGATACTAGCCATGATTGAAACGTTCCTTAACAGGGTACCGCTTCCACGCTGTCTTTCCGGACAGCGCCGTTTGCACCCTGGCACCCGTTTCGGGTGATGCCTAAGCGGTGCCCGTCCGGCGGTCGATCACCGCGTTGCGCAGAACCTGCTGCACCGCAGATTCCGGAACCCGGTAGGACCGTCCGAACCGGACTGCCGGAAGTTCTCCGGAGTGCACCAGCCGGTAAACGGTCATCTTGGACACACGCATGACATCCGCGACCTCTGACACCGTCAGAAACCGCACGTCCGAGAAATTGCTCTCGTCTGCCATTTATCTCTTGTTCCTTCGTTCGGAAGCAACTTGCGTCCAGTCCGACTGGAGGGGCGAAGCGCAAGGAGCGCAATCCCGTCTCGTCGAACATCGGCGGCGTGTCGCCTTGATGACCATCTGATGACCGTCTAGCACTCTACTCTAGTGGCTGAAGTAACCATAGTGGAAGTTTTTCCGCTGAAAGACGGTCCCTTTCCGCGATGTTTCTTCCGCTTGCTCCCGCGGTCCGCGGCCGGCGCCGGTGCAGGACTGCAGCACGGCTTCAGGCTCCGGTGCGACGGCGCCGGGAGGCTGCTGCCAGCGCCTCGAGAATGACAGCCGACGTATCCCAGTCCATGCACTTGTCCGTGATGCTTTGCCCGTAGGTCAGCGGGCGGGGGTTCTCGCTGTCGTGCGGCTGCGCGCCGCCCACCAGGAAGCTCTCCAGCATGACGCCTGCGAGCCTGTGCCGTGCATCGTGGCCGGATTCCAGCGTGGCGGCCAGTTCCAGTGCCACTTCTGCCTGGCGGTGATGGTTCTTGCCGCTGTTGGCGTGGCTGGCGTCCACGATTAGGCGCGGGTTAAGGCCCTTGCCGGCCAGGGTTTCGGATGCCGCAAGCACATCCGGGGCGGAGTAGTTCGGCCCGGAGCTGCCGCCGCGGAGGATGAGGTGCGTGTCGGGATTCCCGGCGGTACGGACCATTGATGCCCGTCCTGCGCCGTCGATCCCCAGGAATGACTGCGGAGCGGACGCGGCATCGCACGCGTCCACGGCGATCTGCAGCGAACCGTCGGTTCCGTTCTTGAAGCCGACCGGCATGGACAGCCCGGAGACCAGCTGCCGGTGGATCTGGCTCTCGGTGGTCCGGGCTCCGATTGCTCCCCACGACACCAGGTCGGCGACGTACTGGGGGCTGATGGGTTCCAGGAATTCTGTCCCGGTGGGCAGGCCGAGTTCCGCAGCCGCGATGAGGAAGCGCCGCGCGGCGAACAGCCCGGTGGCGATGTCATGGCTGCCGTCCAGGCGGGGATCGTTGATCAGCCCTTTCCATCCCACTGTGGTGCGCGGCTTTTCGAAGTAGGCCCGCAGCACCACGAGAAGATCGGACCGGTGCTCTTCGGCGGCAGCGGCAAGGCGTGCAGCGTACTCCAGCCCGGCCACCGGATCGTGGATCGAGCAGGGCCCTACGATCACAAGGAGCCGGTCATCGGCCCCGTTGAGTACGGCACGGATGTCTTCGCGCCCCCGGCTCACGACGCCGGCAAGCTCGTCGGTGAGCGGCAGTTCAGCCAGGAGATCGGCGGGTGCCGGCAGCGGGAGGAACTCGCTGACCCGCAGGTCCGACGTACGGTTTGAATGTTTTGTGCTGGTGAGGTTCATGGTCCCGTTATCCGTGTGTGAGGCCGGCGGGACTTCTCTTCAGACCCCGCCGGATATGGCGAAGGGCAAGGGAATAATCCCCTGCCCTGGTGGCTCTGAAGGTTGGCGTCAGCGAATTATCGCGCGGGCTCCTCCAGAGCCAACGAAAAATACGCATACCAACGGTTAGTCATGCCTAGACGGTAGGCCCAGGCCGCGCTGCTTGGCAAGCCGGGCGCCCGCCGGCCTGGATTGTGACGCTGCCGCCCGCCTCTCCGCCCGCTTCGTGAACATGCCTTGTCAGGCCCGCACGCCGCTCCGTAGTCTCAATGATTCCAGAGCAGAATGCTTCGAAAGGCGTTGCCCCCTTGAGTAACAAACCTCCGGCCCTGACCCGCCGTGTCCCCCGCGTCCACGACCTCGCTCCCCTGATGCAGTTCAAGAAACCTCAGCTGGGAGCAGCTGCAAAGCTGCGCCGGGCGAGCACCATCTGGGACCTGCGGGACCTGGCGAAGCGGCGCACGCCCAAGGCGCCGTTTGACTACACCGACGGCGCCGCCGAATCAGAAATCACGCTGCGGCGTGCCCGGGAGGCGTTCACCAACGTCGAGTTCCGGCCCGGAGTACTGCGGAACGTCGAAACTGTGGACCTTTCCACGACCGTGATGGGCCGCACCTCTGCCCTTCCCTTCGGAATTGCACCCACGGGGTTCACACGCATGATGCAGTCGGAGGGTGAATACGCCGGATCGCAGGCTGCAGCGGCGGCAGGGATCCCTTACACGCTCTCCACCATGGGCACGGCGTCCATCGAGGACGTCGCAGCGGCAGCACCGGATGGACGTAACTGGTTCCAGCTCTACCTCTGGACGGACCGGCAGAAGTCCAGGGAACTGATCGACCGCGCGGCAGCAGCCGGATTCGACACGCTGATGGTCACCGTGGACACCGCCGTCGCCGGTGAACGCCTCCGCGACGTGCGCAACGGCATGACCATCCCTCCGGCGCTGACACTCAAGACCGTGCTGGATGCGTCCTACCGGCCGGCCTGGTGGTTCAACTTCCTGACGCACGAGCCGCTGTCCTTCGCCAGCCTGAACCGGTACTCCGGCACCGTCGCGGACCTGATCAATTCCATGTTCGACCCCACCTTGACCTTCGATGATCTCGAGTGGCTCCGCCGGACCTGGAAGGGGAACCTGGTGGTGAAGGGGATCCAGACCCTGGAGGACGCCCGCAAGGCCGTCGATTACGGGGCGGACGGCATCGTTGTGTCCAACCACGGAGGACGCCAGCTGGACCGCGCTCCCATTCCCCTGCATCTGCTCCCCGAGATTGCTGCCGAGCTCAAGGGGAAAACCAGCATCATCCTGGACACCGGGATCATGAGCGGCGGGGACATCGTCGCTGCTCTCGCCCTGGGTGCCGACTTCACGCTGATAGGCCGCGCCTACCTGTACGGACTGATGGCCGGCGGGCGGGCCGGAGTGGACAGGACCATCGAGATCCTCTCCACCCAGGCCGCCCGCACGCTGGCGCTCATGGGGGTGGACCGCATCGCCGACCTCAAGCCGGAGCATGTCCGGCTGCTCTCGGCCTATGCCCCTCTCAGCGGGAGCCCGGGGCTGGATGCGGCCGCGGTTGACTAGATGACGCCGAGCGCCAGCATCGCGTCGGCGACCTTGACGAAGCCGCCGATGTTGGCGCCCACGACGTAGTTGCCGGGAGCCCCGTATTCTTCCGCCGTTTCCGCGCACCGGTCATGGATGTTCACCATGATTTGGCTCAGCCGCTGTTCGGTGTGTTCAAAGGACCAGGCATCGCGGCTGGCGTTCTGCTGCATTTCCAGCGCAGACGTGGCAACGCCGCCGGCGTTGGCAGCCTTGCCCGGACCGAAGAGGACGTTCGCTTCCTGGAACACCTCGATTGCCTTCGGGGTGCACGGCATGTTCGCTCCCTCGGCCACGGCGACAACACCCGACTTGACCAGCGAGGCGGCGTCATGTTCGCCCAGCTCGTTTTGGGTGGCGCACGGAAGGGCGACGTTCGCACCGGCGTCCCAGACGGATCCGCCGGCCACGTAGGAAACTCCGCTGCCCCTGCGCGCTGCGTACTCGGAGATGCGGCCTCGTTCGTGTTCCTTGATCTGGCGCAGCAGCGGAACATCAATGCCCGCTTCGTCCACGACATAGCCGCCGGAGTCCGAGCAGGCAATGACCTTGCCGCCCAGCGACTGCGCCTTCGCAATGGCGTTAATGGCCACGTTCCCGGAACCGGAGACGATGACCCGCTGGCCGTCCAGGCTGAGGCTCCGCGTCTTGAGCATCTCCTCGACGAACATCACCGCGCCGTAGCCGGTTGCTTCGGGACGGACCAGGGACCCGCCCCAGCTCACTCCCTTGCCGGTGAGGACGCCGGACTCGTAACGGTTCGTAATGCGCTTGTACTGCCCAAAGAGGTAACCGATTTCCCGGCCGCCCACCCCGATGTCACCGGCGGGGACGTCGGTGTATTCCCCGATGTGGCGGTACAGCTCGGTCATAAAGGACTGGCAGAACCGCATGACTTCGGCGTCGGACTTGCCCCGGGGATCGAAGTCGGAGCCGCCCTTGCCGCCGCCGATGGGCATGCCGGTCAGTGCGTTCTTGAAGATCTGCTCGAAGCCGAGGAACTTGACGATGCCCAGATAGACGGACGGATGGAAGCGGAGCCCGCCCTTGTACGGGCCAAGCGCGGAATTGAACTCGACGCGGAAGCCGCGGTTGATGCGCACATGTCCGGCGTCGTCGACCCATGGGACCCGGAAGATAATCTGCCGCTCGGGTTCGCAGATACGCTGCAGGATGGCGGCTTCGCCGAACTCGGGATGCTTGCGCAGCACCGGTTCGAGGGATTCGAAGACTTCGACCACCGCTTGGTGGAATTCGGTTTCGCCGGGATTGCGGCGGAATACTTCGTCGCGCACGCGCGTAAGAGTTGCGTCCATGTGTTGCTCCTTTGGTGATCCCCTCCCGCTTAATACGCTAGACCGATTGGTGCCTGTGCGCGATCCAGGACCGGTGCGGGATGCCGTCTAGGGGCGACGGCGACGGAACTTGGGCAGTGAACCCAGCAGATCAGCGGCGCGTTCCGCGGCGCGGCCGACGGTGCGGCCAAGCTGCTGCTGGACGCTGGCGTCGGATGCCGAAAGGTGCTCGGCGGCCCCCGGCGGCAGCTGCGCTGCCACGGCAGCGGCAGCGGTTTGCCGGCCTGCCTCGGACGCTGGGCGTCCGGCAAACAGGGACCGGCCGCCGCGTGTTTCGGCTGTCTCCAGCCCGGCGGCGACGCCGGCCAGACGCGGAGTGGTGGGCTGGGCGGCGGTAAGTGATGGCAGATCAAATGCGCTTAGCCATAGTACTACTTCATCGAGGGGGGCCGTCTTCAGCGCGTAGTAACGGCGCTGGCCGTCAGCGCGCATGGTGACAAGGCCGGCCTCGCGCAGGACCTTCAGGTGCTTCGACACCGTGGGCTGGCTGACCTCCAGTTCTTCAACCAGCGTTCCAACGGATTTGTCCCCGCCACGGAGGGCACCGAGGATTTCACGCCGGGTGCCTTCCGCGATGACAGCGAATACATCGTCAATGACCATAGGCATTACCTTAGCGGTACATGCCCCCGGCGGCCTTCCCGCCATCGGGACGTGCAGCGGACTAGTCGAACCAGGGGTCCAGTCCGTGGAGCGGGAAGATCTCCTTGCGGGTGGCCATGACAGTCCGGTCAATGTCGTCATTGGGGTCGTAGCCGACTTCCCAGGACCGCCACCACATGTCCACGCCGTCCCCCATCGCCTGCGGGGTATCGATGCCGTGCCGTTCCCGGACGTAGTCGCGCCAGGCGGCCGGAACCGGCGTCGTCACCGGCATTCGGTGGTTCGCAGCCACTGCCAGCAGCAGGGCCCAGGACCGCGGAACCACACTCGCAACGTTGTAGCCGCCACCGCCGGTGGCTACCCAGCGGCCTTCGCTGAACTGGTCGGCCAGCCCGGAAATGCTCAGCGCTGCCTGCCGCTGGGTATCCACGGAAAGCCGCAGGTTGGACAGCGGGTCGTCCCGGTGTCCGTCGCAGCCGTGCTGGCTGATGATCACCTGCGGCTCAAAGGCACCGGTGAGCTGCGGGACGACGGCGTGGAAGGCCCGGAGCCAGCCGGCGTCCGAGGTGCCCGGCGGCAGGGCCACGTTCACCGCTGTGCCCGGCGCGTCCGGTCCCCCGGCTTCGTTGGCGAATCCCGTGCCCGGGAAAAGCGAAAGCCCTGTCTCGTGCAGGGAAATGGTCATGACGCGCGGGTCGTTCCAGAAGATCGACTGCGTGCCGTCACCGTGGTGCGCGTCGACGTCGATGTAGAGGACTCGGGTATAGCCGGCAGCAAGGAAACGGTCGACGGCGGCAGCGGCGTCGTTGTAGATGCAGAACCCGGAGGCCTTGCCGGCCGCGGCGTGGTGCATTCCTCCGCTGAAGTTCACTGCGTGCAGCGCTTCGCCGGACAGCACCGCTTCCGCCGCTGCCAGCGATCCTCCAAAGAGCCTGGCGCTGGCTTCGTGCATGCCCTCAAAGGCCGGGTCGTCTTCGGTACCCAGTCCCAGCGGTTCATTTACCTGCCCGGGATTCCGGCTGACGTCACGCACGGCGGCAACGTATTCGGGCAGATGGACCCGGGCCAGCTGGGAGTCGCTTGCGACGAACGAATCGGTCAGGCTCACCTGCGGGAGGTCGAAGATTCCCAGTTCCTTCGCGAGCCGGGCAGTGAGGTCCAGGCGGAGCGGACTCATGGGATGGTTTGGCCCAAAGTTGTAGCCCATCATCGACTCGTCCCACACGATGCGTGTTGGAATCGCGGGGAGGCTCAGCCCGGAAGTGGTCATGCTCACAGGCTACGCGATGCGGCCCCCGCGTCCCGCAACGCCGGCGGCAGGGTTAAGTGGTTTACTACCTATTCAGGACCACCGCGCACAGAACTGGACTTTTCTACCCATGGCATCCGATCCTCAGCTGACGCGGCAGACCAACCTGCGCCGCCCCCTCGGCTTGGTAGTTGCAGCCCGGGACTTCATAGACGCCGTGGCCAACTCGTCCCCGGCGCGGCTGGCCCTGATCGTCTTTTCCCTTGTCATCCTGTTGTTCACGGCCCTCCTGGCACTGCCCGTGGCGTCCTCCTCGGGGCAGGCCACCGCCCTGCATGATGCGTTGTTCACGGCTGTTTCGGCCGTCTGCGTCACCGGGCTGACCGTGGTGTCCACGGCAACCCACTGGTCCGCGTTCGGCCAGGTACTCATTCTGGTGGCTATCCAGGTGGGCGGCCTGGGCATCCTGACCATGGCTTCACTGCTGGCACTGGCCGTGAACCGGCGTCTGGGCCTGCGCGGCAAGCTGATCGCACAGGAAGGCATGAACACCGGCCGCCTGGGCGAGGTCGGCAACCTGCTGCGGATCGTTGTCAGCACCACGGTGCTGATTGAACTCGCGCTGGCCGCTGTGCTGGCACCCCGGTTCATGATCTTGGGCGAGTCACCGGGACAGGCGATTTGGCACGCCGTCTTTTACGCCGTCTCCTCCTTCAACAACGCCGGGTTCACGCCGCACTCGGACGGTTTGGTGCCGTACGAATATGACCTGTGGGTCCTGGTGCCGATCATGGTCGGCGTCTTCATTGGCAGCCTGGGCTTCCCGGTCATCATGGTCCTGCTGCAGAGCCGGCTGCGGGCCCGGGGTTGGAACCTGCACACCAAGCTCACGGTGCTGATGTCACTGATCCTGTTGGTTGCCGGCACGCTGCTCTGGGCGGTTTTCGAATGGTTCAACCAGCGCACCATTGCCGGGATGGGCGTCGGAGAGAAGATCCTGCACGCCCTGTTCGCCTCCGTGATGATGCGTTCGGGCGGCTTCAGCCTGGTGGACATGGCGGACCAGGACGCCTCCACCCTTCTCATCACGGACATGCTGATGTTCGCCGGCGGCGGCTCCGCATCGACGGCCGGCGGCATCAAGGTGACCACCATTGCCGTGATCTTCCTGGCCATCGTTGCCGAGGCCCGCGGTGACACGGACGTCCGCGCCTTCGGACGGAACATCCCGGCCGGTGCCCTGCGCGTGGCCATTTCCGTGGTGATCCTGGGCGCAACCATGGTGGCGATGGCTACCATCGGGCTGCTGGTCGTCACGGACGAAACCCTGCAGCCGGTACTGTTCGAAGTGATCTCTGCCTTCGCTACCGTAGGACTAAGTGTTGGGCTCAGTCCCGAGCTGCCGCCGTCTGGCAAGTACATCCTGGCCGGCCTGATGTTCGCCGGGCGCGTGGGCACCATCACCCTGGCCGCCGCCCTGGCGCTGCGGCAACGCAAGCCGTTGTACCACTACCCCGAGGAAAGGCCCATCATTGGCTGAGAGACCGCCGCACAACGCCCCCGTCCTGGTTATTGGGCTGGGACGCTTCGGTTCTGCCACCGCCGAGCAGCTGGTGAAGCAGGGCCGGGAAGTCCTGGCGATCGAGCGGGACCCGGACCTGGTGCAGAAGGCCTCGGGAAAGCTCACCCACGTGGTCCAGGCGGATGCGACCAACATTGACGCGCTGAAGCAGCTCGGCGCGCAGGACTTCTCCGCCGCCGTCGTGGGCGTGGGCACGTCAATCGAGTCCAGCGTGCTGATTACCGTGAACCTGGTGGATCTGGGCATCGAGCACCTGTGGGTCAAGGCGATCACGCCCGCCCACGGCAAGATCCTGACCCGGATCGGCGCCAACCACGTGATTTACCCGGAGGCCGATGCGGGCCAGCGGGCCGCACACCTGGTGGGCGGCCGGATGCTGGACTTCATCGAGTTCGACGACGACTTCGCAATTGTCAAGATGTACCCGCCCAAGGAGACCCAGGGATTCACCCTGCGCGAGTCCAACGTGCGGTCCAAATACGGGGTCACGATCGTCGGGGTGAAGTCCCCGGGCGAGGACTTCACCTACGCCCAGGCGGACACCCGGGTCTCCAGCCGGGACGTGCTGATCGTTTCCGGCCACGTGGACCTGCTGGAACGGTTCGCCTCGCGCCCCTAGCGGGCGGTCCCTCCGCTAGGAAGCGGCGTTCAACTCACCGGTGATTTCTGCAGAGCGTTCGGCGGCCGCGGCCATGCCGGCTGCAATGATGCCCGGCAGGTCCCGGTCCGCGAAGACTCCGATGGCCGCTTCCGTGGTCCCGTTGGGGCTGGTCACGGCCCTGCGGAGGGCCGCGGCGTCGGCTCCGGGTTCGGCCAGCATGGCGCCGGCGCCGGCCAGGGTTTCGGCGGCAAGCAGGACCGCCAGCTCCGGCTCGAGCCCCAGTTCCGCTCCGGCCTTCGCCATGGCTTCAGCAAGATAGAAAGCGTAAGCGGGTCCGGATCCGCTGACTGAACCTACGGCGTTGATCTGCTCTTCGGGAACCTGGACCACGCGCCCGGTTCCCGCCAGGAGCGAGCGCACCAGTTCCACGGACGCCGGTGCAGCCGCAGTTCCGGCGGACAGCGCGGTGACGCCCCGGCCCAGCTTGGCCGGAGTGTTGGGCATGGTGCGGATGACCTGGGCCCCGGCCGGCAGGGCGGCTTCCATCAATTCCAGCGGCACCGCGGCAGCAACGCTCACGACGACGGCGCCGGGCTTCAGCACCGGTCCCACCTCGGTGAGCATGGCACGCACGCCGGCGGGCTTGACCCCTACGATCAGCACGTCGGCTTCCGCTGCGGCGTTCCGGTTGGCGGCTTCGTCCTCCGAGCCTGCCAAGACGGTGATCCCATGGCGGACACGCAGTTCGGCGGCCCGTTCGGCGCGGCGGACGGTGGCAGTGACCCGGTCCTTGGGGAAGCCTCCGGCGAGGATGCCGCCGAGGATGGCTTCGTTCATGGAACCGCAGCCGAGGAATGAGATTCGGGGAGAAGTGGGCATGGCCCGATTCTTTCATGCCCTCCCCGCAGCCCCGAATACGCCTGATTCGGAGCTAATATCCAGCTTCCTCAATGCTCCTGCACATCGTCGGTGCCTATTGTGGGTACTGCCTCTTGGAGGTGCGAGTGATGAAGGGCCGGTTTTCCGGTCCTGTGGTGCCGGCGATTCGTGGATGTTCCCCCCAACCGTCCCGTTGCAATCGTCGGCACACACTCGTTTAACCGCCCGGTTCCGGGCTTCTTTCCGCCGTTATTCGTCCACGACCTGGTTCAGGTTTACCCGGGCGAACTCCAGCGTCTGGCGCAGCATTTCTTCCCGTTCGCCGGGCTCTTTGGCCTTGCGGGTGCTGACTTCAATGGCCACGGTCCCTGTGTACCCCGTCTCTGAAAGGTACTGCAGGGCTTCGGCGCAGCGCTGTGTCCCTTCCCCGGGGAGCAGGTGCTCATCCTTGCCGTTGGGCGTTCCGTCGGTCAGGTGGACATGGCTCAGCCGGGTCCCCAGCCTGCGGATCTCTTCGTAGGAGTCCATTCCCGCGATCGCAGCATGGGAGAAGTCCCAGGTCACATGCTCGTAGGGTTCCGGAAGCGGGTTCCAGTGGGGCAGGTACGCCTTGGCCTCCCGGCCGCGGACCCGCCACGGATACATGTTCTCCACCGCAATGGTGACGCCGTACTGCTCGGCAATGTGCCGCACGCCTTCAGCAAAGTTTCCGGCATAGCCGGTCTGCCAGCGGAACGGCGGGTGCGCCACCACGACGCTCGCCCCGACTTCGGCGGCCATCGCGGCGGAAAGCTCGATCTTGGTCCATGCTTTACCCCAGACCTGCTGTGTCAGCAGCAGGGTGGGAGCATGGATCGCGAGCACCGGCATCCGGTACCGCTCGATCAGGTCCTTCAGGGTCTCCGGATTCCGGCTGATCTGGCTGCCCGTGACCATCACCTCCACCCCGTCGTATCCGAGGTCGTGCGCCACCGCAAAAGTGTCATGGACAGAGAGCGGATAGACCGAGGAACTGGACAACGCCACCGGGATACGCGGCAGGTTGGAGGCGGGTTGGACAGGCTTTGGTGAGGTTAGGGTCATGTTGTGCTCGCACTTCCGTTCGATTCACCGGCAACAGCCAGGACCAGCGCCCCGGCCGGTTCCTGCGGGTATGTTTCAGGCCCGGCCGGCAGCGGGCCCGGGGTGTCGAAACGCAGCGTGTCGAACCGCTGCAGGATCAGCCCCTCGCGCAGCGCCCAGGGGCAGATGCGCAGGGACTTGAGATCAAACGCTTCCATGGCGGCCTCCGCGACCAGGGCTCCGGCCAGCAGCTGGGGAGCCCTCAGCGCCGAGACGCCGTCCAGCCGGGAAATGTCGGCAGCGCTCATCCCGGACAGCCGCTGGACAAGCTGGGAAAGGTCGCTGCGGCGCAGCTTCCGCTTGGCGTAGGGGCCGGCCGCCGAGGGTGCCGCGCCGCACACACGGGCCAGTGAGCGGAAAGTCTTCGAGGTTCCCGTCGCCACGTGCGGCGTTCCGTACGGGAGAAATTCCAGCAGCGCGTCCTGCACCGTGTCCCTGATGTAGGCCCGCAGGGCCGCCACGCGGCGGGGTGCGGGCGGGTCTGTCTGAAGCCAGTCCCGGGTGAGGCGTCCGGCTCCCAGCGGAACGGAGACGGCGACGTCGGGCAGTTCGTCCTGTCCCTGCGCCAGTTCGAAGGACCCGCCGCCAATGTCCAGGTCAAGCAGGCTGCCTGCACCCCAGCCGTACCAGCGCCTGGCGGCCAGGTAGGTCATGGAGGCTTCCTGCCGTCCGCTCAGCTCCCGAAGGGCGACGCCGGTCTGCTCCTCCACGTGTTCCAGCACCAAGGGCCCGTTTGCTGATTCCCGGATGGCTGAGGTGCTGAACGCGAGCAGGTCCTGGGCTCGGTGCCGGGCGGCGAACTCACGTGCCTCCAGCACGAATTCCACGAGGAGCCGCTGCCCCTCGTCCGTGATCGCGCCGTCGTCGTCCAGATGGGTCACCAGCTGCAGCGGCCGCTTGTGGGAGGCATACGGAACGGGCCGGGCACCGGGGTGCGCGTCCACCAGCAGCAGGTGGACGGTGTTTGAGCCGATATCCAGGACGCCTAGACGCATGGTTCCATTATCGCGCCGCTGTTGCCGCGCACGCGTTCCCGGCCCCGGGGAGGGGTCAGGAGGGCGTGCACGGCAGCGGGCACGTGCTTACTTCTTCGCTGCGGCGCGCTTGCGGACCGGCTTCTTGGCAGCCGGACCCTTTTCGCGCTTCTCGGCCAGGAGTTCCAGTGCCCGTTCCCGGGTCAGCTCCTCGATGGCCATGGACCGCGGAACCGTGATGTTGGTGATCCCGTCGGTGATGTACGGCCCGAACCGGCCGTCCTTCACGACTACGGGCTTCTCCGACACCGGATCGGTACCGAACTCCGCCAGCGGGGCAGCTGCCTGGCGTCCGCCGCGCTGCTTCGGCTGCGAGTAAATCTCCAGGGCCTGCTCAAGCGTGATGGTGAAGATTTCCTCTTCGGAGCCGATCGAGCGGGAGTCGGTGCCCTTCTTGAGGTAGGGACCGAACCGGCCGTTCTGCACCGTGATCTCATTGCCTTCGGCATCTGTCCCGAGCACGCGCGGAAGCCGCATCAGCTTCAGGGCTTCCTCCAGGGTGACCGTCTCAACGCTCATGGACTTGAAGAGCGAGCCGGTGCGCGGCTTGACCTTGACGGGCTTCTTGGGGGGCTTGGGCTTGCCGTTCTTGTAGTATTCCACCGGCTGGTTGGCCAGTTCCTCGGCCGTCATCTCCGGGATCAGTTCAATCACGTAGGGCCCGTAGCGGCCGTTGCGTGCCACAATCGTGCGGCCGGTTTCCGGATCTTCGCCCAGGACGCGTTCCTCGGGTCCGGCGCTGTTCATCAGCTCGAGCGCCTTCTCGGCGGTCAGCTCATCCGGAGCCAGGTCCTCAGGGACGTTGGCGCGGTCCGGCTCGGTGCCTTCCGGTGCATCCGCAGGCAGCGGGCGCTCCAGGTACGGGCCGAACTTGCCCACGCGCAGCACGATTCCGTCAGCAATCTCGATCGAGTTCACTGCCCTCGCATCGATTTCGCCGAGGTCGTTCACGATCGTGTGCAGGCCGGTTTCGACGCGGTCGCCGTAGTAGAACTGGTTCAGCCACTCCACGCGGCCGGCTTCGCCGCGGGCAATGCGGTCCAGGTCCTCTTCCATTTCCGCGGTGAAGTCGTAGTCCACGTAATCCGTGAAGTGCTCCTCCAGCAGGCGCACCACGGAGAACGCGATCCAGCTCGGAACCAGCGCCTGGCCGCGGGTGGTGACGTACCCGCGGTCCATGATGGTGGAGATGGTCGCTGCGTAGGTCGAAGGCCGTCCGATGCCGAGCTCTTCCAGCATCTTCACCAGCGAAGCTTCGGTGAAACGCGGCGGCGGGGACGTTTCATGGCCGCCGGCAGCCAGGTCGGCTGCGCTGAGCGGATCGTCCTTCTTCAGGATCGGCAGGCGCGAATCGTCGCTGCCGTCCTCCTCGTTGCGCGAAGCATCATGGCCCTCTTCGTAGGCAGCCATGAAGCCCCGGAAGGTGATGACCGTACCGCTGGCCGAGAACTCGGCGTCGCGCCCGTCCGCGGACACCGCACCCAGCTTGACCGACGCCGTCGAACCCTTGGCATCAGCCATCTGGGAGGCCACAGTGCGCTTCCAGATCAGCTCGTACAGCTTGAATTCGTCGCCGCGCAGCGAGGATGCCACCTGCGCCGGCGTGCGGAAGGAGTCACCGGCGGGGCGGATGGCCTCGTGGGCTTCCTGCGCGTTCTTGGACTTGCCCTTGTACACGCGGCGGGCTTCCGGCACGTATTCGGGTCCGTACAGTTCCGAGGCCTGACGGCGGGCGGCATTGATCGCCTGGTCCGAAAGGGCCGGCGAATCGGTACGCATATAGGTGATGTAGCCGTTTTCATACAGCCGCTGTGCCACCTGCATGGTCACGCGGGAGGAGAAACGCAGCTTGCGGCTGGCTTCCTGCTGCAGCGTGGAGGTGGTGAACGGCGCCGCCGGGCGGCGGGTGTACGGCTTGGTTTCCAGCGACCGGACGGTGAACGACGCATCCTGGAGGCCGGCTGCCAGGGAGACGGCGGCCGCTTCATCCAGGTGCGTGACAGTCTTGGACTTGAGCTCACCGCGGTCGGTGAAGTCCTTGCCGGTGGCGATCCGTGCACCGTCGACCGAGGTCAGGCGTGCCTTGAAGGTTTCCGAGGACGCCGTGGCGAAGGTGCCCAGCAGGTCCCAGTAGGAGGCGGAGCGGAAGGCCATGCGCTCGCGTTCGCGCTCGACCACCAGCCGGGTCGCGACGGACTGCACGCGGCCGGCGGAGAGTCCGCGGGCTACCTTGCGCCAGAGCACGGGAGAAATCTCGTACCCGTAGAGGCGGTCGAGGATGCGACGGGTTTCCTGCGCATCGACCATCGAGATGTCGACGTCGCGCATCTCCAGCAGGGCGCGCTGGATGGCTTCCTTGGTGATTTCGGGGAAGGTCAGGCGGTGCACCGGAACCTTGGGCTTGAGCACCTGGAGCAGGTGCCAGGCAATGGCTTCGCCTTCGCGGTCACCGTCAGTTGCGAGATAGAGCTCGTCGGCGTCCTTCAGGGCGGCCTTGAGCTCGGCGACCTTCTTCTTTTTATCCGTGGAGACCACGTAGTAGGGCTCGAAGTCCTTTTCGACGTCGACGGCGAACTTGCCCAGCGAGGACTTCTTCAGCTCAGCCGGGAGGTCAGACGGCTGGGGAAGGTCCCGGATATGGCCCATTGAGGCGGTCACCTCGAAGCCTTCACCAAGGTATCCGGCAATAGTCTTGCCCTTGGCCGGTGACTCGACAATTACCAGCTTCTTCTTCTTGCCGGTCGACTTGTCCGTTGCCTTAACTGGCACTGTTCTCCTACGTACGGGTGGATCATAAACGGGTGATGGACGGCGCAGGCGATTGGACCGCAGGCGTGCTCATCCTAAGACAGTATGGGGAATCCCCAAGCACTAGGGTAACCTCAACCGCGCCCCCGGGCTGACGAAAGCCCATATCAGTGGCCCATGCTACGCCTGGACGGGCAGCAGGAATCCGTCCAGCACCAGGTTGCGGACCTCGGCTTCCAGAGCCGGCGCAAACTCCGGATCGTCCCGGCCCAGCAGGGCACCCAGCGCACCGATGATCGCGCCGGCGGGCAAATCGCCGTCGCACGCCGAGACGAAGCCGGTGAGCTCCGTGCTCATCAGGTTGGTGCGGCGCAGGCCCGCTCCCTGGCGCAGCAGGATCACGCCGGGATGTTCGGCGCCGGGACGCTGATGGCGTTCCTCCGTGACGTCATCTGCCACCACCAGATGCTCAGCGGCGAGATCCGGATGGGCCTGGCTCCAGTCAAAGCGGTCGACGGCGGCAGCCAGGTGCGGTCCGATCGGGGCTTCCAGCGGATGGGTAATTTCCTCGAACCGGCGAAGCGGCGTGGCGCCGGGTTCCGCGCGGCGGCGCATCCAGACCGATCCGAAGCCGATTCCGGTGGTTCCTCGGGAGGCGAAATCGGCGAGGTAGGCGGCGTAGGACGCGGCGTAGTCCTTGCGGTCGCGGTTCTCTGCTGCGTCGCGGAGCCACATTTCGGCATATTCCGCGGGGCTGAGGACTTCGCGCTGGATGACCCAGGCGTCCATGGACTCCGGCAGCCAGGAACGAAGCCTGGCGCTCCAGCCGGTTTCGTTTTCCTCGCCGTGTTCCGCGTCGCCGGGCTCCTGGATCTCCCAGTTGCCGAGCAGCTGCGCTGTTCCGCCGGGCGCCAGGACACTCTCGAGGTTGCGGAACAGGCCGGACACTATGGCGTCACCGGGCAGTCCGCCGTCGCGGTAGGTGAAACGTTCCTCCGGAGTTTCCTCCGCGGAGCGCGGGGTAATGACGAACGGCGGGTTCGTGACCACCAGGTCGAACTGTTCCCCGGTCACCGGTTCGAGCATGCTGCCCAGCCGCAGGTCGACCCTGTCTTCCGGACGGGCCGGGTCGATGCCCAGTGCCGCGGCGTTCAGCAGGAGGTTGAACCGGGTGAAGGCCAGGGCCCGTTCGGAAATGTCCGTCGCTGTGACGTGCTGCGCGTGGCTGAGCAGGTGGAAGACCTGGATGCCGCAGCCGGTGCCCAGATCCAGTGCCCTGTCGGCCGGGCGGCGGACGGTCAGCTGGGCCAGGGAAAGCGAGGCCTGTCCGATGCCCAGCACGTGGTCATGCGGCAGCACGCCGGGGCGCTGGTGGGAACCGAGGTCGCTGGCGACCCACAGCAGGGTTGCGGGCAGCGCCTCCGGCCTTCCGTCGCCGTTGCCGCCGTCGGACACAGGTGGTGCATCAAAGGAATAGGGGCGCAGGTCCACCGCGGCGCGAACCCGGTCCGGGTTCTCCGGGTCGTCCTCGATGAGGCCGAGGCTCCGCAGGCCTGCGGAGCCGGTCCGGGGGAAAGCCTTCTCCAGGAGTGCCGCAGGCAGGGACTCCCCCACCAGCCACAGCGCCACGGCCGCCGCAACAGGTTCGGGTGCCGCGGCGTCGAACGCTGCCTGGCAGGCAAGCATTGCCGGCACCACCTGGTCCCTGCCCAGCGCCGCACCGGCCTCCCCGCCCAGGAAGGCGGCGACGCCGTCGACCGTGTAGCCGGCATCGGCAAGGTCGGCAGCGAGGCCGCCCAGCAGCTGGAGGTTGGAACTTTGCGGTGCGCCCGGGACACGGGAGAAGTCAGTCACCAATCCAGTCTAGGTTCCGGTGCACCTGCCCCTTCCCCCGCACCGCCTCCCCCCCCTGGTCAGGCGCGGCGGGGGATCTTGATGAAGGGCGCCAGCACCAGTCCGGCCGTGGCCAGGAGCGCTCCGATGATGAAGGCGGTGTGTGCGCCGGAGAACAACGAATCCAGCAGGGCCGAGCCTTCGCCGAGCTTCGCAGCGGAAAGCATGGACAGGACCGTGACGAAGATGGTGGTGCCGATCGCGCCGCCAAGCTGCTGTCCGGTGTTGAAGATCGCCGAGCCGTGGCCGTAGAGCCGGGGATCGACCGTCGCCAGGGCCGCGGAGAGAAGCCCGGTCATCAGCATGGCCAGTCCGATGCTGAAGACAATGTGGGCCGCCGTGAACGCCCAGAGCGGGGACTCCGCAGTGAGGAACACGTAGAGCCACTGCCCCAGTGCCAGCATGGCGGCACCCGGGATGAGGACCGGGCGCGGGCCAAACTTGTCAAAAACCCGGCCGAAGACGGGTCCGACGGCGGCCTGCACCAGTCCGCCGGGCAGGAGCATCATGCCGATGGTCAGGGTGTCCAGGCCGCGGCCGGTCTGGAGCATGATCGGCACTATCATCACGGTTCCCAGCAGGGTGCCCATGGCGATCATGATCATCACGACGCTGAGGCTGAAGTTCCGGTTCCGGAACGGTGCCAGGTTCAGCAGTTCCCTGCCGGTCCGGGCAAGGGTGATTTGCCGTTTGATGAACAGGGCCAGGGATCCGGCACCGACGACGACGCTGGCTCCGACCAGGAGGAGGTTCTCCGACGCGTGTTCCAGGCTGGAAATCGCGTAGACCAGGAACCCAAAGGCCAGGGCGGAGAGAATCACCGAGGGAACGTCCAGCGGCAGCTTGCGGGTGGCGGAGGGGATCTTGATGAAGATGATTCCCAGGACGAGGATCACCAGGGCGATCGGCGTCATCAGCACGAAGATCCAGTGCCAGCTCAGGGCATTGACCACTGCACCGGACACAGTGGGTCCGACGGCCGGCCCCACCGAAATGACGATGGAGTTCAGCCCCATGATGGCACCGCGCTTGTGCATGGGCACCAGCGTCAGCGTGGTGGTCATCAGCAGCGGCAGCACGATCGCCGTGCCCACGGCCTGAATAATCCGGGCGATCAGCAGGACAGCGAAGCTCGGCGCAAAGACTGCGAGTACCGTGCCGACCAGGAAGCTGGCCAGGGCAAAGATAAACAGGCTGCGGGTGGTGAAGCGCTGGAGCAGGAATCCGGTGGCGGGGATGACCACGGAGACGGTCAGCAGGAATCCGGTGGTGAGCCACTGCCCTGCTGCGGCGGAAACGTCCAGATCCGCCATGATCGAGGGCAGGGCCACGGTCAGGACTGTTTCATTCAGGATCATCAGGAACGCGGCCAGGGCCAGTGCTCCGATGATGCCTGTCAGCTGTTTGGTGGACAGTGCCGGACGGGGCGGTGCAGCGGTCTGCCCCTGGTGCTCGGCTGTGGTGCTTTCGTGACTCAAGGATTCCTCGGTTTCTGTCGGACTCGAACCGGAAAATACTGTCACAGACTGACAGATTTTTCTAACCGAAGTGGCATACTGTGACAGAAGACAAGCCGCTCGCGGACACTCCAACGGAAGCTGGGACAGCGTGGGAAAAAGGGAAGACCACAAGGCCGCAACCAGACGGGACATCCAGCTGGCAACCCTGGACCTGCTGGAGACAGCGGGGATCGAGACCACGACGGTGGCCCGCATTGCGGAACGGGCCGGAATCTCCGAGCGGACCTTCTTCCGCTACTACGACTCGAAGGAATCCGCCGCGGTGCCGGGCCAGAGCGAACTGCTGGACGCACTCCTCTCCCGGGAGCTCCAGCCTTCCCTGTCCCCGGCTGAGATTCTGCGAGAGCTGATCGATGCCTGCCGGGAACAGTTCGCCTATGAGGTTGAACAGGTGGAGTTCAAACGGATTTCGAGGCTGCTGCTGCACGAACCCAGGCTGCTGCAGGCGGTCTCCCGTCAGGAAATACACCTGGTGAATGTGCTGAGCGGCGCGCTGGCCGAACGGGGCCTGCTCCCCCGGATGCAGGCACAAATCGTGGCGGAGCTGATTACCTGCACCTGGCGGATTGCCTGGCAGTGCTTTGCCCTGGAGGAAACCGCCGGCCGTGCCTCGAATCCTGCGGAGCTGTTCGAGCAGGCAGTATCCAGCCTGGCGGAAGTCACCGCCCCGGCTGCGTTCAGCGCTTAGCAGGACTCGGCTGCCGGGGCGGAGGCCCGGCTTTAGCCGACGGGTTCCGTCAGGGTTTCGCGTTCCGCCCCACCCAGTCCGGCAGCCTGCTGTGCTGCCGCGTGCCGCGCCGCCCGGTAGCCGAAGACCATGGCCGGGGCGATCGTGGACCCGGCGCCGGGATAGGTGCGGCCCATCACCGATGCCGTGGTGTTACCCGCGGCATAGAGCCCGGGAATCAGGCTTCCGTCTTCCCGAAGCACCCTCGCCTCTTCATCGGTCAGCAGGCCGCCCTTGGTGCCCAGGTCTCCGGGGTAGAGCCGGATGGCGTAGAAGGGACCCTTTTCCAGCGGGCCGAGGTTCGGGTTCGGCTTGACCCGCGGATCGCCGTAGTAGTTGTCATACGCGGTGGCGCCCCGGTTGAAATCCTCATCCACCCCGGTGCGCGCGAATCCGTTGAAGCGCTGCACGGTGTCCTCCAGCGCTCCCTGCGGCAGGCCCATCTGCTCAGCCAGCCCGGTCAGTGTGTCAGCGCGCAGCAGCAGGCCCGCCCGCCTCCACTTCTTTCGCCCGGACACGAGGGACGCGTTCAGGTAGCGCTGGGTATGCCGGACGTCGGTGACCAGCCAGCTGGGCACTGAAGGCGCTTTGGCCTGGCGTTCGAGCATGTGGTGGCCGAAGTCCACGTAGGACTCGGACTCGTTGAGGTACCGGTTGCCTTCCCCGTCCACCACCAGGGAGAACGGCATGGACCTCTCGGCCAGCGTGAAGGTGACCCTGCCTGTCGGACCGACTGTCGATGGTCCCCACCAGGCGTCGTCCATCAGCGCCAGGCCTCCGCCGAGCTGGCTGACCATATCGATCACCGTGCCCTGGTCGCCGTCGGGCGCTGAAGAGTACTCCCGTTCCAACCCGTGGTATTTCTTCCGCCACTCGGCGTTCCGCGCGAAGCCGCCCGCACCGAGAATCACCCCGGAACGCGCCCGGATCCGCACCGGCTTCCCGCCGCGGGTGACGACGGCGCCGATCACGGCTCCGTCCTCATCCTGGATCAGGTCCGTCAGCGGGGAGGAGAGCCAGACCGGGGTCTGCTGGTTGCGGACTATGTACATCAGGGACGACGTCAAGGCGCCGCCGGTACCGAACAGCCGCTTGCCGGCGAGCAGTCCGCCGAGGGTGCGGAACACAAAGCGGGCCCCGCGGACAAAGCCGCCGGGCGTGGACCAGGCACGGGAAATCTCCCAGACGTCGTCTGTCGTCAGCGGAACCGGCATCCCCTGCGATTTCGCCCTCGCCTTGTTGAACCACGGGCCGAGCAGGCGGGTGTCGAACGGTTTCACTTCGAGGGAGCGGCCAATCATTCCGCCGGGACGGTCCGGATAGTAGTCGGGGTAGTCTTTCGACCTCATCCACTGCACCCCCAGCCCGCCCAGGAAATCCACCAGTTCCGGAACGGTTCGCAGGAATGCCACCTTGCGTTCCCGGGAGGAGGCCGGGCCGACGTCCCCGATGACCTCTTCCATGTAGGTCAGTGCCTTCTTCTCACTGTCGCTGACGCCGTCGGCGCGCATGAGCGGATTGTTCGGCATCCACAGTCCGCCGCCCGAAATCGCCGTTGTCCCGCCCCAGAATTCGGTACTTTCCACAACCAGGACATCCTGTCCGGCGTCCGCAGCGGTTATGGCCGCGGTCAGCGCCGCACCGCCGCTTCCCACGACCAGGACATCCGTGATCCGGTCCCATCCGGCGCCGGCGTCTTTGCCTGCCTGATGTTTGGCCGGCTGCGCTGCCGGTGTTCCGGGTACCTGAGGCATGCCGGCAGGCATGCCTTGTGCGGCTGAGGTGCCGCTCGCTTCTGTGCTTTCCATCCCCAGTGCCTTTCCGCGGCCCTGCCCGTCAGGGGCAGGGACGAACCGTGTCCGGCCGGTCGGCCGTGCGCGGGAGCGTACCAGCCGCAGGAGCGTTTGGGGACGGGAAGGCGCCCGGCGGCGGATAACCGTCAGGCGGGGCTTCGGCGGGGTGCCGCAGCAGGTGCGGCAGTGCTACTGTGCGCCGTCCTGGTCCGCACAGCCGTCAGGGCAGCGGAGGGTGGAAGGGTCCGCAGCGCACTCGGCGCAGTACAGCGTGAGCTTGCGGCAGGACGGGTTGGAGCAGTTCTCGAACTTGCTGGTCGGAGCCTGGCAGCGGACGCATTGTCCGATCGTGGCGGCGTCGTCAGTGAACTCCATGTGCATCCGCTTGTCGAAGACATACAGCGAGCCCTCCCACAGGCCCTTGTCCCCGAAGGTCTCCCCGTAGCGGACGATTCCGCCCTTCATCTGGTAGACCTCCTGGAACCCGCGGTTCACCATGAGCGCGGAAAGCACTTCGCAGCGCACGCCGCCGGTGCAGTACGTGACCACGGGCTTGTCCTTGAGGTCGTCGTACTTGCCCGACTCCAGTTCCTTGATGAAGTCATGGGTGGTGGTGACGTCCGGAACCACGGCACCCTTGAACTTGCCGATCTGGGCTTCGAAGGCATTGCGCCCGTCGAAGAAGACGACTTCCTCGCCCTGGGCCTTCTTCTGCTCCACCAGGCTGTGCAGCTCTTCGGGCCGCAGGTGCGTGCCGCCGCCCACAACACCGTTTTCGTCGACCTTGAGCTCACCGGGAGCGCCGAAGCTCACGATCTCGGGACGGACCTTCACGCTCAGCCGCGGGAAGTCGTCCGCCGAGCCCTCGGAATACTTGATGTCCATCTTCTTGAAGGCGGGGTATTCCCTGGTTGCCTTCACGTAGGCCTTGACGGCGCCCAGGTCCCCGCCAACGGTTCCGTTGATGCCGTCCTTGGAGACCAGGATCCGCCCGCGCAGGCCCAGTTTTTCGCACAGGGTCCGCTGCCAGAGGCGGATGGCCTCCGGGTCGGAGAGAGGGGTGAAAGCGTAGTAGAGAGCAATTCGGTTAACAGCCACGTCTTAAGGGTAGACCGGCGGGGGAAATCCTTATTTTGTGTTCAGCCCTGCCGCCGGCTGGGGCTGCGGGCTAATGTTCATTCATGAACGCGCTAACCGACGAACTCCTGGACACCTGGTTCACTGGGTGGGCCCTTGCCCGCGGTTACCAGACGCGCCGCGAGGGCCGGTTTCCTGCGGCTTTCCTGCACGACAAAACCAATAACTGGGAGTATTTCGCGCTGGAGCCTTCGCAGGACGAATTTGCGGCTCTGGCTTCCTCGGCGCGGCAGGGTGCGGGACGGCTGTTCACCATCGTCACCTCGCGGATCGGCGAGTTCAACGGCGCGGCCAACGTCTACGGGCTGTCGGTCAGGTCCACCGATGAAGTGTTCATGGTGCTGGACATGGACGGGCAGGACATCGAGGACCCGCTTCCTCCGGACGGATTCGAGGCCGAGACGTTCCGGCGCGGCACCGGGGGGAAGGTGCTCGTCACCCTGGACGGCGGACCTGCCGCCCTCGGCCACGTTGCGGTGGTGGACGGGTACGCGGTCTACGACCAGATCGCCACGGAACCGGACTTCCGCCGCCGCGGACTGGGCAGCTACGTGATGCGGGCCCTGACCGCAGTCGCCCTGGAACACGACGCCGAGACCGGGCTGCTCATCTCACCGGAAACAGGGCTGGAACTGTACCGCTACCTGGGCTGGGATTCGCTGGCCAGCGTGATGATGTTCGAACCACGGCTGTAGCTGATTTCGCCTGCCGCGGACCCCGTGCCGTCCGGGTCCCGGTCCCGGGTACACCGGTGGGAGAATGGCCGCGTGGCCTTACATGATTCCCTGATCCCGCTGCTGGGCGGCGGTGCCGAACCGGAGCAGCTGGTCCACGTCCACGAGATTCCGGCCCGGCAGGCCCAGACGGTGCCGTGGCCCCAATGGGT